>NZ_JBITIG010000005.1:0-410364 GCF_044458745.1 Streptomyces sp. NPDC050418
CCGACCATGACGGTCGAGACGGGGTTGTCAATCTGGCGTTGACTTTTGGCACGCTGTTGAGTTCTCAAGGAACGGACGCTTCCTTTGTACTCACCCTCTCGGGCTTTCCTCCGGGCTTCCCTTCGTTCTTGCGTTTCCGACTCTATCAGACTCTTTCGGGCCCGATTTCCTCGGTGCCTTTCGGGGTTTCCGCTTTTCGGCGGTTTCCCTTTCCGGCGAGACCGACTTTATCAGAGGTTCTCGGCCGGTCTGACCAGCCTTGGATTCTGATGAATCGGAAGGGGCTTCGTGAGGAATGAATTTCCTGCGAAGCAGTAGATGTGAAGTGCTGCTACTGAACCTACCCGGTTCCAGGCAACTGTTCGAATCTACCTCCCCTGTCCAGTCGTGTCAACGACTTTCTGGGGCGGAGAGGACAGTAGCAGGTCAGGAGGGGTGAACGCACATCATGCGGCGATCGGCACGGACGCGCTGCGTTCTGCTTCCGCCACGTCTCCGTGTTCACCGGCGCGGACTGCGCGGCCGCCCACCACGTACGCGTAGAGGAGAAAGGCGAGTTCCGCGACGACGCCGATGGTGATGCGGGCCCAGGTCGGGAGGCCTGACGGTGTCACGAAGCCTTCGATGATTCCTGAGATGAACAGGACGAGGGCGAGGCCGATCGCCATGCCAACTGCTGCGCGTCCTTCTTCGGCGAGGGCTGTACGGCGGGTGCGTGGGCCGGGGTCGATGAGGGTCCAGCCGAGGCGGAGGCCCGTACCCGCGGCGACGAAGACGGCCGTCAGTTCCAGGAGGCCGTGCGGCAGGACCAGGCCGAGGAAAGTGTCGAGGCGGCCGGCGGAGGACATGAGGCCGATGCCGACGCCCAGGTTGAGCATGTTGAGGAAGAGGATCCAGATCACGGGGAAGCACAGGAACGCGCCCAGGACCAGGCACATCGCCGCGGCCTGGGCGTTGTTCGTCCAGACCTGGGCGGCGAAGGACGCGGCCGGGTGGCTGGAGTAGTACGTCTCGTAGTCGCCACCGGGCCGTGTCAGCTCGCGGAGCTCCTCGGGGGCCGCGATGGCGGACTGGACTTCCGGGTGGGTGCCGATCCACCAGCCGATGACTGCCGCGAGCAAGGTGGAGAGGAGGGCGACGGGGACCCACCAGTGGCGGGTGCGGTACATCGCCGCGGGGAATCCGGTGCCCAGAAAGTGCGTGACGTCGCGCCATGACGCGCGGCGCGTACCCGTGACCGCACTGCGGGCGCGGGCCACGAGCTGGCTGAGGCGGCCGGTGAGCTGCGGGTCGGGGGCACTGGACTGGATCAGCGACAGGTGGGTGGCGGTGCGCTGGTAGAGGACGACGAGTTCGTCCGCCTCGGCTCCGGTGAGGCGACGCCGGCGGCGCAGGAGTGCGTCCAGGCGGTCCCACTCGGCGCGGTGTGCGGTGACGAAGACGTCGAGGTCCATCCGGCGGCTGCTCCCCTTGCTGCGGCGCGATGTGCACTCAGCTTGGCAGACTGTCGTATCCAGGGGCAGTGCGGGAAGGGCGGGACGCATGAGTGAGCTGGTGACCGGCGAGGCCGTGGCGCTGGAGCTGCGGGCCGCCCGGCTGCCCAGTCGGGCGTTGGCGGTGCTGATCGATCTCGCCGCGGCGATCGGTGTGTACGTCGCCGTGTCGGTGGCGCTGTTCGCAGCCGCCGGTTCGCTGGACACGGCGGCGCAGGCGGCGATCTCGGTGGCGACCTTCCTTCTGGTGCTGGTCGGCGGGCCGATCGCCGTGGAGACGCTGAGCCATGGACGATCGCTGGGGAAGCTCGCCTGCGGTCTGCGGGTGGTACGCGATGACGGTGGGCCGATCCGTTTCCGGCACGCGCTCGTACGCGGGGCGATGGGGGTCATCGAGATTCTCGGCACGGCCGGGGTCGTCGCGTGCATCGCGTCGCTGGTGTCGGCGCGTGGGCGGCGGCTCGGGGACGTGTTCGCGGGGACGCTCGTCGTGCGGGAGCGCATTCCGGTGGCGCAGTCCGCCTTTGTGCCGCCGCCTCCGCCGTGGCTGGTGGGGCGGTTCGCCGAGCTGGATCTGTCCGGCGTGCCCGACGGGCTGTGGCTGGCCATCCGGCAGTACCTGACGCGGATGGGGCAGCTGGATCCGCAGGTGGGGTGGTCGATGGCGAGCCGGCTCGCGGCGGATGTCGCTGCGTGCACCGGAACGGCAGCGCCGCATGGTGTGCCGCCGGCCGCGTATCTGGCGGCGGTGGTGCATGAGCGTCAGGCGCGGGATGCGCGGAAGGCCTTCGGGGTGGTGCGTGCGGGTGCGGGTGCTGGTGCACCTGCGACCTCGACTGCGTATGGGGCTCCGGTTGTGATGCCGCCAGGTGCCTTCGTGCCACCCGTGGGAGCGCCCTCGTATCAGCCGGTTCAGCCAGTTCAGCAGGTTCAGCCGGCTGAGCAGGTTCAGCCCTCGTACCGCTCTCCGGTGAATGAGCCCGCACGTCCGGCGCAGGAGGATGCGCCGCCCAGGACCGGGTTCGCGCCGCCTGCTTGAGCGGAGACCGTCCGAGGAGACGGTCGGCGGAGGCGGTCAGTGAGGAACGTCAGCGGAACACCGTCGGCGGTGACTCGAGGTGTTCGAGTTCGAGGCCGGGTGCCGCGAGGACGACGTCGCCGGCGATGTGGATGCTGTGCTGCTCGCCCGTGTCGAGGTCGCTGACCTGGTATTCGTCCACGGTCAGCGGGCCGTTGTCAGTGGCGTGTGTTTCGCTTTTCAGGAGCGACCAGGACTGGTCGAGCGTGCGCGGGGCGAGTACGGGGTCGGTGAAGCGGACGAGGCGCACGCGTCGTGCGGGGGCGTCGGGGGCGAGTCGCAGCATCCGGGCTGTGGCGATCAGAAAGGCCGGTGAGCTGCCGGCGAAGGCGTGGGCCTGCACATTGCCTTCGGTGGCGTGCTCTCCGGTGGGATCGGTGCGCACCCAGGTCACCCCGTCGAGTGCGGCGCCTCGCACCTGCCAGTCGGAGGCGTGCAGTTCTACGCGGATGGGGCGGCCCAGTTCGTCGACGGCCAGGTCGACCGATCCGGTGAAGTCGCCCGAGGGGGAGGTCAGTTGGGAGACGTAGCGCCAGCCGGAAGGGCCGGGCGCGCAGTGGAAGTGCTCTTCACCGAGGGGGGTGTGATCGTGCGGATCATGGAGCGAATAGCGGCCGCGGGGCATGGGTCGGGTCCTTGCTGAGTCCTGCACGAGGGCCGGAGTGGCCTTGGCCGGTACGGGCCTCGGTGGTCGGGCCGGTACGAGCCTTCTGTGGTCGGGCCGGTGCGCGGGCTTTCACCGGCGCGGCCGGGCCGGCACGGAGGCAGGCCCCCGCCTGAGGGGCGAGGGCCTGCCTGGCGCCAAGTGCTCCGCCGGTGACGGCCATTCACGCCGAGCTTCTGCTGACGTACGCCTTTGTCCTGCTCGCAGGGCGTACGTCCGGCAGGTGCCGGGCGGTGCCGGCCGCCTGGGGCGGGATCAGTAGCGGTAGTGGTCCGCCTTGTACGGGCCCTCGACCTTCACGCCGATGTAGTCGGCCTGCTCCGGACGCAGCTCGGTGAGCTTCACACCGAGGGAGTCCAGGTGGAGGCGGGCGACCTTCTCGTCGAGGTGCTTCGGCAGCACGTACACGTCGGTCGGGTACTGCTCGGGCTTCGTGAACAGCTCGATCTGGGCCAGCGTCTGGTCCGCGAACGAGTTGGACATCACGAACGACGGGTGGCCCGTCGCGTTGCCCAGGTTCAGCAGGCGGCCCTCGGACAGCACGATGATGACCTTGCCGTCCGGGAACGTCCACGTGTGGACCTGCGGCTTGACCTCGTCCTTGACGATGCCCGGGATGTTCGCGAGGCCGGCCATGTCGATCTCGTTGTCGAAGTGACCGATGTTGCCCACGATCGCCTGGTGCTTCATCTTGGCCATGTCCGCGGCCATGATGATGTCCTTGTTACCGGTCGTCGTGACGAAGATGTCGGCCTTGTCGATGACCTCGTCGAGCGTGGTCACCTGGTAGCCGTCCATCGCCGCCTGCAGCGCGCAGATCGGGTCGATCTCGGTGACGATGACGCGGGCGCCCTGGCCGCGCAGCGACTCCGCGCAGCCCTTGCCCACGTCGCCGTAGCCGCAGACGACGGCGGTCTTGCCGCCGATGAGGACGTCGGTGGCGCGGTTGATGCCGTCGATCAGCGAGTGGCGGCAGCCGTACTTGTTGTCGAACTTCGACTTCGTCACGGCGTCGTTGACGTTGATCGCCGGGAACAGCAGCGAGCCGTCACGGTGCATCTCGTAGAGGCGGTGGACACCGGTGGTGGTCTCCTCCGTGACGCCGCGGATCTCGGAGGCGAGCTTGGTCCACTTCTGCGAGCCCTCGGTGATGGTGCGGTTGAGGAGCTGCAGGATGACGCGGTGCTCGTCGTTCTCGGCGGAGTCGACCGAGGGGACCTTGCCGGCCTTCTCGTACTCGACGCCCTTGTGGACGAGGAGGGTGGCGTCGCCACCGTCGTCCAGGATCATGTTCGGGCCGCCGGTGGGGGTGTTCGGCCAGGTCAGCGCCTGCTCCGTGCACCACCAGTACTCCTCCAGCGTCTCGCCCTTCCAAGCGAAGACCGGGATGCCCTGGGGGTTGTCCGGCGTGCCGTTCGGGCCGACGGCGATGGCCGCGGCGGCGTGGTCCTGCGTCGAGAAGATGTTGCAGGAGACCCAGCGGACCTCGGCGCCCAGGGCGACAAGGGTCTCGATGAGGACGGCGGTCTGCACGGTCATGTGCAGCGAGCCCATGATCCGCGCGCCGGCCAGCGGCTGCGAGGCGGCGAACTCCTCGCGGATCGACATCAGGCCGGGCATCTCGTGCTCGGCGAGGGTGATCTCCTTGCGGCCGAACTCGGCCAGCGAGAGGTCGGCGACCTTGAAGTCCTGTCCATTGACAAGAGTGGTCATGTGAAGCTGCTCCCAGATCGGAGGCGGTTTTTCGGGCATGGAGCGGCTGCGGCGCGGGCACACGGATGCGCGGGCGGTCAGGCAGCCCGCGCAGGTGCACAGGGGTGCACCCGGTAACTCGCAGCGCAGTCCGTCGGAGGCCCTCTCTCCCTCGGACGGCCCATCGCGGACCGCCCGACCGCCATCAGCAGCGACGTCTGTCAGGTCACGAATCTACACCGATCGGCCCAGCGGGCAGTAGCCCGCCCCCGGGACGTACCCTCGATGATCGCTGAGGGCCCGAGGTCCGGTGAAGTGTGGTCCACAGGCCCATTGGATCCGGGCCTTTTAGACTTTTGCCCGTAGACCTGCGCATAGCAGGATGCGGTGGGCCGAACCCCCCGGCGCAGGACAGGTGCCGGCGGGGACGACACAAAGCTTGAGGAGATCCACGTGACCAGTCCGGCGCAACCCCCCGCGGGCGCGGGGCCCGATGGGCGGAAGCTGAAGCTCCTCGCGGTCACCGCATGCCCCACCGGTATCGCCCACACGTACATGGCGGCCGAGAAGCTGCAGCAGGCGGCCGAGGGTCTCGGTATCGAGATGAAGGTGGAGACGCAGGGTTCGATCGGGACCGAGAACGTCCTCACTGACAACGATGTCAGAGAAGCGGACGGCATCATCGTCGCCGCGGACAAGGAAGTCGATCTCGACCGCTTCGCCGGCAAGAAGCTCGTGACGGTCCCCGTCGCGGACGGCATCCACCGCCCCGAGCAGCTGATCGCGGACGTGCAGAACGCGAAGGTCTACGCGGGCGGCGGTGGCGGTGGCGGCGCCGCAGGCGGTTCCGGCGGCGGGGGTGCGGGCGGGGGCAAGGAGCGGAGCCTCGCGTACAAGGCGCTGATGAACGGTGTCTCGTACATGATTCCGTTCGTCGTCGTCGGCGGTCTGCTGCTGGCGATCTCGCTGTCGCTGGGCGGTCACGCGGACGCCAAGGGCGGCCTCGTGGTCCCCGAGGACACCTTCTGGTACTACGTGCAGAAGCTGGGCGAGACCGGCTTCAAGCTGATGCTGCCGATCTTCTCCGGCTACATCGCGTACGCGCTCGCCGACCGTCCCGCCCTCGTGCCCGGCATGATCGGCGGCTTCCTGGCTGCCGACGCCGTCAACATCTACGGGGCGGACGCCAACGCGGGCTTCCTCGGTGCCATCGTCACCGGCTTCATGGCCGGCTACCTGGTGATGTACATCAAGAAGATCAAGGTCCCGAAGGTCGTCATGCCGATCATGCCGATCATCGTGATCCCGATCGTCTCGACCCTGATCGTCGGCCTGCTCTACATCTATCTGATCGGCCAGCCTGTCTCGTGGCTGTTCACGCAGTTGCAGGACTGGCTGAACGGGATGACCGGCTCCAGCGCGATCGTGCTCGGCGCGATCATCGGTCTCATGATCGCGTTCGACATGGGTGGTCCGGTCAACAAGACGGCGTTCCTGGTGGCCGTCGGTCTCATCGGCACCAACAACGCGGTGATGGGTATGGCCGCGGCCGCCATCCCCGTCATGCCGCTCGGCCAGGGTCTGGCGACGCTGCTGCGCAAGAAGTTCTACTCGCAGGAGGAACAGGAGACCGGTCTCGCGGCCTTGTTCATGGGATTCTTCGGCATCTCGGAAGGCGCGATCCCCTTCGCCGCGGCACGGCCCGCGCAGGTCATCCCCGCGAACATGCTCGGCGGCGCGGTCGCCGGTGCCATCGCAGGTGTGGCCGGGGTCGAGGACTCAGTACCGCATGGTGGGCCGATCGTCTCGCTGTTCGGTGCGATCGGCGGCGTGGTGATGTTCTTCGTCGCGATCATCGCGGGCACGCTCGTCACCGCCTTCACCACGAACGCGCTGATCTCCCTCAAGGCCCGCAAGGACGCCGACGCCACGGCGTCCGGTGCGCGCGAGCCGGCGCTCGCCGGTGTGGGGGCGGGGGCGAAGTCCGCCGGTGCCGCTGCGGGTGCCGCCGGTACGGCGTCCGCCGCCGCCCCGGCCGGTGTCACGTCCACCGCGGCGCCGGTCACGGCCGAGCCGCAGGACAGCGACGAGGTCCTCTCCGGCTATCTCACCGCGCAGACCGTCAAGGTCCAGCTCACCGCCGACGAGAAGGAGGCGGCCATCCGCGAGATGGCCAACATGCTGGCCACCACGGGCAAGGTCAACGACACCGAGGAGCTCGTGCAGACCGCGCTGCGCCGTGAGGCGCAGGGCACCACGGGTCTCGGCGAGGAGATCGCGATCCCGCATGCCAAGACGGATGCGGTCAGCTCGCCCGTGGTCGGGTTCGCCCGGTCCGCCGAGGGTGTCGAGTGGGGTTCGCTGGACGGTACGAAGGCCAAGCTGATCTTCATGATCTCGGTGCCGGAGGCTGCCGCGGG
This sequence comes from Streptomyces sp. NPDC050418, assembly GCF_044458745.1. Taxonomy (NCBI): domain Bacteria; kingdom Bacillati; phylum Actinomycetota; class Actinomycetes; order Kitasatosporales; family Streptomycetaceae; genus Streptomyces; species Streptomyces sp. NPDC050418. The sequence continues at coordinate 7,348 of NZ_JBITIG010000005.1, forward strand.
CGACGAGCATCTGCGCATCCTGGCGCTGCTCTCGCGCAAACTGATGGACACCGGGTTCCGTGAGCGGCTGCAGGCGGCTCCGGACGAGGCGGCGGTCCTGGACGTGCTGCGCGAGATCCGGTAGCCCGTACCCGCATACGGCGACGGGCCCCGCACCTCGAAAGGTGCGGGGCCCGTCGCCGTACGCAGAAGGCTCAGTGGCCGCAGAGGCTAGGTGGCCGCAGAGCTAGTGGCCGCCGGAATCCCCGGTCGAACCGCCGGGCGACTTCGCCGGGTTCTCGCCCGCCTTCGCCGCCGCCTCGCTGTAGATGTCCGGCTCCAGGTAGATCACGCGGGCGATCGGGACGGCGGCGCGGATGCGCTCCTCGGCCGCGTTGATGGCCGTGGCGACCTCGGCCGCGGTGGCCTCGTTCCGTACCCCGATCTTGGCGGCGACGAGCAGCTCCTCCGGACCCAGGTGGAGCGTGCGCATGTGGATGATGCGGGTGACGGAGTCGCCGTCGACGACCGCGTCCTCGATCTTGGCGACCTCCTCGATGCCCGCGGACTCACCGAGCAGCAGCGACTTGGTCTCCGCAGCGAGGACGATCGCGATCAGGATGAGCAGCACACCGATGCAGAGGGTGCCGATGCCGTCCCAGACGCCGTCGCCGGTGGCGAGCGCGAGGCCGACGCCGCCCAGGGCGAGGATCAGACCGACGAGCGCGCCGAGGTCCTCCAGGAGGACGACCGGGAGCTCGGGCGCCTTTGCCCGGCGGACGAACTCCTTCCACGACTGCTTGCCGCGGATCGCGTTCGACTCCTTGATGGCCGTACGGAACGAGAAGGTCTCCGCGATGATCGCGAACACCAGGACGCCGACCGGCCAGTACCAGTGCTCGATCGCGTGCGGTTCCTTGATCTTCTCGTAGCCCTCGTAGATCGCGAACATGCCGCCGACCGAGAAGAGGACGATCGAGACGAGGAACGCGTAGATGTAGCGCTCGCGCCCGTAGCCGAAGGGGTGCTGCGGGGTCGCCGCGCGCTGGGCCTTCTTGCCGCCGAGCAGCAGCAGGCCCTGGTTGCCGGAGTCGGCCAGCGAGTGGACGCTCTCGGCGAGCATCGAGGACGAGCCGCTGAAGATGAAGGCCACGAACTTCGCCACCGCGATGGCGAGGTTGGCAGCGAGTGCCGCCACGATCGCTTTGGTGCCGCCTGACGCACTCATGTCTCGTCCGATGTCCCTTCGAAAACCGCTGACGAACCCTCGGTCGGATCCGACGCCACGCAATGTCCGCACCGCCGGCCGGGCCGTGCGGTGGGCCATTGTTGCAGCAGTTGGGACGGACGGTGCGTCAGGCCACCACGGTGGCGCGGAAGATGGTCCCGTTTCCGGAGATCTGCGCCTTCTCGCCCGCGGGGACGAAAACCGACTGTCCGGGCGCGAGCTCGAACTCCCCCGCGCGCACCTCCCCGGCCGTGCAGAGCAGGATCTGCGGCGTACGGGCGGTGAGGTCGCTCGCGGCGGAGCCCTCGGCGAGGACGTACCGCGAGAGCCGGAACTCATCGATCGGCGTCTCGTAGACCTCCTCGCCGTCCGGGCCCGCCTCGGGACGCAGGACGCCCGGGTCGGTGGCCTCGAAGCGGACGATGCGCAGCAGTTCGGGTACGTCGACGTGCTTGGGCGTGAGGCCGCAGCGCAGGACGTTGTCGGAGTTGGCCATGATCTCGACGCCGAGTCCGTTGAGATACGCGTGCGGCACACCGGCCCCGAGGAACAGGGCCTCGCCGGGCTGGAGCCGGACGTAGTTGAGCAGCATCGCCGCGATCACGCCCGGGTCGCCGGGGTAGTGGTGGGCGATGCTCGCGTACGGGGTGTAGGCGCCGCCCAGGCGTTCGGCGGCGGCCGTGGCCTCGCCGACCGTGGCGGCCATCGCGTGCTTGTCCGCGGTGAGGATCGCGGTGAGCACCTCGCGTAGCGCGGCCTCTTCCGGGTGAGCGTGCAGCAGGTCGGCGTACGGCTTGAGGGAGTCGATGCCGAGGCCGGCGAGCAGCTCGGCGGCCTCGTTCGGATCGCGGAAGCCGCACAGGCCGTCGAACGGGGTGAGCGCGCAGATCAGTTCGGGCTTGTGGTTGGCGTCCTTGTAATTGCGGTGCGGGGCGTCAATCGGGACGCCGCGCTGCTCCTCGTCCGCGAACCCTTCCTTCGCCTGCTGGAGGTCGGGGTGCACCTGCAGCGACAGCGGGGCGCCGGCCGCGAGCAGCTTGAGCAGGAACGGCAGCCTCGGGCCGAACTTCGCGACGGCCTCGGCGCCCAGTTCGGCCTCGGGGTCGGCGTCGATGACCGCGTTGAGCGGGCCGCGCTCCAGGCGCGAGGGGGCGCCGGGATGCGCGCCCATCCACATCTCGGCCTGCGGCTCCCCGCTCGGCTCCACGCCGAGGAGCTGAGGAATCGCGGTGGTGGAACCCCAGGCGTACGGGCGGATGGTGTTGCTGAGGCGGTCCATGAGGGGCTTTCTGTCGTACGTACGGGAGTCAGGTGCCCGCAGCGGCGGGCACCGGCAGGTCCGGGGTGAGCGGGAGGCTCGGGGTGGCGCTTCGCTGTGGCGTGCCGCTCCACGGCGGCGTGGCACTCCGTCGCGGCGTGCCGCTCATGATCGGCCCCCCGAAGCGAGCGCCAGGTAAACGGCGGCGAAATCCGTGACGGCGATCAGCTCCGCCAAGGTCTCCAGATCGCTGCCTTCCTGCGGTTCGAGCTCGCTGATCGCGATGTCGTGACCGAGCGCCAGCTCGCGGGCGGCCGGGGCGGCGCTGAGCCCGCCGGTGGGGCGGTCGCGCAGCAGGACGGCGCGGGCGCGCAGGGCCTGCGGTTCCTCGACACGGTCGCGGAAGAAGTCGTCGGGGTCGCCGCCCGCGGCGAGGTCACCGGTCAGGAGCGAGCCGTGGGCGGGCAGCGCCTCGGGCAGTTCGCCGGCGAGGGCGGCGCGGCCGGCGATCTCGGCGAGCAGCGCGGCGAAGCGGCGGCCGACCGGGCCCGCGGAGGGGCCCTCGGTCCAGATCAGCGGCAGCGACTCGTCGAGCTCGGCGGCGAGGGTCTTGGCCGGATTGCTGTACGTGGCGATGGCCGGCCCGCAGCGCTCGGCAGTGCTGTCGAGCCGGTCGGCGACCTTCTGCAGGCCGTCGGGCTTGGCCTCCAGGAGGCCCGCACGGTCGAGCAGGGCGAGCAGCGGGGTGAGCAGCGCCCACAGGGCGTCCGGCCCCGCGGCCGCGCCCTCCTCGTACTCCGCCGTGTAGAGGCTGGTCGCCATGGGGACCGCGAGGCCGTGCTTGGCGCCGACCGTCTCGTGCAGCGGGGTTCCGGCGGGGGCGACCGTGGTGACCGAGCAGCCCCGGCGGTACGCCTGGTCGGCGAGGAGCTCCAGGCCGGGCTCGGCGCCGTCGGGGGTGGCGATCAGGAGCAGGTCGACGGGGCCCGCCCAGCCGGGCAGGGTCCAGCGGAGGGCTCCCGCGGCGGGGGCCACCCCGGTGGGCTGCAGCCGGATGACGGGGCAGGCACCGTGCGCCAGCGTGGCGATCAGGTCGGCGACGCTCGCGGCGGCGGCACCGGGGCCCGCGATGATGACCGCGCGGGGGCGGCCCTCGGGGCGGAGCGCGGCGATGCCCGCCTCGTCGGCGTGGCGGATCGCGGTGCGCACGCGCGCGCCGGCCTCGGCGGCGCCGCGCAGGAGACCTCTTCGGTCGGCCCTGGCCAGGGCTTCGGGGGTGTCGAGCAGCGAATCGTCCAGCACGGTGCGGGCCTCCGATTGCCTGTCAGGCATCTGCCTCTGTGGCTCAGCCCTCGGGTGCGGCGCGTGGCTACGGCCCTGGTGTCATGGCGCGTGGCCACGGCTCGCCCCTCGGGTACGGCTCGTCGGTACGGGCCTTCGGTCAGGCCGGGCGGCGGGCCTCGTCGACGAGGAGGACCGGGATGCCGTCGCGGACCGGGTAGGCCAGACCGCAGTCGGTGCCGGTGCAGACCAGCTCGGTGTCCGCCTCCTTCAGGGGGGCGTGGCAGGCCGGGCAGGCGAGGATCTCGAGGAGGCCGGCTTCGAGCGGCATGGTGGTGGTCCGTCCCTTCGAACGTGTGCTTTGACCACGTCAGCGTATCGCTGAGTGGGTGTGAGTGGCTGGTCCTGCGGTGTGGTGCGGGCGGCGGGGCCCGCGGGTCCGGAGGCGCTGCCCCGGACCCTGCGGGCTCGGGTGGCTCAGGCCCGTACGAGTGCGAGCACCTCGTCCCGTACGCGCTCCATCGTCGCCGTGTCCCGCGCCTCCACGTTCAGCCGGAGCAGCGGCTCCGTGTTCGAGGCGCGGAGATTGAACCACCAGTCGTCGGCCGCGACCGTCAGACCGTCCAGCTCGTCGAGCGCGAGGCCGTCGCGGCCCTCGTACGCGGCCTTCACCGCGGCCGCGCGGCCCGCCTGGTCGGCGACCGTCGAGTTGATCTCGCCGGAGCCGGCATAGCGGTCGTACTGCGCCACGAGACCGGACAGCGGGCCCTGCTGTCCGCCGAGCGCGGCGAGGACGTGGAGGGCGGCGAGCATGCCCGTGTCCGCGTTCCAGAAGTCCTTGAAGTAGTAGTGCGCCGAGTGCTCTCCGCCGAAGATCGCGCCGGTGGCGGCCATCTCCTGCTTGATGAAGGAGTGGCCGACGCGGGTGCGGACCGGCGTCCCGCCGTTCTCCCGCACGACCTCGGGGACCGACCACGACGTGATCAGGTTGTGGATGATCGTGCCCTTGCCGCCGGCTTTCGCCAGCTCGCGTGCCGCGACCAGGGCGGTGATCGCGGACGGGGAGACGGGCTCGCCGCGCTCGTCCACGACGAAGCAGCGGTCCGCGTCGCCGTCGAAGGCGAGGCCCAGGTCGGCGCCCGCCTCGCGCACCCGCTTCTGCAGGTCCACGATGTTGGCCGGGTCCAGCGGGTTGGCCTCGTGGTTGGGGAAGGTGCCGTCCAGCTCGAAGTACATCGGGACGAGGTCGAGCGGCAGGCCCTCGAAGACGGTGGGGACGGTGTGCCCGCCCATCCCGTTGCCCGCGTCCACCACGACCTTGAGGGGGCGGATCGACCTGAGGTCGACAAGATTGCGCAGGTAGGCGGCGTAGTCCGTGAGCGTCTCGCGCTGTGTGATCGCGCCGGCGGCCGCGGCCGGGGCGGGGGCGCCCGAGACGGACCACTCCTCGACCAGCGCGCGGATCTCGGACAGGCCGGTGTCCTGTCCGATCGGGGCGGCGCCCGCGCGGCACATCTTGATGCCGTTGTACTGAGCGGGGTTGTGCGAGGCCGTGAACATCGCGCCCGGCAGACCGAGGTCGCCCGACGCGAAGTACAGCTGGTCCGTGGAGCAGAGGCCGATCTCGGTGACCGCGACGCCGAGCGCCGCCGCACCGCGCGCGAAGGCGCGCGACAGGCCGGGCGACGAGGGGCGCATGTCATGGCCCGTGACGATCGCGTCCGCACCCGTGACCCGCGCGAACGCGGCGCCGAACAGCTCCGCGAGCGGCTCGTCCCACTGGTCGGGAACCACGCCGCGCACGTCGTACGCCTTCACGATCTGCGACAGATCAACCACAGCCCAAGCCTCTCTGGAATTCGGTGCGATGCCCCAAACGTACCTGCCGAGGCCGACGGCCCGTGTCCGCCTGTGGATAACCTGTCGAACACAGGCTGAAGTAGAGGTGCTCCGTCCGCTTGACCACGCGAAACGCGCAAGCGCCACCCGCCTCTACGGCAGCATCCATCCCAGCACCGAGGTGCTCTGCAGCACCACGATCAGACACATCACCAGAAGCAGCCCGAGGCTCCACGGCAGCACCTTGCGCAGCAGATCGCCTTCCTTGCCCGCGAGGCCGACCGCCGCGCACGCGATGGTGAGGTTCTGGGGCGAGATCATCTTGCCGAGCACTCCGCCCGAACTGTTCGCCGCCGCAAGGAGATCGGGCGAAAGGCCCGATTCGCGCGCCGCGGTCACCTGCAGCGCCCCGAACAGCGCGTTCGCCGAGGTGTCCGAGCCCGAGACCGCCACCCCGAACCAGCCGAGCACCGGCGAGAGGAACGCGAGGCCCGCGCCCGCCGCCGCCACGAAGTGCCCGATCACCGCGGCCTGCCCGGACAGGTTCATCACGTACGCGAGGGCGAGCACCGAGGTCACGGTCAGGATCGCGAAGCGCAGTTCGTGCACGGTGGCCAGCCATTCGCGCACGGCGGGCCTCAGCCGCACCCCGATCACGGCGGCCGTGCCAACTCCCGCGAGCAGCACGAGCGTTCCGCCGGTGGAGACCAGCGGCAGCGAGAACACGTTGGCGCCGACCGGTTCTCCGTCCGCGTTCCCCACGTCGAGCAGCGGCCAGTCGAAGACCTGGGTCGCCTTGGCCAGAAAGTCCTTGACGGGCGGGATCTGGGCGACCGAGAAGACGGCCACGATCAGGGCGTACGGGGCGTAGGCGCGCACCACTTCGCGGCGCGGGTCCTCGACGTCCAGGTCCTCGCTGCGTACGCCGGTGAGCACCGCGGCCCGTACGGGCTCCGCGGCCGGTTTGCGCGCCCCGGGCACCGCGACCAGCGCTGCCGCACCGGCGAGCGCGGCGCCGATGTCGGCGAGTTGGGCGGAGACGTAGTTGGAGGCCACGAACTGCGCGACGGCAAAGGCGGCACCGCAGACGAGGGCGGGCGCCCAGGTCTCGCGCAGCCCGCGCCGCCCGTCGACGAGGAAGACGAGCACAAGGGGGACCACGAGCGCGAGCAGCGGCGTCTGGCGTCCGACGACGGAGGCGACGCTGTCCAGCGGAAGGCCGGTGACCTGTGCGAGCGTCACGACCGGGGTGCCCATGGCACCGAACGCGACGGGTGCGGTGTTGGCGACGAGCGCGACCACGGCGGCCTTGACCGGGTCGAAGCCGAGCGCCACCAGCATCACGGCGCTGATCGCGACGGGCGCACCGAATCCGGCGAGCGCCTCCAGGAGCGCACCGAAGCAGAACGCGATGACGAGGGCCTGGATCCGGGGGTCGTCGGAGAGCCGGCCGAAGGAGCGGCGCAGGATGTCGAAATGGCGGCTGCGGACCGTCATCCGGTACACCCACAGCGCGTTGACGACGATCCACATGATCGGGAACAGCCCGAACAGGGCTCCTTGCGCCGCGGCCGAGACGGTCTGGACGACCGGCATCCCGTACGCGATCCAGGCCACGGCCGCCGCCACGGCGAGGCCGATGAGACCGGCGCGGTGGGCGCGCATACGGACCGCGCCGAGCAGCACGAGCACGGTGATCAGCGGCAGCACCGCGACCAGTGCGGACAACGCGAGCGAGTCGCCTACGGGTTCAAGATCCTGGACGAACACACGGGCCTCCCGGATCCCGTGATGTCCGGTCGCCCTCCGTCGCCCCGGTACGCGGAAAGCGTTTTCTCACGGGCGGAAAAATGGTCGTGTCCACGACAAGGGCACGTCAATGCTTCGTACAGCAAAAGGTGTTGGAGGAAGTGTGCGGATCCGTAGCGCGCAAATCCACTGAACGGAGTTCAGGACTCCGGTGACCTGAATGCTTCAGGACTCCGGTGACCGCAGCACCCTCAGGTGCCCTCGCCGCGCGACCTCCATCGGGTCGGCGCCGGTGCGCCCTCCGTTGCCACCGGCTTCCGCCGTGCGCTCTTGGGGCCTCGCGGCCTCACGCACGGCATTGGCGAGGGCTTCGAGATCGTCGCCACTGGGGCGGGGCGGGGCGGAGCCGTCGGCGAGGCGGACGACTTCCCAGCCACGCGGGGCGGTCAACCGCTCGGAGTGCTCGGCGCACAGGTCATAGCAGTGCGGCTCTGCGTACGTGGCGAGCGGACCGAGCACGGCGGTCGAGTCCGCATAGACGTACGTCAGCGTCGCGACGGCGGGACGGCCGCAGGCTGTGCGCGAACAGCGACGTACGAGGCTCACGACGTTGGACGGTACCGCACTCTTGAGCGGGCCGCGACGACTCTCCACGAGGTCACTCCCCCGTGTCGTCCCGTGGACCCTCCCGCACCGGCTTCCGCACCCTCCCCGCTGACCTGCGCCGGGCCCATCCGGCGCGGTGGCGAAGGGTGTTGAATCCGGTCACCACTCGATGCAAATGCCGTCATTTGCCATGATTCGGATGGTCGTCGATCTATACGGAATCGTGCCCAAGCGCGATCCGAACGGTCAGGAAGCGACATCACCCCCGCCGAACGCCACACCGCCTGTACCGTCCCCGCGCCACGGCCGCCCCGCCCCCACCCCGCCCCTCGCGCCGGGAACCGCGGCTGTCGGTCCGGAGGACTAGGCTTCAGCGGTGATGGACAGCCCCGTACCGCCCCGCCCCACCGAGCCAAGGCCCCGCCGCCGCGACCGTCACGGCCGTGGCATGCGCGGCCCCGTCGCGCCCCCGCAGGTGCCGCTGTCGGCGAGCCGGGCCGAGGCCTTCACCGACCTGGTGCAGGACTCCGTGGAGCGGCTGGAGCGACGGCTGCCGCAGCTCACCGATGTCGAGTTCCTCGTGCTTGAGGTACCCCGCACCCAGACGCCCGCGGGTGAGCTCGACGCGGAGTTCGGCGGAGGTTCCGTGCCGTTGGGTGGCATCGTCCCGGCGCGCGAGGGCAGGCCGGCGCGCGTGGTCATCTACCGGCGCCCGGTGGAGATCCGCACCAAGAGCCGCGACGAGCGCGCGGCGCTGGTGCACGAGGTGGTCGTCGAGCAGGTCGCCGAACTCCTGGGTCTGTCCCCGGAGTCGGTCGATCCGCGCTACGGCGAGGACTGACCTCCGCCGGCCCTCACCCGTATGCGCGGGGCTCGCGGGGCTACTTCTGCAGCACCGACAGATCCTGCTCCGCCCGCGGCACCGACACCATGCCGCGGTCGTACGGCAGCGTCTGCACGGTGAACATCGGGACGCCGCTGTCGGGGAGTTCGAGCATGCGCGCCGCGTGGACCGTGCCGGAGAGCGTCTCGACCGTCAGCGCGTACGCGCCTTTCAGGCCGGACGGCGCCTCCGGCTCCACGTCCAGCGTGGTGCCGCTGCGCACGGTGTACGTCTTCGTCGTGGACGTACCGCCGCTGCTGCCGTCCGACGAGGTGACCCTCACCTTCGCCGTGCCGTGCGGTGCGGTGAGGCTGAGCGTCGAACCCTTGGCGCGGTTGTCCGCCGAGGTGGCGCGCTCGCCCACGGCGGGCGCGGCCGGGATGAACGCCACGTCCTGCTTGGCACCCTTGCCGCGGGTCACCCGCAGCGCCGCGACCACCGGAACGGACCGGTCGGTGGGTGTGAGCACCAGCGAACCCGGCTCGCCCCGGGTGAGCTCGCCGAGGTCGGTCGCAGCGGTCATTCCGCTCTTGATGTGCAGCGTCTCGTTGCCCGCCGGGGTGATCGAACCGGACGGACCCATCAGGGCGATCTTCAGATCCGCGTCCTCGTCGGCGGGCGTGAAGGCCATCAGCCGGACCGACGTGGCGTCCTCGGGGATGCCCGGCAGGACGAGGCTGCCACTCGGGTCCGCCGAAGCGGCGAGCCAGTCGGCGCCCAGCTTCTCGTCCGCGACCTGCACCGCGGCGCCGATCCGGCCCGTCCGCGCGGTGACATGGGCAGTCACGTTGGTCACGGGTTCGTCGGTGAGGGTGGACAGGAGGACCGCGCGGCTGGAGTGCGGCGGGACCGTGAACTCCGGGTCGCCCTCGGACTCCAGCGCGCCCTCGGGCCCGAAGAGCTCGATGTCGACGACGGCCGCCGTGGGGTCCGGGTTGGTCAGGTGGACGTAGTCGGCGCGCTCTTCGGCGGTGCTCGCGCCCGGGAACCAGAAGTCGGTGTCCGGTGCGCCGCAGCTGAGCCCGAGCAGGCCGCGGCCCTCGCCCGGCGGCATCTCGGTGGTCTGCTGCACGGTCCAGCCGGGCGCGAGCGCGCCGTCGGACGCGCCGATCAGGGCCGGGGACTCGGCGCCGGATGCCTTCGCGGTGACCGGCTTGCCGACGGCGTCGGCCTCGAGGGCGGGCTTGCGGTCCTTGTCGTCCTTGTCCTTCTTCTCGCCGTCCTCCTCGGCCTTCGACTCGTCGACCGCGCGGTCGAGGCGGGCCTCGCCCTTGGCCGCGCCGCCCTTGGACTTCGGCGTGAACGAGACGTACGCGGTGTCGGCCAGCTCGGACGCGCTGGGCGACGGGCACAGCAGCGACGACCGGTCGACCGGCCGCTGCGCGGCGGCCTGCGCCGGCGCCCCGTCGCCGTCCGGCGCATTGAGCGCCGCGAACCCCGTCAGGGCGGCGAGCGCGGTGCCCGCCGCGATCAGGGACACGGTCGTGCGGGACAGGGTGGTGCTGATCACTGCCGGCTCCCGTCGGGGCGCTCCTGGTCGGTCTGGCTGCTCTGCCCGTACGGGCCCGGGTCCTGGCCCTCGTACGGCCCAGGCTGCCCTTCGTACCCGGCGGGTTCCTGGCCGCCGTACTGCTGCGGGCTACGGCCGTCGTACGCGCTCGGGTCGTACCCCGCGCCGTAGGGGGCGTCGCTGCTCGCGGTATACGTGGCGGTCCCGTCGTCATACGCGGCGGGGTCGTAACCACCCTGCGCGAAACCGGTGTTCTCTTCGTACGCGCCCGCGCCCGCGCCGTCGCCCGCGCCTTGCGTGGGGAACGAACCCGTCCCGTACGCGCCCGTCGCGCCATAGCCCTGGCCCTCGTAGCCGTACGGGTCGAACTGGCCGCCCCCGTCGGTGCTCCCGCCCGCCTGGTACGGGTCGGTCGTGCCGTAGGGCTGCTGGTAGGAGCCCGCCTCGTAGGACTGGAACTGCTCGCCGGCCGCGACCGGCTGCTGCTCGTCCCACGCCCCGTACGCCGCCTGCGCGGGCACCTCGGCGGACTCGGGCTGCTCCCCCGCCGCCTGCGCGGCCTCGGCCTGCGCCCGCAGCCTGCGGGCCCTGCGGCCCTCGCCGGGTGCCGCCTGGGCGGGCAGCGCGACGGTCTCCTGAGGCAGGTCGTCGTCCACGTCCCTGCGGCGGCCCGGCAGCGCGAGGACGACGAGCACGAGCGCGAGCGAGCCCTGGATCCAGAGCCAGCCCGTGTGCGTGCCGGAGTCCTCGTGGACGATGCTCAGCCGACCGCCGTTCGCGGGCAGTTCGAAGCCCTGCGCCCAGCCGTCGACCGTCTTCTTCGGCAGCGGCCGGCCGTCGAGCGTGGCCGTCCAGCCCTCGGTGGCCGCGTCGGCGAGCCGCAGCACGCGGCCCGCGTCGCCCGCCGGGATGTCCGTCGCCACGTCGACCGGACCCGCGGCGACCGGCACGGGGGCCTCGCCTCCGGAGACGATCGCGGCGCGCGAGACCTGGCGGTCCACCCGCCACAACGAGGTGCCGTCCTGCTGGCTGAGCCGGGACAGACCGGGCGTGGAGTCGAGGACGCGCTGGACGCGGCGCGGCGCCCCGTCCTGCACCATCACGTACCGCACGGCGAAGCCGCCGAGCTCATCGGCCTGGTCGGCGCCCGAGCCCGCCACGAGCCGGGCCACGGTCTCGTCGAGGAGGTCGGCGCCCGGGCCGCCCGAGGTCAGTTCGGCGTCGCCGAGGCGCGCGCCCGCGCCCCGTACGAGTGTGTAGGAGACGCGGTTCTCGTCCTCGCCGGCGAGGACGAGGGTGCGGGCCTGGTCGCGGGTGCCGGCCTCCTCGGCGACGAACGCCGGGACCTGTGCGGGGTCGGTGCGCTGCAGCGGGCCGTCGGCGCCGCGGATCATCCAGCCGGCGGCGGACAGGAGCGGTGCCGCGGCGGCGGCAAGTGCGATCAGCGCGGCCACCGGCTGGCGCCAGCCGAAGCTCTGCTCGGCCACGCGGGAGCGGGCACCGTCGGCGCCGAGCACCGCGGCGGCGATCAGCGCCATGCCCTGTACGAGCGTGGCCGGTCCGGCCCAGGTGGAGCCGTTGGAGAACGCGGCGAAGAAGAAGCCGGTGAGTGCCACCGCCCACGCCGTACGGATGGGGAGCACCCGCTCGCCGCGCAGCAGCGCGCCGAGCGCCGCGAGCACGACGCCGATCAGGATCAGCCCGCCGACGGTGCCGGGACCGCCGGGGCTCGCCCCGAGCAGGTCGAGCGCGCCCGCCGAACCGGCGCCGAAGCCGAGGCCCGCCTCGCGGAAGAACCCGAAGGGCAGCAGCGAGAGCGACCAGGGGGCGAGGATCAGGAGCGGGGTGCCGAGCTGGGCGAGGAGCCGCAGCCCGTACGCGGTGAGGTCGCCGCGGCGCAGGACGAGGAGTCCGATGCCGAGAAGCAGCGCAATGGGCCAGACGACCGGGGTGAACGCCGTGGCGATCGTGAGCAGCAGCGCGTACGCCCAGGTGGCGCGCCAACTCCCGCGTACGCCTTGGCCCGTGCCCGGTCCGTCCGTGCGCAGCCCGCCGGCGGCGATCGCGGCGCGGGCCATCAGCGGCAGCAGCACGGCGAGCACCGCGGTGCCGATCCGGCCGCCCGCGAGGGCGCCCGTGGCAGCGGGCAGGAAGGCGTACGCGACGGCCGCCCAGGCGCGCAGGAGGCGCGACTGGACGAGCGAGCGCGACGCGAAGTACGCGGTGAAACCGGCCAGCGGCACCGAGCACACTAGGAGCACGGTGACGGCGAGCCCGGTCGAGCCGAAGAACGCCGAGGAAAGTCCGGCGACGAGCGCGAGATACGGCGGTGCCGCGTCCGTACCGCCCGTGCCGACCGTGTGCCAGCTGTCCAGATAGCGCGACCAGAGCCCGGCGGCGTCGGAAGGCGCGGGCAGCAGGGCGCCGCCGGCCAGCGCGCCGCCGCCGATCAGCGCGCGGCAGGCGATCAGCGAGACGAAGAGGAGCACCACGAAGAGCATGGGGCCGGGCTTGCGCGCGATCCGCTTGAGCCGGACGAACTGCTCGACCTCGAGGAAGTCGGCGTCATCGCCGCCGGGCCCGGACTCGACCGCGCCATGACGCCCTGCGGAGGTCTCGGGGTCGCTGCGGCCCACGACTTGGGACGCGACCTGTTCGACGGTGAGCCGCACGGTGGCGCCCGGCGGCGGGAACAGCGGCCGCAACTCGGCGGCCTCCACGACGGAGCGTCTGCGGCGGCGCGCGCCGATGATCCGGCCGGGGCGCAGCAACGTACCGAAAAGGCCGGTCACTTCGTCGACAGCCTGGCCGGGTGCCTTGCCGACCAGATAGGCGAGCGTACGGACGAGGGTGCCGAGCACCAGGCGGACGAGCACCCAAGGGAGCATTGCCGCGCGGGTGTTGGTGAGCAGGGTGTAGACCGCTCCGGCCTTGTCTACGCGGTGCGGGCTCGCGCTGGTGCGGCCGACGCAGTCGACCGTGCGCCGCTCGCGCGAGGCGGCCTCCGCGTGCCGCAGCACGGCGTCGGGTGCGATCAGGACGCGGTGGCCGGCGGCCTGGGCGCGCCAGCACAGGTCGACGTCGTCGCGCATCAGCGGGAGACGCCGGTCGAAACCGCCCAGCTCCTCGAAGACATCGCGCCGGATGAGCATGCCCGCGGTGGACACGGACAGGACGGGCCGCACCTGGTCGTGCTGCCCCTGGTCCTGCTCGCGGCGGTCGACGCCGGTCCAGCGGCGGCCGCTGTGCGCGATGGACACTCCGACTTCGAGCAGCTGCCTGCGGTCGTACCACCCGCGCAGTTTCGGCCCGACGACGGCGACTTCGCGGCCGAGCTCCCGTTCGTTCTCCACCACGCGCAGCAGCTCGGCGAGCGCGTCGGGCTCGGGGGCGCTGTCGTCATGCAGCAGCCAGAGCCACTGGACCGGGTCTCCGTACGGCAGGTCGGGCAGGTCGTACGCGTCGTCGCGCCAGCTGCGGCTGACCGGGTCCCAGCCGCTGGGGCGCTTGAGATACGGCAGCTCGTCGGGCGAGAGGATCCCGGCCGTGCGCGCTGCCTCGTCCACGGCGGCGCCGAAGCCGCTGCGGCGGGCGAGGTGCAGCACCCGCTCGGCGCCGAGCGCTTCGGTGACCAGGCGTGCGGAGTCGTCGCTGCTGCCGGTGTCGGCCGCGATCACGTTCTGCACCGGGCGCTCCTGTGCGAGCAGCCCGGACAGGGCCTCGGGCAGCCAGCGGGCTCCGTCGTGCGAGACCAGGACGGCGGTGACCACGTGCTGCGGGTGTTCGGGCGCGCGCGTGGGATCGAACAGCGCCGGGCGGTTCGGATCGGCTGCGGCCGCGCTCTGGGCGCCGGCCGGTGAGCTGTGCACGGACATCGAGGTACAGGCCCCGGTTCGATGGACTGCGGTGGACGCCTGTGCCCAGCGGGGGACACGGGGCGTCTCGGACGGGGCAACACACTAACGGCATCGAAACAACGAGGTCCGCCGCCTGTGGATAACCCACGGACGACGGACCGTTCCTTACGTATGCCTGTGTGCGGTTTGATCGAGCTTGTGCGCCCCGGGGTCAGACCGCGGCTTTCTTCAGGCGCCGGCGCTCGCGCTCGGACAGACCGCCCCAGATGCCGAAGCGCTCGTCGTTGGCGAGCGCGTATTCGAGGCACTCGGAGCGGACCTCGCAGGCGAGGCAGACCTTCTTGGCCTCGCGGGTGGAGCCGCCCTTCTCCGGGAAGAAGGACTCGGGATCGGTCTGGGCGCACAGCGCGCGCTCCTGCCAGCCGAGTTCCTCTTCCGCATCATCCTCGACCAGCACTTGCTGGAACGACTCGGTCATGTGCGCCCCTCGTCTGTCTGTGCAGCCCCGTGTTGGTGCCTGTCCGTGGCCGATTTCGGCCGAACGACACGAGTGAAATTACAAGTGTGCCGATCCGGGCCAGTCAAGCCGAGATCTGCTATTGGGCCCCTTATTCACTCTGCGGAACCAAGGCTTTGCGGAAAGTGTTCAAATCGCCATAAAGGCAGACACTCTCTCGGGGCCGCACCCTTGACGTTTACGTGCTCGGGTACTGCGCCACTTGTCCTTTGCTGGCTCTGCACAAACCTTTCAGCAGACAGGACAACCGGATACGGTGAAACATATCTCGCAATACGGACATTGGGTTGACAGTCTGTGTGTGAACCGGTCTCCTGGTGGGCATGCTCGCGAACTTGGCGCACACCCGGACCCACAGCAGTGGGTTCCGCAGTGCTGCGCTCGCGAGCTGTTGCTGTTGCTGTCCCAGCTGTTGAGCCGTACACGCTCCAGCCGTCGAGCCCTCGTCGCTCCGGCTGTTCTCAGACCTCCGACGCCAGCACTCTCCTCCTGAGGAACCCCGAACTTCATGAACAGCGACAGCGACCTGCAGATCGCCGGCGACATCCTCGAAGTCCCGCACCTGTTGCAGCCCGCCCGTGAGCACCCCGCCACCCTCGCCGAGTTCGTCGGCCTCGCGCGCACCATCGCCGCCGACCGCTCCCAGTGGGAGCACCTCGTGCGGTACGACGCGACCAGCCGCTGGTACCACCGGCTGCGTACGGGACCCGGTTACGAGGTCTGGGTCCTGAGCTGGGTGCCCGGACAGGGCACCGGGCTGCATGGCCACGGCCCGTCCTCCGGTGTCCTGACCGTGCTCGACGGCGAGCTGACCGAGCACACCCGCACCGGAACCAAGGCGCTCGGCGCCGGTGCGCAGAAGGTGTACGCGCCGGGCTCCGTGCACGAGATCGTCAACGACGGCCTGGAGCCCGCGGTCAGCCTTCACATCTACTACCCGGGCCTGACCGAGATGCCGATGCACAGCCGCACGGCCGAGGCGTCGCTCGGCACGGCCGAGGCGTCCGTCTCCGTCTGAGCCGTCGGCGTCCGAGCAGCCTCTGACCTCGTATTTCCTTGCCGGGTCCGGTAGTTATCCACAGGCTCACCGAGCCCGGTCGGCACCTGCGAGACTGTCCGCATGCAGCGCATCGTGGTTCTGGCCGGCGGCATCGGTGGTGCCCGTTTCCTGCGTGGTCTCAAGACGGCCGCGCCCGAAGCGGACATCACGGTGATCGGGAACACCGGCGACGACATCCATCTGTTCGGACTGAAGGTATGCCCCGACCTCGACACCGTGATGTACACGCTCGGTGGCGGGATCAACGAGGAGCAGGGCTGGGGGCGTACGGACGAGACCTTCAAGGTGAAGGAGGAGCTCGCCGCCTACGGAGTGGGGCCCGAGTGGTTCGGGCTCGGCGACCGTGATTTCGCCACGCACATCGTGCGCAGCCAGATGCTCGCCGCGGGCTATCCGCTGAGCGCGGTCACCGAGGCGCTGTGCGACCGGTGGCAGCCGGGGGTGCGGCTCATCCCCATGTCCGACGACCGTGTGGAGACGCATGTCGCGGTCGAGTTGGACGGCGAGCAGAAGGCGATCCACTTCCAGGAGTACTGGGTGCGGCTGCGCGCCTCGGTGGACGCGCTGGCCGTCGTCCCTGTGGGCGCCGAGCAGGCGAAGCCCGCACCCGGCGTGCTGGAGGCCATCGCCGAGGCGGACGTGGTGCTGTTCCCGCCGTCGAACCCCGTGGTGAGCGTCGGCACGATCCTCGCCGTGCCCGGCATCCGCGAGGCCATCGCCGAGGCCGGGGTGCCGGTGGTCGGCCTCTCCCCCATCGTCGGTGACGCACCGGTGCGCGGCATGGCCGACAAGGTGCTCGCGGCGGTCGGGGTGGAGTCGAGCGCGGCTGCGGTCGCCGAGCACTATGGATCCGGGCTCCTGGACGGGTGGTTGGTCGACACCGTCGACAAGGGTGCGGTGGCGCGGGTCGAGGCGGCCGGAATCCGCTGCAAGGCCGTGCCGCTGATGATGACCGACGTGGCCGCGACCGCCGAGATGGCGAGGGCCGCCCTGGAGCTGGCCGAAGAGGTACGGGCGTGAACGGCGGGGATGCGCCGCAGTTCCGGGTGTGGGCCGTGCCCGGGCTGCCCGAGGTGCAGCCCGGTGACGACCTCGCGAAGCTGATCGCCACCGCCGAGCCGGGGCTCGTGGACGGTGACGTCGTGCTTGTCACCTCGAAGATCGTCTCCAAGGCCGAGGGCCGGATCGTCGCGGCGGATTCACGCGAGGAGGCCATCGACGCGGAGACGGTACGGGTGGTGGCCCGCCGCGGGACGCTGCGCATCGTCGAGAACCGGCAGGGTCTGGTGATGGCGGCGGCCGGCGTCGATGCCTCCAACACCCCTGCGGGGACGATCCTGTTGCTGCCCGAGGATCCCGATGCCTCGGCGCGTGCGATACGGGACGGGCTGCGCGATGCGCTCGGTGTCGAGGTCGGCGTGCTCGTCACGGACACCTTCGGGCGGCCCTGGCGCAACGGGCTGACCGATGTCGCGATCGGCGCCTCCGGTGTGCGGGTCCTTGATGATCTGCGCGGTGGCACGGATGCGTACGGCAATCCGCTCAGCGCGACCGTCGTGGCGACCGCGGACGAACTGGCCGCGGCGGGCGACCTCGTGAAGGGCAAGGCGGAAGGGCTGCCGGTCGCGGTGGTGCGTGGACTGCCGGGCGCGGTCGTGAGCGGGGGCCCGGGTGGCTCCGAGGGCTCGGCGCAGGAGGACGGCGGGGCACGGGAGTTGGTGCGGGTCGCGGCCGACGACATGTTCCGGCTCGGCACGTCCGAGGCGATACGGGAGGCGGTCACGCAGCGGCGGACCGTGCGGGAGTTCACCGACGAGCCGGTCGATCCGGGCGCGGTCCGGCGTGCGGTGGCCGCGGCGGTGACGGCGCCCGCGCCGCATCACACGACCCCGTGGCGCTTCGTGCTCCTGGAGTCCGAGACCTCACGGCTGCGGCTGCTCGACGCCATGCGCGAGCAGTGGATCGCGGATCTGCGGCGCGACGGGAAGTCCGAGGAGTCGATCGCGAAGCGGGTGCGGCGCGGGGATGTGCTGCGCAAGGCGCCGTATCTCGTGGTGCCCTGCCTGGTGATGGACGGCTCGCACACGTACGGGCACGCGCGGCGGGATGCCGCCGAGCGCGAGATGTTCGTGGTGGCGACCGGCGCCGGCATCCAGAACTTCCTGGTGGCGCTGGCCGGGGAGCGGCTCGGCTCGGCGTGGATCTCGTCGACGATGTTCTGCCGCGAGGTCGTACGGGAGGTGCTCGGGCTGCCGGGTGACTGGGATCCGATGGGTGCGGTGGCCGTCGGTCACGCGGCCGCTGCGCCCAAGTCCCGTCCCGCGCGCGAGGCTTCGGACTTCATCGAGGTGCGCTAGGGGATATCCAGAGGGGGGTGGTGCTCAGAGCTTGCCGATGTCCGTCTTCGGCATCTTCGGGGTGCGGCGCGGTGGGGTGCGGCCCGTGAGCAGGATGTAGCGGGCGGCGCGGTGGCGCTGGCCGCGGTAGGGCTCCAGGAGTTCGAGCATGCGGGCGTCGTCGGCGTCGCGCTCGCCGGCGAGCGCGTAGCCGATGATGCCGGGCAGATGGAGGTCGCCGACGGTGACCTCGTCCGGGGCGCCGTGCGAGCGCTGGACGGTCTCGGCGGAGGTCCAGGGGCCGATTCCGGGCACCAACTCGAGCCGTTTGCGGGCGGCTCGGGGGTCCAGGGCCATCGCCTCCTCCAGGCGGGGGGCCACGCGGACGGCGCGCAGGATCGTCTGGGCGCGCTTGTTGTCGACGCCGGCGCGGTGCCAGTCCCACGAGGGGATCATGCGCCAGGTGTGCGGGTCGGGCATGACATGCAGATCGGGCATGCCGGTGGGGCCCGGGGCCTGCTCGCCGTACTTGCGGATGAGGAGGCGCCAGGCGCGGTAGGCCTCGTCCGTGGTGACCTTCTGCTCCAGGATCGACGGGATCAGGGACTCCATGACGAGTCCCGTGCGCAGGAGGCGCAGGCCGGGGCGGCGGCGGGCGGAGTCGGCGACGAGGCGGTGGCGCGGGGCGAAGGCGGCGGGGTCGTCCTGCCCGCCCATGAGCTCGGGCAGCCGGTCGAGCAGCCAGTCCCTGCCCGGGCCCCAGGCTTCGGCCTCGATGCGGGTGGCTCGGGCGGTGGTCTCGGCGCCGGTCGCGCGCGTGGTGAGGCGGAGGGTGGCGGGGCCGTCGGGGGTGCGGGTGGCGCGCCAGACGGTGCCGTTCGTGACGCGGAAGGTGGGGTCCGCGGGGCCGCGCCTCAGGGGGCCGACGACCAGTCCGAGGTCGAGGGGTGCGATCGGGGTCCAGGTCCGCGTCGTGCCCTGCGCGGCCTTCGGCGCGCCGCCGCGGGCCGGACCGGGGACACGGGTGTCCCCCGCGCGCACGGTGGTGCGGGTCCGGGGTGCGCGAGGAGCACGGGGGTCGAAGCGGCCGGCCACGGGATTCCTGGGGGTCGGGTGCGGGTGTGGAGGAGTCGGTGCAGGTCCTTCGAGGGTAGGGCGTCCAGCTCCCCACCCCGCCCCTTCCCGGCAAACCCCTACGCGTCCGAAGAGAACCGCACACTTCCGTCCGGAAGCACCGCGTCGCACCACACGCGGATGCCGCCGCGGAGTTCGTTGTCCGCGCCCACCGAGGCGCCGTCGCCGATGACCGCGCCGTCGAGGATCGTGCGGGCGCCCACGCGGGCGCCCTTGCCGACCAGGGAGTCCGTCACCACGGCGCCCGGTTCGATGATCGCGTCCGCCAGGATGGTGCTGCCCGTGACGCGGGCGCCGGGGCCGACCGTCGCGCCCTCGCCGACCACCGTGCCGCCGGTCAGCTTCGCGTCCGCGGCGACATCGGCCGTCGGCAGGACGAGGCGGTCGCCGCAGCGGCCCGGGACGGCCGGGGACGGGGCCCGGCCGAGGACCAGGTCCGCGGAGCCCCGTACGAAGGCCTGGGGTGTGCCGAGGTCGAGCCAGTAGGTCGAGTCGACCATGCCCTGGAGGTGGGCCCCGGCGGCGAGCAGCCCCGGGAAGGTCTCGCGCTCCACCGAGACGGGACGGCCCGCGGGGATCGCGTCGATGAGCGAGCGGCGGAAGACGTAGGCGCCCGCGTTGATCTGGTCCGTGACGATTTCCTCGGGGGTCTGCGGCTTCTCGAGGAAGGCGGTCACGCGGCCGGTCGGATCGGTCGGGACCAGGCCGTACGCGCGCGGGTCCTCGACGCGCGTGAGGTGGAGCGAGACATCCGCGCCGCTCTCCGTGTGCGTCGAGACGAGGGCGCGGATGTCGAGGCCGGTCAGGATGTCGCCGTTGAAGATCAGGACCGGCTCGTCGGGGCCCGAGCGCAGCCGCGAGGCGACGTTGCGGATCGCGCCGCCCGTGCCGAGCGGCTCGTCCTCCGTGACGTACTCCAGCTCCAGGCCGAGGGCCGAACCGTCACCGAAATGCGGTTCGAACACCTCGGCCAGGTAGGAGGTGGCGAGGACGATGTGGGTGACCCCGGCCGCCCGGGCGCGCGCCAGCTGGTGCGTGAGGAAGGGCACACCGGCCGCCGGGACCATCGGCTTGGGTGTGTTCACCGTGAGCGGCCGCAGCCTCGTGCCCTTGCCGCCGACGAGAAGGATCGCCTCAGTCACCGATGTGTTCACTTCCTGCCGGGGGCCGGGCGGCCCTGGTCACGGATCGGTCAGTGTATGCAGTTGTTCGTACGGAATGAGTCGGAGCCGGAATTCATCGATCACCGGCCCTGGTAGTGGGCCGACGTACTGCGGGCGCTGCCGAGCTTGCCGTACAGGCGGCGGCCGGGGCACTCCGTGGCGAAGCCGTCCCGGTGGCCGGAGATCACATGGAGCCGGACGTTGCGCCCCTTCTTGTAGAGGTTGCTGCCGCCTGATTTCAGGACCGTCGTGCCCTTCGGGTTGGCTCCGTACAGACCGAGCTTCCACGCCGTGAGCTTCGCGACCGCGTTGACCGCGGCCTTCGGCGGTGCCGAGTTCGTGTAGGTCCCGAGGACCGCGATGCCCATGCTGTTGGTGTTGAAACCGAGAGTGTGGGCCCCGAGCACCGGCTTGGCCACCCCACCGGCACGGCCTTCGTAGATGTTTCCGCACTTGTCGACTGCGAAGTTGTAGCCGAAGTCGCGCCAGCCGCTGCTCTTGACGTGGTAGCGGTAGATACTGCGCAGTACGGAGGGCGCCTGCGCACACCGGTAGTTGTTGCCGGACGCGCTGTGGTGCACGAAGGCCGCACGGACCGCCTTCGTGTAGACGAAGTTCTTCTCGCGGAGCTTCTCGTCGGCGCCCCAGCCCTTGCGCGTGATGATCCGCGGCCGCGGCCCGATGTACGGCTTGCCGGTGGTCTCGCCGCGCGAGGCGAGCAGCTCCGCCTCGGTCTGCTTCTTGGTGAGCTCGGGGATGACGGACGCGCCGAGCGGAGCCATCTCCGCGTTCACCGCCCAGCTCGCGGCCGCCTCGGCGGTCAGCACGCTGCGCGGTCCGTCCGCGGGCGGGCCGGCCGGCGGAGCGGGCTCGTCACCCGGGTCGACGAGTTCGAGGCGGAGGTTCTTCGGCAGCGGCGGTACGTTCCCGCGGTCGGCGGGCGCCTCGGCGAGGACCCGGAGCTCGACACCGTCCGAATTGCCCACCCACAGGGGCGCGGTGGAGCCGCGCAGCGTGCCGTCGGCGCGCTCGGGCGAACCGAGGTCGGCGGCATGCTCGTTGTTGTGGGTGTCGAGTTCCTGCCAGGCGGACCAGGTCTGGGTGTCGGCCGAGCGGGTGCGGACCTGGACCCGGCCGTGCAGTTCTGCCTCGGGGTTGTCCCAGACCACGCCCACCAGGGCGAACGGCAGGACGTCCCGGCGTACGACGCCCTGGGCGGCGCCCGCGCCGAGCGCACGGTCGGAGGCGAGGGGGCGCAGGGGCAGCGACTGGGTCGAGCCGCCCACGTCGGGCGAGCCCGCCGCCGCGGGTCCGCTCAGCGATACCGCTTCGGCGTCGTACACCGGCTCGTTCGCGCTCGCGGGCAGGGCGAGCGGAAGGGACAGGGCCACGGCACAGGCCACACCGATCGAGGAAGCTAGAAATCCACGCATGCGTCGATCGTGGGAGCAAGTTCGCATCCCCGCATGTCGTGGACGTAAGGGAATTGACGCCCCGTCGGCTCGTACGCGGGACGGCCGCGCCGCCCGGCGCCGGTGCGCGCGTAGGCTTGCCGCTGTGAACGCGACCGACCGCACCCCTGCCGACCTGCTGCGATCCGCGCTCGCCGCGGACCCGGGCCGCCCGCTCGTGACCTTCTACGACGACGCGACCGGTGAGCGGGTCGAATTGTCCGTCGCCACCTTCGCCAATTGGGTGGCCAAGACCGCGAATCTGCTCCAGGGCGAGCTCTCCGCCGAACCCGGCGACCGGCTTGCGCTGCTGCTGCCCGCGCACTGGCAGACGGCGGTGTGGCTGCTCGCCTGCTCCTCCACCGGGGTGACGGCCGTCGTCGGCGGCGACCCGGCGGACGCCGACCTCGTGGTCTCGGGACCCGACACGCTCGACGAGGCCGCGGCCTGCTCCGGCGAACGGGTCGCGCTCGCGCTGCGCCCGCTGGGCGGCCGCTTCCCGCAGCCGCCGGACGGGTTCCTCGACTATGCGGTCGAGGTGCCGGGTCAGGGTGACCAGTTCGCCCCGTACGCCCCTGTATCGCCATCGGACGACGCACTCGTCATCGGCGATACGGCGCTCACGGGCGCGGAAATCGTCGAGCGCGCCCTCGCCGATGCGCGTGGTCTCGGGCTCGGGCCCGGCGACCGGATGCTGTCCGGGCTCTCGTACGGAACATGGGACGGCCTGTCCGCCGGGCTCTACGCCCCGCTGGCGGGCGGGGCGTCGGTGGTGCTCTGCCGCCACCTCGACGAGCTCGGCGAGGAAGCCCTGGCCAAGCGTGTGGAGAGCGAGCGGGTCACGGTGCGCCGGGAGAGCTGACGGCTCCGGGAAAGTCCACCCGTCCGGCGGACGTCGCGCCCCCGCCCGCAGGCGGCGGGCCGCGCCCTCGGGTCATGGTCGGAAAAGCGCCCTTCGCGGGGTGCTGTCCGTGCTGCCGATCCATGAGGGGTGGACCCCGACGTGACCGACACCGCAGGCACGCCGCCCGACGTTCCGGATCCGTCCGGTGACGACGCGCCTACGCCGGTCCCGCCGGATGCCGTATCCGACACACCCGAAGCGCCCGAGCCCTCGGAGGCTTCCGCGGCTTCCGAGGCTTCCCCGGCTTCCGCCGGAACCCACGAACCCGAACACCCCCACTGGGCCCGCTGGATCTCCCTCGTCGCCGCCGTCGTCGTACTCGTGACGTCCGGGGTCGGCTGGGGGATCTACAAGCAGCTGCAGGGCAACATCACCGAGGACCTCACCGCCGCCGAGGAACTTGAGCGCTACGAGCGGGAGCGGCCCGCGCCCTCCACGCACAACGCGCAGAACGTCCTCCTGATCGGCTCCGACACCCGCACCGGCGACGGCAACGACAAGTACGGCAAGGACTCGGGGACCAACGGCGGCCGCTCCGACACCACGATCCTGCTGCACCTCGCGGCCGACCGGAAAAGCGCCACCGCCGTCTCGCTGCCGCGCGACGTGATGGTGGACATCCCGAGCTGCCGCAAGCGCGACGGGTCACGGACCAAGGAGCAGTTCGCACAGTTCAACTGGGCCTTCGAGTGGGGCGGCGCGGCCTGCACGATCCGCACCATCGAGCAGCTCACGGACATCCGGATCGATCACCACATGGTCGTGGACTTCCGTGGCTTCAAGAAGATGGTGGACGCGGTCGACGGCGTCGAGGTCTGCGTCGCGAAGCCCATCGACGACCGGGCCGCCAAGCTGAAGCTCGCCAAGGGCCGGCACAAGCTCAACGGCGAGCAGGCGCTCGGGTACGTCCGCGCGCGCAAGACGCTCGGCGACGGCAGCGACACCGAACGGATGGACCGCCAGCAGGCGTTCCTCGCCGCGCTCGTCAACAAGGTGAAGAGCAACGGCGTCCTGTTGAACCCGACTCGCCTCTACCCGGTCCTGGACGCGGCGACTTCCTCGCTGACCACGGACCCGGCCATCGCGCAGCTGACCGATCTGTACGACCTGGTCCGCTCGATGCGCAACATCCCGGCGGACAGGGTGCAGTTCCTGACGGTGCCGCGGCAGTCGTACGCGTACGACGCGAACCGGGACGAACTGGTGCAGCCCGATGCCGGACGGCTCTTCGACCGGCTGCGCGAGGACGCACCCCTCCAAGTGGCCGAGAACGCACCGTCGGCCGAACAGGCCGCCGCCGAGCGCGAGGGCGAGGAGCCCGCCTCCGAACGGGACGGCGCGGAGGACGGCGGCGGCGGCTACTGGGTGGACACCGGCTACTGGAGCGACGAGGGCTACTGGGTCGACGACGGGTACTGGGAGGAGGGCAAGTCCTCCGACGAGGACCCCCAGGACGGGAAGGGCAAGAAGAGCGAGAAGGACCGCAAGAGCGAGTCCAAGGGCGACCCCAAGAATGACAAACCGGACGAACCGTCCGCCCAAACCCCCTCCCCCGCCCCGACGTTCCGTGGAAGCACGGCCGCCGGCGCCGGCTGTTAGCCCTGCCCACACCCCCTCCGAGTAAAGGGATCCCCAAGCACAAGGGGCCGTTGACCTTGAATTGGGGCGTATTGCCCGGTTGTAAGCGCAGTGGACTTTGTCACCGCCGTCGCTCTTCGCCGACCTGGGCGGATAGTGTGAGCGATCCGGTGCACCCGGCTGCGATGAAGCAGCGGTCAGTACGAGACCGGTGTGTGCACCCTTGATCGACCGGACGCCTTGGAGGGGGAAGGCGCCGCGTGGCCCCGACGGAGGACTCAAGCAACCGTGGACGCGCAAGGCCGTGGGCGGGCGGAGAATGTCGACCCCGCAGACCAGTGGGTACTGAACCCGCAGACCGGCGACTACGAACTGCGACTGAATCCCTCCGGACCGGAGTCAGGGATCCCCTCGCCTCGCCGCAGGACGCAGTACGGACAGCCCCGCGAGAACCGGACCCGCCAGGCACCGCCCGGGCGCAGGCCCGGACAGCAGCCGCCGGGTGAGGTCCCGGGGCAGCGGCGGCGGCGACTGCCCGACGACCAGGACGGCCCCGCGGGCCGGCGCCGGCCCAGACAGCAGAAGTCCAAGGGCAAGAAGGCCCTGATGTGGACGGGCGGCACGCTGGCGTTCCTGCTGGTCGCCGGTGCCGCCGGCGCGTACTTCTACATAGAGCATCTCAACGACAACCTGACCACGGCGTCCGACGACGGCGCGGGGACGGGCGGTTGGGCCAAGGGCCGTGCGATCAACGTGCTCATCATCGGCACGGACAAGCGCACCGGTAAGGGCAACGAGGGCTACGGCGACACCGGCAGCCCGGGGCACGCGGACACCACGATCCTGCTGCACGTCTCCAAGGACCGTACGAACACGACGGCGTTGAGCATTCCGCGCGACATGATCGTGGACATTCCGGACTGCCCGACGAAGCAGGACGACGGCCAGACCAAGGTCATCCCGGGTACGCCCAACGAGCGCTTCAACGTGAGCCTCGGCCAGTCCGGCCGTACGCCCAGTTGCACGATGCGTACGGTCACCGAGCTGACCGGGATCAAGATCGACAACTTCATGGTCGCGGACTTCAACGCGGTCAAGACGCTCAGCAGCGCGGTCGGCGGTGTGGACGTCTGCCTCGACAAGCCCATCAAGGACCCGAAGTCGCATCTGGACCTGCCCAAGGGCACCAGCACGGTCGAGGGCGACGACGCGCTCGCGTTCGTGCGGACCCGCTACTCGGTGGGCTTCGGCTCCGACCTCGACCGCATCAAGTTGCAGCAGCAGTTCCTGAGTTCGCTGATGCGCGAGATGAAGGACGAGATGAGCAGTCCGGGCACGATGCTCGATCTGGCCGAGGCCGCAACGAAGGCACTCACCGTCGACGACACGCTCGGCGACGTGTTCAAGCTCCGCGATCTCGGCATGGAGCTCGGCAAGGTGGACCTGAAGAACATCAGCTTCACCACGGTCCCGGTCGTCGACAACACCGACGGCGCGACCGTCCTCGTCAACGAGGCCAAGGCGAAGCCGCTGTTCGCGGCCATAAAGGGCGATGTGTCCCTGACGGCCACGAAGAAGAAGCAGAAGGACAAGGAGGCCGCGCGCCTCAAGGGATCCAAGTCCGCCGCGGCCGATGTCCGGGTGAACGTCTACAACGGCAGTGACACCCAGGGCGCGGCGGGCAAGACGCTCACGTATCTGCAGACCGAGCACGGCATGAACAAGGCCAGCCAGCTCGGCAATCACGATCCCAAGCAGTCGAAGACGACGCTTGAGTATTCGCCCGACCAGGCCGATCAGGCACGCAAGCTGGCCGAGGTGCTGAAGCTGCCGGGCTCGGCTCTCAAGGAAGGCAAGAGCGAGACCAACGATCAGGGTCTGCCCGCGATGGTCCTGATCCTCGGTTCGGACTTCTCGGAACCCGGAGCTCCGGTCGGAGCTCCGACGGCCCCGGACGACATCGACAAGACCGAGGCCGACAAGAAGACCTGCGCCAAGTGAACCCAGGGGCCATCTGAACCGTCTGCTCGGACAGAGCAGTTCACAGGTGGGGGTCGTATGGTGCGCCAGGCTGGGGAGGGACTGGCATGACGCAGAGTGGCGTGCGCAGACAGGGAACGCGACGATCTCGCGGACCGCAGGCGCGTGAACTGGGCTGGGACGACAGCCTGTACGAGGGGTCCGGCGTGCCCGGACCCCGAGGGCCGGACGACGACGAGCCGTCCGGTCCCCGGCGAGCCCGGCGGCGTGCGGGGCGCAGGCCCCGCAGCCGCGGCCGGCGCATACTGCGCTGGACGGCCCTGGTGTTCGCGGTGCTGATAGTGGGGACGGCGGGCGCCGGGTACCTCTACTACCAGCACCTCAACGACAACATCGAGACGGCGCCGCTGCCCGACAAGAACCGGGCGCCGAAGGCGACGCCGAACTCCGCGGGGCAGACGCCGCTGAACATCCTCCTGATCGGTTCCGACGAGCGGAGCAACAAGGCGAACCAGAAGCTCGGCGGCGCGAAGGAGACCTTCGGCGCCAAGCCGCTCGGCGATGTGCAGATGCTGCTCCACCTCTCCGCGGACCGCAGCAACATGTCGGTGGTCTCGATGCCGCGCGACACGCTCCTGGAGATCCCGGAGTGCGAGGACCCGGACACCGGCAAAACCGTTCCGGCAAGCAACGGCCGGACGATGACGAACGAGTCGCTGGCCCGCGGCGGCCCCGCCTGCACCGTGCTGACCTGGGAGAAGCTCACCGGGATCCACATCGACCACTTCATGATGATCAAGTTCGAGGGTGTGGTCTCGATGGCCGACGCCATCGGCGGCGTCCCGGTCTGCGTGGACAAGAACATCCACTCGCGCAACGCGAAGGGCGAGGGCTCCGGCCTCAAGCTGGAGAAGGGCACCACGGACATCAAGGGCGAGGACGCCCTGAAGTGGCTGCGCACCCGCTACGGCTTCGAGGACGGCAGCGACATCGCCCGCGCCAAGGCCCAGCACATGTACATGAACTCGATGGTCCGCGAGCTCAAGTCCAGCGCCCGGCTGACCAATCCGGCCGAGATGCTGAACCTCGCCGAGGCCGCCACCGACGCGCTCGTCGTCGACGAGGGCCTCGACTCCGTGGGCAAGCTGGCCGATCTGGGCGGCGAGCTCAAGAAGGTCCCGTCCGCGCGGATCAACATGACGACGATGCCGTTCGAGTACGTGGGTGCCCGCGTCCAGCCCAAGCCGGGCGCGGCCGAGGACCTCTTCGAACTGGTCCGCGAGGATGTCTCGCTCGACGGCAAGGACGCGGACAAGAAGAAGGAGAAGCTCTCCGACGACCCGGCCGCGGAGCCCGCCGACACCACCGTCATCGTGCAGAACGCCACCGGCGACGCGACCCGCGCACCGCTGCAGGGCCGGGCCACCGAGGTCGCGGGCCTGCTCCAGGGCAACGGCTACACCGCGGCGGACGCCGAGCAGCCGGGCACCGGCAGCGACACCTCCGAAGCCCGTACGCTGATCCGCTACCCGAGCGCGGACCTGGAGGGCGATGCCCAGGCGCTCGCCAAGTCCCTCGGTCTGCCGCTGAGTTCGGCCAAGGAGTCCGCGGACGTCTCCGAGGTCACGCTGGTCGTCGGCGCGGACTGGCGCGCGGGCGCCACACCGCCGAAGCCGAAGCCGAAGACGCCGGACAAGAAGGACATCGACAACGGGGCCGACGAGGACGCCTGTATGAAGGTCAACCCGGCCTTCACCTGGTAGCCCGACGTTCCCCGCGTACGCGAAGAGCCCCGGTCCGCAACGGCCGGGGCTCTTCGCGTACGTACCGGAGAACGCGTCAGACGTTCTCGCTCAGGACAGCCGGCCTGCGCGAAGCGATGACCTTCTTGGCCAGCGCCTTCGGGCTGGTCAGGAAGCCGTACCCCCACGACATGTGCATCGTCGCCAGCGCCACCGGGATCTGCAGCCGCGCCTTCAGGGGCAGGCCCTTGCCCGCCGGGAGCGAACCCGCCGCTATGGCCGCGAGATAACCGGCCGGGACGACGAAGCCGACCGGAGTGAGAGCGGCGCCCACGACCACACCGGCCGCGATGGCGCACACCGCGGTCGGCGGCGCGAGATACCGCAGGTTGATGGAGCCCTCGTGGTAGCGCGCGACCACGTGCCGCCAGCGCCCGTAGTCCTTGTACTGCTTGGCGAGCGCCTTCACCGACGGACGCGGGCGGTACGAGACCTTCAGCTCGGGCGAGAACCAGATGAGACCGCCGGCCTCACGGATCCGGAAGTTCAGCTCCCAGTCCTGGGCGCGGATGAACTCCTCGTTGTAGCCGCCCTGCTGCTCCAGGGCCTCACGCCGGAACACCCCGAGGTACACCGTCTCGGCCGGGCCCGCCTCGCCGCCCGTGTGGAAGGCCGCGTTGCCCACGCCGATCTTCGAGGTCATCGCGGCGGCGACCGCGTGCTCCCAGTCGTTCTCGCCCTCGGCGTGCATGATGCCGCCGACGTTCTGCGCGCCGGTCTCCTCCAGGAGCCGTACGGCGGTGGCGATGTAGTTCGGCGAGAGGATCCCGTGGCCGTCCACGCGCACCACGATCGGGTGACGCGAGGCCTTGATCGCCGCATTGAGCGCGGCGGGCGTACGGCCCGTCGGGTTGGGCACCGTGTGCACACGCGGATCTTCGCGCACCAGCTCGGCGGCGATCTCGTCGGTGCGGTCCGTTGACGGTCCGAGCGCGATCACCACCTCCATCTCACCTGCGTACTCCTGCTGCAGGATCGCGTGGATGGCGCCGCGCAGATGCCGCTCCTCATTGAGGACGGGCATGATCACGGACACGGGGGTGGGCTGCACCTCAGACTTCTCGCTCATCACCCGTCACGTTACCGCGAATGGGGGACACGGGCGCGCGGCCCCCGGGCCGCCTCCCCGGGCCGCATTTCGTATGGGCCTACGGTTGTACGGTCCTTGCGCCCGCTTTGAGCGGAGGTATCCCCCGTGCCCGTGCCGCCCAGCCCCGCCCGACCTCCCCGGCAGGGGCAACGGCAGCCCGTACGGTCCTCCGCACGGCGGGCGCCAGCCCGGCGCAGACGGACCAAGCCGCGGCCGCGGTGGGCGATGCGGACGGCGACGACGTTCTCGGTGGCGGTGCTCGCGGCGGCCGGGATCGGGCACGCGGTGGTGACGAGTCTGGACACCGGGATCGACCGGGTCGACGCCTTCAAGGACATGAAGAACCGTCCCTCCGGAGGGGACGGCATGAACGTGCTCCTGGTCGGCACCGACGGCCGCGACAAGATCACCGAGGAGGAACGCCGCAAGTACCGCCTCGGCGGGGCCCCCTGTCACTGCACGGACACGATCATGATCGTGCACATCTCCGCGGACGGTGAGCGCGCCAGCATCGTCAGCCTGCCGCGCGACTCGTACGCCGAGGCGCCCGCGCACACCGACCGCAACAGCGGCAAGAAGCACCACACGCACCCGATCAAGCTGAACGCGGCCTACGCGGAGGGCGGTCCGCAGCTGACCGTGCGGACCGTCGAGCACATGACGAAGGTGAAGATCGACCACTATCTGGAGGTCGACTTCACCAGCTTCATGAAGACCGTGGACGTCCTCGGCGGTGTGGAGATCTGCACGACGAGCCCCATGAAGGACTCGTACACCGGACTCGACCTGGCCGCGGGCCGGCACCACTTGCGCGGCGGCGAGGCCCTGCAGTACGTCCGCTCGCGGCATATCGACGGGGCCGCCGACCTGGGCCGGATGCAGCGCCAGCAACGCTTCCTCGCCGCCGTCATCGCCAAGGCCACCTCGTCCGGGGTGCTGCTCAACCCCGTCAAGTTCCGGGACGTGACCCGCACCATCCTCGGCTCCGTCCGCGCCGACCGGTCCTTCGGCACCGACGAGATGCTCGACCTCGGGCGCGCCATGCGCGGCTTCACCCCCGCCTCCTCCGAGTTCACCTCGGTGCCCATCGGGCAGATGGGGTACGTGGTGAAGGGCATCGGCTCGACCCTGAAGTGGGACCCGAAGCGCTCCGAGAAGCTCTTCGACGCCCTGCGCGAGGACCGGCCGCTCGCCCCGCTCACCCGCAAGAAGAAAGCGACGCTGGTCGATGTCGCCCCGCAGCAGATCCGCGTCCAGGTCGCCAACGGCACCGAGGTCTCCGGCCTCGGCTCCCGCGTCGACAAGGCGCTGCGCAAGACGGGCTTCCGTACGACGGGAGCACCCCGCGACGCCGCGCCGGTCGCGCGCACCCTCGTCGAGTACGACCCGCGCTGGGACCGCTCGGCCCGCTCGCTGGCGATCGCGCTGCCCGGTTCGCAGCTGAAGGCGGTCAAGGGGCTCGGCGGCACGCTCAAGGTGACGGCCGGAAAGGACTTCGACCAGGTCCGGCCGGTGCGTGCCACGGACGTCAACCAGGGCGAGTTCGGCGTCGTGACCGGTGACCAGGTGGTGTGCGGCAAGTCATAGCGGCGGGACAGCGGCGGGGCCCTTCGCGCGGCGGGCGCCCTCAGTCGTCGAGGCCCTCCGCGGCCCGCTTCTCACGCAGCTCCTTGATCGCACGGCGCCGCGCGAGGCGGTGCGTGCGGCGGATCTGCGCCTCCTGGTAGCGGCGCTCGTCGCGCTCCGTCTCCGGGACCACCTGCGGGACCCGGCGCGGCTTGCCCTCCTCGTCGACCGCCGCGAACACCAGATACGCGGAGCCGACCTGCTGCGCGGGCGTCGACTCGTTCCACCGCTCGGCCAGAACCCGGACGCCGACCTCCATCGAGGTCCGTCCCGTCCAGTTGACCTGCGCCTTCACATGGACGAGGTCGCCGACGCGCACCGGTTCGAGGAAAGCCATCTCGTCCATGGACGCCGTCACCGCGGGACCGCCGGAGTGCCGGCCGGCCACCGCGCCCGCCGCGTCATCCACGAGTTTCATGATCACCCCGCCGTGCACCGTCCCCAGAAGGTTGGTGTCGTTGTGGGTCATGATGTGGCTGAGCGTCGTCCGGGAAGCCGCGGTCGGCTTGCCCGGAATCTCCGCCTCCGCGGCAGGGGCGTGGTCTGTCATGGCCTCCACTCTATGTCCGCCCTGGCAGTGGTCGCTTTGTGTCAGGTGTGCAACAGCCCTGGACCGGTTTATCGGCATCCCTTGTCCTGCGCCTTTATCCAACCTGCACACTGGGGGGATGAATGACTGGCCCCAGGGGTGGAGTGAAGACCGCAACCGTGGATACGGACGCGGCGCGAGCAGCGCGCAGCCTGAAGGCGCGCGCACGATGCGCCAGGTCCCGCGCGGTCCGGCCCCGAGGCCGCAGGCACCTTCGTACGGTGTGCCCGCGCAGCAGAGCCACGGACGCGACAGCGGTTACGACGACGGACGCGGGGGCTACGACAGCGGCTACAGCGACGGAGAGGTGTACGGCGGGCGCGGCAACGGCGGCGGCCGGGGCCGGGACGACGGCTACTACGGCGGCGAGCGGTCCGCGCCGGACTGGCGGCGCCGGATCAAGATAGGTCTCATCACGCTGGTCGCGGTGATGCTCGTATGGTCCGTGGCCACGTACTTCTGGGCGGACTCCAAGCTCAAGCGCGAGGTCGACCTCTCGAAGGTCATCGAGCGCCCGTCGGGCGGCGAGGGCACCAACTACCTGATCGTGGGCTCCGACAGCCGCGAGGGCATGTCCGCCGAGGACAAGAAGCGCCTGCACACCGGCTCCGCCGAGGGCAAGCGCACGGACTCGATGATGATCCTGCACGTCGGGGACAACGGGAACACGATGATCTCGCTCCCCCGCGACTCGGACGTCGAGATCCCGAAGTTCGTGGGCTCCGAGTCCGGCAAGACCTTCCCGAACACGGGCCGCCGCGTGAAGCTCAACGCCGCGTACGCCGAGGACGGCCCCGAGCTGCTCGTGCGCACAGTCGAGCACAACACCGGCCTGAAGATCGACCACTACGCGGAGATCGGCTTCGGCGGCTTCGCGAAGATCGTGGACGCGGTCGGCGGCGTGGAGATGGACATCCCGAAGGCCTTCAAGGACAAGAACTCGGGCGCCGACTTCAAGGCCGGCAAGCAGACCCTCAACGGCGAGGAGGCCCTGGCCTTCGTCCGTACGCGCTACGCGTTCGCGGGCAGCGACCTGGACCGCACGAAGAACCAGCAGAAGTTCCTCTCGGCCCTCGCCAACCAGGCGGCCACGCCGTCCACGGTCCTGAACCCCTTCAAGCTCTACCCCACGATGGGCGCGGGCCTTGACACCCTGATCGTCGACAAGGACATGGGCCTGTTCGACGTGGCGGAGATGTTCTGGGCGATGAAGAGCGTCTCGGGCGGCGACGGCAAGTCGATGAACATGCCGATCTCGGGGAGCCGTGGGGGCAACCTCGTCTGGGACAAGGACAAGGTGAAGCAGCTGGTGGATCAGCTGAACAACGACGAGAAGGTGACCGTCACCGAGTAGGTGACCGGCACGGCGAAGGGCCCGGACGGTGTGCACCGTCCGGGCCCTTTGCGTCTCCGGCCGCTACGGCAGGTTGCGCGCCATGACGATGCGCTGGACCTGGTTCGTGCCCTCGTAGATCTGCGTGATCTTCGCGTCGCGCATCATGCGCTCCACCGGGTAGTCGCGGGTGTAGCCGTACCCGCCGAGGAGCTGGACCGCGTCCGTGGTGGCCTCCATGGCCACGTCCGACGCAAAGCACTTCGCCGCCGCACCCAGATACGTCAGGTTCGCGTCGCCGCGCTCCGACGCAGCTGCCGCCTGGTACGTCAGTGCGCGGGCCGCCGAGATCTTCATCGCCATGTCCGCGAGCATGAACTGGATGCCCTGGAAGTCGCCGATCGGCTTGCCGAACTGCTTGCGCTCCTGGACGTAGCCCTTGGCGTAGTCGAGGGCGCCCTGGGCGATGCCGAGGGCCTGGGCCGCGATGGTGATGCGGGTGTGGTCCAGGGTCGCCATCGCCGTGGCGAAGCCCGTGCCCTCCTCGCCGATCATGCGGTCGGCGGGGATGCGGACGTTGTCGAGGTAGACCTCGCGGGTCGGCGAGCCCTTGATGCCGAGCTTCTTCTCGGGGGCGCCGAAGGAGACGCCCTCGTCGCCCTTCTCGACGACGAAGGCGGAGATGCCCTTCGAGCGCTTCGTCGGGTCCGTCACGGCCATGACCGTGTAGAACTCGGACTCGCCCGCGTTGGTGATCCAGCGCTTGACGCCGTTGAGGATCCAGTAGTCGCCGTCGCGTACGGCCTTGGTCTTCATGCCGGCCGCGTCCGAACCGGCGTCCGGCTCGGAGAGGCAGTACGAGAACATGCCCTCGCCCTTGGCCAGCGGGCCCATGTACTTCTTCTTCAGCTCCTCGGAGCCGGAGAGGATCACGGGGAGCGAGCCCAGCTTGTTCACGGCGGGGATCAGGGAGGAGGAGGCGCAGACGCGGGCGACCTCTTCGATCACGATGACCGTGGCGAGCGCGTCGGCGCCGGCGCCGCCGTACTCCTCGGGGACGTGGACGGCGTGCAGGTCGTTGGCGACCAGCGCGTCGTGGGCCTCCTGCGGGAAGCGGGCCTCCTCGTCGACCGCGGCCGCGTGCGGGGCGATCTTCGCCTCGGCGAGCGAGCGGACGGCGTCCCGGAGCATGTCGTGCTCTTCTGCCGGGCGGTACAGGTCGAAATCAGCGTTTCCCGCCAACGTCTGTCACTCCCCAATTGCTAACTACCGTTAAGTAACGAGAATTTTAGGCCCCTGCTCCGCACGGGGATACGTGAGCTTGGCGACAGCGTGAACCGTGCCCCCGTACGCGCCCGACTATGCTCGGTCGGCAGTCCTGCCCCGCACCCCCTGGAGCACCGCACATGTCCCTCAAGATCACCGTGATCGGCACCGGATACCTCGGCGCCACCCACGCCGCGGCCATGGCGGAGCTCGGTTTCGAAGTGCTCGGGCTCGATGTCGTGCCCGAGAAGATCGAGATGCTGTCGGCGGGCAAGGTGCCGATGTACGAGCCGGGCCTGGAGGAACTGCTCGCCAAGCACGTGGCCGGCATCGAGGGCTCCAGCGGGCGGCTGCGCTTCACGACGTCCTGGGAGGAGGTCGGCGCGTTCGGCGACGTCCACTTCGTGTGCGTCAATACGCCTCAGAAGCACGGCGAGTACGCGTGCGACATGAGCTACGTGGACGCCGCGTTCGGCTCGCTCGCTCCGGTCGTACGGGCCGGGGCCCTGGTCGTCGGCAAGTCCACCGTGCCCGTCGGCTCGGCGGCGCGGCTCGCGGAGCTGCTGCCGGAGGGCGTGGAGCTGGCGTGGAACCCGGAGTTCCTGCGCGAGGGCTTCGCCGTGCAGGACACCCTGCACCCCGACCGTCTGGTGGCGGGCGTGGGCAGCGAGCGCGCGGAGAAGCTGCTGCGCGAGGTGTACGCGACGCCGATCGCCGAGGGTTCGCCGTTCGTCGTCACGGATTTCCCGACCGCGGAGCTGGTGAAGACCTCCGCGAATTCGTTCCTGGCGACGAAGATCTCCTTCATCAATGCCATGGCCGAGGTGTGCGAGGCCGCCGGTGGCGATGTGGTGAAGCTGGCCGAGGCGATCGGCTACGACGACCGGATCGGCAAGAAGTTCCTGCGCGCCGGCATCGGTTTCGGCGGCGGCTGTCTGCCCAAGGACATCCGCGCGTTCATGGCGCGCGCCGGCGAGCTGGGCGCGGACCAGGCGCTGACGTTCCTGCGCGAGGTCGACTCGATCAACATGCGCCGCCGCGGCCACATGGTCGAGCTGGCGCGCGAGGCGGTCGGCGGCGGTTCGTTTCTCGGCAAGCGGGTCGCGGTGCTCGGCGCCACGTTCAAGCCGGACTCCGACGACGTACGCGACTCGCCCGCGCTGAACGTGGCCGGGCAGATCCATCTGCAGGGCGGCCAGGTCACGGTGTACGACCCGAAGGGCATGGACAACGCCCGCCGGCTCTTCCCGACCCTCGGCTACGCCGACACCGCGCTCGGCGCGGTCCGCGGCGCCGACGTCGTGCTGCATCTGACGGAGTGGCGCGAGTTCCGCGAGCTGGACCCGGTCGCGCTCGGCGCGGTCGCGGCCGAGCGCGTGATGCTGGACGGCCGCAACGCGCTGGACCCCGTCCTGTGGCGCGAGGCGGGCTGGACGTACCGGGCGATGGGGCGGCCGGCGGCGTAGTGGCGGGCGGCGGCGCTCTTACCCGTCCAGCCGCTCGATCGTCGCCGTCGACGGGGGTCTGCGCTCCTTGGCCGCGCGGGCGGTGAAGTCCGTGTCCCTGAGCACCCGTTGGGCATTGCCCCAGGTGAGCAGCGCGAGATCGGTCTCGCTCCAGCCGCGGTGCAGCAGTTCGGTGAGCAGGTCCGGATAGCGCGAGGTGTCCTCGACGCCGTCGGCGGGACGGTCCGCCGTGTCGTACGTACCGGACAGGCCGACGCTCTCCGCCCCCGCCACCGCACGGACGTGGTCCACGTGGTCGGCGACGTCGCCGAGCGCGGGGCCGGTGCGGGCCGAGGCGCACGGGACCATGCACAGGCCCTTGTGTGCGCCGAGCGCCGCGAGGGTCGCGTCGTCGAGGTTGGCCGGGTGCGGGGTGAGCGCCGCGGCGCCCGAACGCGAGAAGACGACCGGGGCCTTGGAGACGGCGAGGGCGCGCTCGAGCACCGGGAGCGGGCTGTCGCTGAGGTCGAGCAGGACGCCGAGCCGGTTGCACTCCCGTACGACCTCTTCGCCGAACCGGGTCAGGCCCTGCGGACCGGCCCAGCTCGTCCCGTACAAGGAGAGGCTGCGCACGCCGAGTGCGTGCAGGGAGCGCAGGGCGCCGAGCGAGTCGCCGAGCGCGGCCGCGTCGGCGGGCCCGAGCACACAGGCGATGCGGCCGTGGGAGCGCGCGTCGGCGGCGTCCGAGGGGGAGCGGGTCAGCCGCAGGGCTTCGGGGCTTTCGCCGATGGCATGGCCCGCGAGGTCGATGAGCTCCAGGGTGGTGGCGACGGCACGGTCGCGGCGTACGTCCGCGGGCAGCGCCAGCGACCAGAACATCGCGCCGACCCCGCCCTCGCGCAGCCGTGGGACATCGGTGCGCAGATTGCTCTCGCCCAGCTCGAGGTCGTACCAGCTGAGTTGGTGCAGGGCCCAGGGGAGGCCGCTGTGGCCGTCGGTGACGGGGTGGCCCTGGAGGACGGTGCGGGCGCGGTCGGCCGCGGTGGCGGGAGTGACGTCGGGGGCCGGATCCGGATCCGGACGCGTATCGAGCCCGGCGTCGGTTCCGGTCTCGGTTCCTGTATCGGGCCCGGTATCGGTTCCCGTATCGGGCCGGGGGTCCGCCGGGGCGTCAGCGCCCGGTCCGGCCTGGTCCGTTGGGCCGGGGACCCGGGCGGCCGAGGGCTCGTCCAGATGGCCGACTTCTCCAGGGGCCAGGGATTCTTCCTGCAGATCCGCCATCTGGTACTCCGGTGGTGTGGTGCGGTGGGACGTAATGCCACCGTGCCACGACCCCGCGGGGGTGACCTGGCGGGTAGTGCGTCCGGGGGACGGGCGGTCCATGGGCCGCGGGGTGAGGGCACGCAACCCTGCGCGCCCTCACCCCGCGATTCCGCGCGTCCTCGCGCAGCTATCCGTCCAGTTCCGCGAGCGTCGCATTCGACGGCCCCCGCCGCCCCTGCAGATCCCGTGCCACGTCCTCGGCGTCGCGCAGCGTGCGGACCGCGTTGGACCAGGTGAGCTTGGTGAGGTCGGTGGTGGACCAGCCGCGGCGCAGGAGTTCGGCGATGAGGTTGGGGTAGCCCGCCACGTCGTCGAGGCCGGACGGGGTGAAGGCCGTGCCGTCGTAGTCGCCGCCGATGCCGATGTGGTCGACGCCGGCGACCTCGCGCATGTGGTCGAGGTGGTCGGCGACGGTCGCCGCGGTCGCCACGGGGCGGGGGTTGGCCGTCTCGAAGGCGCGGTGGATCTCCATCGCCTCGGGGGTGGTGTCGAGGTGGTGGCGGTCGTGGGCGCGCATGTTGTCGTCGGCGGCCTTCGTCCAGGCGACGGCCGCGGGCAGGACGAACTTCGGGACGAAGGTGGCCATCGCGACGCCGCCGTTGGCGGGGAGTTTCGCGAGGACGTCGTCCGGGATGTTGCGCGGGTGGTCGCACACCGCGCGGGACGAGGAGTGCGAGAAGACGACCGGCGCGACGGACTCGTCGAGCGCGTCGTGCATCGTCGAGGCGGCGACGTGGGAGAGGTCGACGAGCATGCCCGTGCGGTTCATCTCGCGGACGACCTCGCGGCCGAAGGCGGAGAGGCCGCCGACGCCCACCTCGTCGGTGGCCGAGTCGGCCCACGCGATGTTGTCGTTGTGCGTGAGCGTCATGTAGCGGACGCCGAGGGTGTGCAGCGCGCGCAGGGTGGCGAGGGAGTTGTTGATGGAGTGGCCGCCCTCGGCGCCCTTGAGCGAGGCGATCCGGCCCTCGCCGCGGGCCTTCTCCATGTCGTCCGCGGTCAGCGCGCGGACCAGGTCCTTCGGGTACGCGGCCAGCAACTGGTCGACGCAGTCGATCTGTTCCAGTGTGGCGCTGACCGCGTCCTCGCCCGCCATGTCGCTGCGGACGTACACCGACCAGAACTGCGCGCCGACCCCGCCGGCCCGCAGTCGCGGCAGGTCGGTGTGGAGCCGGCCGCGCAGATCGCCCGCGATGTCGAACTGCCCGAGGTCGTAGCGCGCGTGTTCGCGCAGCGCCCAGGGCAGGTCGTTGTGCCCGTCGACCACGGGGTGTTCGGCGAGCAGGTCGAGGGCCTGGGAGAGATACGGGGAGGGGTCCGGGGCGAGGTCCGTGGAGTCCTTGGAAGTCATGCCCCCAACGTAACCGCAGGGGCCTGACCTGCCCTACTTGCCGAAACCGAAGGCCCCGTTGCCCTCGGCCTTGGCGCGCAGCCTGCGCCCCTTCTCGGTGGCCTGCTCGTTGAGCTCCTGCTGGAACTCCCGCATGCGGCCGAGCAGTTCGGGGTCGTGCGCCGCGAGGATGCGGGCCGCGAGCAGGCCCGCGTTGCGTGCGCCGCCCACGGAGACGGTGGCGACCGGGACTCCGGCGGGCATCTGCACGATGGAGAGCAGGGAGTCCATGCCGTCGAGGTACTTGAGCGGGACGGGCACGCCGATGACCGGCAGCGGTGTCACCGAGGCGAGCATGCCCGGCAGATGGGCCGCTCCCCCGGCGCCGGCGATGATCGCCTTGAGGCC
The DNA here is from genome assembly GCF_044458745.1 of Streptomyces sp. NPDC050418. Lineage (NCBI taxonomy): Bacteria > Bacillati > Actinomycetota > Actinomycetes > Kitasatosporales > Streptomycetaceae > Streptomyces > Streptomyces sp. NPDC050418. The sequence continues at coordinate 45,873 of NZ_JBITIG010000005.1, forward strand.
GCGCTCCGCCGCCTCCTCGCCGTACGCGATCATCTCGCGCGGCATGCGGTGCGCGGAGACGACGTCGACCTCGTAGGGGATCTCGAACTCGGCGAGGGCCTGGGCGGCGGCCTCCATGACGGGCCAGTCGGAGTCCGAGCCCATGACGATGCCGACGACAGGTGCGGTGCTCATTCGGTGATCGTTCCTCGCAGGTAGCCGGCGGCGTGCTGAGCGCGCTCCAGGACGTCGTCCAGGTCGTCGCCGTAGGTGTTGACATGACCGACCTTGCGGCCGGGCTTCACATCCTTGCCGTACATATGGATCTTGAGCTGCGGGTCGCGTGCCATGCAGTGCAGATACGCGGAGTACATGTCGGGGTAGTCGCCGCCGAGCACGTTCGCCATGACGGTCCACGTGGCGCGCGGGCGCGGGTCGCCGAGCGGCAGGTCGAGCACGGCGCGTACGTGGTTGGCGAACTGGGAGGTGACGGCGCCGTCCTGGGTCCAGTGCCCGGAGTTGTGCGGGCGCATGGCCAGTTCGTTGACGAGGATGCGGCCGTCGGGGGTCTCGAAGAGTTCGACGGCGAGGTGGCCGACGACGCCCAGTTCGTCGGCGATGCGCAGCGCCAACTCCTGGGCCTGGCCCGCGAGTTCTTCGGGGAGTCCGGGCGCGGGCGCGATCACGGTGTCGCAGACGCCGTCGACCTGGCGGGATTCGACGACCGGGTAGGCGACGGCCTGGCCGTGCGGCGAGCGGACGACGTTGGCCGCGAGCTCCCGTACGAAGTCGACCTTCTCCTCGGCGAGGACGGGGACGCCGGCCTTGAACGGCTCGGCAGCGTCGGCCGCGGAACGTACGAACCAGACGCCCTTGCCGTCGTAGCCGCCGCGGACCGTCTTGAGGATGACGGGGAAGCCGTCGCCCTCGGCGGCGAACGCGGCCACGTCGGCGGCGTCGGTCACGATGCGGTGGCGCGGGCAGGGTGCGCCGAGCGCGGTGAGGCGCTCGCGCATCACGCCCTTGTCCTGCGCGTGCTTGAGGGCCTCCGGCCCGGGGCGTACGGCGATGCCGTCGGCCTCCAGGGCGCGCAGGTGCTCCAGCGGCACATGCTCGTGGTCGAAGGTGATCACGTCACAGCCGCGCGCGAACTCACGCAGCGTGTCCAGGTCGCGGTAGTCGCCGATGACGACATCGCTGACGACCAGGGCCGCGGAGTCCGTGGGGGTGTCGCTGAGGAGCTTGAACTGGATGCCGAGCGGGATGCCTGCTTCGTGCGTCATACGCGCGAGCTGCCCACCGCCGACCATGCCGACTACAGGGAACGTCACATCCTCCAGGGTAAGGGGCCCCCGGATACGTAAGGACCTACGAGTCCTGCGTCACATCTCACAGTCTGGTTAGCATGGCGTGACTGCACATACGGGGGAAACGACCGAACGGGGCTGAGCGATCACCATGAGTGAGCGTGGCGCACTGCGCGCACAACTGGATCAGCTCTGGCGGGAGATCATGAAGTTCGGCGCCGTCGGTGGTGTCGGGATGCTGGTCAACCTCGGTGTTTTCAATCTGCTGCGGCACACCACCGAGATCCCGGTGGTGCGCGCGTCGATCCTCGCGACGGCGGTGGCGATCTGCTGCAACTACGTGGGGTTCCGGTACTTCACCTACCGTGACCGCGACAAGAGCAGCCGCACGAAGGAGATGACGCTCTTCCTGCTGTTCTCGATCGTCGGGCTCGTGATCGAGAACGGGGTGCTCTACGCGGCCACGTACTGGTTCGGCTGGGACAGTCAGTTGCAGTCCAACATCTTCAAGTTCGTGGGCATCGGGATCGCGACGCTGTTCCGGTTCTGGTCGTATCGCACCTGGGTGTTCCGCAGCTTGCCCGCCCGTGAGGCCGTCGCCAGTGCGGAATCGTTCCTGGACGACCCGGCTCCGGAGCGCAGCCGCGGCTGAGACCGGCTGAGCGCCGGCCGGGCCAAGCGTCTGCCGGGCCAAGCGTCTGCCGGGCCGAGAGCCTGCCGGCTCAGCGGACCGTGCGGGGCTCGTCCGTGTCGTCCGGCTCCGGCGGGGTGCTCGACAGGAACAGGCCGAAGACCGGCGGCTGGGCCTGGAGCATCTCCAGGCGGCCGCCGTCCGCCTCCGCGAGGTCGCGGGCGACGGCGAGGCCGATGCCGGTGGAGTTGCGGCCGCTGATGGCGCGCTCGAAGATCCGCGTGCCGAGTTCGGGTGTGACCCCGGGGCCCTCGTCGGTGACCTCGATGACGATCTGGTTGCCGGCGACGCGGGTGCGCAGCGCGACCGTTCCGCCGCCGTGCATCAGGGAGTTCTCGATCAGCGCGGCGAGCACCTGCGCCACGGCGCCCGGGGTGCCGACCGCCTGCAGGTGCTGCTTTCCGGAGTGGACGATGGCGCGGCCCGCGCTGCGGTAGGCGGGGCGCCACTCCTCCAGCTGCTGTTTGACGACCTCGTCGAGGTCGAAGGAGACGGCGGAACCGGTGCGCGGGTCACGGGAGTTGGTGAGGAGCCGCTCCACGACGTCGGTGAGGCGCTCGACCTGGGTGAGCGCGATCGTCGCCTCCTCCTTCACCGTGTCCGGGTCGTCGGTGAGCGTGATCTCCTCCAGGCGCATCGACAGCGCGGTGAGCGGGGTGCGCAGCTGGTGGGAGGCGTCGGCGGCGAGGCGGCGTTCGGCGGTGAGCATGCGGGCGATGCGTTCGGCGGAGGAGTCGAGTACGTCGGCGACGCGGTCGAGTTCGGGGACGCCGTACCGCTTGTGGCGGGGGCGCGGATCGCCGGAGCCGAGGCGTTCGGCGGTCTCGGCGAGGTCGGTGAGCGGGGACGCGAGGCGGTTGGCCTGGCGTACGGCGAGGAGTACGGCGGCGATCACGGCGAGGGTGGCCACGGCGGCGATCATCAGGAGCGTGCGCCAGACCTCGTTGGTCACCGAGGAGCGGGGTTCCTGGACGGTGACGGTCTCGCCCTGCTCGCCCCGTTCGGTGGCCTGGATGACGTCGCCGGCGGGGGGTTCGCCGATCTCGATGGGTGCGCGGCCGGGGATCTCGATGCGCGCGAAGCGTTCGCTGTCGACCTGGTCGCGCAGGACCTTGGCGGTGATCTCCTCGTGGCCGATGAGGCGTGAGTCGACGATGGAGGCGAGCCGCACCGCCTCGGAGTCCACGCGCTCCTGGGCGCTGGTGGTGATCGTCCGGGTCTCCACGATCACCAGGGAGACCCCGAAGACGGCGATCACGACGAGCACGACAGCCAGGGTCGAGTTGATCAGACGGCGCCGCACGATTGCCTTTCTCTACGGGGGTCGGCCCCCGGCCGGCGGAGCACGGTGCCCGGACAGGCACGGCGCCCGCCCCCGTACAAAAACCTTCAGCTCTTCTCGAAGCGGAAGCCCACGCCTCGTACCGTCGCGATGTAGCGCGGGTTGGCCGCGTCGTCGCCGAGTTTCTTGCGCAGCCAGGAGATGTGCATGTCGAGCGTCTTGGTGGAGGACCACCAGGTGGTGTCCCAGACCTCGCGCATCAGCTGGTCGCGGGTGACGACCCGGCCCGCGTCGCGGACCAGGACCCGCAGGAGGTCGAACTCCTTGGCGGTGAGCTGCAGCTCCTCGTCGCCCATCCAGGCGCGGTGCGACTCGACGTCGATCCGCACGCCGTGGGTGGCGGGTGCTTCCTTGACCTCGGTGGCGCCGCGCCGGAGCAGGGCCCGGACGCGGGCGAGCAGCTCGGCGAGGCGGAAGGGCTTGGTGACGTAGTCGTCGGCGCCCGCGTCGAGCCCGACCACGGTGTCCACCTCGTCCGCGCGGGCGGTGAGGATGAGGATCGGGATCGCGTGTCCGTCGGCGCGCAGCCGGCGGGCGACTTCCAGACCGTCCATGCCCGGCAGCCCCAGATCGAGCACGACGAGGTCGATTCCGCCCTGCAGTCCCGCGTCGAGTGCGGTCGGTCCGTCTTCGCGTACCTCGACCTCGTACCCCTCCCTGCGCAGTGCGCGGGCCAGCGGCTCCGAGATGGACGCGTCGTCCTCGGCGAGCAGTACACGGGTCATGGCCCTGATGGTAGTCGTCACCGGCTCCGTTGAACCGCGGATCGACGGACGGAGTGCGTCCCCTGCGAGTCAGGGGGCCTTTTCCATGAGTTACCTTCGAATTACGGGTTCGGTTCCACCACGGCTTGTGATCCAGCTCTCAAATGCTTCCATACGCCCCCTTCATCTCCTTATGGTGGCCGAACGCCTATAACCGCAGATGGGACTTATGGCCTGCTGATTCAGCCAAAAGTCCGCTATGCGAGCGAGGTTGCGATTGTCAGCCTTGTATCAGTGATTGACCTATGGGCCGGGCCCCGTACGCGAGGAAGCGGACAGGGCGTGGATCCCGGAAGTGGCGTTCCGGTGCCGGCCCACCCCCCACCGGGCGCGCTGCACACTCACGTCTGCCGTGCGTCCCGACAGAACAAGGAACGACCATGGCGTCCAGCCTGACGAAGCCTTCCGCCCCGCTCGGCGAGAAGACCTTCTTCGGCCACCCCCGCGGCCTGGCCACACTCTTCATGACCGAGATGTGGGAGCGTTTCTCCTACTACGGCATGCGCGCACTGCTGGTGCTCTACCTGGTCTCCGGTGGCGCCGACGCGGCGACCGGATCCCAGGGCGGCGGCCTCGCCTACACGGCGGCCGCGGCCACGGCGATCTACTCGGTCTACGTGTCGCTGGTGTACCTCTTCACGCTGCCCGGCGGCTGGTTCGGTGACCGTGTCTGGGGTGCCCGCAAGACGGTCGCCATCGCGAGCGTCGTGATCGTCGCCGGTCACGTCAGCCTCGCCCTGCCGACGCAGGCGATGTTCTTCGTCGGCCTGGCCCTCGTGGCCGTCGGCTCCGGTCTGCTGAAGGCCAACATCTCCACGATGGTCGGCCAGCTCTACACCGACCCGACGGACTCGCGCCGTGACGGTGGCTTCACGATCTTCTACATGGGCATCAACCTCGGTGCCTTCGCCGCTCCGTTCGCGATCGGCATCCTCGGCGAGAAGGTCAACTGGCACCTCGGCTTCGGTCTCGCGGCCGTCGGTATGGCGCTCGGCGCCATGCAGTTCATGATCGGCTCGAAGCACCTGGCCCCGGCCTCCAGCGCGGTCCCGAACCCGCTGACCTCCCCCGAGAAGCGCGCCGTCATCACCAAGACGCTGGCCACGGTCGCCGTGGTCGCCGCCTTCTACCTGGTCGTCGCCTTCACCGGTGTCTGGGACCTGACCCTCAATTGGGCGCTGCTCCCCATCACCATCATCGGTCTGCTCATCCCGATCGCCGTGATCGCCCGCATCAAGTCCGACAAGGACCTGACGGGCGAGGAGCAGACGAAGATGAACGCCTTCGTCTGGTTCTTCGTGGCCGCGGCCGTGTTCTGGATGATCTTCGACCAGGGCGGTTCGACGCTGTCGCTCTTCGGTGACACCTCCACCGAGCGCTCCATCTTCGGCTGGGAGATGCCGAACACGCTGTTCCAGTCGCTGAACCCGATGTTCGTGATGATCTTCGCGCCCATCTTCGCCGCGATCTGGATGGCGCTGGCCCGCCGCAACCGTGAGCCCAACACCATCGTGAAGTTCTCGATGGGTCTGGTCATCATCGGCGCCTCGTTCTTCGTCTTCCTCATCCCCATGGGCATGGCGGGCGACGGCAAGGTCACCATGTGGTGGCTGGTGCTGATCTTCCTGATGCACACCTTCGGTGAGCTGTGCCTGTCCCCGGTGGGTCTGTCCCTGACCACCAAGCTGGCTCCGGCGAAGTACGCCTCCCAGATGATGGGTGTCTTCTTCCTCGCCGTCACCGCCGGTGACTCCGTGACCGGCATGCTGTCCATCGCCGGTGTCGACCTCAACGGTCAGGGCATCGTCGCCCTGGAGGCCGCCGCCGCGGTCCTGGCCGGCTTCGCGATCTTCATGGCGCGCAAGAAGGTCAAGTCCCTCATGGGCGACGTCCGCTGACGCGACCCACGGACTCCTGAGTCCCGTCTCGTACGGGCCACTCGAACGAAGGGCCATCGCACCACTCGGTGCGGTGGCCCTTCGTGCTTCTCCGGTGGAGTGCGGCGCGGCGCGTGGACCATCGTCCCCATGCGCCCCACCTTGCGCCGCGCCCTGCTCGCGCTGTTCGCCTCCGCCGGACTGCTGTCCTCGTCGATGGCCCCGGCCGTCTCGGATCCCGTCGTGCGGGAGTACGCGTACGGTTCGCACGCGCGGCAAACCATCACGGCGTACGGGAGCCGGGGTCCCGCCCTGGTGATCCTGCACGGCGGGTACTGGGCCGACGACACCGACTGGAGCCGCTGGGCGCGCTGGTTCGCCGAGCGGGGCTTCCGGGTGTACGACGTGGACTACCGGCTCAACTCCGACGCGGCCTGGCCTGCCCAGCGCACCGACGCGCTGGCCGCCGTCGACTGGGCGGCCCGCCACAGCGGCACCCGGCCGCTCGTGCTCGGCTCATCGGCGGGCGGCCAGATCGCGACGGTCGCGGGCGGCTACGGCGAGGGTGCGACCAGGGTCCGTGGCGTGGTGGCCCTCTCCCCCGTCGCCTCGCCGCTGCGCGCCTGGATGGACGGCGCCCGCGCGAACGCGTCGTCGCGGCAGCAGCGGCTGCGCAAGGAGGCCCGCGAACTGGCGTCCTGCGCCCCGTCCGTCTGCCCCGCGCAGTGGCGCTCGATGTCCGCCTCGGCCTACGCCTCGGGCCCGGGCGACGCCCCGCTCCTCCTCATCCACTCCCGCGGCGACTTCGTGCCGCCCGCCCACTCCCGCGACCTCTCGACTGCCGCCCGGGACAAGGGCCTTGGGGACATCACGGTCCGTACGGAACGGGGGTCGGCGCACGGGGCGGCGCTGCTGTCGTCACGGGCGGTGCGGGAGGCGACGGTTGCGTGGCTGCGCTCCCACTCGCCCTGAGCTGCCCACCGACCCCGGACACACCGGTGCCGGGCACCCCAGCCGACTGGGGCACCCGGCACCGTAAAACCACCTACTGCGTACGCCGACGCGGCATGAACGTGAAGACCGCTCCGCCGAGCAGAATCACCGTTCCGGCCACCAGACCGAGCGCCCGCAGCGCCCCGTCGTCCGACGCGCCGGTCTCGGCGAGACCGCCACCGGAGGCAGGCGAGCCACCGGCCGCACCGCCGGCGGCAGCGTCACCACCACCGGCGACACCCCCCTGGTCGGTGACGTCGAGGGTCAGCGAGACGGACGTCTTCGTCACCTTGCACGGGATGGTGATCGGGTTCCCGCCGAGCGTGACGCTGATCGTCAGATCACCGGGGCTGAGCTCGGCCTTGCCCTCCGCACCCGGCTTGTACGTACCGGTCATCGGCTCCAGGGACACCGGGTCGCCGGCCTTGATCGGCTCCTTGTTCGCGGCGCCTTCGACCTTGACCGTGCCGTTGTCGTCACCGCCGACCTTGACCTGCATGGACGACTTCATCGCCCCGGCCGGCAGCGCGGCGGGGCTGTCCATGACGCCCTTGGCCGTCGCGACCGTGAGGTCGTAGTTGTCGCCGTTCTTCTTGGCGCTGACGGTCGCCTTGCCGTCGATCTTCGCCGGGCCCGGCGAGGTGCACTCGAAGGTCGTGGCGACCTCCTTGCCCGGGAAGTCGGTCTCACCGCCGCCACCGCCGGAGTCACCGCCGCCCGCGGCAGCCGCGCCACCGGAGTCGCCGCCACCCGCGGCAGCCGCGCCACCGCTGTCGCCGCCACCGGCCGCCGCGGCACCGCCGCTGTCGCCGCCGCCTGCCGCGGCCGCGCCACCGGAGTCACCGCCGCCCTCACCGGTCACCTTGATGGTGACCGCCTTCGGCGGGTCCTCGAGCGGAACACACTTGGTGTTCACGTCGAAGCCCATGACCTTCGCGTTGATGTTGTAGTCGCCCGGCGTCAGGGTGAGGTCACCCGGTGCCGTCAGCTTCAACGTGCCCTTCATGTCGGCGAGTTTCATGTCGCCGCCCTTGGGGATCGCCGGGTTCTCGCGCGGTCCCTTGAGGGCGACGTCCGCCGTCTGCGCACCGGCCGCCTTGATGACGCCGGTCGGCTCCAGCGAGTTCGCGGGCAGGTCGATGATGTCGGGGTTCTTCGACGCGGCCTGCGTGAACTTCCAGACCACCTCGATCTCGTCGCCCACCTTCGCCTCGGCCGGGGCCGTGATGTCGGCGATGGTGGTGCCCTCGATCGGGTCGGAGCCCATGCTGGGGGTGCACTTGGTCTTCCAGGTTGCCTCGGCCGCCTGGGCCGGAGCTGCGGTCAGCAGGATTCCCGCGCCGCCGAGCATGAGCGCGACGCCCAGCGCGCTCACTCTCCGTTGAGTTTTCACGTGGTGCCCTTCCTCTCGGATGTTCCAGTGGGATTGGGGCGGTTCTCTTGCGGTGCGGAGTGCTGTGCCGGTGTGGCCGGCGCGGTGTCCGGGGTGAACCACGGCAGGGTGGCGGTGGATCCGCTCCCGTTCGCGGTCGCCCCGGAGTTCTGTGCGGGTACGGTCGCCGGTGCGTCCGGCTCGACCCGGGGTCGCCGCGGGGTCCGCGGCTTCTTGGAGTCGGCGCCGCCGAGCGGCCCGACCTTCGGCAGCTTCGCGGTGACGTCCGCGAGCCGCCGCGACTTGTTGCCCTTGCGCTGCGGGCGGACCCGGTCGACGACGGCCATGCCGATACGGAACACGGCGGCCGGTACGACGATGCAGAGCAGGATCCAGAACAGCGTCACGCCCCACGGCCGCGGCACGCCCCAGGGCTGTTCGGCGAGCACCTTGCCCCCGTACTGCAGGGAGACGAGATAGTCGCCGTGCGCTCCGGCGTCGAGCTGCACGGTGAGCTCCACCTGGGCCTTCTTGCCCGGCTCGATGGTGCCCTTCCACTGCTGCTCCTCCCACTGCGGCGCGAAGACGCCGTGCGAGGTGCCGACCTTGAAGACGGGGTCCTTGACGGGCGCGGAGCCCAGGTTCCCCATGGTGACGACGAGTTTGCGGCTCTGCGGCGAGCCGAACCAGTTGAGGATGCCGCTGTCGCCGTCGAGGCGGGTCGCGGCGAGCACGGAGAGCCGGCCGCCCTGCGTCCGGTCGGGCAGGGCCTTCACCGGGTGGCCCGCGACCTTGAACGGCACCTGGGCCGTGGCCTTCTCACCGGTCACGGTCGCCACATGGATCACACAGGGGCAGGCCTTGGGCGGCTCGGCCACCGGGATCTTCTTCTTGAAGGCGCCCTTGGCATCGGCGTTGATGGCGACGCCCTCGGCGTTGGCGCAGCTCGGGGTGCCGCCGATCATGTTCTGACCGCAGATCAGGATCGTCAGGAGGGCGCCGGGCTTCCAGTCCTTGCCGCTGACGGTGACATCGCCGCCCTTGCCGGCCTCCTCCTTGTCCACCGTGACGGAGGGTTTCTCCGCGGCGGCGGCGCCCTGCGTGAGGACCGGGAGCATCACGAACGCCAGTGCCGCGAGGAGTGCGGCCACGGCATGGCTCCACTTCGGGCGGTAACGGCCGTCGTTCACTTGTTCTCCCTCGCTCCCGCGGTGACCAGCTCCCGCTGTCCGTCCGGTGGTTGAAGCTCCGCCTTGAACGCGGTGACGGCGCGTCTGCGGCGTACGGCGAAGACCGCGAGCCCCGCGCCGCCCACGACGAGCACGGCGCCGCCGGCCACGGCCGCCCAGGGCACGAGGCGCACCTCGGCGGCCTGGGTGTCCTTGGCGGCGCCGTCGGCGGAGACCGTGAGTTCGACCCGTACGGAATCGAAGGCGGGCCGGTCGGTCCAGGGTTCGCGCAGGGTGACCTTGCGGCCGGGCAGCAGCTCCACCGGCAGCGCGCGGGCGCCGCGGTCGAGCACCTCGCCGAAGAGCCCCTCGGCGTGCACGGCGAGTTTCGGCGTGAGCACCGTGTTGCCGCGGTTCACCAAGGAGTACGTGATGGTGTCGCCGTCGACGGTCACGTTCTCGACCGTGACGGCGGACAGGGTCGGTCCGCTGACCCGCAGATGCACCCGGACCCCGGCCTTGCGTCCGCCCATCTCCGCGATGAGCGCGGCCGGGTGGTCGCCGGGGGTCGCACCGTCCGGCACGGACACCGAGAACGGCACCTCGGCCCGGGTCCGCGGCGGAATCTTCACCTTGTCGTCGGCGAAGCTCAGCCAGCCGCCCGCGCCCGACGGCCGCCCGCCTCTGCTGTCCCGTACGTCGAAGGAGCCGTCGGCGCGGTTGTACGCCTCCGCCGCGCGCAGGCGCACGGTGGCGGGGGCGTCGCCCGGGTTGGTCACCGTGACCGTGTCCTCCAGGACGGCGCCGGGTGCGCCCTCCATGTAGAAGTACGGGCGTCCGTCCTCGGCAGGGCGGGCGCCGCTGCCGGAGGACGGGGCGACCGACCAGGCGGGGTCGTCGTCAGCCACCGCAGCGCCCGCGGGCAGGCCGACGAGACCTGCCACGGCGAGCAGACAGACGGCGGCGAAACGGCGGGCGGACTGCATCGGCGACTCCAGGTGCTGTGCTGTACGGGCGCACCGGCCGGACCCGGGTGGGATCCGGCCGACGGTTCGGCCTAGGTCCTGGTGGTTGGACCTACCGCCGGGCCGCTTGGTTGCGCCGCGTCAGCCAGAGCACGCCGCCCGCGCCGACGAGCAGCACGGTGCCGCCGAGCGTGCCGAGCGCGAGCGCCGAGTCCTCGGGACCGGTCTGCGGCAGCTCGGAGCCGCCGTCCGGTGCCGCCGCGGCGTCCCCGCTGTCGTCCGTGGAACCGCCGCCACCGCCACCGCCGCCGCCCTTGACGTCCAGTTCGAGGGACGGCTTGGGGTTGTTCTTGGCGGTGCAGGTGGTCGTGGTCTGCATCGCCGAGATGGTGAGCGTGCTCGCGGTGAAGGTGACCTTGCCGGACTTCTTCGGCGTGTAGGTCCCCGTCATCGGGTGGATCTTGATCGGTGTGTTGGCCGGGATGGTCTCCGGGTTGCCGCCTGCCGTCACCTTGATGCTGCCGCTCTCCGCGCCACCGAGCTTGATCTCGGCGCTGGGCTTCATCACGCCCTTCTCGAGCGCGAGCGGGCTGGACGAGACGCCCTTGTTGAACGTCATCGTGATCTTGTAGCCGCCGCCGCTCTTCTCCGCCTTGATGTCGACCGGCGAGACCGCGCTCTTCGGGCCGATCGGAGTCTTGCAGTCGTAATTGACGTCCACCACGGTGGCGTGAGCAGCGGGGGCGGCCAGCAGTACCGCCGAGCCGGCCAAGGCCGCGGCTATCAGCGCGGCGGCGCTTTTCTGGTACGACACCTCGAGTTCCCCTCATGCCGGGAGCGAAGGCCGCCAACTCCCGGGGTCGGACCCCCGCAGGTTACTGACGGCACATCAGATTGGGCGCTCAAGGTACGCCCGGGGCCAAGACATGGGAAGACAAACAACGAGGCGGTTTGATGAAGGCGTTTGACCTGCGCTTTCCGCTTCAATGGCCCCTGTTTTCGTCCGGAAAGGGGTTCGAGCGGAGCCGTTTCGCGGCGCGAAAGAGGGGTGTGCGGAAGGGAACGGCTTATACGGGTGAGGCGAGTTCGGCCCAGACCGTCTTGCCCGCGACGCCCGGCGTGCGCACCACGCCCCAGTCGAGACAGAGACGCTGGACTATGAACATGCCGTGCCCGCCGGGACGGCCCGCGCGGTGCGGGGTGCGCGGCGCCGGATTCCCGGCCCCCTGGTCGGAGACCTCAAGGCGCAGGACCTTGCCGTCGGAGCCGATCCACAGCTCGCGGGCGCCGTCGGCGTGCAGACAGGCGTTGGTGACGAGCTCGGAGACGACGAGCAGCACGTCCTCGGCGGCGGCGCGGCGGTCCGCGGTCGCGGCGGGCAGCCAGCCCCACTCGTGCAGCGCCTGCCGGGTGAAGTCGCGCGCGAGGGGGACGACACCGCTCGCGCCCTCAAGACTGAGCCGGCGCACCTGGCTGCGGGCGGGTGCGGCATCCGGGTCCGGCCCTGCGGCACCGGACTCCGGACCGCGGTCGCCCGGTGAGAGGGGCCGGGTGGTGCTCATCAGCGCTTCACCTCACCGATTCACCAGTCGTAGTTCTGCGGGGCCCTCGGACCCCTCTGCGTTTTTGTTCTGTCATGGCACCGCATCGTGCGGTTCCGAAGCGTCTCCTGCCCGCACGAACCGTACGAACACCCGCTTCTTGTCCGCGGAAATGTGATGCCGGTTACGTAGGGGTCACGGAGAGGCCACCGGCGGATAACGGAGGCTGTGACCCTTCACTCGTCACGCCGTCCGCTCCGCCGCTCCTGTGCGTCACTCCACAAGAGCGTCGTCGAGCGTGGGATGGACGGTGAAGACCGCCTCGGCCCCGGTGATCTCGAACACCCTGGCCACCACCGGCTGCATCCCGGCGAGATGCACCCCGCCGCCCTCGGCCTCGGCCTTGAGCCGGGCGCCGAGCAGCACATTGAGCCCGGTGGAATCGCAGAACTCCAGGAGCGAGCAGTCCACGACCAGCCTGGTCACGCCGTCGGCGACCGCCTGCTCCAGTGGCTCGCGCAACAGATCCGCGGTGTGGTGATCGAGCTCACCCGCGGGCGTGAAGACGGTGCTGCCGCCCACGCGCCGCACACCGACTTCGAGCCGGCCCCTGTGTGCGCTCCCGACCGTGCCGCGGTCCATGCCGCTCCTCTTCCGCTGCGTTCCCGAGCTGCCGATTGACCCCATTGAACATACGCCTTCTGTACGACCCGGGGTACCCGAAGTTCCTCCCGATATCGGACATTTCGGTCGTAACCGCACTTGCAAGCGGGTGTGGGAAACGGGTAGGCCTAGAAGAAGACCTGTTCACAACGGCCGGCTTCGGAGGCGCCGCACACCGCAGTGCACGTATTGGCATCGGCAGCCATATGCCGAGAACGATGGAGGACACCATGTCACCCCGGCTCGACGCATCGCCTACCCGCAAAGCGACGTCGACACCCCCACCGGACCAGTTCGACACCGACCCTCACCACGCCCACATCCCTGCCCCACGGGCCGCGGCGGACCCCACAACCGCCGAGGACACCGTCGAGGCCACCGGAGATCTCGCGGATCTGCTCGATCTGCCGGAGATCCCGCCGTACGACGAAGTGGCCCCGCAGGACGCACGGGCCCTGTCGAAGACGCTCTTCAGCCGCCTCGAAACGCTCGAGGAAGGCACCCACGAATACGCGTACGTCCGCAACACACTCGTGGAACTGAACCTCGCGCTGGTCAAGTTCGCCGCCTCCCGCTTCCGCTCCCGCAGCGAGCCGATGGAGGACATCATCCAGGTCGGCACCATCGGCCTGATCAAGGCGATCGACCGCTTCGAGCTCAGCCGCGGCGTGGAGTTCCCCACCTTCGCGATGCCGACCATCGTCGGCGAGATCAAGCGCTTCTTCCGCGACACCTCGTGGTCCGTGCGCGTCCCGCGCCGCCTTCAGGAGCTGCGGCTCGACCTGGCCAAGGCCGGGGACGCCCTCGCCCAGGAGCTCGACCGCGCCCCCACCGTGGGCGAGCTGGCCGAGCGGCTCGGCATCGGCAAGGACGAGGTCGTCGAGGGCATGGCGGCGAGCAACGCGTACACCGCGAGCTCCCTGGACGCCCAGCCCGAGGAGGACGACTCCGAGGGCGCGCTGGCGGACCGGATCGGCTATGAGGACCACGGGCTCGAAGGCATCGAGTACGTCGAGTCCCTGAAGCCGCTGATCGCCTCACTGCCCGCGCGCGACCGCAAGATCCTCTCGCTGCGCTTCGTGGCCAATATGACGCAGTCCGAGATCGGCGACGAGCTGGGCATCTCGCAGATGCACGTCTCACGGCTGCTCTCGCGCACGCTCGTACGGCTGCGCAAGGGGCTGACGGTCGAGGAATGACGGTCGCGGTGTGACGCGCGCGCTCACAGAATTCCGAAGGCGCCCCCCGTTCTTGTTCGGGGGGCGCCTTTTTGTGTCCCTATAGTGCGTCACTTGTGTGTCCCTGGTGCATCGCACCCAACTCATCATGATCCATTACGAGTTACCCGGGGAAACATCTTTCGCAACCGTCACGCATCCCTACGATGAACCCCACCTACTCGCCGGTATGCCTGGTGGCGCCGGTTGGTCCCGCAGCCGAGGAGGGGAGCTGATGGCGCAGTCGCAGCACGAGAACCACGAGGGTGCCGGTACGGCTCCGGCCGGCCACGCGCTGCGGTCCGACGCCGCGTTGGCGGCGCTGCTGGGACGCGGTCCCGCGTCGGCGTATCCCGCACTGCGCGAACTGCGGCTGCGGCACGGCGCGTTCCTCACCTCGTACGCACGCCAGTGCACCGTCGACGACGCGGCGGCGAAGCGGCTGGTGACGCACGCGTTCACGCTCGCCGCCGAGGAGGCCGCGCGCGGGCTCGCCGCCCCGGGCGCGTTCCGCCACCATCTGCTGCTGCTCGTGCGGCGGGCCGCCGCGGACTGGGCCGCTGACGGCCGGGCGGCCCGGCTCTCCGTGGAGTTCCCCGCGGCTGCCCGATCCGAACACCCGGTGCTGCTACGCGCGTTGCGCACGCTGCCCGTATCGACGCAGGCCGTGCTCTGGTACGCGCTGGTGGACGAGGAAGCGGATGAGCGGATCGCGCTGTTCCTCGGGGCGACGCCCGGCGCCATCCGCGCGTCCCGCGACACCTGCCTGACCGCCCTACGCCGCGCCTTCCTGCGGACGTATCTGCGCGAGCACGGGGACGCGCAGTGCCAGGGTTACTCACGCCTCATCGAGAACGCCACCTCGCCCGAGAACCCGCGCCACAGCGAGGACTTGGCACAGCACCTCGCCACATGCGACTGCTGCGACCGTGCGCATACGGAGCTGCGGCGGCTGGTGGCTTCGCCCCGGGAGGCGCTCGGGCGGGGGCTGCTGGGATGGGGGGCTGAGGTGTACGTCAGGCCCGCGTCCGGGTCCCGTTCCGCCGCCCGCGCGGCATCTCGTTCCGCGACCCGCGCCGCGTCCCGGGCCGCGTCCCGCACCGCCTCTCGGTCCCGGGCGCGGGTCGCCCGGCATGGACGGACGGTGGCGCGCGGGCTGCGGGCGCTCCCGTCGCTGACCGCGCGCACTCCCCGTACCAAGTCCGCCGACGACGGCGGGGCGGGTCACCCGAGTTGGCTGCCATCACGGCGCTTGGTCCTCGGCTCCGCGGCGCTCGGCATCGCGGTCGCCCCGCTGCTGCTCCTCGCGCTCGCGGGCGACGGCGAGGACCCGGGCGCCGACGACCCCGGCGCAGCCCCCTCCGCACCGTCCGCGACGGTCACCGTCACCGCGTCCCCCTCACCGACGCACTCACCGGAACCGTCCCCCTCGAAGACCTCGAAGAGGCCCTCCAAGCCACCGGCCTCATCGAAGCCACCCGCCACCGCTCCCCGACCCGCCCTCCAGGACGGTCGGTTCGCGCAGGTGGTGAGCGTGGGCAACGGCCGCTGCCTGACCGTGAAGGACGGGGAGTTCGCCAAGGGCACGGACGTCGTCGCCGACCCGTGCGGCCCTTCGGACACCCAGCGCTGGCGCCTGGACGCGAACCGGGGCGTGATCGTCTCGCACGCGAACCCCGACTACTGCCTGGACACCCGGGGCGACACCGACCGCGGCGTCGGCATCTGGAAGTGCTCCTCCGTCGACAACGGCACCCGCAACCTGTGGTTCACCGTGGACGCGAGCGGCACGATCCGGCCGGTGATCCAACTCGACCACGCTGTCACGGTTGACGGCTCGGACGTCACGCTGGAGCCGATCAGGTCCGGTGACGAGGACCAGCGGTGGGAGGCGGGGCTGGCGCCCGTGTGAGGTGGCCTCGCGCGACGGCTGTCAGCCTGTCTTCTCCCCGCGCTGCCACACCGCCGACACCAGCGGCACCCCCGGCCGATACGCCAGATGCACATGGCTCGGTGCGTCGAGCAGTGCCAGGTCCGCGCGGGCCCCAGGGGACACCCGGCCCACGTCCGTGCGGCGCAGCGCCTGGGCGCCGCCCGCCGTCGCGGACCACAGGGCCTCGTCCGGGGTCATGCGCATGTCGCGGACCGCGAGGGCGATGCAGAACGGCATCGAGGAGGTGTACGAGGACCCGGGGTTACAGTCCGTCGAGAGTGCGACGGTGACTCCGGCGTCGAGCAGCCGGCGGGCGTCCGGCCACTGGGCGCGGGTCGAGAACTCGGCGCCGGGGAGCAGGGTCGCGACCGTGTCGCCGTCGGCGAGTGCGGTGACGTCGTCGTCGGTGAGGTGGGTGCAGTGGTCGGCGCTCGCGGCGCCCAGTTCGACGGCGAGCTGTACGCCGGGGCCGTAGGTGAGCTGGTTGGCGTGCACGCGGGCGAGGAGGCCCTTGGCCTGGCCCGCCGTGAGGATGGCGCGGGCCTGGTCGCCGTCGAAAGCGCCCTTCTCGCAGAAGACGTCGATCCAGCGGGCGTACGGGGCGCAGGCGTCGAGCATCTCGCCGGTGACGAGGTCTACGTAGGCGGCCGGGTCGTCGGCGAGGTCGGGGCTGACGATGTGGGCGCCCAGATAGGTGACCTCGTCGGTGTGCTTCCGCGCGATGCGCAGGGCGCGGGACTCGTCCTGCACGGTCAGCCCGTAGCCGGACTTGGTCTCGAAGGTCGTGGTCCCCTGGCGGCGGGCCTCGTCGAGGTGGCGTACGAGGTTGGCCTCCAGATCCTCGTCGGAGGCGGCGCGGGTGGCCTTGACGGTGGTGCGGATGCCGCCCGCCTCGTAGCTCTTGCCCTCCATGCGGGCGTTGAACTCGGCGGTGCGGTCGCCGGCGAAGAGGAGGTGGGAGTGGGAGTCGACGAAGCCGGGGATTGCGGCGCGGTTTCGTGCGTCGTACGCGGTGTCTGTGGCGGGGGCGTTCTTGGCGTCCCCCACCCAGGCGATGGTTTCGTCCTCGATGACGACGGCGGCGTTCTGGATCTGGCCCAGGGGGCCCTCGCCGAGGGTGGGGTCGTTGGTGACCAGGTTCCCGATATTCGTGATGACGGTACTCGCCATGTCTCCCTCTCCGTGGGTCGTTTTCTTTCCCCCACCCCGCCCCTTCCCGAAAATGGGGCTTCGCCCCAGACCCCGGATCCGAACTTCGTTCGGATGTCCTCAATCGCCGGACGGGCTAAATCTTTAGCCCGTCCGGCGATTGAGGACGAGCGCCCTTAAGGCGCGATACGGGGGTCCGGGGGCGGAGCCCCCGGTTTCGGGAAGGGGCGGGGTGGGGGAAGGTCACTCTCGAAGCTCAGCCACCGCCGACGCGAGGTCCTGCGCAGCCGTCGGCACCGAGACATGAACCCCGTCCCGGACCACCAGCCGACCCCCCACCACCGTGTGCCGCACATCCGCAGCCGACGCAGCAAACACAGCCGTCTCCGCGGCAAGGCGGGGAAGCGGACCGGCCGTGCGGACCGAATCCAGCGCCACGCACGTGAAGTCCGCGAGCGCACCCGCTTCGAGGGCGCCTCCCGAGGACCAGCCGAGCGCGGAGTACCCGGTGGCGGACGCCGCCCGCAACAGAGCCGCAGCCGTCCAGTGCCCCCGCCGCCGCGTCCGCAGCCGCTCGTTGAGCTCCATCGCCCGCGCCTCCTCGAAGAGGTCGATGACGGCGTGCGAGTCGGAGCCGAGCGAGAGCGGGGAGCCGGCGCGCTGGAGCGCGACGGCCGGGCCGATCCCGTCGGCCAGGTCTCGCTCGGTGGTCGGGCACATGCATGTGCCCGTGCCGGACGAGCCGAGGAGCGTGATGTCCGCAGGGGTGAGGTGCGTGTTGTGGACGCCCGTGGTCGAGGCCCCGAGCACCCCGTGCGACGCGAGCAGCTCCGTCGGCGTGCAGCCGTGCGCCGCCAGACACGCCTCGTTCTCCGCGGTCTGCTCCGAGAGGTGCACATGCAGGGGCGCCCCCTGCGAGCGCGCCCACTCCGCGACCGTCCCCAACTCACCGGCGGGAACGGCCCGTACGGAATGGATCGCCGCACCGAGACGCACACCGTCGCGCGGCTTCAGCGACGAGACCCGCGCGGCCCATGCCTCGGCCGACCCGTCCGAGAACCGCTGCTGGTGCACATCGGGTGCTGCCCCGAAGCCGGAGGACAGATACGCCGTGTCCAGCAAGGTCAGCCGGACACCGGCCTCCCCCGCCGCCGCGATCAGCGCCTCCCCCATCGCGTTGGGGTCGTCGTAGGGACGGCCGCCCGGCGCGTGGTGCAGATAGTGGAATTCGCCCACCGCCGTGATGCCCGCGAGCGCCATCTCCGCGTATACGGCCCGTGCGAGACGGAAGTACGAGTCGGGCGTCAGGCGCGACGCCACCTGGTACATGACCTCGCGCCACGTCCAGAACGTGCCGGAACCGACCTGGACCGTGCCGCGCAGCGCCCGGTGGAAGGCGTGCGAGTGCGCGTTCGCGAGCCCGGGGACGGTGAGTCCGCGCAGGACGAACGCGTCAGCGGGAGGGGAGTCGACTCCCGTGCGGACGGCGGCGATCCGGCCGTCCGCGTCCACGTCGAGCACGACGCCCTGCTCCACCACGGGGTCGAGCCACGCGTGCTCCGCCCAGTACGACGTCACCGACACGCCAGACCCTCCAGTACGTCCGCCAGCGCCTTCACCCCGGCGACGCAGTCGTCCTCGGCCGCGAATTCGGCCGGGGAGTGCGAGACGCCCGTGGGGTTGCGTACGAACAGCATGGCGGTCGGGATCACCGAGGAGAGGATTCCCGCGTCGTGTCCCGCGCCCGTGCCGAGCACGGGGACCGAACCGCCGAGCAGCCGCCCCAGTTCGTCGCGCAACGCGTGCTCGAACTCGATGACCGGTGTGAAGGACTCACGGACGACCGCGAGGTCCACGCCGTGCCGGTCCGCGTACTCGCGGGCCGCCTTCTCGATGGCGGTGACCGTCGTGTCCAGGTCGTCGGGTGAGGGCGCGCGGGAGTCCAGCCAGCCTCGTACCAACGACGGAATGGCGTTCACACCGTTCGGCTCGACGGCGATCTTGCCGAACGTGGCCACGGCGCCCGCGAGTTCGGCCTCGCGGCGCGCCGCGAGGACGGTCTCCGCGTACGGCAGCATCGGGTCGCGCCGGTCCACGAGCCGGGTGGTGCCCGCGTGGTTGGCCTCGCCGCGGAAGTCGAAGCGCCAGCGGCCGTGCGGCCAGATGGCGCTGGCGATGCCGACCGCGTCCCCGGAGAGGTCGAGCGCGCGGCCCTGCTCCACATGGAGTTCGACGTACGCGCCGATGCGGGCGAGGCGTTCGTCGTCGCGGCCGATGGCCGACGGGTCGTGGCCCGCCGCCTCCATGGCCTGCGGGAGCGAGATCCCGTCGCCGTCGCGCAGCTCGTACGCGGCCTCGCGCGTCAGCTGCCCGGCGGTCAGCCGCGAGCCCACGCAGGCGAGGCCGAAGCGCGCGCCTTCCTCGTCGCCGAAGTTGGTGAGCGCGAGCGGCTTGGTGAACTCCACTCCCCTGTGGCGGAGTTCGTCCAGGGCCGCGAACGCGCTGACCACGCCGAGCGGGCCGTCGAAGGCGCCGCCGTCGGGGACCGAGTCGAGGTGCGAGCCGGTGACGACGGCGTCACCGGCGGCGGGATCGCCGAGCCAGGCCCACTGGTTGCCGTTGCGGTCGAGCTCGTAGGTCAGCCCTCGGGCCGTCGCCTGGTCCTCGAACCAGGCGCGGCATTCGGCGTCCGCGCCGGTCCAGGCGTACCGCCGGTAGCCCTTGGACTCGGCGTCGCGCCCGATGGGCCTGAGCTCGGCCCACATCTCGTGGAAGGAGGAGGTCACGCGTCGTCGCCCTCACGCATCGGGACGCGGACGCCCTTCGCGTCGGCCACCGACTCCGCGATGTCGTATCCGGCGTCGACGTGCCGGATGACGCCCATGCCGGGGTCGTTGGTGAGGACGCGGCGGATCTTCTCGCCGGCCAGCTTCGTACCGTCGGCCACCGAGACCTGGCCCGCGTGGATGGAGCGGCCCATGCCGACGCCGCCGCCGTGGTGCAGGGAGACCCAGGAGGCGCCGGAGGCCACGTTCACCATGGCGTTGAGCAGCGGCCAGTCGGCGATGGCATCGGAGCCGTCGAGCATGGCCTCGGTCTCGCGGTACGGGGAGGCCACCGAGCCGCAGTCGAGGTGGTCGCGGCCGATGGCGAGGGGGGCCTGGAGTTCGCCGCTCGCCACCATGTCGTTGAAGCGCTCGCCGGCCTTGTCGCGCTCGCCGTAGCCGAGCCAGCAGATGCGGGCGGGCAGGCCCTGGAAGTGGACGCGCTCGCCGGCCATCTTGATCCAGCGGTGCAGGGACTCGTTCTCGGGGAAGAGGTCGAGGATCGCCTTGTCCGTCTTGTGGATGTCGCTCGCCTCACCGGAGAGCGCGGCCCAGCGGAACGGGCCCTTGCCCTCGCAGAAGAGGGGACGGATGTACGCGGGGACGAAGCCGGGGAACGCGAACGCCCGGTCGTAGCCCGCGAGCTGCGCCTCGCCGCGGATGGAGTTGCCGTAGTCGAAGACCTCGGCGCCGGCGTCCATGAAGCCGACCATGGCCTCCACGTGCTTGGCCATGGACTCACGGGCGCGCGTGGTGAACCCGGCCGGGTCCTTGGCCGCCGCGTCCGCCATGTCGTCGAAGTCGACGCCGATGGGGAGGTAGGCGAGCGGGTCGTGGGCCGAGGTCTGGTCGGTCACGATGTCGATCGGGGCGCCCTCGGCGAGCATCTGCGGGAGCAGTTCGGCCGCGTTGCCGAGCAGGCCGATGGAGAGGGGCTTGCGCTGGTCGCGGGCCTCGGTGGCGAGCTGCAGGGCGTGCGCCAGGGAGTCCGCGCGGACGTCCAGGTACTTGTGCTCGATGCGGCGCTCGATGGCGCGCGGGTCCACGTCGATGCAGATCGCGACGCCGTCGTTCATGGTGACGGCCAGCGGCTGGGCGCCGCCCATGCCGCCGAGTCCGGCGGTCAGGGTGATCGTCCCGGCGAGGGTGCCGCCGAACTTCTTCGCGGCGACGGCGGCGAAGGTCTCGTACGTGCCCTGGAGGATGCCCTGGGTGCCGATGTAGATCCACGAGCCGGCCGTCATCTGGCCGTACATCGTGAGGCCGAGCTGCTCAAGGCGCCGGAACTCCTCCCAGTTCGCCCAGTCGCCGACCAGGTTGGAGTTGGCGATGAGGACGCGCGGGGCCCACTCGTGGGTCTGCATCACGCCGACGGGGCGGCCCGACTGGACCAGCATCGTCTCGTCCTGCTTGAGGGTCTGCAGCGTGCGCACCATGGCGTCGAACGAGCGCCAGTCGCGGGCCGCCTTGCCCGTGCCGCCGTAGACGACGAGCTTGTCCGGGTGCTCGGCCACCTCGGGGTCGAGGTTGTTCTGCAGCATCCGCAGGGCGGCCTCCTGCTGCCATCCCAGGGCGCTCAGCTCGGTGCCGCGGGGGGCGCGGACGGGGCGGGGTCCGGACATGGAGGGCCTCCTCATGCGTACGTGATGTCGATATTCACATCCTGTCCGGCTGAATAGAACTAGTCAATCCCTTCGTACCTCTGCGGGGCGCGGCGGCCGGTGGTTGTCTGGCCCCCATGGGGATACGGGAGAACGCAGAGCTCACGGCAGGCGCACGGGACGCGGCCGTGCGGGCCGCCGTCGAACAGGGGATCGTCGGTCCGGGCGTGCCGATCGCCGCGTTCCTCGACGTCGACGGCATCCGCCGCTCCGCCGCCGCCCTGACGTCGGCCTTCGCGGCCGCCACCTCGGCCCCCGTCCTGCACGCCTTCGCGGTCAAGGCCGCCCCGCTCGTCCCCGTCCTGCGGCTGCTGCGTGACGCGGGCCTCGGCGCCGAGGTGGCGAGCCCCGGCGAGCTGGCCCTCGCGCGCGCCGCCGGGATCCGGCCCGCGCAGACCGTGCTCGACTCCCCCGCGAAGACCCCCGCCGAGCTGCGCGAGGCGCTGGCCCTCGGCATCGCGGTCAACGCCGACAACCCGCAGGAACTCGCCCGCACCGACGCCCTCGTGCGCTCCGCGCCGAGCAGCTCACCGCTCGGCATCCGGATCAACCCGCAGACCGGCAGCGGCGCGATCGACGCCCTGTCCACGGCGAAGGCGACCTCCAAGTTCGGAGTGGCGCTGCAGGACGAGGGCGCACGGGACTGGCTGATCCAGGCCTGCCTCGACCGCCCCTGGCTGACCCGCCTCCACATCCACTCCGGCTCCCAGGGCATCCCGCTCGCCCAGCACGCCCAGGGCATCCGCGAGCTGTACGAGCTCGCGGAGGAGATCAACGCCCGGGTGGGCCGGCGCCAGATCGACACGCTCGACATCGGCGGCGGCCTCTCGGTCAACTTCGCCTCGGACGAGGAGAGTCCGACGTACGACGAGTTCGTACGGGAGCTCCAGCGCACCGTGCCCGGCCTGTTCACCGGGTCGTACGCGCTCGTCACGGAGTTCGGCCGCTCCCTGGTCGCCAAGCACGGCACGATCCTGGCGCGCGTGGAGTACGCGAAGTCGGCGGGCGGGCGCCCCGTGGCGGTGACGCACGCGGGCGCGCAGGTCGCCACGCGCACCGTCTACGCACCCGCATCCTGGCCGCTGCGGATCGCCGCGTACGACCCGAAGGGCCGCCCCAAGCACGGCCCGGACGTGGCCCAGGACGTGGCGGGCCCGGCCTGCTTCGCGGGTGACCTCCTCGCCGAGAACCAGCGCCTGCCCCTCCTCGAACAGGACGACTGGGCGGCCGCGCTCGACACGGGGGCCTACTACTTCGCGCACCACTACGCGTACAACTCGTTGGCGCGGCCTGCGATTTACGGGTTCAAGGTCATTCAGGACGGAGCGGTGCGCTTCGCGACCGTACGGGCACAGCAGACGACCGACGAGATCGTGGCGGAGTCGGGCGGGGCGTTCGTGGACGGGCTCGGGGACCTGTAGCGCCGGGTGAGGGCGGCCCGGACTTACCTCCCGAGCTGCACCAACGCGCGCATCACCCGCACCTGCAAGGCGACCTGGGTCGGCACCGGCACCCACACGGGCCGGAACTCCGCCGACAGCTCCGCACACCACTCGCGCATCAGCCCCTCGAGCGCCCGCGCCGCACCGTCCTGCCCGTCCGCGAGCAAGGCGCGTCGCATCATCGCCGCCGCCCTCAGCGGGATACGGCGGCTCGCGATCCCCAGGGAAGCGGTGCTGCCCGCCGTCGCCGCGATGCCCGACGCGGCCGGTGCGTACTCCTGCCAGTTGGCGGGCACCTCGGGTGCCACATCGAGGAGTTCACGGGCCGCGGCCTGACAGGGCGACGAGGGCTCCCGCACCCCGGCTAGCGCATCCGACACCTGCTGCAACCGTCCGAGCAGCAGATCGCCGGTCTTGCGCAGCTCGGCGGCCGGGTCGGCCACGGGGGTGGGATCACTCACGGCCGGCACCGCCCACATGGGTGCCTCGATCACCGCTGAGACCGTTCCGTATCCGGCGGGATAGGTCCAGGTAGCTCGGGAGAGGAACCCTGACGGGTCCTTCTCCTCCTCGCCCAGCCTGCCCTCCGGCAGGCGCAGCACACCCGGGCTGTCCGCCAGCCAGTCCATCCCGTCGAACGGCCGGAACTCCAGCGGCACACCAAGTTCCCCGGCCACCGCCCGGTAGGCGCGCGCCGCCCCGGGCAAGGGTGCGGTCAACTGCAGGAAGGAGCCGCCCACTTCGATGCCGTGCAGCGAGAACTGAAGCTCCGGCCGCAGCTCGTCGAGCACCTCCACGAGCGCCAGCGACTCCGGCATGGGCGAACGCCCGTCACCCGCCCCCGGCAGGAACTCGGGCTGCCGTGTGAACTCCGGCCGGTAGAACCCGAGGTGATACCCGAGGAGCGACGGCCCCTCCAACCCTTCATGCAGCCGCGCCCCGTCAGGATCCAGGCAGAGCACCATGTGCCAGGTGCAGTCCTGCTCCGCAAGCCACCGCGCATCCCCGGCGAACTGCCTCACGAGCTCCGACACGGCGGCCCCGCCGACCGGTTCGTTGGCATGAGCCCCCGCCACCGTCAGCACATGACGCGCGCCGCTCCCGGCCGAGAGCAACAGCAGCGGCCGCCCACTCCCCGACCTGCCGACCTCCCGAAGCCGCAGGACGCCGGGGTGCTCCTCGACAAGGCGGCGGACGGCGCTCTCCACATCTTCCGCGGCCGGATACCCATGAACCACCGAACTGTGCTCAGGCACCGCCCACCCCTTGCCTCACTGCCGCGCCGGCTCAGGACCCGATCGAGTTGCTCTCGCCGGTCGTCTGCTTCTTGTCCAGCTTACGGATCACGATCTTGGTCGCCATGCGTACCCTCGCCTTCAACTCGACTGCGGTGCAGGACAGTTGCCGAAGCCTGTGAGGACTGCGGCACCTTGCCAAGGGTTACATCTGAGGCCAGAGTGTCAAGAGCTCATGTCGCCGAGCGGAGGGTTCCCGTGACAGTCGGTGTGGACAGCATCAAGCGCCCCCGCGTGAAGCCGGAGCACCGGGCCTACCGCACCAGCGACGGCCACGTCCGCATCGGCAGCGTGATCTACGGCATCGGCGCCGAGATCCCCGACCCCGATGGCTGGGTGTGGCCGCTGATCGAGGCCATGGACGGAACCGCGCCTCTCCCCGCGATCCTCGCCACGGTGAGCGAGGCACACCCCGGCGTGCCGGCCGAGGACCTCCGCGAGGCCGTGGCCGACCTCCTGGCCGCCGGGTACATCGAGGATGCCTCGGCCGCGATTCCACCGGAGTTCACGGAGCGGGAGCGGATCCGCTACAGCCGCAGTGTCCCCCTGCACCGCTGGATGGACCTCACGCCCCGCGAGACCGCCTGGGACACGCAACTGCGCCTGCGGAATGCGCGCGTCCTGCTCCTCGGCCTCGGCGGTACGGGCGGTTTCGCGGCCCAGACCCTGGTCGCGTCCGGCATCGGGCGGCTGCACTGCGTGGAGCCGGATGTGGTGGAGCTGTCGAATCTCAACCGGCAGCCGCTCTTCGTCGAGACGGACATCGGTCAGCCCAAACTCGACGCGGCGCTGGACGCGTTGCGCGCGCGGAACAACGATGCCGTGATCACCGGAGAGCGCCGCGAAGTGCGCACGTCCGGCGATCTGGCCGAGCTGCTGAGCCCCGGCTACGACCTGCTGCTCCTCGCGGCCGACCGGCCACCGGCCATCCGCCGCTGGGCCAACCGCGCCTGCCTGGCCACGAACACCCCTTGGGTCGACGCCGGATACCACGGCCCCCTGGTCACCGTGGGGGTTCATGTTCCAGGCGTCGGCGCCTGCTGGGAGTGCCACCGGGCGGGCGAGGTGGAACGCCGCGACCTGCGGGTCGGCCCCGGGCAGGACGAGGACGTGGCGTCGCCGCGCTTCGACTGGAACCCCGCCAACGCCGTGACGGCCTCCCTGTCCGGCACCTTGCAGACCCACGCCGCGCTCGCCCTGCTGACCGGGGTCCCCGCGATGGAGCCCGGATTCAGATTCGGCATCAACCTCATGGTGCCCGGCGACCCGGTCCTCGAACGGTTCGACCGCCGCCCCGACTGCCCGGCCTGCGGGAAGGCCCATGACTGACACCGGAACACCGACCACGGTCCGGCTGCACGACCTTGCCTGCCGGCGGGATCGCGACGAATGGATCGTCGGCCGCCTGGCCACGGGGCGGTTCGTGGCACTGCCCGAGGCCGGCAAGCGCGTCATCGACCTGCTCCAGGCAGGCCTGAGCGTCCCGGAGGCGGGCGCACGGCTCAAGCAGGACACCGGCGAGGACGTCGACGTACCGGAGTTCGTGACCGCGCTGATGGACCTGGAGTTCGTCGCCGAGGCGGATGGCCGCCCGGTGCCCGCCGCGGCCATGAAACCGCCTCCTCTGGCCGGCCTGCGGCCGCACCAGGTGCGCTGGACGCTGCACCCCGCGCTGCCGGCCGCGGCCGGCACGCTGCTCGCGGCGGCGCTCCTGCTCATCGGCGTCCGGCCGGACCTCTCCCTCGACTTCCGTACGCTGCTGTGGACTTCACACGGCAGCCTCGTCATCGCCCTGGGTGCCGCCGCCGGGTGGACGCTGCTCCTCCTCCACGAACTGGCGCACCTGCTGACAGCCCGTGCAACCGGGGTTCCCGGCCGTATCGAGCTGGGCACGAGGCTGCAGTTCCTGGTCCTGCAGACCGACATCAGCGGCATCGAACTGGCCTCCCGCCGCCATCGGCTGACCGCGTATCTGGCGGGTGTCACCGTGAACCTCACGGTGTTCGCACTCGCCGTCCTGGCCGCGGCCGCGGCGGCGCCCGGCACTCTCCCCCACCGCGTACTGCTGGCGGTCGCGCTGACGGCACTCCTGCCCCTGCCCTTCCAGCTGATGGTCTTCATGCGCACGGACGTGTACTTCGTCCTGCAGGACCTGACCGGCTGCCGCGACCTCTACGGCGACGGCCGCGCATACGCCGCCTACGCGGCGCGGCGCCTCATGCGCCGCAAGCCACGCCCGGGATCGCCCGCCGGCGACCCGAGCGCCCTGCTGCCGAGTCATGAGCGGCGGGCAGTGAGGATCTATGCCGTGGTCCTCGTTGTGGGCACGGCAGTGTGTCTGGGGTTCCTGGCGGCGATCACCGTGCCCGCCGACCTCACCCTGCTGAGCGGCGCCGTCCGGGACCTCTCGTCCGGCCGGTCGCTCTCCTCCGTGCTGGACGCGGCGGCGGTCCTGGTGTTCCTCGGAGGGCTGCACGTCCTCTGGCTGGTGACCTGGCTGCGCACTCGCCGCCAGATGCCTGAACCTCTGAAGAACCTCTGAGCAAAGGCGAGTTGAGTGTGACGGTCGCCACACCGGGCAGTAACTGACCCGACGTATCCGCTCTCGGGGGAGGTTTCCGTGTCCGTCACTGAACCGAGCAGCACCGTTCCACGCGAAGAACCCTCGCTGAAACGCGCCATCGGGCCCAAGCTCCTGATCCTCTTCGTGATCGGCGACATCCTCGGTACGGGGATCTACGCGGCCACCGGCAAGGTCGCCGGACGGGTGGGCGGGGCGGTCTGGCTGCCCTTCGTGATCGGGTTCGTCGTCGCGATCCTGACCGCCGCCTCGTATGTCGAACTCGTGGGCAAGTACCCGCGGGCGGCGGGCGCGGCGCTCTACACGCAGAAGGCGTTCAAGGTCCCGTTCATCACGTTCATCGTCGCCTTCATGGTGATGTGCTCGGGGCTCTCGTCGGCGAGCGCCGCGGCCCGTGCCTTCAGCGGTGACTATCTGAGCGAGCTCACCGACGACGCACTGCCGCCGACGCTGATCGCTATCGCCTTCATCCTGCTCCTCGCGGCCCTCAACCTGCGGGGCGTCTCGGAGTCCGTGAAGACGAACGTGGTGCTGACCCTGGTCGAACTGACGGGCCTCGCCATCATCCTCGGCATCGGCGTCTGGGCCGTCCTGAACGGCGACGGCGAGGCCTCCCGGCTCACCGACTTCGAGGCGAGCGGCAGCGGCTATGCCCTGATGACCGGCGTCCTGGGCGCGACGGCACTCGGCTTCTTCGCCTTCGTCGGCTTCGAGGACTCGGTCAACATGGTCGAGGAGACCAAGGACCCGCAGCGCAACTTCCCGCGGGCGATCTTCCTCGGCGTGGCGATCACCGGCACCATCTACGTACTCGTGGCGCTGGTGTCCTCGCTGATGGTCGACCACAAGAAGCTGGCCGGATCGAGCGGTCCGCTGCTCGAAGTGGTGAAGGCCGGCGGGGTGGACTTCCCGCCCAAACTCTTCGCCCTGATCGCCCTGTTCGCGGTCACCAACTCGGCGCTCATCAACATCATGATGGCCTCGCGCCTGTGCTACGGCATGGCCAACGAACGCATCCTGCCGCGCGGCATGGGCCGCGTCCTCGCCAAACGCCGCACCCCTGTCGTCGGCATCGTCTTCGTGTCGGTCCTGGCGCTCGGGCTCGTGTCGACCGGTGAGATCGAAGGGCTCGGCGACACCACCGCGTTCCTGCTGCTCTGCGTGTTCGCGGTGGTCAACGTCGCCGTCCTGGTCCTGCGCCGCGACCCCGTCGACCACGCCCACTTCCGTACGCCGACGGTGCTGCCGGTCCTCGGCGCGATCACCGCCCTGATCCTCGCAAGCCCGCTCGCGGACCGCCCCGCGGACGTCTACATCCGCGCCGGGGTGCTGCTCGCGATCGGGATCGCGCTGTGGGTGGTGAACAAGATGGTCATGAAGTCGCGGGGCGAGGAGGAGTAGCCCGGACCGGGCCGGTCAGCCTGCGGCGGCCAGGCGGCGCAGCAGCTCCTCCTCCGGGACGTCCTCGATGTGGGTGAGGAACACCCAGATGTGCCCGGACGGGTCCCTGAGGATGGTGGAGCGGTCACCGTGGAACGTGTCCTGCGGCGGTTCGATGATCTCCGCACCCGCGGCCCGCGCCCGCTCCGCCAGTTCGTCCACGTCCGGCACGAAGACATGCAGCGTGACGGAGGTGCCGCCGCCGAGCGCGGCGGGCGCGACGAACGAGGAGAGACCCGGCACGCCCGGGCTGCCCGCGTCGCCCAGCATCAGGGCCGACCGTCCGACGGTGATCTCGGCGTGCAGGATCCCGCCGCCCGGGGCGTCGATCCTGAAGTCCTCGCGGGCCCCGAAGGCCCGCTCGTAGAAGTCGATCGCCGCGGCGGCGTCGTCGACCATGATGTGCGGGATGACGGCGTACCGGTAGCGGTCGGGGATCTCGGTGGCGTCGTGCGCTGCGGTGTCGTTCGGGACTGCGCTGTCGTTCGGGACTGCGGTGCCGGTCATGACGTACCTCCTCGAAAGCTCCGCCGGACGGTTCCTGCGGTGCTTCCAAGAACGTAGAAGCTCAAGTTTGGTTCAGGTCAAGGACCTTCAGGGCGTACGGGCGTCACTCGACGAACAGCCCACGCTCCGCCGCCCGCGCGTCGAACGCCTCCAGCCGTGCCTGGGCCTCCGGGATGCCGTCGCACATGGCCTCCAGGAGGACCCGGCCCAGCAGCATCGGCGCGCAGACGGTGTCGAAGGCGAGGCCCGTGCCGACCGCCGCGGGCAGCAGCAGGTCGGAGGACTTGGCGACGGGGGCGAAGGCCGAGTCCGCGACCGTGACCACCGTCAGGCCGAGGGACTTGGCGTACGCGAGCGCGTCGACGACCTCGCGCGGGTGGCGCGGCAGCGCGAAGCACATCAGGGCCGTGGCGCCCGCGCGGACCGCCGCGTCGAGCCGGTCCGCGAGCATCGTGCCGCCCTCGTCGAGCAGCCGGACGTCCGGGTGCACCTTGGCCGCGAAGTACGCGAAGCCGTACGCCTGTGAGGCTGCCGCGCGCAGCCCGAGCACCGGCAGGGGGCGGGACCCGGCGAGCACGGCGCCGGCCCGCTCGACCGGCGAGGGGTCCGCGAGGACCGAGGCGAGATGGCGCAGATTCTCGATCTCGGCCTCGACGGCCTGCTGGTACTCGTTGAGCTCGGCGGGCGTCCGCGCGCCCGCCGGGGCCACCTCGCGCAGATGCTTGCGCAGCGCCGGATAGCCGTCGAAGCCGAGCGCCACCGCGAAGCGGGTCACGGACGGCTGGCTGACCCCGGCGAGATCGGCGAGCTCGACCGAGGACAGGAACGGCACATCGGCCGCGCGGCGCACCATGCAGTGCGCGATACGGCGCTGGGTCGGGGTCAGCCGGTGCCCCTCGAAGAGCTGCTGCAGCCGGGTGGCCGGGCTGTCGGGCATCGCGTGGTCTCCCCGGGGTCTGAGTTATTCAGCGTTCGAGCACTCTGCATGAGCATATGCAGCCGAGGCAAGGGCGCGCCCGCCGCTTCCGCTCAGTCACCCGCCGCCTCCAGCGGCAGCGCGGACAGCAGCTGCCGCGCCGCCGCCCGCGCCTGCTTCCGCCGCCGCGGCGAGTCGAGCCCCTGCAGCGTGAACGCCCAGTGCGCCTCGAACAGGCAGGTCACCCCGTACGCGACCTGCGCGACGAGCTCGTCGTCCGCGTCCGGCGCGGCCAGCGCGAGCTGCCGCTCCACCTCCGGCAGCCAGCCCTCCGCCCACAGCGTCCGCAGCCGGTCGCGCACCGCCTCGTCCCGTGCGGCGAGCGCGACCAGCTCCACCCAGACGACGAGGTCGTCGCGCTCGGCGTAGAAGCCGGGCGCGAAGGCCCCGTCGATCCGCTCCCCGATCGTGCGCCGCTCGTCGCGCAGCATCCGCCGCCCGTACCCGCCGACGACCTCGTCGAGGAACGCGTCGAGCAGCGCCCGCCGGTCGCCGAAGTAATGGAAGACCAGCGTCCGCTGCAGCCCCGCCTCGTCGGCCACCGCGGACACCGTCGCGTCGTCGAGTCCACTGCGCGCGACCACACGGGTCATCGCGGCGAGGATCTCCGTCCGGCGCTCGGCGGCCTTGCTCGGCCGCCCGACTTTATTTACTGTCATGTCAGTCAATATATCCGAGCAAGCGACCAGGCACCGGAGGAACCGCAATGCGCGTACTCGCCCTGGGCGGAGCAGGCGGCATGGGCCGCCACCTCTGCCGTACAGCTCTCCACCTGGACGGCATCGACGAACTGACCGTCGCCGACCTCGACGAGACGGCCGCCCACCGCTTCGCGGCCGAACTCACCACGCCCGGCTCACCCGTGCAGGTCCGGGCCCTGGGACTCGACGTCACCGACCCCGCCGCCCTGCACTCCGCGCTCACCCGCGCCGACGCCGTCGTCAACACCGTCGGCCCCTTCTACCGCTTCGGCGTTCCCGTCCTGACCGCCGCCATCGACGCCCGCTGCCACTACCTCGACATCTGCGACGACTGGGAGCCCACCGCCGCGATGCTCGGCCTCTCCGCCCGCGCGCGGGCGGCCGGAGTCACCGCGGTGATCGGCATGGGCGCCACACCCGGCCTCTCCAACCTCCTCGCCGTATACGCCGCGCGGGAACTCGACTCCGTACACGACCTCGTCACCGGCTGGAACGTGGAAGCGGGCGGACTCGACGCCACCGGCCCCGGCGTCAGCGCCGCGATCGTGCACGGCATCGCCCAGATGACCGGCACCATCCGCGTCCTGCGCGACGGGCGGTACACCGACGAGCGCCCACTGCGCCGCACCCCGCTCGACTACCCGGGCCTGGGCCGGCGCACCGCGTGGACCTTCGGCCACCCCGAACCGATCACACTGCCACGCACCCTCGCGGCCACGACAAGCGTCAACGTCACCACGGGCAGCCGGAGCTTCCTCGCCTTCATGCGCGCCACGCGCTGGGCCGTCGACCACCGCGTCCTGTCCCCCGCCCGCGCCGCACGCCTCGCACAGACCGCCGAACGGCGGCTGCCCTCACCACCCCTGGACCGGCTGGTCGGGCCCGACCGCCTGCCGCCCCTTTTCGCGCTCGCCACCGGTACGCACGCGGGGCGCCCCGCCTCCGTCGGGGTGGCGCTGTGCCACTTCCCCGGCACGACGATGGGCGCGGTCACCGGGATCCCGCTCGCCGTCGCCCTGGAACAGCTGACGACCGGCGCGCTCACCGCCCCCGGCGTCCACGCCCCCGAAGCCGCCCTCGACCCCGACCGCTACTTCGCGGCCCTCGCTCCGCACTGCCCGGGCGCGCCACGCCCCGAGGCGATGACGGCCATCACCCGCTCCTGGGACCCTGACCCCGCCACCGCCTACCGCACGGCCATCACCGACGCGCTCGCCGCGCACTGAGGGGCACCGCAGGAGGAACCCGGGGGCTAGCCCCACTGCGCCGACCGCCCCCGGCTCCGTACCGTCGTATGCCATGGACACCCGAGACGCTGAGCTCAAGAAGGAACTAGAGGCGACCCTGCACACCCGCAGGGAGCTCGGCGAGGAGTACGAACCGGCCCTGGTCGACTCGTTCCTCGAGAAGGTCGAGAACCGCCTCGACGCCACGGTCGACCGCCGGATGCGCCGCCTCATGGCCGAGCAGCAGATGGCCGTCGCCCGCGAGGCGCGCGGCCCGCAGGGCCACGTCGATGCCTGGGGCGAGCGCTTCGGCTTCGCCATCGTCTCCCTGATCCTCGCCATCCCGCTCTCGGCGATCGCGGCGGTCAACGCGGACCTGCCGGGCCTGATCGTCGCGTGGCTCGGCATCGTGGGCGTGAACGCGGTCCACGCCATGCACAAGTTCCCGAGCTTCGGCCGGAACCGCCGGGCCCGCCGCGAGGACTCGGACTGGGAGGACTGACCACCGGGCAGCGCGGCAAGGGACGACCGTGCTGCCCGCGGGGCCGCCGCACCCCCGTGTGACGGGGGGCGGGACGACGGCGGTCCCCGCGAGCGGACGCGGGCCGGGTCAG
Organism: Streptomyces sp. NPDC050418; assembly: GCF_044458745.1. NCBI lineage: Bacteria > Bacillati > Actinomycetota > Actinomycetes > Kitasatosporales > Streptomycetaceae > Streptomyces > Streptomyces sp. NPDC050418. The sequence continues at coordinate 78,103 of NZ_JBITIG010000005.1, forward strand.
GGCCGGCGTATCGCGCCCATGGCGTCGAGGAGGTCCGGGAGCCGCTCCGGAGGTCCTGCGCCGCTCGGTGCCGACGGGTCCGGGGGAGCCGCTCCCCTTCCCTGCCGACACCCACCACGATGCCGGACGCGTGTTAAGCGGGTGCTGCGCGGACGTGTCGCGTGCGTGCACTTTTCCGGGGGTACGCCGGCCGGACCGAACTGCCGTTCCCCCGACGCCGCTTCGCGCCCCCGGTCGGCGCTACTTCGCGCCCCCGGCCAGGAACGCCAGCAGGTCCTGCCGCGAGACGACCCCCTTCGGCTTGCCCTCGACGAGCACGATCGCCGCGTCCGCGCCGGCCGTCGCCCCGAGCACCGCCATCAGATCGGCCACCGGCTCACCGGAACCGACCTGCGGCAGCGGCGCCGACATGTGCTTCTCCAGCGGATCGCCGAGCGAGGCGCGCTGGGCGAACAGCGCGTCGAGCAGCTCGCGTTCGACGACCGAGCCGATCACCTCGGCGGCCATCACGTCGGGGTGTCCGGCACCCGGCTTCACGATGGGCATCTGCGACACTCCGTACTCCCGGAGCACCTCGATCGCCTCGCCGACGGTCTCCTCCGGGTGCATGTGCACCAGCGAGGGCAGCGCGCCGCCCTCCTTGTGACGGAGCACGTCTCCGACGCTCGCGGACGTCCCGGGGTCCTCCAGGAAGCCGTAGTCGGCCATCCACTCGTCGTTGAAGATCTTCGACAGATAGCCGCGCCCCGAGTCCGGCAGCAGCACGACCACCACGTCGTCCTCCCCCAGCTCCCGCGCCACCTCCAGCGCCGCCACGACCGCCATGCCGCAGGAGCCGCCGACCAGGAGGCCCTCCTCCTTGGCGAGGCGGCGGGTCATCTGGAAGGAGTCCTTGTCGGAGACCGCGACGATGCGGTCCGTGACGTTCTGGTCGTACGCGGTCGGCCAGAAGTCCTCGCCGACGCCTTCGACGAGGTACGGACGGCCGGAACCGCCGGAGTAGACGGAGCCCTCGGGGTCGGCACCGACGATCTGCACCGCGCCGTCGCTGATCTCCTTGAGGTAGTTGCCCGTGCCGGAGATGGTGCCGCCGGTGCCCACGCCCGCGACGAAATGGGTGATCTTCCCGTCGGTCTGCTTCCACAGTTCGGGACCGGTGGTCTCGTAGTGCGAGCGCGGGTTGTTCGGGTTGGAGTACTGGTCGGGCTTCCAGGCTCCGGGGGTCTCACGGACGAGGCGGTCGGAGACGTTGTAGTACGAGTCCGGGTGCTCGGGATCGACGGCCGTCGGGCAGACCACGACCTCCGCGCCGTACGCGCGCAGCACGTTGATCTTGTCGAGGGAGACCTTGTCCGGGCAGACGAAGATGCACTTGTAGCCCTTCTGCTGGGCCACGATGGCGAGGCCGACGCCGGTGTTGCCGGAGGTCGGTTCGACGATGGTGCCGCCGGGCTGCAGCTCGCCGCTCTGCTCGGCGGCCTCGATCATGCGCAGCGCGATGCGGTCCTTCACGGAACCGCCCGGATTGAAGTACTCGACCTTGGCCAGGACGGTCGCCCTGATGCCTTCGGTCACCTTGTTGAGTCTCACCAGCGGGGTGTTACCGACGAGACTGATCATCGAGTCGTGGAATTGCACCGTTGTCTCCGGGTTCTCCGGTGTTTGCCTGGGACGGCCGTCAGCTTAGACCTGCGCAGGGCCACTTCCACCGCACGGAGATTGGATGACCTGGGGGACGGGGCAAGCAGTTCTTGTACGGCGGTTGCGATCTGCCGTACGCACAGGAGGTGGCTGCGTTACATGTCGAGGGCGAGGGTGGCACGGCGGATCGCCGCGGGTGCGGCGTTCGGCGGCGGCGGCATCGGGCTCGTGGGTGCGGCCGCGGTGGGTGTGGTGCTCGCGGAGGTCCAGCTGGCGAAGCGGTCGGTGGGCCATGGGGTGGCCCCGATCCCGCCGCGTGCGAACGGTCTGTACGGGCGTTCGTACGGCGAGGGCGAGCGGCCGCTCCGGCTGACGATGCTCGGCGATTCGACGGCGGCGGGCCAGGGTGTGCGCCGGGCGCGGCACACTCCGGGCGCGCTGCTCGCGCAGGGCCTCGCGGCGGTGGCGGAGCGGCCGGTGGAGCTGGTGAACGTGGCGCTGCCGGGGGCCCAGTCCGACGATCTCGACCGTCAGGTGACGCTGGTCCTGGCGAACCGGGGTCCGGCGCCGGACGTGTGCGTGATCATGATCGGTGCGAATGACGTGACGCACCGGATGCCGCCGACGCAGTCGGTGCGGTATCTGTCGTCGGCGGTGCGGCGGCTGCGCACCGCGGGTGCGGAGGTGGTGGTCGGCACGTGTCCCGACCTGGGTTCGGTGGAGCAGGTGTACCAGCCGCTGCGGTGGCTGGCCCGCCGGGTCTCCCGTCAGCTCGCGGCCGCCCAGACGATCGGTGTCGTCGAACAGGGCGGCCGTACCGTGTCGCTGGGTGATCTGCTCGGTCCGGAGTTCTCGGCGAATCCGCGGGAGATGTTCTCGCTGGACAACTACCACCCGTCGGCGGAGGGCTATGCCACGGCGGCGATGGCGGTGCTGCCGACGGTCTGTTCCTCGCTCGGTCTGTGGCCGGCGGAGGAGGAGCGCCCGGACGCGGCACGCAACGAGGGTTTCCTGCCGGTCGCGCGTGCGGCGGCCCAGGCGGCGTCCGAGGGCGGTACGGAGGTGACGGCGGCGATGCCGACGGGTCCGCGCGGTCCGTGGGCGCTGCTCAAGCGGCGCAGGCGCCGGCGGATCGAGGAGCCGGAGCCGTCGCCCGCGTCCGCGAAGCCGACGGGGACGGCGGCGACGTGAGGCCAACTTCCTTGACCTCAAGCCTGGTTGAGGTCGCAGGCTGATCCACATGAACACGACGACGGCATCATCCGCGGACCTGAAGGCCATCGAGCAGGTCATCGCCACCCTCGAACACTCGCAGGTCACCGAGGACGTGGAGGAGTTCCTCGGCCTGTTCCGCGCCGACGCGATCTGGACGACCGCGCACGGCAAGCTGCTCACGGGCCTCGACGAGATCACGGCGTTCACGCACCGTGCGCTGCCCGGCGCGATGGCGAACGGTTCGGTCCGCTACGAACTGGTGGACGTGCTGTTCATCCGCCCGGACGTGGCGGCGGTTAAGGCGCGCGGCCAGTATCTGACGCTCGACGGGGAGCCCACGGGGAATCCGACCTCGCCGCTGTATGTGATGGCGAAGGAGGACGGCCGCTGGCTGCTCACGGCGAACCAGAACACCGTCCAGCTCCCGGACTGAGGCGGCGGGGTGCGCACCGGGCCGCTCGGGGGCTCGGAGCGCACCGGAACACCCGGGGCATACCGCGGAACGGCTCCTGAGCGTACGCTTAGAGCGGCAACACCTAAGCGCACGCTCAGAAAGAGGCAGGCGTCACAGCCCGTACCCGGTGACCTTCACCGTACGTACGGGTAACTTCCCCCGCGGACGCCCACCTCAGCCGCCCCCCGAGAACCGGAGCCCGTGATGCCCGAAGCCGTGATCGTCTCCACCGCCCGCTCCCCGATCGGCCGCGCCGGCAAGGGCTCCTTGAAGGACCTGCGCCCGGACGACCTGACCGCCACGATCATCCAGGCCGCCCTCGCCAAGGTCCCCGAGCTGGACCCGAAGGACATCGACGACCTGATGCTCGGCTGTGGTCTGCCGGGCGGCGAGCAGGGCCACAACCTGGGCCGTATCGTCGCCGTGCAGATGGGCATGGACCACCTGCCGGGCTGCACGATCACCCGCTACTGCTCCAGCTCCCTGCAGACGACCCGTATGGCACTGCACGCCATCAAGGCCGGCGAGGGCGATGTCTTCATCTCGGCCGGTGTCGAGACCGTCTCGCGCTTCATCAACGGCTCGTCGGACGGCATGCCGGGCACGCACAACCCGATCTTCGCCGACGCCGAGGCCCGTACCGCCGAGGTCTCCCAGTCCACCGGCGCCTCGTGGCACGACCCGCGCGAGGACGGCCTGCTGCCCGACGCGTACATCGGCATGGGCCAGACCGCCGAGAACCTGGCGCGCATCAAGGGTGTGACCCGCCAGGACATGGACGAGTTCGGTGTCCGCTCGCAGAACCTCGCCGAGGAAGCCATCAAGAACGGCTTCTGGGAGCGCGAGATCACCCCGGTCACCACCCCCGACGGCACGGTCGTCTCCAAGGACGACGGCCCGCGCGCCGGCGTCACCCTGGAGGGCGTCTCCGGCCTGAAGCCGGTCTTCCGCCCCGACGGCATGATCACCGCGGCCAACTGCTGCCCGCTGAACGACGGCGCCGCCGCGCTCGTCATCATGTCCGACACCAAGGCCGCCGAGCTGGGCCTGACCCCGCTGGCCCGCGTCGTCTCCACCGGTGTCACCGGTCTGTCCCCCGAGATCATGGGCCTCGGCCCGGTCGAGGCCTCGAAGCAGGCGCTCAAGCGCGCGGGTCTGACCGTGGACGACATCGACCTGTTCGAGATCAACGAGGCCTTCGCCGCGCAGGTCATCCCGTCCTACCGCGACCTGAACATCCCGCTCGACAAGCTGAACGTCAACGGCGGCGCCATCGCCGTCGGCCACCCCTTCGGCATGACGGGCGCCCGGATCACCGGCACCCTGATCAACAGCCTCCAGTTCCACGACAAGCAGTTCGGTCTGGAGACCATGTGCGTCGGCGGCGGCCAGGGCATGGCGATGGTCATCGAGCGTCTGAGCTGACACCCGTACGTGACCCAATCTCCCCCAGGATGTGACCAATGTCCTGGGGGAGTGCCGTTTCCGCAGGTCAGCGCGGTGCACCCAGATGGGTGAGGTACAACGGCCTGTCCGATTCGTGACCTTCTCCACTGACAGGCTCCCCACCCGCACGACAAGCTGTTGTAGGAAGTCGGGGGTCGACTTTGAAATCAGGAGTACGTCAGTGAGTGTCACCTTGAGTGTCCTGCTGCTCGCCATCGCCGCTGCCACGGCCCTGGCCTGCGCCGCGGCGCTGCACACCGTGCGGAGTCTGCGGCAGGAGATATCGGCACTGCGGTCCGAACTGGCCGCCGACCGCACCACCGCGGGCCAGGCCCGGGTGCCCGCCGCGCGCAGCGCCGCGGAGCAGCCCGGCACCGAAGCGATCCGTACCGCCGTCGCCGAGGCGCTGGCCGAGGAGCGCGAGCGCGAGCTGGCCGAGGCGCGGGCGTTCTGGGCCGCGCAGGAGGCGCGGGATGCCGCCGACGCCCCCTCGCTGCTCGGCACGCTGCCGCCCGGCCTGTCGGAGGAGCTGTTCCTGCCGCGTCAGTCGGACTTCGTCGGTTTCGAGCGCGAGCTGCGCGATCTGGGCTTCGGTCCGGAGCTGGACCGCGCCGACGACTCCGAGGAGCTCCGGCAGGCCGCGTACGAGGTCGCCGAGGATCTCCTCGCCGCCGACGAGCACCCGGGCGACTCCCCCGAGCTGGCCGCGGCCCGCCGCCGCCACCCCTCGCACCCGGACTTCGTGCCGGTGCAGTCCGTGGGCCCCGCCCAGGAGAGCACCGCGCTCACCGGCGACCACGAGCACACGGTCACGCGTCTCGCGGCGCTCGCCGACGCCCGTACCGCGCTGTGCGACGTCCGCCCCGGCCCGCTGGGCACGCTCGACGTCTACGTCTTCACCGACGGCACCACGCTCTGCATGACCCCGGGTCACCGCGAGACGGCCGAGCGGCTGGCCGCCGCGCTGCAGGGCGGCGACACCCCGGTGCTGCTCGGCGGCTCCGGAGTCTCCGGCGCGTACTCGCTGACGTTCGCCTGCGGCGACGAGAACGTGTACATCCTCGCGGACCGGGTGATCGCCTCGGCGTAACTCCGGTTCACGACCCCTGTACGGCCAGTGCGCCGGGGCCCCCTTCACGGGGTGCCCCGGCGCACTGCTGTGCGTGGCCCGGCGGCGTCACACCCCGGCGCGCTTCTGCGCCTCCTCGACGAGCGCGACGGCTTCCGCGAGTTCCTCAAGATTTTCCAGTACGAGTCCCAAGTCGCGCCCCGCGACCGTGACTTGATCGGCTACGGCGAACATCCCGGCGTCCCTCATCTCGTGCGGCCCGCCCTCGACGCCCTCGATGATCTGGGCACGCCGTGCCAACTCCCTGGCCAGCGCCAGCGCTTCCGCCGCGGCCCCTCGTTGCAGCCGGCTCTGCGGGGCGGCGCGCAGATGGTCGGCGAATCGGTCCACGGCGGCGTTCAGCGGCGTCGTATCAAGCACGGAACGACCCTATGCGCCGTTCGCGGGGCATTGCCAACGCCCCGGCGCTCAGGCACGGTGACGGGAAGAGGACTGCCGACCCCACACGCCCGACACGCCAGCGTCCGGAGGCGCCGATGTCCCTAGTCTTCTCCGAGGAGACCCATCGCAATCTGCTCGCCCGCATCCCCCACTGCACCGGCCGCGAAGTGTCCGACTGGCTTCGCGCCGTTGACGACGGCCCCGCATTCCTCCGCTTCGAGGAGAAGGTCAGCTGGCTCCGCCACGAGTACGACCTCGCGTACGGCCACGCGAAAGCGATCATCCACGAGCACGACAAGAGGAGGGCCGCGCGCAGGCTGCGCTGAGCCGCTCGGCGACGACAGCACACCATGTGCCTGCATACGTGAAAGGGGCTCCCGGTGGTGACCGGGAGCCCCTTCGCGTATTGCCGACGGCTTTGCCGTCAGCGCTGCTAGTCGCCTTGCAGGATCGAGATCAGTCGCAGCATCTCGAGGTAGATCCACACCAGGGTCATGGTGAGGCCGAAGGCCGCCAGCCAGGACTCCTCGCGCGGGGCGCCGTACGCGATGCCGTCCTCGACCTGCTTGAAGTCCAGGGCGAGGAAGAAGGCGCCGAGCAGGATGCCGACGATGCCGAAGACGATGCCCAGGCCGCCGCTGCGGAAGCCGAGGCCGTCGCCGCCGGCGAAGACCATGAACAGCAGGTTCACGGCCGTCAGAACCAGGAAGGCGGTGGCCGCGATGATCAGGTAGCGCGTGAAGCGAGCGGTGACGCGGACGATGCGGGTCTTGTAGAGGACCAGCATCGTCACGAACACGGCCATGGTGCCGAGGACGGCCTGCATGGGCGCGCCTTCGGCCCACTGGTTGACGTAATTGCTGATCGCGCCGAGGAAGACTCCCTCGAGGCCCGCGTACGTCAGGATCAGTGCCGGGATCGGCTTGCGCTTGAACGACTGCACAAGGGCCAGGACCATCGCGACCAAGCCGGCGGCGACGGCGATGCCGATGTTCAGGTCCGTGACCCACGCGACCGTGGCACCCGCGATGACCAGGCCGAGCGTGATACCCGTACGGGCCACCACGTCGTCCATCGTCATCCGGTTGCCGGTGGTGACCGGGGCCGGGGCGCCCTGCTGCGGTGCGTACGGGTTCTGCGCGTAAGGATTGGTCGGCGCCGCCGTCGGCTGCCCGTACGGGTTGCCGCCAACATACGGATTGCCCTGCGTGCCTACGGCGGGGCCCCCGGCCTGCGGCCCGGCGTTGAAGCCCGCGTGGCCGTTGTCGCGGCTGAACCCCCGTCGCGAGAAGACCGGGTTGCTGCTCCTCATTTCACTCCTCCATGGCCACCCTGCGCGGCCTTAGGTCAAGAGTAATGCGTTAGCAAAAGATGCACCCTAATGCTCAGGGAGGATCTTTCACACCCCTTGAACGACCAGGGCCCGTTCCCTGTTCCTCGCGCCGGTGCGGCGTCCCGAATCTAGACTCGGCAGAGCACGGGCAAACCGCCCTATCCCGTACGAAACTGGGAGGCCTCATGTCGACCCGCGGCAACAAGCGCAGGGCCCGCAAGAAGAAGAAGGCGAACCACGGAAAGCGTCCGAACACCTGAGACGCCCCCGCTCCCCCACATGAAGGACCGCACCCGCCGGACGGGCGCGGTCCTTCATGTTCTGCAGGTCTCAGCGGCTGCTTCAGCGGCTGTTTCCGCGGCCGCTCAGGTGATCGCTGCGATCGTGGCGGCGGTGGCCGACGCCATCACCAGCGTCATGTCGCGGATCGCCTCGCGCACGCTGTCCCCCGCCCACTGCCCGTCCGCGACCTGCTCCATCCGCGGCGCGAGGTCCTTGGCGCGCCGCCCGGGGAACGCCGAGGCGTGCAGCTTCGAGGCGTGGACCAGGGCCACGAGCCCGGCGGTGCGCGTGTCCGGCTCGGCGCCGCCGAGCACGACCGCGTTCAGGCGCTCCCGCAGCTCCGCCTCGACCCGCGCGTCGGCCTCGGGGTAGCGGCGTACGGGGAAGAGCCCCATCGCCTTGCGCTTCTGCTCCACGAGCACGCCCCGCGCGACCAGCCGCTCGATGGTCGGGGCGATGACCTTTTCCTTCTCCTTCGTGAGCCAGTAGACGATGTGCCGCTTCCGCTCCGCACGGTTGCCGATCCAGCCGGGGAGGGCCGCAAGCGGCGCGTCGATCAGCGGCTCCCCGGTCGGGGTGGTGTCCACCATGACGATGAGCTTGTTGTCGATGGCGACGCGGCCCGCGAGCACCAGCTCCAGCAGGATCCCGCCGGCCACCGCCCAGGCCGCGGAATCCTTCTGGCCGGTGGCCCCGGAGTCGTCGTCCAGGGCCAGCAGCATGGCCTCTTCGGCCAAGGTGACCGCCGTGGGTTCCCCGTTCATGTTTCCCCCTTCACGGGCACGCGCCCCGTGCGCGCACCCGTACGTCGTGTACCGCTGTTTCTCCGTGTACCGCTGTTTCTCCGTGTACCGCTGTTTCTCCGTGTACCGCTGATCTTCGTATACCGCTGACTTCCCTCGCGCTGTCAAGCAGCACGTCTCAGGTCGTGAGCAGTACGCCCGCGTACGCCACCGACCCGACGAGCGCCCAGGAGGCCAGGCCCAGGGCGGCGAGGCGGGCGCCCGAGCGGGTCAGGGACGGGAAGTGGACGGCGGTGCCGAGGCCGAACAGGGCAGCTGTGAGAAGGAGTTCCTGGGCGGTGTCGGCGGCTTCGAGGACACCGGGGCCGAGGAGGCCGGTCGTGCGCAGCGCGACCATCGCCAGGAAGCCCGCGACGAACAGCGGCACGAGCGCGGGCCGCCGCCCCCGCGCATCGCCTTCGCCGCCCTGCGCATCGCCCTGCCCGCGCCGGTGGTGCAGGGCGAGGGCCACGCCCGCGACGAGGGGGGCGAGCATCGCGACCCGGATGAGCTTGACGAGGACGCCCTCGGTCAGGGCATCCGGTCCGGCGGTCTGGGCGGTGGCGACCACCTGGCCGACGTCGTGCACACTGGCGCCCACCCACCGCCCGAACTCCACGGCGTCCAGCCCCAACGGACCCTTCAGAAGCGGCAGTACGACGATGGCGAGCGTGCCGCAGAGTGTGACGAGGGCGACGGACGAGGCGACCTCCGCCTCGTGCCGCTCGTCGTCCTCGCCCTTACCGAGGACACCGGCGACGGCGCCGATCGCGGAGGCGCCGCAGATCGAGTAGCCGGTGGCCACGAGCAGCGACTGGTCGCGGGAGAGCCCGAGCCGCCGGCCGAGCCACTGGGTTCCGAAGAAGGTGGCCACGACGACGCCGAGCACCATCACCACGCTCTCCCAGCCGAGCGCGACCACGTCCCCCAGGCTCAGCTTCAGCCCGAGCAGCACGATCCCGGCCCGCATCAGCCGCTTCCCGGCCGTCGACAGACCGGGGCGCCCGGCGCCGCGTACGAACGGGCCGACGCGCGGCAGATGCGCCGCGACGACACCGAGCACGACGGCGGCGGTGAGCATCGGAACACCGGGCCACACCGCATGCACCGCGGCGGCGGCCGTGAGTCCGACGACGGCGAGCGCAAGCCCGGGCATGTTCCGCCCCACGGCCTGCGTCCTGGGAGCGCGCCTCTTCCGCGGGGTGGGGCGGAGAGCAGGGCGCTCGGGACCTATGAGAACCATGCTCACCAGCGTGCGCCGGGGAGGCGGGGCTCAGTAGAGGTGACCTGGAGGGGAGGTCATAGGTTGGCCTTATGGGTACGCCGCCTGGCCGGGGGGCATGCGCACGCCCTCGACCTGACTACTTGATCGTGTACTCGCACAGACCGGGCTTGCCCTGCCGGGCCGAAGTGCCGGGAGTCCGCCGGGACTTGTCCCGCCCTACTCACCCCTGACCGCACCCTCCTCGGCATCGAACCAGCCCTCCGACGAGAGCCCGCCGGTCCGCTCCGACCAGTGCCGCACCCACCCCGCGAACCCGGCCTCCCCCGTCGTATGCCCGAACTCGGCGCCGAACGGGGTCGCCCCGAACTCATCGATGCGCCAGACGTGCCCACGGCTCGGGCCGGTGACGATCAGGTGCCAGTACATGCCGCAGCCGTCGGTGCCCAGGACGACCGAACCGTCATTGAAGATCGGCTCCTCGTCGTCCTCCCAGAGCTCCTCGCCGTCCCCTTCGAACCGCACCGCCTTGGTCAGGGGAAAGGGGCGGGTCAGGTCTCGCCCGCCGGCCGGATCATCCCAGTCGTCCGGCTCCTCGGCCACGGGGACGAGCCCGTAGAACGGCGGGCCGGTCTCCTCGGCCGTTCCGTCGCATATCTCGGCCACGACCGTGCGGTACGGCTCGGGCAGCACGATGCCGCGCTCGGCCTCGAAGGCGTGCACGGCGGGCCAACGTCGACGGAACCGCAGCCAGAAAACAGGACGCACACACACATCAGCCTGAGGAATCCTCAATGCTCTGAAACTTCAGGACTTCCAGAACCTCACGCTTTGCGCTCAAGGTCGTTGCAGGATTATCGAGGGCTTCGCGCAGCAAGTGAATCCAATTATCGCGCACACCCCCCTCACTTACATTAATCAGTCGATTCACCATCCAAACCGCCAAAAGCGACGGCTTCCTGTTGATCGAATCCCGAAGGTGGACCTCATATTCGCCAGGCCACCGTTCCAAGGTATGGACCAGCGGTCCAGGATCCCCCAAGTCCGCTCCATCCAACCGCTCCATCAAGGCGAACATCAAAGGTGCAGCCAAACCGGGCCCGAAACGGTAAAGCTCTTCGCAAAGGGTATACAGCCTCTCCTCGCCATCAGCATCCACATTAGCCGGATCGAAATCAAGCGCCGTAAGTGAATTGATCTCGTCCGCGGTTTCCGCGAATTCCCTCATTCACACCTCACCCGTCAAAGCTAAGCCAGCGGAATCCGTGCTCAAGCAGCGGAGTCAACGTCCCGCGGTGGAGTGCGCCGAAGGCCACAACGGCATCGTCATCGTCCATGCTGGCCACCATGAGCAGCCCCGGGGCAGCAAAGAACTTCCAGCCCTCGTACGTAGGCATAAACGGGCTCAGTGGCACCGGGCGCAGCGTGGTCCACAACGGGTCGAGACGCGGCTTCGGCATGACGAAGGTCCTGGCCTGGAACGGTGCCGAGGCCAGGGCTTCGTAGAGGGTGAACTGGAGGAGGAATCGACTGAGAGGTTCCTCCTCCAAAATCGTCTCCGCATCCTCAAGGTATGGGTCCTCTGTGAGCCATACCTGAGGGTCGGGCCCACTCGATGCGTCTGGCACCCACGGGATGGACCAGTCCCTGCAGCCCTGATTCTCCACAGCGAAGACCAGACGCTCACCGCTTGGTCCGTGCTCACGTTTGGGCTGCTCCGGCACCCAGTCGGGGAATCCATGAAGAGCGGGGCGCAATCGGCCCAGGCGGTAGAACGCAGCGAGCGCCTCTGGGAGTTGGCCTACGATGCCCGGCGCGTTCTCCTCCTGAGCCGGCTCCGCCCCCTCCGCCGGAAACCAGCCGAGTACGAACAACTCCAGCGCCCGGAGCGGATCCGTGTCCACGAGATCGACCCAGTGCACGTCCGGAACGGGGCCGCAAGCAGGGACGGGTCGAACTACGTTCAGGACCGCGCGTGGCAGCGGCTCAAGGAGCTCCAGCTCCGCGTAATCGAATGTGGCGGGGTCCGACTTCCCCCTGCACCGGGCAAGGCCCAAGGGGAGGCAACCGCCCTCTACGCGCGCGAAGAGGCGGATGGGCAGCGGGGGCTCGAAGGTCAGCCGCGCATAGAGCCCTCGTCCGGTGCTCCCGCGTAGCAGGACCTTCTCGGAGTCCTGCACGCCGCCGGCTCCGGGATGGTCCCCGGACTCCACGATGACGACGGTCGCCTCCGACCCGACCCCGATGAGTGCCGATCCCATCTCATACCGGCAAAGCCCGGTCCCGGCAAGGATCAGGGCCTCCGCCTCCGTGATCACGGGCGCCAGCAGCTGCGTCATGCGATCACCCTATTCAGGGGCTCCGACACGCTGGGAGCGAGGTGCCCAGAGGAGGCCCTGGGCCACGATCAGCGGCAGCAGCCTCTGCGCGTAACCCGCAGATGAGCGAGTGTGCCCGGAACCGGACTCGAACCGGTACGCCCCCGAGGGGCAGCGAGGTTTAAGCTCGCCGTGTCTGCATTCCACCATCCGGGCGGGCCGCGGGATCGCTTGAGCGGAGTCCGAGCCTATCGGGACACATCCCCCGAACAGCGCAACGGCAGACTGATGTTGTCTTATTTTGTTGACGAGTGACGGGCCGTCAGAAGTGGGCGGTGGTCGAGTGCGCATGGTGTGTGCGGTGTGCGTGCGCCTCGTACAGGTGCACCGGTGTACGCAGGATTGACGGAAAGACGCCCCTCGGGCGGGTGATCGCGGGGACGCGGGGCTCAGGGTCGGCCGTCATCCCCAGGTATGACGGACGGGTGGTGCCGTCAACCTGAAGGCGGCGGGCAGAACCGGAGCTGCGGCTGACTTCACGCCGGTTTTACGCGGTGACGATGGAACAAGTCCGATCGGCAGGTCCGGCCGGGCCGTCCCGATCAGTCCCCGTCCCGTCAGGAGCCCACCCCCGTGACCACCACCCCCCTCGCCACCCAGGCCACCGCCGTAGCCGCCCGGGCCACCGAGCTGACCAAGGTCTACGGCCAGGGCGAGACCCAGGTGGTCGCCCTCGACAAGGTGAGCGTCGACTTCCGGCAGGCGCAGCTCACCGCGATCATGGGCCCCTCGGGGTCCGGCAAGTCGACCCTGATGCACTGCGTCGCCGGGCTGGACAGCTTCAGCAGCGGGTCCGTGCGCATCGGTGACACCGAGCTGGGGTCGCTGAAGGACAAGCAGCTGACCAAGCTGCGCCGGGACAAGATCGGGTTCATCTTCCAGGCGTTCAACCTGCTGCCGACCCTCACGGCGTACGAGAACATCACGCTCCCCATGGACATCGCGGGCCGCAAGCCCGACAAGCAGTGGGTGCAGCAGGTGATCGACATGGTCGGGCTCAAGGACCGGCTCTCCCACCGGCCGAGCCAGCTCTCCGGCGGCCAGCAGCAGCGCGTGGCCGTGGCCCGTGCGCTCGCGTCCAAGCCGGACATCATCTTCGGTGACGAGCCGACCGGAAACCTCGATTCGCGTTCGGGCGCCGAGGTGCTCGGGTTCCTGCGCAATTCCGTGCGCGAGCTCGGCCAGACCGTCGTGATGGTCACGCATGACCCGGTGGCGGCCGCGTACGCCGACCGTGTCGTCTTCCTCGCCGACGGACGCATCGTCGACGAGCTGTACGAGCCGACCGCCGACTCGGTGCTCGACCGCATGAAGCGGTTCGACGCCAAGGGCCGCACCAGCTGACCGACCAGCAGCCGCCAACTCCGTACAGAGACAAGAGACTTCACATGTTCCGTACAGCCTTGCGCAATGTGCTCGCGCACAAGGCCCGGCTGCTGATGACCGTGCTCGCCGTCATGCTCGGCGTGTCCTTCGTGTCCGGCACCCTGGTCTTCACCAACACGATCTCCGAAGCGTTCAAGAGCAGCTCCGCCAAGGGCTTCGACCATGTCGACGTCGCCATCCGCCCCGACGGCGGCGACAGCGACGACCTCGGCAAGGAGCCCGCGCTCACCCAGGCCACGCTCGACAAGGCCGCGCAGGTGCCCGGCGCCGCTTCCGCCCTCGGCTCGGTGAACGGCTTCGCCGCTCTCGCCGGCAAGGACGGCAAGCTGATCGGCTCCGGCTTCGCCGACACTCTCGGCGCCAACTACTACGCGGGCAAGGACGGCAAGGACCCGCGCTACCCGATCGAGGAGGGCCGCGCGCCGGCCTCGGAGAACGAGATCGCGCTCGACGCCAAGACCGCCGAGCGCACCGGGTACAAGGTCGGCGACACCGTCCGTATGTCCGTGGACGGTCCGGTGCTTCAGCCGAAGATCAGCGGCATCTTCTCCACCGATGACGGTGCCGTGTCGGCGGGCGCGAGCCTCGTCCTGTTCGACACGAAGACCGCGCAGGGCCTGTACGGCACGCTCGGAGAATTCTCCGAGATCGATGTGAAGGCCGCCGCCGGCACCTCGCAGGCCGCGCTGAAGGCCGAGATCGGCAAGGTCCTCCCGAAGGACGGTCTGGAGATCGAGACCGGCGGGCAGCTCGCGGACGAGCAGGCGAAGGACATCGCCGAGGGTACGAGCGCGATGCGCACGGGCATGCTCGCCTTCGCCGGTATCTCGCTGTTCGTCGGCATCTTCATCATCGCCAACACGTTCACGATGCTGGTCGCCCAGCGCACCAAGGAGCTCGCGCTGATGCGGGCCGTGGGTGCCTCGCGCCGCCAGGTGACGCGTTCGGTCCTCATCGAGGCGTTCGTCGTCGGCACCGTCGCCGGTGTCACGGGGCTGGCCGCCGGTATCGGAATCGGCGCCGGGCTGCGTTCCCTGCTCGGCTCGCTGGACATGCAGGTCCCCGACGGTCCGCTCCTCATCGGCACGAACACCGTGGTCGCCTCGCTGGTCGTGGGCATCGTCGTGACGATGCTGGCCGCATGGCTGCCCGGCCGCCGTGCCGCGAAGATCCCGCCGGTCGCGGCGATGAGCAGCGTCCACGCGACCGCGACCACCAAGTCCCTCGTGCTGCGCAACACGATCGGTTCGCTCTTCGCGGGCGCCGGCGTCGCCGGTGTCGTGGCGGGCTCCGGCCAGGGCCTCGACGGCAAGGCGCTCGTCGGCGGCGGTGCGGGTCTGCTCGTGATCGGCGTCTTCATCCTGACGCCGCTGCTCTCACGCCCGCTGATCGCGGCCGCCTCCCCGCTGATGCGTCTGTTCGGTGTCTCCGGCAAGCTCGCCCGCCAGAACTCCGTACGCAATCCGCGGCGCACCGCCGCGACCGCCTCGGCCCTGATGATCGGTCTGACCCTGATCACCGGCATGACCGTGATCGCCGGCAGCGTCCAGAAGGCCATCGACAAGATGGCCACGGACTCGCTCAAGGCCGACTACGTCGTGTCGATGGCCAACTTCACGCCGCTCAACCCCGAGGTCGAGAAGACCCTCGGCGAGCTGGACGAGGTCACGGCGTCCACGCCGCTGCGCAACTCGCAGTCGAAGGTGGACGGTTCGACGCAGTACCTGACGGGTGTGGACGCCAAGTCGGTGGACCAGCTGGTCAAGCTCGACTTCGACAAGGGGTCGCTGAAGGACATCGGCGGCACCTCGGTCGTCGTCGACAAGAAGCGCGCCGAGTCCGAGGGCTGGAAGCTCGGCTCGCAGCTCCCCGTCACGTATGCGGACGGGGAGAAGGGCTCGCTGAAGATCGGCGGCATCTACGAGGGCAACGAGATGATCCAGGGCATCCTCCTGGACAAGGACACCCTCGCGCCGCACCAGAAGCAGATCAGCGACATGCAGGTGTTCGTCAAGACGAAGGACGGCGCGTCCGACGCGGCGAAGGACCGGATCGAGAAGGCGCTCGGCTCCAACCCGGCCATCGCCGTCGACTCGAAGAAGGACGTCTCCGAGGACATCGCGGCCATGTTCACGCTGATGCTGAACATGCTCTACGGCCTGCTCGCCATGGCGGTCATCGTCGCCGTGCTCGGTGTGATCAACACCCTCGCGATGTCGGTGTTCGAACGCTCGCAGGAGATCGGCATGCTCCGCGCGATCGGCCTGGACCGCAAGGGCATCAAGCGCATGGTCCGGCTGGAATCCCTGGTGATCTCGCTGTTCGGCGGTGTGCTCGGCATCGGCCTCGGGGTGTTCTTCGGCTGGGCGGTCGGCGAGATGATCGCCAGCTCGATGTCGACGTACTCCCTGGTCCTGCCGTGGACCCGGATGGGCATCTTCCTCGGCCTCGCGGCGGTGGTCGGCATCCTCGCGGCGCTGTGGCCGGCGCGGCGGGCGGCGAAGATGAACATGCTGTCGGCCATCAAGGCCGAGTGACACGGCTCGTACGAAGGCGAGGGCCCGGTTTCCCGTTGCGGGGAGCCGGGCCCTCGGCCGTATACGGGGAGGGCTTGACCCTTACGCGGCGTCAGGCCCGATAGTCGGAGCCGTGGAAGAGCACTGGACTGTAGGACGGGTGGCCGCGCTGGCCGGTGTGAGCGTGCGGACCCTGCACCACTACGACCGGATCGGGCTCGTCCGGCCGTCGGCGCGGACCGCGGCCGGGTACCGGGCGTACGCGAGCGGCGATGTGGAGCGGCTGCGGGAGGTCCTCGCGTACCGGCGCCTCGGGTTCGGGCTGCGGGAGATCGCGGAGCTCGTCGGCGATCCGACTGCCGACGCGGTCGCGCATCTGCGGCGGCTGCGCGGTCTGCTGCTCGAACGGCGCGACCGCGCCGAGGCCATGGTGGCGGCCATCGACAAGGAGCTCGACGTGCGGGCGAAGGGACTGAAGGTGACGGCGGAGGAACAGCTCGGGATGCTCGGTGCACAACTGTACGAGGCGATCGGCGGCGCGTACACGGCGACGCGGCGGACCGAGCCGCGGATCGCCGCTCAGATATGGGACGCGCTCGGGGACGCGCAAACGGTCCTGAACGTCGGGGCCGGCACCGGCTCCTACGAGCCCGTGGACCGCGAGGTGACCGCGGTGGAGCCGTCGGCGGTCATGCGGGAGCAGCGGCCCGCCGGGGCGGCGCCGTGCGTGGCCGCCGCCGCGGAACAACTCCCTTTCGAGGACGGGTCCTTCGACGTGGCGATGGCCGTCTCGACCGTCCACCACTGGCAGGACCCGATCGCCGGGCTGCACGAGATGCGGCGGGTGGCGCGGCGCGTGGTGGTGCTGACCTTCGACACGGACGAGCCCGGCTGGCAGGACCGGTTCTGGCTCACCCGCGACTATCTGCCCGAGTTCGCCGGCGTCCTCGCGGAGTTCCCCTCGCTGGCCGGGATGAGTGAGGCGGCCGGCGCCCGCGCCGAGCCGGTGCCCGTCCCGTGGGACTGCGCCGACGGCCTGTTCGAGGCGTACTGGCGCCGCCCCGAGGCGTATCTGGAGGATCACGTGCGCCGTGCGTCGTCGGTGTGGACGAGGGTGGGGGCGCGGGCCGAGGAGCGGGCGGTACGCCGCCTCGGCGACGACCTCGCCTCCGGCCGGTGGGCCGAGCGCAACGCGGCGCTCACCGGGCTCGACGCGGCCGATCTGGGCCTTCGGCTGCTCGTGGGGTGAGGAGTGATCCGTATCTTCATGCGATGGGCACCGGGCGCCTTGCTGCTCGCGTCCGGCGCCCACCTCGCGTACGGGTCAGCCGGTCCACACGCGGGTGCGCAGGGGCAGTCCGGAGGCGCCGGAGCGGGCGGTGCGCACCGCGAGGACCTGGTTGACGCCGATGCGGTGGCGCTCGAAGGCCAGGGCGCTCGCCGCCATGTAGAGGCGCCAGACGCGGGCGCGGCCCGGTGAGGAGAGCCGGATGGCCTCGGGCCAGTCGGCCTCCAGGTTCGCGACCCACTTGCGCAGGGTCAGGGCGTAGTGCTCGCGGAGCGACTCCACGTCGCGCACCTCGAACCCGGCCGACTCCAGCTGCGTGACCGTCCGGCCGAGCGGGGCCAGCTCGCCGTCCGGGAAGACGTACCCGTCGATGAACGCGTCGAGGCTGTACTCCCCTTCGTCCTCCTGCGGGCGCCGCGCGATCTGATGGTTGAGCAGCCGACCGCCGGGCTTGAGCAGGGCGTGCAGGGTGCGTGCGTACGCCAGGTACTGCACGGAGCCGACATGCTCGGCCATCCCGATCGAGGCGATGGCGTCGTACGGTCCGTCGCTGACGTCGCGGTAGTCCTGGACGCGGATCTCCACCTGGCCGGTGAGGCCCGCGTCGGCGATGCGCTTCCTCGCGTACGCGGCCTGCTCGCGCGAGAGCGTGATGCCGACGACGTCCACGCCGTGCTCGCGGGCGGTGTGCAGGGCGAGGGAGCCCCAGCCGCAGCCGACGTCCAGAAGCCGCATCCCGGGTCTCAGGTCCAGCTTGCGCGCGACGAGTTCGAGCTTGTCGCGCTGGGCGTCCTCCAGGGTGCCGTCCTCGGTCCAGTAGGCGCACGAGTAGACCATCGACGGTCCCAGGACCAGGGCGTAGAAGTCGTTGCCCACGTCGTAGTGGTGACTGATCGCGCGGCGGTCGCGGATCTTCGTGTGCAGGGCGCCGGTGCGGCGGCGCACCTCTTCGCGCGGCGGGGGCGGCGGCGGGAACGGGCCCGCGAGGCGCACGAGTTCGCGTACGGCGGCGCGGGTGGCCCGGTCGCGCAGGGACGGGCCCGGCAGGTCGTCGCGCTCCCAGACGAGACCGGAGATCGCACCGAGCGCCTCGTACAGGTCGCCCTCGACGTCGATCTCCCCGGCCACCCAGGCGCGTGCGAGGCCCAACTCGCCCGGCCTGAACAGGATGCGGCGCAGGGCGCGGCGGTGGCGGACGACGAGGGTGGGGGTGTTCGGGGGGCCGTACTCGCTGCCGTCCCAGGCGCGCAGGCGCACCGGGAGCCCGGTACCCAGCAGCTGCTCGGCGAGTCCTGCCAGCCGCTGCGCGGCGTCCGCCATGGTGGATCACCTTCCCTGTCTCGGAACGGTTCCTCACCCACGTAAACACCGGCGACGCCGATTTCAAGCCCGGAGAGCCTATTGGAGTCCATGTGCCACGGCTCAGTGCTCCATCGCGGTGGCCTCTGCCGCCGGACGGCATGGGTCACCGGGAAGGGGCGGCCAGATCGACGTCAGACGGGCAGACCGACGCTGCGTCCGTCCGCCAGGACAGCGATCCACAGGGTCGTACCTACCACCGTATCCACCGAGAGAAGCACCGAGTACGAGCGGCCCCGAGCTACCCTTGTGATCGCTTTCCGGTGCGTCTGAAGGTAGGTCAGCGCGGCTCGCGTGGCGATGTCGCTGCTGCCCGCGCAGACCGTGACCGTGGGACCGCCCTCCTCGATCGCGAAGCCCGCGATGAGGCCGATCTCCCCGCTGTGGGCCGGGCCGCGGCCCGCGTAGAACTGTCGTGGGCTGCCGACGGTCAGCCGAAGCCCCCATTCGCCGTCCTGCAGCTCTGGAACTGCCTGGCACGCCGGGTGCTTGAGGGCGATGTCGGACAGATGGTTGTAGGCGGGGCCTCCGATCAGGAGCAGACTGCGCCCGCTGAGGCTGCCGGGCAGGGCCTTCAACGGCTCTGGCGCGGCCAGGGCGGGCTGCAGGTCCGCGATCGGCGGGCACATAACCGTGGCCTCGACCGGGCCCGATGAGCCGATGCGCGGTTCCTCCCGGCCAGAACGCCTGTGCCCAACCAGCCTGGCCAGCGGTGAGGAGAGCATCTCCCGCAGGGCCACGACGGCTTCGAACTCGTTGCGTGCCACGGCCTGGCCGACATAGCCGGTGCCGCGATGATTGCCCGCGGTGCCGCCGGGCTGGACGCGCAGGTCGGGCAGGACGATGAGGATCCGCCTATCCCCCTTGGCCCCCAGCAGGTGGGCCAGTCCCCTGTTCTGGTGCCTCAGCAGGCCGTAGCCTGCGCCGGTCGCCATCGCTGCGACCGTGAGGTCCGCCGCGACATTCTGCAGGATGTCCGTCAGCATGCGCCGAGTCCGATCACCATATGTCGCCCTCACGCCAGTCGATGGTCAGTTCACCGTTCGGATCGATCGCACTGTGGTCGGGCAGCAGGTACATGACGTCACCGCCGTTCGCACAGCTCTCCGCACGCTTGCCGTCCTTGAGGTGGAAGGTCCTGCCCGGCCACCTCTCCCAGCCCATCCGCCCGTAATAGCCGTACTTGCTGGCACCGAACGCCCCGATGTCGTACGCGTTCTTGACCTCCTGCGAAGCCAGCGCGAGCAGGCAGGTGCCCAGCCCAAGGTGTCGCAGGTCCGGTAGCGTGGCCATGGACTCTCCGTAGGCGCAACGCCATTGGAGTCCGCCCTGCTCCACCGTTCGTGGCACCAGCGCCGCGTGGGAAGCCAGCCGGCCTTCGTGGCGCAGCAGAAAGTGCGTACCACCTTGGCAGTGCTGCCAGGACGTCTCGTCATACCGGTGCGGGGCACCGTCCCTGCCTGGGCCGAACGCCTCGCGCAGCATGCCAAGGAGCTCTTCGCGCTCTTCGTCCGAGAGCGTTGATGTGACGCGTATCGAAAGGTCGATCGCCGTTGGACGGTCCACAAGACTCCCTCGGTCGGCTGCTCAGACAGCCGGATCCATGTGATATCGAACCGGTTCGAACAGTTCCGCGTACCGGCATCCGAAGCGTGTTCCGTGCAGGTACGCCCGTGCGGTGATGCCTTCCTCGCCCAATTGCGGCATGCGCGCCACCTGCGACGCGTGGTGCGCCAGCAGGGCGATCTTCTGCTTGATGTGATCGCTGATGTCCACCACGACTCCCCGCTCGAGCGGCGCCGAGCTGGGGGATTCGAAGAGCAGGAGGTTGCGGCAACGGCGGGCGGCCACCCGCACCGCATGGTGAGTGGCGGCATGATCCTGGTGCTGGTCGCGGGCGAGATGCGTGTAGACGATGTCCGGCTCACGCTCGCCTATCAGGTGCTCGAGACTGTCGATGAGCGGCAGGACCGGACCTAGATCACCGTCCGGCCGCTCCAGCATCTCCAACTCGGCCCCTATCTGGCCACAGGCACTGAGCTGTTCGGCCAGGCGTTGCGTGGGCGGTCCGCCCCGCGCCCCGTCGCTCAGCACGACCATCGTGACGGCGTCACCGGACTCGGCATGGCGCAACAGTGCACCCCCACAGCCGTATTCGATGTCGTCCGGGTGCGCACCGACAGCCATGATGTGACGACTCATCTGTCCTCCAGGAGGGAGCACTCGCCGGCACCCGGCATCCCTATGATCGGCGCATGGAACTCGTCATTGAAGAGCTCAAGGCCGAGGAACCTATGGCAGTTGCGTCACTGTCCGCACTGCTGCCCCAACTGGCTCCTGCCGCAACAAAGTTCGGAGTCAAGGAGCTCCGCGCCATCCTCGCTTGCGAGGCAACCACGCTGCTCGTGGCGAAGCGCGACGGACGAATCGTCGGCATGCTCACCTTAGTGCGGTTCCCACTCCCGAGCGGCGTGCGGGCATTCATCGAAGACGTCGTGGTCGACACGGGCGCCCGGGGCCAGGGCGTCGGAGAGGCACTCACACGTGAGGCGATCCGACTGGCCGGAGACTCGGGGGCCGTAACCGTCGATCTCAGTTCGCGGCCGTCGCGCGAGGCGGCGAACCGGCTGTACCGACGGATCGGCTTCGTGCCACGACAGTCGACCCTCTACCGCTACCCGCTCACGGACACCGATGTCTGAGGCGCCGGGACCGGTCCGGCGCCCTGTACCGACCGCCGAACCATTCCGGCATCACGTCCCCGACATGCCGAAGGGACCGTCCGCACCACGGATGGCGGACGGCCCCTTCGGGGGTGGTGCAGGTGGTGCTAGGAGGCCTTGGCCTTCTCGGACACCGAGGACGCGGTGGTCGCGGGGGTCTTCTCCGCGGCCGGCGGAGCCACCGGGGCGGGACGGGCCGCCTCGAAGAACTCCTCGCGCGGCGCCTCGAGGGCACCGAGGGAGACGACCTCGCGCTTGAGGAACATCGCGAGCGTCCAGTCCGCGAAGACGCGGATCTTGCGGTTGAACGTCGGCATCGCCATGCCGTGGTACGCGCGGTGCATGTACCAGGCGAGACGGCCCTTGAGCTTGATCTTCATCTTGCCCATGACGATCATCGCGACGCCCTTGTGGAGGCCGAGGCCCGCCACCGCACCCTTGTTGGCGTGCTTGTACTCCTTCTGCGGGAAGCCCCGCATACCGGAGATCACGTTGTCGCCGAGGACCTTCGCCTGACGCAGCGCGTGCTGGGCGTTCGGCGGGCACCAGGCGCCCTCGCCGACGGCGAGGTCCGGGACCTGGGCGTTGTCGCCCGCGGCCCAGATGTAGTCGCTGCCCTGGACCTGGAGGGTCGTCTGGGTGTCGACGTGGCCGCGCGGGCCGAGCGGCAGACCGAAGCGCTGCAGCGCCGGGTTGGGCTTGACGCCCGCGGTCCACACGATCGTGTTGGAGTCGACCTCGAGGCCGTTCTTCAGGACCACGTGGCCGTCGACGCAGGAGTCCATGGACGTCGAGAGGTAGATCTCGATGCCGCGGCTCTCCAGGTGCTCCTTGCCGTACTGGCCGAGCTTCGGCCCGACCTCGGGAAGGATCTTGTCCGCGGCGTCGACGAGCACGAAGCGCATGTCGTCACGCGAGACGTTGGTGTAGTACTTGGCCGCGTCGCGGGCCATGTCCTCGACCTCGCCGATCGTCTCGGCTCCGGCGAAGCCACCACCGACGAAGACGAAGGTCAGCGCCTTGCGGCGGACCTCCTCGTCCTGGGTGGAGTCGGCCTTGTCGAGCTGCTCGAGGACGTGGTTGCGCAGGCCGATGGCCTCCTCGATGCCCTTCATGCCGATGCCCTGCTCGGCGAGGCCGGGGATCGGGAAGGTACGGGAGACGGCGCCGAGCGCGATCACCAGGTAGTCGAAGGGCAGCTCGTACGCCTCGCCGACCAGCGGGGCGATCGAGGCGACCTTGCGGTCCTGGTCGATGGTGGTGACCCGGCCGGTGAGGACCTCTGCCTTGGGCAGCACGCGTCGCAGCGGGACGACGACGTGCCGAGGCGAGATGCTGCCGGCGGCGGCTTCGGGGAGGAAGGGCTGGTACGTCATGTACGACCGCGGGTCGACGACCGTGACGGTCGCTTCGCCGTAGCGCATCTTCTTGAGGATGCGCGCAGCTGCGTACAGGCCTACGTACCCGCCACCTACTACGAGGATCCTGGGACGCTCCGTGGTGCTCATGCCATCGAGTATCCACCCGGGTGGCGGGGGTCGCTCGTGCGCCCCTTCACAAGGTTGTTGATGCCCTCTGCTACACTGCGCGGCTCGCGTGACGCAGCTCATGGTCACGCAAGGGAACCATGGTGTACGGGAGAACGTTGTTCACCCCTATTGAGCTGGGTTTCCCGGGCTTCAAGGCACTGGACCACCGCCCGAGTTCACCGCCCGGCCAGCCCCGCGGAACGCCCCGGAATCAACCCGTGAGCAGCCGCGGCGTCCCCGATTCGGGCTCCCGGGCCGACTTGTTCACCCAAGGGGCGCCATTTCCTTGTGAAGAACTTCACGAAGTTCCTGTGGACCGCGGGCCGGAAGACCTCATTCCGGCCCGCGGCCATGGATTCAAAGGCGCTTGAGGGGACCGAGCAGGCTCTTACGCCACCGACAGCGCGATGCCGTCGAGGATGTCGTGCTCCGACACCAGGAGCTCGCGCGCGCCGGTCCGCTCCATGATCGCCAGCACGATCAGCGCGCCCGCACAGATCACGTCCACCCGGCCGGGGTGCATCACGGGGATCGCGGCGCGCTCGTCGTGGGTGGCGTGGATCAGCCGGTGCGTGACCGCCTTGACCTGGTCGTACGTGAGGACGGAGCGGTGGATCGCCGCCGAGTCGTACTCCGGCAGCTCCAGCGCGATCCCGGCGAGCGTGGTCACCGTGCCCGCCAGACCGATGTACACGTCGGCCTCGGTGAGCGGGACCGCCCCGGCCGCCGCGTCGAGCGCCTGCCCGATGTCGGCACGGACCGCCGCGATCTGCTCGTCGGTCAGGGGCTCACCGGTCAGGCCGTGGCGTTCCGTGAGCCGGACGCAGCCGATGTCGACGGAGCGCGCGGCGTCCACCGTCGCGCCCGCCGCGCTCTGCGAGCCGAGGACGAACTCCGTCGAGCCGCCGCCCACGTCGAAGACGAGGGTGCGCACCGGGCGGGCGTCCCCGTGCTCGCGCTGCGCGCTCGCCGCCCCCGCGAACGAGAGCTGCGCCTCCTCGTCACCGCTGATGACCTCGGGCTCCACGCCCAGGATGTCCAGGACGCCCCGTACGAAGTCGTCGCGGTTGGAGGCGTCGCGCGAGGCCGAGGTCGCCACGAAGCGGACCTTCTCGGCGCCCAACTCCTTGATGACCGCCGCGTATTCACGGCACGCGGCGAACGTGCGCTCCAGGGCCTCGGGCGCGAGCCGGCCCGTGCGGTCCACGCCCTGGCCCAGGCGCACGATCGTCATCCGCCGGTCCAGGTCGGTGAGTTCACCCGTCGCACCCGCGCCGGAGGCGCTGTCGGACACGGTCACGTCGGCGACCAGGAGGCGGATCGAGTTCGTGCCGCAGTCGACCGCGGCGACGCGGGTCACTCCGACTCCCCGTCGGCGAGGGTCACGCACGCACCCTTGCGCCACCACTCCGGCAGCATCGCGAGCGCCTCGTCGCCGAGCGGGTTCACACCCGGACCCGCGGCGAGCGAGTGGCCGACCAGGACGTGCAGACACTTCACGCGGTCCGGCATGCCGCCCGCCGACGGGAAGCCCTGGAGCACCTCGATCTCGTCGCGGCGCCGGATGTAGTCCTCGTGCGCCGCACGGTAGGCGGCGGCGAGCTCCGGGTCCGTCTTGAGACGCTCGGTCATCTCCTTCATCACGCCGTTCGCCTCCAGCGTGCCGATCGCCGAGGCGGCCTTCGGGCACGTCAGGTAGTACAGCGTCGGGAAGGGCGTGCCGTCGGGCAGCCGCGGCGCGGTCTCGACCACGTCGGGCTGGCCGCAGGGACAGCGGTGCGCGATGGCCCGCAGGCCGCGCGGCGGGCGCCCGAGCTGCTGCTTGAAGGCCTCGACGTCGGCGTCGGTGGGCTCGGTGCGCGGGGTGGAGGGCGGCGGGGTCTGCATGCCTGGTCTTTCGCTAGTGAAGAGGAACAACAGCGGTCGGGTCAGTCGTCGGCCTGGCCGGCCTGGTCCATCCTGTCGACGCCGTCGAAGAGGTTGACGTACCAGGCACGGTCGGCGGTGGCCTTGGTGTCCTTGCGGCGCTCGCGGGCCGCGGACGGGTCCACCACCGTGTAACCGGTCTCGCCGGGCCGCACCATGTGCAGCCGCTCGCGCGCCTGGCGCTCGACATAGGCCGGGTCCTGCCAGCGGGCCTTCTCGTCGCGCAGCCGCTCGGTCTCGGCCCGCTCCTCGTCGAGGAGGCGCTGCTGCTCGGCGATATCGGCGCGCTGGGCCACGTACTGCCTTATCGGATACGCGAGCGCCACGATCAGCGAGCACAGCACCAGCGCGAGGAGCGCGGCGCGGCCCGTGAGGCGGGAACGGCGGGCCTGGCGGCGGGTCTGGGAGCGGTAGACACGGGCGGCGGTCTGCTCGCCGAGCAGCCGGATACGGGTGGCGGTGGAGAACCGGTCCCGCTCCTTCGTGGCTCCCATGTCCTCGCCTCCCCGTACACGCCGACGTCCCCGCACACGGTACGGGACCGGGTGCGGGGACGCTTCGCTTCGCTACG
This sequence comes from Streptomyces sp. NPDC050418, assembly GCF_044458745.1. Classification (NCBI taxonomy): domain Bacteria; kingdom Bacillati; phylum Actinomycetota; class Actinomycetes; order Kitasatosporales; family Streptomycetaceae; genus Streptomyces; species Streptomyces sp. NPDC050418. Next base: position 103,664 of record NZ_JBITIG010000005.1, read on the forward strand.
CCTTTGCTCCTTGATTATTCCCTTGGATGCAAAGCCCGTACGACTGGCTAGTCGCGGCTATCCGGGGGTGCTCAGCCCTTGAAGCGCGGGAACGCGCTGCGGCCGGCGTACACCGCGGCGTCGTCGAGGATCTCCTCGATGCGCAGCAGCTGGTTGTACTTGGCGACGCGCTCGGAGCGGGCCGGGGCGCCGGTCTTGATCTGGCCGCAGTTGGTGGCGACGGCCAGATCGGCGATCGTGACGTCCTCGGTCTCGCCGGAGCGATGGGACATCATGCACTTGTAGCCGTTGTTCTGCGCGAGCGCGACGGCTTCCAGGGTCTCGGTGAGCGAACCGATCTGGTTCACCTTGACCAGGAGGGCGTTGGCGGAGCCCTCCTCGATGCCGCGGGCCAGACGCTCCGGGTTGGTGACGAAGAAGTCGTCGCCGACGATCTGGACCTTCTCGCCCAGCTTGTCGGTGAGAACCTTCCAGCCCGCCCAGTCGTCCTCGAACAGCGGGTCCTCGATGGAGACCAGCGGGAAGTCGGCGACGAGACCCTCGTAGTACTCGGTCATCTCGGCGGCCGAGAGGGACTTGCCCTCGAACTCGTACTTGCCGTCCTTGTAGAACTCGGAGGCGGCGACATCGAGCGCGAGCGCGATCTGCTGGCCGGGGATGTAACCGGCCTGCTTGATGGCCTCGACGATGAGGTCGAGGGCCTCGCGGTTGGAGCCCAGGTTCGGGGCGAAGCCGCCCTCGTCGCCGAGGCCGGTGGCCAGGCCCTTGCTCTTCAGCACGGACTTCAGCGTGTGGTAGACCTCGGTGCCCCAGCGCAGGGCCTCGGAGAAGGACTCCGCGCCGATCGGGGCGATCATGAACTCCTGGATGTCCACGTTGGAGTCGGCGTGCGACCCACCGTTGAGGATGTTCATCATCGGAACGGGCAGCAGGTGCGCGTTCGGGCCGCCCAGGTAGCGGAACAGCGGCAGGTCGCTGGCCTCGGAGGCGGCGTGGGCCACGGCGAGCGAGACGCCGAGGATGGCGTTGGCGCCGAGCGAGCCCTTGTTGTCGGTGGCGTCCAGGTCGATCATGGCCTGGTCGATGAGGCGCTGCTCGGTGGCGTCGTAGCCGACGAGCTCCGGGCCGAGCTGCTCGATGACGGCCAGGACGGCCTTCTCGACGCCCTTGCCCTGGTAGCGGTTGGCGTCTCCGTCGCGGAGCTCAACAGCCTCGAACGCACCGGTGGAGGCACCGGACGGAACAGCAGCACGACCCGTGCTGCCGTCGTCGAGGCCGACCTCGACCTCGACCGTGGGGTTACCTCGGGAGTCCAGGATTTCCCGGGCTACGACGACGTCGATGGACGGCACGAGCATCTCCTTCTGGGATGTGACGCAATATGTGACGCATGGGTGCAGGGTCTCTTTGGCCTTGCGACACGAGCCTAACCGCCTCTGAGGCATCGGCCAGCCGACCGCCCGTCCCCTGGGACGAAAAGAGGCCCGAAGGCCCGTATTACGGGGCAGAAGGGCCCTGTCCGTGAAAACAGACCCGCCCCGGCGCGCACGGGGGATGGCGCGCCGGGGCGGGAGCTTTGTGGGGGCATGGGGGGAATCGCCCGAGGTGGCCGGCTCACCGGGAGCCGGCCCGCCGGATCAGCTCAGGTGGAGCTGCTGACCCGGGTAGATGAAGTCCGCGTCCTCGACGATGTCGTCGTTCAGCTTGAAGAGCTTCTCCCAGCCGCCCTTGACGTCCTTCGCCTCGGCGATCTTCGAGAGGGTGTCACCGGCCTTCACCTTGTACTCGCCGTCACCCTTCTTGACCTTCTTGCCGGTCGGGGTCTCGACGGTGCGCTTGGAGCGGTCGGCCTTCGGGGCGGAGTCGCGCTGCGGGGCGGCCTCCTGCTTCGGGGCCTCCTGCTTCGGGGCCTCCTGCTTCGGGGCCTCCTGCTGGGGGGCGGCCTCGGCGGCGCCACCGCTGTACGTCGCGTTGGACAGGCCCACGCCACAGCTCGGCCAGGCGCCCTTGCCCTGGCCCGCGAGGACCTTCTCGGCGATGGCGATCTGCTGGTCCTTGGTCGCCTGGTCGGCGGTCGGCGCGTACGCGGTGCCGCCGTAGCCGGCCCAGGTGGAGGCCGAGAACTGGAGGCCGCCGTAGTAGCCGTTGCCCGTGTTGATCGACCAGTTGCCACCGGCCTCGCACTGCGCGACCTGGTCCCACTCGGAGGCGGTCGCGGCCGAGGCGGAGCCCGCGGTCATCAGCGGCGCGGCGACGGCGGCGCCGGCGACACCCGCCAGGGTGACGGCGCGGACGGCCTTCTCGCTCTTGGTCAGACGACGGTGCTTACCGGTGCCCTTGCCCGAAAACAGCATGGAGTTTCCCCTCACCGACGCCTGCGAGGTGAGCTGTCGGGTTCGGGTCCAGTGAGTACCCGGCGTCCGTCCTCCACGAGCAGCAGCTCGTAGATATCGGACACTTCACCCCAAGCCGGACCGGCGGTCTCTCAACCGCCGCTCACGGCACAAACCTTGGGTCCCCCGCTCCTGCCTACGGCGCATGACGCGACGACTGTTCCCGGGTGACCGCCGGCAGGATTCGGCGTGCGGTCGTCGGGGCCCGCCAGTGGCGAGCGGTCACGACCGTAAACAGGCAAACACCGGAAAGACAAAGAGAATCGGGGGACGTGAGACCCATCTCTCACTTCCCCCGAAGCTCCTTTATTACGGACATTCACGGCTGAACTGGCCTATGTCCGCACCCGTGTTACGCCGTCACTTCACTCCGAGATCAAGGTTCTGACCGGGCACGATGAAGTCCGGGTCATCCCCGATGACCAGGCGGTTGCCGCCGTAAAGGGCGGACCAGCCGCCGTCGACCTCCTGCTCGTCGGCGATGCCCCAGAGGCTGTCGCCGGGCCGCACGGTGTACGGATCGTCCGAGGCGCCCTTGTCGCGGCCCGAGGCGTCGTCACGCGAGGCGTGACGGCCGGAGGAGCCGCGCTCGGTGTCCGCGGAGTCGTCGGCGGCGCGGTCGCCACGGTGACGGCCGGAGGAGTCCTCGGACGAAGTGCCGGACTCGCCGCCGGAGTTGTCGGACTTGTCACTGCCGTCCGCCTCGCCGGTCGCGCCGGGAGTGGGCAGCTCGTCCGGAATGCCCAGATCATCCCCGGGGGTCTCGGTGGCGCCGCCCGCGGAACCGCCGGCGTTCCAGTCGCCGCCGCCGTAGGACGGGAAGAGGGGCAGCGTCGGAAGCGTCGTCGCCTCGGGAGCAGAGGGGTCGGCCGACTCGCCCTGCCCACCCCGCTCGCCCGAATCAGACGTATCGCCCTTACTCCCCTTATCGGCCTTACCCGACTCATCCGACTCACCCGAGCCATCCGAGTCATCACCGGACTTGGCCCGGTCGGACGCCTCGCTCCCACCACCCTGCTCGTCACCGGCGTCGGCGGACTCGTCCGCACCCGCCTGCCCGAGCCCGGCGACCGGCGCACACGTGGCCCAGGCCTGGACCCCCCGCGCATCCAGCGCCTTCTCGGCCACGGCTATCTGCTCGGAGCGGCTGGCCAGATCGGCGGTCGGCGCATAGTCGAGCCCGCCGAACTCCTCCCAGGTCGCCTGGTCGAACTGCAGCCCGCCGTAATACCCGTTGCCGAAGTTCGCACTCCACACGCCACCGCTCTCGCACTCGGCGAGCCGGTCCCACTGCGCGCCGTCGGCCGCGCTCGCACCCGACGCACCGAACAGCGGCAGCGCGAGTGCTGAGCCGGTCACTCCGGCTGCGACGACCAGGGCGGGAGCCTGGCGGGGGCGACGGTGACGACCGTTCCCGGAAAGCATGTGAACGCCTTTCGCGTGACTGCACTGCCTTGCCTGCACCGCCGTGACGACACCGCTGCGCCGACACTGCCGTGACAGTTGAGCTAAGCGGTGAACGTAGCCGCAATCGAACGTCAGTCACAAGTCGATGCAGCGCAGATCACGTGAAAGTCACAGTTTTGACAAGGCGTCAGTTACGAGCGGTCGTCAGCCCGTTACCGGTGGCGCGGTCTCCGGTGTGAACTCGACCGGAAGAGCCCGCAATCCACGCATGATGAGCCCCCCACGCCACCTCAAATCACCTGGTTCCCCCGCAAGCCGGAGATCCGGCAGCCGGGTCAGGAGCGTGGCGAGGGCCGCCTGGCCTTCGAGGCGGGCCAGGGGCGCGCCGAGGCAGTAGTGGATGCCGTGCCCGTATCCGAGGTGCTGGTTGTCGCGGCGGGCGAGGTCGAGGGTGTCGGGCGCGGTGAAGCGCTCGGGGTCGCGGTCGGCGGCGGCTAGGACGACGAGGACCGGGTCGCCGGCCGCGATCCGCTCCCCGCCGATGGTCAGCGGCTCGGTGGCGAAACGCCAGGTGGCGAGCTCCACCGGCCCGTCGTACCGCAGGAGTTCCTCGATACCGGTCTCCAGGAGGCCGCGCTCCCCCGCCGCCAGGGACTCCTGGAGGAGGGTGCGCTGTTCCGGATGCATGAGAAGTTGAAAGGTGCCATTACCGATCAAATTGACCGTAGTTTCGAAACCTGCGAACAACAAAATGAAAGCCATCGCTGCCGCTTCGTTCTCGGTCAGATGCTCGCCGTGGTCGCTCGCGCGGATCAGGCCCGAGAGCAAGTCCTCATCCGGGGAGGGGTGTTCGGGCAGCTCGGCGCGCTTGCGGTGGATCAGCTCGGCGAGATAGCCGCGCATCTTCTTCACCGAGCGGGCCACTCCCCCGCGCGGGCCGCCGCCATGCCGGATCATCATGCCCGCCCAGTCGCGGAAGTCGTCCTGGTCCTCGGCCGGTACGCCGAGCAGGTCGCAGATCGCGTAGATGGGGAGCGGGAAGGCGAACTCGTGGATCAGGTCCGCGCTGCCCTTCTGCGCGAAGCCGTCGATCAGGTGGTCCGTCAGCTCCTGCACGCGCGGGGCGAACGCGGCGACCCTGCGCGGGGTGAACGCCTTCGAGACGAGGCGCCGCAGCCGGGTGTGGTCCGGCGGGTCGATGTTGAGCAGATGGGTCATCAGGTCGGCTTTGCGTTCGCCGGGGATGCCCGTCCTGCCCTTCGCGTGCGAGGGCTCGTCGTGGTGGGCCGGGTTCTTGCTGAGCCGCTGGTCGGCGAGCGCCTGCTTGGCGTCGGCGTACCGGGTGACCAGCCACGCCTCCACCCCGCTGGGCAGCGTGGTGCGGTGCACGGGCGCGTGCTCGCGCAGCCAGGCGTAGGCGGGGTAGGGGTCGGTGGCGAACTCCCAGGTGAAGAGTTCCGGGGCAGGGCTGCCGGGGGTGATGTCCGGGGCGGTGCTCGGGGCGGTGCTCGGGTTGGTGCTGGTCACCCCTCGACCGTATCCGCCTCGCCGCTCCCCTTCTTTCCCGCCTCGACCGCGAGAATCGCATCCCTGTACACCCGCCCCGCCGCCCGCAGCGCCGTCTCCGGGTCGACTCCCTCGGACTCCGCGCGGACCGCGAGGGCGAGGAGGTCGTAGCCGAGGCCCGGGCCCTGGGGCAGGGGGACGTCGAGGGATGCCGTGCGGACGCGGGAGGCGAGTTTGGCGGCCAGGGCGAGGCCGGGCTGGCCCAGCGGGATGCCTTCCGTGACCGAGGTGCGCTGCTTCTCCTCGGCCTTCGTGCGGAGCCAGTGTGCCTTGACGTCCTCGGGGGTCCGCGCCGTGTCGTCGCCGAAGACGTGCGGGTGGCGGTGGATGAGCTTGGTGATGATCGTGGCCGCCACGTCGTCGATGTCGAAGGGTTCGTCCTCGTCCTCGGCGGCGATGCGGGCGTGGAAGACGACCTGGAGGAGGACGTCGCCGAGTTCCTCGCGGAGCTCGGTGCGGTCGCCGTCCTCGATGGCCTCGACGAGTTCGTAGGCCTCCTCGATGCCGTACTTGGCCAGGCCCTTGTGGGTCTGCTGCGAGGACCAGGGGCATTCGCGGCGGATGCGGTCCATGACCTGGACGAGGTCGAGGAGGCGGGCGCCGGGCAGGTCGTAGGAGCCGGGGAGGAGTTCGAGGTCGGGCATCTCCACACGGCCGGAGCCCGCGAGCCGGGCGAGACCGTCGGTAAGGCCCTGGTCGCCCTCGCCGCCCGCGATCACGACCACGGTGCGGCCGCCTGTGCACGCGGTCACGAGCTCCTCGGCGGTGGGCGCACCGGCCGCCACGGTGATGCCCGCCTCGCGCAGATACGGGAGGTGGGGGTGGGCGTCGTCCGCGCACAGGACCTGGTCGGCGGCGTGCAGGGTCTGCCAGGCCGGCCAGGAGAGCAGGCCGGGGGCCACGCGGTGGGTCGTGGTCAGCAGGATGATGCGGCCGGGGGCGTCGGGAGCGGCGGGAGCGTTCACGTCCGTCAACGTACCTCGCCGCCGCTCACCACTGCGGCGGTCCCCGTCTCCGGGGGCTGCGCCTCCTCGGTGGTCGCTGCCTCCGTGGCTACGCCTCCTCGGCGGAGCCGGTCACCTCGCGGACCCAGGGGGTGCGTACGTCCGTGCGGCCGCTCTTCGTCATGTCCCAGGTGCCGTAACGCGGGTTGAGGTCCACGTCGAGGGTGCGGGACGCGTCGGAGAGTGCCTTGAAGAAGGCCTGCTGGCCGGCGTCGGTCTGCGGGTCGGCGCCCAGGGACTCGTAGAGCTTCATGCCCTCGAGGTCGGAGCGCAGGGATTCGTCGATCCGCGACGGCGCGATGTTGTACTGCTGCAGCAGTCCCATCTCCAGTGCTTCGGGGCTGCCGGCCCGGTCGAGGAACCAGGCCCGCCGCTCCTGGACTTCCTTGCGGGAGACGGTGACGCCCGCGTCGACGGCGGCCTGGTGCAGGACGCGCTCGAAGACCATGGCGTGGAGGGTGTCGCGGGTGAGCCCGCCCGTCTTCTCGACGGCCTGGGCGTACGCGGCGGAGTCGGCGGTGGCCTCCTGCTGGGCGGTGCGCACCTCGCCGACCCGCTCCTGGAGCTGTGCCACGGAGATGCGCTCGTCGCCGACGACGGCGGCGGCGCCGGGATGCGCCTCGTTGGAGCAGGCCGCCAGGAGCGGCGCCGCGACGAGAAGCGCGGCGGAGACGGTGAGCGCGGTGCGACGGCGGCGGTGCAAGTGGGCCTCCCGGCGGCTACGGCGGGCGAGATTGTGCTTCGGTGCACAAGCCTGCGGTGATCGATGGTAGGGAGTGGTCGGGGGTTCGGCCACTGGTTCGACCAACGATTCATGGCCAGTTCGGGATGCGCCCGTCCTGGGAGTGGGGCTTCAGCCGCGTACCTGGCCCAGCCAGTGCAGCGTGCGCCGGACCTCCGCAGGGAAGGTGTGGCCCGGTCCGTACTGGCGTTCCGCGTCGTGGAGGAGGCCGCGGAGCATGTCGTGGGCGGCGGTGCGGTCGCCGAGGGCGAGCAGCAAGTGGCCGATGCGGCGGCGGACTTCGAGGGCGAGTTCGCGGTCGGTGGTGGCGTACTGGTTCTCGTAGTACGGCAGCAGCGCGCGGTATTCGGCGAGTGCGGCGGCGGGTTCGCCGAGCTGTTCGAGGCACTGGGCGGCGTCGTAGCGGAACTGGAGGGCGGCCGGGTCGGCGACGCCGGCCTCCGTGGCGCGTTCGTCGGCGAGGCGGCGCAGTTCGGGCAGGGCGCGGCGGTACTGGCCGTCGTCCATGAGCGTGGCCGCGTACTGCTTGCGCAGGGTGCGCACGACGGGTGAGTGCTCGCCGTGCTGTGCGGCGGCGGCGGGCAGGATCGCGCCGAGGATGTCGACGGCCTGGGTGATGCGGCCTTCGCCGAGGAGTCGCTTCACGTCGTCGACGGCCTGGGCGACGTCGGGTGCCCGCTGGTCGACAGGTGCGGCGGTGGGCATGGGCGGCGCGGCGGCGGGTGTGCGGGCGCGGTCGGGCCAGGGGGCGCTGGGGCGCAGGAAGGGGCGGGTCGGGTCGAGAGGGCCGCCCGGGGTGCCGCGGGTGGGGAGCAGCGGGACGAGCGCCTCGTAGACCTCCTGGGTGGAGGCGGGGCGGTGCTGGGGGTCCTTGGCGAGCATGCGCAGGACGAGCGCTTCGAGCGCCTCCGGGGTCTCGGGGCGCAACTGGCGTACGGGCAGGGGCGGTTCGTAGAGGTGGCGGTGGAGGACGCCGAGTGCGGTGGTGCCGGCGAAGGGCACGTTGCCGCTGAGGAGTTCGTGGAGCAGGACGCCGAGGGCGTAGATGTCGGTGTACGGGCCGACGGCGCCGCCCATGGCCTGCTCGGGTGCCATGTAGGCGGGGCTGCCGATGGGTGAGCCGGTGTGGGTGAGGCGGGTGGTGTCGGAGTCGATGACGGAGGCGACGCCGAGGTCGAGGACGGTGAGGGTGCCGTCGGGTTTCACCATCACATTGCGGGGCTTGAGGTCGCGGTGGACGATCGGCACCGCGTGTACGGCGGAGAGGACCGCGCAGAGCTGGGCGGCGACGGCGACGGCCCAGGGCCAGGGGTACGGGTCGTGTTCGGCGAGGTGGTCGGCGAGGTCGGAGCCGTCCACGTACTGCATGACGAGGTAGAGGTCGCCGTGCTCGTCGCCCGCGCTGCCCGCGTCGTGCACGGTGACGAGGCCGGGGTGGTCGACCTGGGCGGTGACGCGGCATTCGCGGACGAAGCGGCGGCGCAGTTCGTCGGCCTCCTGGCCGGCGACCTTGTCGGGGCGGAGGAGTTTGACGGCGACGCGGCGGTCGAGGCGCTGGTCGTAGGCCGTCCAGACCTGGCCCATGCCGCCTTGGCCGATGAGCGTGGACAGTTCGTAGCGGCCGGCGATGAGGCGTCCGGGAACGCTCACCTGTTGTCCTCCGGGCGGCGCTCGCGCGGCGGGAAGTCGCGCCCGTCGGTGGGCTCGTCGCTGCCGCGCAGGAAGCTGCTCAGCTCGTCGAGCTCGGCCCGGACCTGGTCGATACGGGCGGGCGCGGGACGCTGCGGGGCGGGGGGCGGGGTGGGTATGGGTTGCTGCGGCTGCTGCGGGAGGGGCTGGTGGTGCATCGGCTGCTGGTGCGCCGGGGGCATCGGGGCGGTGACACCCGGGTGCGGGGCACTCTGGTGGGGTGCGGCCTGGTGCGGGGCGCCCTGGTAGGGCGCCGCCTGGCCGTACATCGTGGGTGCGCCGGCCGGGTAGCCGTAGGCCGGGGGCTGCTTCCGCGCGCCGGGGTGGGCGAGGGTGGCGGGGCCCGACCAGCCGTGGAAGTGCTTGATGTCCGCGTACAGGTAGTACGTGATGACGCCGATCACCGTGAGCACCATGCCGAGCAGGCCGAGCCACTCCTGGGTGGTGTCGACATCCTCGGTGGGCTCCGCGCCGATCGCGATGAGCGAGCCGACGCCGAGCACGATCGCCGCGACGAACAGGGCCCAGTCGAGCCCCTTCTTCGTGACGAGCGCGAGCCGCAGCATCGGGGCGAAGGAGAGCAGTCCGCAGGTGCCGATGGTGAGCACGACGAACACCACGCGCAGGGTCACCAGTGCCGCGTTGGACGGGCGCTGGCCTGGCGGTGGCGCGTAGCCGGGGCCGTGCATGGGGCTGCTCCTGAAAACGAACGGTGAGCCGGGCGAAAGCGTGCGGAGTACAGCGTACGAGTGTGCGGAGTCGAGCGTATAAGGCGACGATGACAACCGGCCCGGGGTTGTACGTGATCGAGGAACTCGATCCGGTCACGGACCCTGTGACTCCGTTTTCCGGCCGCCTTTCCAGGGCTCATCTCCTGTCAGCCGGGGTCGATCGTCCCGTCCGTGAGGCCGTCGTACGTGCCCTGGACGAGCTGTTCGCCGAGGCGGGCCGTCTGCCGGAGGGTGTCCTCGAAGGCGGCGAGTGCGCGGAACCGCTCGCCGTACGCGCGCTGCCGGTCGAGCGGCAGACGCGGGAGCTGGAGGCGGCGGACGTCGAGCCGGGTCGCGGTGGACGCGTAGCTGCTGGCCTGGCGGGTGTTGGCGGTGCCGCGCAGGAATCCGGCGAGGAACCACGGGTCGAGGGCCGCCGGGTCGGGCCGCAGCAGGCACAGGCCGCGGCCGAGCGCGGCGCCCGCGGTGGCGGTGTCGATCACGCGGGTGATGCCCGCGCTGCCGAGCACGGGCACGACCACGTCGCCCTCCGCGAGGAGTTCGGGCGCCTCGTGGTCCTCGGGCAGGGTGCCGGAGGGGGCGGCGGCGGTGAACACGTCGTGGTCGGTGAGGACGGGGACGCTGCCGCCGAGCGCGACGGACGCGGTGCCGAGGGCCATGGTGAGGGCGCCGGCGCGGGCGAGTTCGCCGACGGTGGTGAGCGGCCGGCGCACCGCGGCGGCCGGCGCGGCGGCGGGCGGGGTGAGGCGGCCGGCCAGGCGCAGGGTGGCGGCGAGTTCCTCGCGTACGGCGGTGAGCTGTTCGATGCCGCCGGCGGCCGCGGGCGGCGGCAGATGGCGGGCGGGCGCGAGATCGACGTCGTCGTCGAGGAGTTCGATCACGGGGATCGCGCGGGCCAGGCCCGGCTGTTCCTCGGCGGCGCCGTCGCGTTCGTACGCCTCCCAGGTGGCGGTGACCGCCGACTGCACGGCGGACCACGGGAGTTCGGACCGGCCCTCGGGGACGAGGCCGGCGGTCTCCATGAGGAGCAGTCCGGAGGGCGGGCGGGTGGCCGGGCCCGGGCGGCGCAGCACCCACAGGTGCAGGGGGATGTTGTGCGGCGGCGCCGCGCCCGCGGGCAGGGCGATCACGGCGCGCAGGGCGCCGCGGCGCAGCAGGTCGGCGCGGATGCGGCGGCCGGAGCGGCGGGAGGCGGCGGCGGGCGGCATCAGGACGACGGCGATGCCGCCGTCGGTGAGGTGGGCGAGGGCGTGCTGGACCCAGGCGAGCTCGGATTCGGTGCGGGCGGGGAAGCCGTACTCCCAGCGCGGGTCGTAGGCGAGTTCGTCGTGGCCCCAGTTGCGTTCGTTGAACGGCGGGTGGCAGAGCACCGCGTCGGCCTTGAGCTGCGGACAGGCGTCGGCACGCAGGCTGTCGCCGCTGTGCGTGCGGATGGGGGCCTTGGTGGTGAGGGCCAGGCGCAGGGCGGCGAGCGCGGCGGGTTCGGGGGCGATGTCCTGGCCGTGGAGCTCCGGGCCGGAGCGGGACGCGGCGGCGCGGAGCAGGGCGCCGGTGCCGCAGGCCGGGTCGAGGACGCTGCGGGCGGGGCCCGCGAGGTGGGCCATCAGCTGGGCGGGGCCGGCCGGGGTGGGCGTGTACTGGCGGGAGTTGGCGTCGAGGTGGCGGCCGAGCAGGAACTCGAAGGTCTGCCGTGTGCCGAGATCCGCGGCCAGTTCGACGGTGGCGCGCAGCAACGGCACTGATGCGATGAGCTCTTCCGTGCCCGGGGTGGGCAGGGCGCGGTTGTCGCCGAGGCGTTCGGTGAGCACGGCGGCGAAGGCGTCGGGGAGCAGTGCGGCCAGGCGTGCGTCGGACACGGCGGACAGGTCCAGCCAGTCGGTGGGGCGCTCGTGGACGAGGAGCAGTCCGCAGCCGAGGTGCACGAGCGCGGCGCCGGAGCCCGCGGGATGTCCGGCGAGCTGCTGCCAGACGCGCTCACGGAGCGGGACCTCGGCGAGTTTGCCCTGGCGGCGCAGCCATTCCTCGACGTCGGCGAGCGCGAAGGCGGGGCTTGTCTCGGTGCCGCCGACGGGCTTGGGGAAGTCGGCGTGCCGCCGGCGCCAGTTGCTCACGGCGGCCCGGCCGACCCCGGCGAGCCGGGCGATACCGGCGGAGGTCACCTCTGTCGCGTTGTCCGGCACCCGGCGGGCTCCCCTCTGGATCAGTGCGTGTGTGCGCTGAACCCTACCGCTCACAGGCGTGAACGGACCAGATCCCGTGAACCGTGTTGACTCGGTTCACAGCCTCTGCTCTTATTGACCCCGCGGTTCACAGCCCAGCGAGTTCACGGGCTCACAACTGCACGTCATCCGGCGTGCATGTGGTCACGAAAGGTGCTCCGAGATGTCTCAGCAGCAGATGTACGGCTCGTACGGCCCGCAGCACGGTCAGCCCGCCCACCAGCCCGAGCCGCCCAGACGGAACTGGTTCGCACGCCACAAGGTGCTCACCGCAATCGGCGCGGTCGTCGTGGTCGTCGCGATCGGCGGTGCGCTCGGCTCCGGCGGTTCGGACGGTTCGAAGGAGTCCGCGTCCACGTCGTCCGGCAGCAGCGACAAGGGGTCCGGCGACGCGAAGAAGGCCGACGAGCCCGAGGTCGCGATCGAGGGCGACGGCGACTTCGAGGTCGGCTCGGACGTCAAGCCCGGCACGTACCGGACGACGGGCAACGAGGACGGCCTGTGCTACTGGGAGCGCCTCAAGGACTCCAAGGGCGAGCTGGAGTCGATCCTCGCGAACGACAACGTCACCGGCACCTCGTACGTGACCATCACGGCCGCCGACAAGCTCTTCAAGACCTCGGACTGCCAGGGCTGGACCGCGGTCGACGAGGGCGCGAAGGGCTCGCCGAAGGGCGGGGACGTCAAGGGCGACGGCGGCATGTTCAAGGTCGGCGTCGACATCGCGCCCGGCACGTACAAGTCCACCGGCAACGCGGACGACATGTGCTACTGGGAGCGTTCGAAGGACGCCGAGCAGGGCCTCGACTCCATCATCGCCAACAACAACGTCAAGGGCACGGGGATCGTGACGATCACCGCCAAGGACGCCTACTTCAAGACCACGGGCTGCAAGGACTGGAAGAAGACGGGCTGATCACGGCCCCACGGCCCGCCCCGTCGTCACCCCGTACCACCGCCTCCCGCGCCCCCACCCACACCGACACCCTTTCTCCGGGGGGAGAACCACCATGCGCCGCACCATCATCCTCACCACCGCCGCCCTCGCCCTGAGCAGCGCGCTCGCGCTCACGGCCTGCGGACCCGGCTCGTCCGCGTCGGGCGACGGCAAGAGCTCCTCGGCCGGCAAGGCCGCGGACAAGAAGGAGCCGTTCGCCGGCGTCTCCGGTCCCGAGATCGCCGACCGGGCGATCGAGGCGACCACGTCGGCGAAGTCCCTGCGCGTCAAGGGCACCGTCCCGGACGCCGATCTGGGCACGCTCACGCTCGACATGGCCATGGACACCAAGGGCGTCTGCGCCGGTTCGCTGTCCGTGGGCGGCCAGGGCGGCGTGGAGATCATCAACGACGGCAAGACGGTCCACATGAAGTACGACGAGGCCTTCCTGCGCGCCCAGAGCAAGGGCGAGCCGAAGGCCGAGGTGGACGCGGCGGTCGAGATGCTGGCCGGCCGCTGGGTCAAGACGTCCGCGACCGGTGACGGCGCCGAGGACCTGGACGCGTTCTGCGACCTCGACCAGCTGCTCGGCGAGTTCAAGGGCGGGGACTCGGCGGCCCGCAAGGGCAAGGTGACGACGGTCGACGGCCAGGAGGCCATCACGCTCACCGAGAACGACGGCGGCGAGCGCTACACGATCCTCGTCGCCACCCAGGGCAAGCCGTATCTGCTCAAGGTCACCGCGGCCTCCGCGAAGGACGGCGAGGACCTGAGCTTCAGCGACTACGACCGTCCGGTGCAGGCCGAGGCACCGAAGGGGGATGTGCTCGACCTGGACAAGCTGTAGTCACCACAGGCCGGTTGATACGGGGATGGGGCGCCCTTCATGTGAAGGGCGCCCTTCGCGCCAAGGGCGCCCCGCGTCATCACAACGCGTGCCGCACCCAGACATTGGGCTCGACGTACACCGCGTAACCCCGCTCGGGGACGCAGTGCACGGGGACCAGGGCGCCGGGGACCTCCACGTCGCCGGGCTCGTCGAAGGGCTCGCCCGTCCACTCGCGCCACTGGTCGAGCGTGCCGTTGACGCACATGGAGACGGGCGCGACCTTCTCGATCACGCCGCCCGCGCGGACATGCACGCGCAGCCAGGGGTCCGTGGGCAGCCCGTCGTCGTCCCGCGTGCGGAACGCGTACTCCTCGATCGGGGTCCGCGGCTCCAGGTGCTTGGCGCTGGGCCGCACCGGGGCGACGACGAGACCGAAGCCGCGGGCGCGCGCGTTGTCCCGCATCGCGCCGAGCATCGCGTACGAAAGGCCCTTGCCCTGCTGCCCGTCGGCGACGCTGATCTCGATGGCGCTCACGGTGTCGGGCGTGCGGCCGTACTTGAGGTCCGAGAACGCCCACTGCAGGACCTTCGCCCAGCCGCCGGCGGGCAGCTCCCCGCGTGCGGGGATGCCGAGCGCGAACGGCACGCTCATCGCCTTGGCGACGACGGCTCCGCTCTCGTCGGTGGCGACGAAGGTGTACTCGGGCAACTCGTCGGCGATCCGCGGGTAGTGGGTCCAGCCGACGAGGTCATGCCGCACGAACTCGTTCCATGTCTCGGGCATGGAGTTCATCGCGCCCTTGAGGTGGGGGCGCTCGGCGAGGGTGGTGACGGTTATGGCACTCATGCCGGGCACGCTAGCCCACCGGTGAGGCCGGATTCAGCCCGTTTCTTCCCCGGTCCGCGCGGCCCTGATTCCGCCGGGTAGCCGTCAGTTCGCGTGGAACCGGTCCGGTGCGACGGTCGGCGCGTCCCCCGCAGGAAGCCGCTCCGACGGGCACCCGGTCAGCACCCTGCGCATCGCGTCCCGCTCGGCCGAGGTGACCCACAGGCCGTACTTCCGCTTCACCGCCACCTGCCCCGCGACATACGCACAGCGGTAGCCCTTCGCCGGCGGCAGCCACGTGGCCGTGTCCCCGTCGCCCTTGGACCGGTTCACGCTCGCGCCGACCGCGAGCAGGTTCAACGGGTCGTTGGCGAACGCGATGCGCTTGCGCGGCTCCCACTGCTGCGCACCCTTCTGCCACGCGTCCGACAGCGCCACGAGGTGGTCGATGTCGATCTTGCTGCGCCCGCGCTCGTACGCGATGCCGGCGCCGCTGTACGGATCGGACGCGAGCCGTCCGGAGACGACCTTGCAGTCGTCCTCGGTCCGTACCTGCGCCAGGTCGCGCGCGAGGATGTCGTCCCGCGTCCCGCAGCCGTTGGAGTCCACATCGGCCCAGGGGCTGCCGAAGCGCGCCCGGTCGTAGCCGGTCTTCGGGGCGCGGCCCTTCACGGTGAGCTCGTCCACGGCGGCGAGCGCCGAACCCGGCTCGCCCTGCGCGCCGCCGCCCGCCCGGCCGCCCGCGCCGCCGGCCGGTTCTTCCGGTTCGGCCGTGCAGCCCACGGCGAGCGCCGCGACCAGCACCCACCCCGCCACCGTACGCACGCGCACGCGCCCCACCCCTTCAGTTGTCCGGGCCAGACCTTACCGCCGGGGCCTTCCCGCCTGGTCACAGCGGGCATCCCGGCCTCGGTGGGCATTCCGGCGGAGCCGGGCGTATCGTCGGAAGAGACGGGGCGAAATGCGGCATTTCTGCCACTCCTTCCCCTTCGCCCCCCAGCCCCCTGAAGGGAGCCCACGGATGGGTCTCGGCGACAAGATCAATGAACTCAAGGAAAAGTTCGGCGGCCAGGCCGAGGACAAGGCCAACGAGGTCGTGAAGAGCGTCGGTGACGAGGTCGACGAGAAGACCGGCGGCAAGTACGCCGAGCACGTGGACAAGGCACAGGCTGCCGCGTCGGAGCAGATCGACAAGCTCGACGGCAAGCAGGGCTGACCCCGACCCACCTGAACCACTCCGCAAAACAGAGCCGTCCGCGGCCCAGCACCACCGCGGACGGCTCTTCGCGTGCCCCGGACGTTCGTTACGACCCCAGAATCGTCGTCAGGAACTCGCCGGTCCACCCCAGCAACTCCCGCCCGAGCAGCGGCTTTCCGCCGACCTTCGCGGTCTTGGGGCGGGGCACCAGGATCTGGTGGGCGGCCGGCTTGAGTACCGTGCCCGGGTAGAGGCGCTTGAGGCGCAGCTCCTGGGATTCGCGCAGTTCGACCGGCGCGAAGCGGATGTTGTTGCCCTGCAGCACGATCTCGCCGACGCCGCAGGCGCGGGCCAGCATCCGCAGGCCGGCGACGAGCAGCAGGTTCTCCACCGGCTCCGGCAACTTGCCGTAGCGGTCGGTGAGTTCCTCCCGTACCGCCTTGATGTCGTCCTCCGAGTTGGCGGAGGCGATGGCGCGGTAGGCCTGGAGGCGGAGCCGCTCCCCCGGCGCGTAGTCGTGCGGGACGTGCGCGTCGACCGGCAGCTCGATCTTGACTTCGAGGGGTGCCTCTTCCTCGATCTCGCCGGTCTCCAGCTGGCGCCGGTAGTCGGCGACGGCCTCTCCGACCATGCGGACGTAGAGGTCGAAGCCGACGCCCGCGATGTGCCCGGACTGTTCGCCGCCCAGGAGGTTTCCGGCTCCGCGGATCTCCAGGTCCTTCATCGCCACGTACATGCCCGCACCCATCTCCGTGTGCTGGGCGATGGTCGCGAGGCGTTCGTGGGCGGTCTCGGTGAGCGGCTTCTCCGGCGGGTACAGGAAGTACGCGTAGCCGCGCTCGCGGCCTCGGCCGACGCGGCCGCGCAGCTGGTGCAGCTGCGAGAGGCCGAAGTTGTCGCCGCGTTCGACGATCAGGGTGTTGGCGTTGGAGATGTCGATACCGGACTCGACGATGGTGGTCGAGACGAGCACGTCGAACTTCTTCTCCCAGAAGTCGACCACGACCTGCTCGAGCGCCGACTCGGACATCTGGCCGTGGGCGGTGGCGATCCGCGCCTCGGGCACGATGTCGCGCAGCCGGGCGGCCGCGCGGTCGATGGACTCGACGCGGTTGTGGATGTAGAAGACCTGGCCCTCGCGCAGGAGTTCACGGCGGATGGCCGCGCCGATCTGCTTCTCCTCGTACGGCCCGACGAAGGTCAGGACCGGGTGGCGCTCCTCGGGCGGGGTGGTGATCGTGGACATCTCGCGGATGCCGGTGACGGCCATTTCGAGCGTACGGGGAATGGGCGTCGCGGACATCGTGAGGACGTCGACGTTGGCGCGGAGCTTCTTCAGCTGTTCCTTGTGCTCGACGCCGAAGCGCTGCTCCTCGTCGACGATGACGAGGCCCAGGTCCTTGAACTTGGTCTCCGAGGAGAAGAGGCGATGGGTGCCGATGACGACGTCCACCGAGCCCTCGCGCAGGCCCTCCAGGGTGGCCTTGGCCTCGGTGTCGGTCTGGAAGCGGCTCAACGCCCGCACCTTGACCGGGAATTGGGAGTAGCGCTCGGAGAACGTGCCGAAGTGCTGCTGCACCAGAAGCGTCGTGGGGACGAGCACGGCGACCTGCTTGCCGTCCTGGACCGCCTTGAAGGCGGCCCGTACCGCGATCTCGGTCTTGCCGTAGCCGACGTCGCCGCAGATCAGACGGTCCATCGGGACCGACTTCTCCATGTCCTCCTTGACCTCGGCGATCGTGGTCAGCTGGTCGGGCGTCTCCGCGTACGGGAACGCGTCCTCCAGCTCGCGCTGCCAGGGGGTGTCCGGGCCGAAGACATGGCCGGGCGCCGCCATGCGCGCGGAGTAGAGCTTGATGAGGTCGGCGGCGATCTCCTTGACCGCCTTCTTGGCGCGCGCCTTGGTCTTCGTCCAGTCCGCGCCGCCGAGCCGGTGCAGCGTCGGGGCCTCGCCGCCGACGTACTTGGTGATCTGCTCCAGCTGGTCGGTGGGGATGTAGAGCCGGTCGCCGGGCTGGCCGCGCTTGGCGGGCGCGTACTCGACGACGAGGTACTCGCGGGTCGCGCCCTGGACCGTGCGCTGCACCATCTCGATGTAGCGGCCGACACCGTGCTGCTCGTGGACGATGTAGTCGCCCGGCTCCAGGGTCAGCGGGTCGATGGCCTTGCGGCGGCGGGCCGGCATCCGGGCGCCGTCCTTGCCGGCGGCCTTCTGGCCGGTCAGGTCGGTCTCGGTGAGGACCGCGAGCCGGAGCTTCGGGTCGATGAAGCCGTAGTCGATGGACCCGCAGGCCACGTGCACGACGGACGGCTGGAGGTCGGCGAGGTCCTTGTCGAGGCGGGCCGCGATGCCCTCGCCGCTCAGGACCTCGACGGTGCGGGTCGCCGGGCCGTGGGCCTCGGTGACGAAGACCGTGCGCCAGCCGTCGGCGTTCCACTGCTTGACGTCCGCGAGGGCGCGGGCGGTGTCGCCGCGGTAGGTCTCGGGGGCGTGCATGCCGAGCTTGAGGGTGTCCGAGCCAAGGTCCTCGTCGGCCGCGAAGGGCGAGACGGACCACCACATCATGTCCAGTTCGCGCGCCCGGTCCCGTACGTCCGCGATACCCCACAGGGAGGCCGCGCCGACGTCGATCGGGGCCTCGCCGCCGCCGGCCGTGGCGGCCCAGCTGGCCTGCAGGAACTCCTGGCTGGTGGCCACGAGGTCGGTGGCGCGGGTGCGCACCCGCTCGGGGTCGCAGACGACGGCCATGGAGCCCTCGGGCATGACGTCGAGCAGCAGCTCCATGTCGTCGACGAGGACGGGCGCGAGGGACTCCATGCCCTCGACCGCGATGCCCTCGGCGATCTTGCCGAGCAGTTCGCCGAGCTCGGGGTGCTGCTCGGCGAGGGTCGCCGCCCGCTGCCGTACGTCCTCGGTGAGCAGCAGCTCGCGGCAGGGCGGGGCCCACAGGCCGTGCTCGGCGATCTCCAGGGAGCGCTGGTCGGCGACCTTGAAGTAACGGATCTCCTCGACGTCGTCGCCCCAGAACTCGATACGGAGCGGGTGCTCCTCGGTCGGCGGGAAGACATCGAGGATGCCGCCGCGCACGGCGAACTCGCCGCGCTTCTCGACCAGTTCGACCCGGGCGTACGCGGCGGCGGCGAGGGCCTCGACGATCTCGTTCAGATCGGCGGTCTGCCCCTGCTTGAGGCTGACGGGCTCCAGGTCGCCCAGGCCCTTGACCTGCGGCTGCAGTACGGAGCGGATGGGCGCGACGACCACGCTGACCGGGCCCGTCTCGGGGTCGCCGTCGGGGGTGGGGTGCGCGAGGCGGCGCAGGACCGCGAGGCGGCGGCCCACGGTGTCGCTGCGCGGGCTCAGGCGCTCGTGCGGCAGGGTCTCCCACGACGGGTACTCGGCGATGCCCGCCTCGGGCAGCAGCGAGCGCAGTGCGGCGGCCAGGTCCTCGGCCTCGCGGCCGGTGGCGGTCACGGCGAGGACCGTGCGTCCGGTCTCGCGCGCGAGCGCGGCGATGGCGAAGGGGCGCGCCGCGGGCGGACCGACCAGGTCGAGATGCATCCGGTGCGCGTCCCGGGCGGCTTGCACTGCCTCGACGAGCGAGGCGTCTTCGGCTACGGCATCGAGGAGACCGTGCAGGGTCATGGGGTTCCCGTCCGGGTGGTCGGTCCTGGTCAGATCCAGCTGGCGGACGCGTTCGGCCTCTGGGCAACGCGAACACCCGGCTTCTCGCCGAAAGGGGGGCGGGCCGGGGATGCGTCCAGGGTACGCCTGTGAGGTGGGGTGCGCTGTGGGGTCGTGTTCGAATGGGCGAGGCGGCCGGGCCGGCCGCCTCGCCCGCCCGACTCCGAAGGACCCGTATGAGCGCCGCCACCGACACGTCCGCCGAGGTCAAGGCGGTGGCCGGGGTACGGGCTCGGGTGACCGGGCGCGCTCTCGCGCCGTGGTCCCTGGCCGGGGTCCTCTTCGTCGCGTACACGACCGTGTCGGTCCTGCGGTGGGAGAAGTTCGGGACCAAGTCCTGGGACCTGGGGATCTTCGAGCAGGCCATCCGCGGCTACGCGCACCTGCAGGCGCCGGTCTCCGATCTGAAGGGGCCCGGTACGCACATCCTCGGGGACCACTTCAGCCCGGTCACCGCGCTGATCGCGCCCGTCTACCGGCTCTTCCCGGGGCCCGTGACCCTGCTGGTCGTCCAGGCCGCCCTGTTCGCGCTGTCCGTGGTGCCCGTGACGCGGGCCTCGTCGCGGCTGCTCGGGCGGACCGCGGGGCTCTGGCTCGGGGTCGCGTACGGGCTGTCGTGGGGGCTGCAGAAGGCCGTCGACTTCGACTTCCACGAGATCGCCTTCGCGGTGCCGCTGATCGCCTTCGCCCTGGAGGCGCTGCTCGCGGAGCGGTGGCGGGCGGCGCTGTGCTGGGCACTGCCGCTCGTCCTCGTCAAGGAGGACATGGGGCTGACGCTGATGGCGCTGGCTCTGGTCGTGGCGTGGCGGGCGCGTGGGGTGGGGCGGGGTGAGGTCGGAGACGGTGAGGCCGGAGATGGTGAGGTCGGCGCTGGTGTGCCCGGCGCTGGTGAGGCCGGCGCTGGTGAGGCCGGCGCTGGTGAGCCCGGCGGCCGGAGTGAGGCGGAGCGGGCGCGGGCGCGGCGGGCGGTCCCGTATGCCGTCGGGGTGGCCGCGTTCGGAGTGATCGCCGCGCTCCTGACCTTCGTCTGGATCATCCCGGCGTTCAACTCCGCGGGCAGCTACGAGTACTGGAACCGGGTCGAGGGCGGCACCCCCAACCCGTTCTCCGGACTCGACGTCAAACTGCGCACGCTGGCCTGGCTCCTGCTGCCGACCGGCCTGTTCGCCCTGCGCTCCCCCCTTGTCCTGATCACGCTGCCGACGCTGGGCTGGCGCTTCCTCTCCTCGGACGACTCGTACTGGGGCACCGACTGGCACTACAGCGCCGTCCTCATGCCGGTCATCGCCCTCGCGGCGGCGGACGGCCTGGCCCGCGTCCGCAGGACCCGCCTGGGGAACTTCGCGGCCCAGGTCCCCCTCGCGGCCGCCGCGGTGGCGCTCGCCCTGACCGTCTCCCTCCCCCTCGGCACCCTCACCGACCCGGCCGTCTACCGCGTCCCGGCCTCCGCCCGCCAGGCGGACGCCCTCCTGTCCCGCATCCCCGACGGCGCCACGGTCGAGGCCAACATCGGCCCGATCAGCCACCTCACATCCCGCTGCCGCGTCCTGTGGCTGGGCAACTCCCAGGGCACCACCCCGGACTACGTGGCCCTGGACAACCGCACCGGCCGCTACAAGACCCCCTTGGCCTACGCCACCCGCCTCCACCCGGACGCACGGTTCGAGGAGTGGGGGGCGGCGGGTGGGTTCGTGGTGTTGAAGCGGGTGGGGGCGTAGGGATGCAGAGCGGCCCCGGTGCACATGGAGGATGTGCACCGGGGCCGGACCCCTACCGTAGCCGTCGGGCTGCGGTGGAGGGCTAGTCGGTGGCGATGGCGTTGAGGACGTTCATACGGCCCGCCCTGAACGCCGGGATCAGTGCCGCGAGCAGGCCCACGAAGGCCGAGCCGATGAAGACTCCGATGATGGTCGGCCAGGGGATTTCCAGGACCTCCAGGCCTTCGAGGGCGAGCAGGCGCTGGGCCGTTGCTCCCCAGGCCATGCCCAGGCCGAGGCCGAGCAGGGCGCCGAAGAGGGCGATGACCACGGACTCCAGACGGATCATGCGGCGCAACTGGCGGCGGGACATGCCGATCGCGCGCATCAGGCCGATCTCCCGGGTGCGTTCGACCACCGAGAGCGCCAGGGTGTTCACCACGCCGAGGACGGCGACGATGATCGCGAGGGCGAGCAGGCCGTAGACCATGTTGAGCAACTGGCCGACCTGGTTCTGCAGTTCCTCCTTGAAGTCCGTCTGGTCACGGACCTCGTACTGCGGGTACTGCTTCAGGGTGTCCTTGAGCGCCGCGTACGCCGCGTCCGCCTTGCCGTCCTCCGCCTTCGCGAACATGATCATGTTCGGCGGGATCCTGTCGGCCGGGAGGTACTTCTCCATGGTCGCCAGGGACATGTAGCGCGCGCCCTGGTCGATGGTGACGTCGTCGCTGGTGATGGCGCCGACCTTGAGCTTCGCCGTCTCGCCGCCCTTGAAGGCGACGGTCAGGGTGTCACCGACACGGACGTTGTTGTCCTTGGCGTAGTCCGAGCCGATCGACATCGAGTCGGTGGCATACGCGTCCTTGAGCGAACCGCCGGTGGTCTCGCGTCGCAGATCCGTCGCGTACGTGGGGTCGGCCGCGGTGACCTGGGTGTCCTTCTCCGTCTTGCCGTTCGGCGCGGTCAGCGAGGCGTCCACGACCTTGTAGCGCGTGACGTGCGCCAGGTCCGGGCTGTCCTGGATGGCCTTCTCGGCCTGCGGCACGATCCGCTGCTGGCCCTGGATGATGAAGTCCGCGCCGACCGATTTGTCGAGCTCGTCGGTGGCCGAGGCCACCATCGAGGAGCCGACGACGGACAGGCACGCGACCAGCGCGAGGCCGATCATCAGGGCTGCCCCGGTGGCGCCGGTGCGCCGCGGGTTGCGCAGCGCATTGCGCTCGGCCATCCGCCCGACCGGGCCGAAGAGCCGCAGCACCAGCGCGCTGATGACGCGGACCACGCCTCCTGCGAGCACCGGGCCGACGATCACGAAGCCGATGAGGGTGAGGACCACACCGCCGCCGAGGAACATCGAGCCGTCGCCGGCCGTGTCGGCGGTGGCCGCCGTGTAGAGAGCGAAGGCGCCGGAGCCGGTGAGGACGAGGCCGATCAGCGCGCGGACCAGGCCCGCCTTGCCGTCCGCCGGCGTCCCCGCGTCCCGCAGCGCGGCCATCGGGGAGACCTTGCCCGCGCGGCGGGCCGGCAGATACGCGGCGAGGACGGTGACGACGATGCCGAGGAAGAGACCGATCGCGGGGGTCGTCCACTTCACCGTCAGGTCGTCGGTGGAGAGGTTCATGCCCATGTTCGACATGAGCTTCATGAGGCCGACGGCGAGGCCGACGCCCGCGCCGACACCGAGGATCGAGCCGATGACGCCGAGCAGCGTGGCCTCGACGAGGACCGAGCGGTTGACCTGCTTGCGCGAGGAGCCGATGGCCCGCATCAGACCGATCTCGCGGGTGCGCTGGGCGACCAGCATCGAGAAGGTGTTGATGATCAGGAAGATGCCCACCAGGAACGCGATTCCGGCGAAGCCGAGCATCGCGTACTTGATGATGTCCATGAACTCGCCGACGTCCTTGCGGTTCGCGTCGGCGGACTCGGCCTGGGTCTGCAGCTTGTAGGCGCCCGCGCCGAGTTCGGCCGCGACGTTCTTCTTCAGCTGCGCGTCGGTGACGCCTTCGGAGCCGGTGACGGCGACCGCGCTGAACACACCGGTCTCGCCGAGGAGTTGCTTCTGCGCGGTGGGGGTGTCGAAGTAGACGACGGCCGCACCCGGGTTGGTCACCTTGAAGGTGGCGATGCCGGTGATGGTCGCGGTGAGGTCGCCGTTGACGCTGATGGTGCGCAGTTCGTCGCCGAGCTTCAGACCGTGCTTGTCGGCGGTGTCGGCGTCGACCATCACCTCGGTGGGGCCGCGCGGGGAGTGGCCCTCGGTGACCTCCATCGTCCGGGTGTCGTTCTGCGTCCAGTTGCCGGCGATGGTCGGGGCTCCGCTGGTGGAGCCCATGTTCTCGTTCTCGGAGTTGACGACCGTCACGTTCATCGAAGTGACCGCACCCTCGGCCGACTTGACCCCCTGGGCCTTGCCGACCTGGTCGACCACGGAGGCCGGCAGCGAGTCCGGCTTGCCGGCCTGCGGGTCCTCGTCGCCGTCCTTCGCCGACTTCGGGCTGACGGTGACATCGGGCGAGCTGGCCGCGAAGAGCTTGTCGAAGGTGGTGTTCATCGTGTCGGTGAACACGAGCGTGCCGCACACGAAGGCGACGGAGAGCAGGACGGCGATCGCGGAGAGCGCCATCCGCCCCTTGTGCGCGAAGAAGTTGCGCATCGAGGTCTTGAGCACGGTCACGACGTACGCCCCCGCGCGTCGAAGTCCTTCATGCGGTCGAGGACCTGGTCGGCGGTCGGCCCGTACATCTCGTCGACGATCCGGCCGTCCGCGAGATACAGGACGCGGTCGGCGTACGAGGCCGCGACCGGGTCGTGCGTGACCATGACGATGGTCTGGCCCAGCTCGGACACGGAGCGGCGCAGGAAGCCGAGGACCTCGGCGCCGGCCCGCGAGTCCAGGTTCCCCGTGGGCTCGTCACCGAAGATGATCTCCGGTCGCGCGGCCAGGGCGCGGGCGACCGCCACGCGCTGCTGCTGGCCGCCGGAGAGCTGGGTGGGGCGGTGCTTGAGCCGGTCGGCCAGGCCCACCGTCTCCACCACGCGCTGCAGCCACTCGCGGTCCGGCTTACGGCCCGCGATGTCCATCGGCAGCGTGATGTTCTCTATCGCATTGAGCGTCGGCAGCAGGTTGAACGCCTGGAAGATGAAGCCGATCCGGTCCCGGCGCAGCTGCGTGAGCTTCTTGTCCTTGAGGCCGGTGATCTCGGTCTCGTCGAGGAAGATCTGCCCGCCGCTCACCGTGTCGAGCCCCGCGAGGCAGTGCATCAGCGTCGACTTGCCGGAGCCCGACGGGCCCATGATCGCGGTGAACTGCCCGCGGGCGATGTCCACATCGACATGGTCGAGCGCGACGACCCGGGTCTCCCCGCTGCCGTACGCCTTCACGACCTGCCGCGCACGGGCGGCCACCGCGGTACGCCCTCCTGTCACCCCGGGGCCCGGGGTGGTCACAGCCGTAGTCACGTGAAGTCTCCTTGGTGGAAAGCAGCGGAATGCCGTCGGTGAAAAGTCTGCTGGCGTGAGGGGGTCGCGCACGATGAGGTACAGCGCAGTCTTCGACCTGAGGAAAACCCCACCCCCAGGCTGCGGTCCCCCTCAGTTCTGGCCTGTGACCAGGCTAGGAGCGGCCGCCGCGCGGCTCGTCCTTCAGGAGGACGAGCGCTCCCCGACCCGAAGTGCGGACCCACCCCTAAGGGCTCTCCACCCGTCGGTGGAGCGCGTATCGGGGGTCGTACACCCTTCGCCGCCCGCAGCCTCCACCCCTCCCCTGCGTGAGGAGCAAGTGAGAAGGTGTCCTTCGGCGTAACTAGATGCAGGGGGAAAGGATCTCCGTGGGCGGCACCGTCGACCGTGACATAGGCACCCCGCCACGACGCACCGCCGTCGTCGCCGCCCTCATGCTCTCCATGGCGCTCGCCGCGCTCGAGTCGACGATCATCGCGACGGCCGTCCCGCAGATCGTCGCCGACCTCGGCGGCTTCTCGTACTTCTCCTGGCTGTTCTCCGGCTATCTGCTCGCGGTCACGGTCACGCTGCCCGTCTACGGCAAGCTCTCCGACACCTTCGGCCGCAAGCCCGTGCTCCTTGCCGGCATGGTGCTCTTCCTGATCGGCTCGCTCCTGTCGGCCACGGCCTGGAACATGGCCGCCCTGATCGCGTTCCGCATCCTGCAGGGCCTGGGCGGCGGCGCGATCCAGGGCACCGTCCAGACGCTGGCCGCCGATCTGTACCCGCTGAAGCAACGCCCCAAGATCCAGGCGAAGTTGTCCACGGTCTGGGCGCTGTCGTCCATCGCGGGCCCGGCGATCGGCGGGCTGCTCGTCGCGTTCGCGCACTGGCGGTGGATCTTCCTGGTGAATCTGCCGGTGGGCCTGCTCGCGCTGTGGCTGGTGGCGCGCCATCTGCACGAGCCCGTACGCGAACGGGGCCCCCGCGCCCGGATCGACTGGCCGGGCGCGCTGGCCGTCTTCGCCTCCGGCGGCGTACTGCTGACCGCGCTCGTACAGGGCGGGGTCGCCTGGCCATGGCTGTCGGGGCCGTCCATCGCCCTGTTCACCACGGCCGCCGCCCTGCTCGCCGCGACCGTCCTCGTCGAGCGGCGGGCCGCCGAGCCGATCATCCCGGGCTGGGTGTGGAAGCGGCGCACGATCGCCGCGGTCAATCTGGGGCTCGGCGCGCTGGGCCTGGTGATGGTGGCGCCGACCGTGTTCATCCCCACGTACGCGCAGTCGGTGCTGCAACTGACGCCCACCGAGGCCGGGTTCGTCCTGTCGGCGATGATCCTGAGCTGGCCCGTGTCGGCGGCGCTCAGCCAGCACCTCTATACGCGGATCGGGTTCCGCAACACCTCGCTGATCGGTGTCACGGGCGCGGCGCTCGTGCTCGGCGCGTTCCCGCTGCTCCCGTATCCGGGCTCGCCGTGGCAGCCCGCTCTCCTGATGCTGCTGCTCGGCGCGGCGCTCGGGCAGGTCCAGCTGCCGCTGATCGTGGGCGTGCAGTCGACGGTCGGCTGGGCTGAGCGCGGCACGACCACCGCCTCGGTGCTGTTCTGCCGCCAG
Source organism: Streptomyces sp. NPDC050418 (assembly GCF_044458745.1). NCBI lineage: Bacteria > Bacillati > Actinomycetota > Actinomycetes > Kitasatosporales > Streptomycetaceae > Streptomyces > Streptomyces sp. NPDC050418. The sequence goes on from NZ_JBITIG010000005.1 coordinate 129,641, forward strand.
ATCGGGCAGACCCTGGGCGCCGCGGTCTTCGGCGCCATCGCCAACGGGGTGATCGCCGGGCGGCTCGGCCCCGACACCGACCTGGACACGGTGGCACGCGCGCCCGGCGACGAGACGGTGCGCCGCTCGATCGACGCCGCCGTGGAGTGGGTGCACATCGGGGCGGCCGCCGCCGCGGTCGTCACGCTCCTGGTGCTGCTGTTCCTGGCGCCGCGGCGCTTCCCCGTCCTGCCGCAGGAGGCGCTGCTGCCGCCGGACGCGTCGCCGCCGAGCGCAGGGACCGCGACGGCCGCCTCCGCGCCGGACGCGAGGACGGTCACGGCGCCCGCCGACCCCGTACGCCAGGAACCCGTCGCGGACCACCCTCCCCGCCGGCCCCAACAGCCACATACCGACTGACCAGTTCGGCGGAAAGCACACCTCAACCGCATACCTGCCGGTAACGTCCGGGCTCTCCCTGCGGTCCTCCTCCGGGCCACATGCCGCGCAAGGAGCAGCCCCATGCACGAGCCGCCACCGTACGATCCGCAGGACCCGCCGCCGTACCCGCAGAGCCCGCCCTTCCACCCCGAGGACCCGCCGCCGCCGTACGACCTCCGCCTCACCTATCCCTGGATGCCCGCACCCGCCCCGCCGCCCCCGCGGCGCCGGGCCGTGCCGCGCCCGGGGAGCCATGGTGATCTGCGCAAGGTGCGGCGCGCGTACAAGGTGCTGCGCCGCGTCGCCTCGCTCACCGCGCTCGGCTACTTCACGCTCTTCCTCATCCTGTCCGCGTACGCGCCGTCGCTCGTCGGCCGGAGCGTCACCGGCGGCCTCAACCTCGGACTGCTGCTCCTGCTCGCCCAACTGCCCGTCACCTACGTGGCGATAACGCTCTACGCGCGCCACGCGGCCCGCCGTGTGGACCCGCTCGCCCAGCGGCTGCGCCGCGCCGCCGCGTCGGAGTCCCGCCCATGAGCGCCGCCCCCGCGCCGGGGCTCGCGTCCGGACTCGCGCTCGGCTCGTCCACCGAGGCGACGTCCCTGATCGCGTTCACGGCCGTCGCCTCCGTGACCCTGCTCCTGTGCGTCCTGAGCGGCCCGGACCGCGACGACCTCGACGAGTTCTACACCGGCTCGCGCAGCCTCTCGCCGCTGCGCAACGGCCTCGCCATCGCGGGCGACTACGTCTCCGCCGCGAGCGTCCTCGGCGGCATCGGCGTCATCACGCTCACGGGATACGACGGCGTCGTCCTGCTGCTCGCCAGCGCGCTCTCGCTGGTCCTGCTGATGTTCCTGCTGGCCGAACCCCTGCGCAACGCGGGCCGGTTCACCATGGGAGACACTCTGGCCCGCCGCCTCACCGGGCCCTCGGCCCGCACGGCCCGGATCGCCACCGCCGTCGCCACCCTCGCCGCGCTGCTCCCGCTGATGCTGGTCCAGCTCGCGGGCGCGGGCGATCTGCTCGCGTTCATCCTCGGCTTCAGCAGCGAAGGCGCGAAGACCGGCTCGATGGTGATGCTCGGGGCGCTGATGATCTCGTACGCGGCGATCGGCGGGATGAAGGGGACCGCGCAGATCCAGATCATCAAGATCGTGATCCTGCTCGGCTCGGCGGCGGTCGTCTCCGCGCTCCTGCTCCAGCGCTTCGACGGCGACTTCGGCGCGCTCGCGGCGCAGGCGGCGCGCGGCAGCGGGCTCGGCGAGGCGTATCTGGGGACCGGTCCGCTGTTCGCGGGCAGTGCCGCACCGCAGATCGACATGGTCGTCTCGCAGCTCACGGTCGTCCTCGGAGCGGGCTGTCTGCCGCATGTCACGATGCGGATGTACACGGCACGCAGCGCGCCCGAGGTGCGGCGCTCGATGTCGTGGGCGGTCTCGGCGACGACCGTCTTCGCGCTGTGCGCGCTGGTCATCGGGTTCGGCGGGGCGGCGCTCGTGGGGCGGCAGACCGTGATGTCGGCCGACCCGCAGGGCAACACCTCGCTCCTGCTCACAGCCCGTGCGCTGTTCGGGGCGGAGACCTCGATGGCCGGGACGCTGGTGTTCACCGCGGTCGCCACAGCGGTCTTCCTCACCCTCCTCGCCTCGGTCGGCGGCATGATCCTCGCGTGCGCCAACTCGCTGGCCCACGACGTGTTCGCGCACCGGCGGCGGATGGGGCCGCGCGCGGAGATGACCACGGCACGGCTCGCGGCGCTCGGGGTCGGCGTCATCACCATCGCGCTCGCGTCGACGGTGCAGCACCGCAATCTGCAGCCGCTGGTCACGCTCTCGTTCTGCCTGGGCGCATCGGCGCTCGCGCCCGCGCTGGTCTACAGCCTGTTCTGGCGCCGCTTCACCCGGACCGGGCTGCTGTGCACACTGCTCGGCGGTTCGGCCGGCGCGATCATCCTGATGACGGGCACGAACCTCGTCTCCGGCGGCCCCAACTCGGCGTTCCCCGCCCACGACTTCAACTGGTTCCCCTTCACCACCCCGGGCATCGCCTCCATCCCCCTCGGCTTCGCCCTCGGCTGGCTGGGCACGGTCCTGACCCCGCGCGCGGAGCAGCGCGAGCAGCGGCGGAATTACGAGGCGGTGGAAGGGGAGATTCTGGCGGGGGCGGTACGGGGGCGGTGAGTCGCCCGGGCGTCTTGCGGTGCGACGTCAGGAGTCCGCGCCGGACGCGGGGCCCGGCACCGTGCCGTTGCCCGACCCCGGTTCGCGTCCCGTCGCGCCCAGCGACGCGAGGCTGCTGCGGACGTGCTCCATGTGGGCGCGCAGACCGTCCGCGTGGTCCGCGTGCTCGCGTTCGAGCCGCTCCGCCTCGCGCTCGATCCGCTCGGCACGCAGCCGGCCCTCGGCCAGCACCTCCTCGGCGCTCGCCCGCGCGTCCTCGGCGCCGTGCCGCGCGGCCTCCTCCGCCGACGCGAACTCCCGCTTCGCCGTGGACAGATCGGCCTCGGCGGCCGCGATCAGCTCGGCGTGCCGCGCGTCGAGCGCCTCGGCCGCGCGGCCGGCGGCCTCCTCCGCGGCCTCCCACGCCCCGGACTGCTCCTTCTCCTGCTCACTGAGCATCGCGTCCGTCCGTACGCGCATGTCGCGCAACGCGGACAGGGCCTCGCCGCGCTGCTCCTTGACCGTGCGGCGCGCGCCGATCCGCTCGTCGTCCGCGGTGCCGCGCGCGGCGAGCAGCACCTGACGCGCCCGCTCCTCCGCGGCTTCGCGCACCTCGTCGGCGTACGCACGGGCGGCGGCGCTCAGCTCGCGCTCCAGGTCCGCGGTGGCGTCGGCGATGCGCTGCGCCTCGGCGTGCGCGCCCTCGCGGACGGCCGCGCACTCCGCCTCGACGGTGGCCAGGATCAGCAGCGCCCGCTCGCCGAGCGTCTCGTACGTCTGCGGGGTGAGCCCGGCCACGGTCGCGCGCAGCGCGGCGGCCTCGGCGTCCATCTCCTTGGCGAGCACGGTCAGCCGCGCGGCCCGCTCCCAGGCGTCGTCGCGGTCCCGCTCCAGCCGGGTGACGGCGCCGTCCACCTGCTCGGGACGGTACCCACGGCCGCGTACGACATGGAACTCCGAGCTGCTCATCCCTGCTGCCCCTCTCACCTGCCGCGAACAGATCCGGCGACATCCTGACGGACCACCCGGAACACCCCATAATGCGACACTCCGCACACGCATCCGAAACTGGGGTGACTCACGCCAACGCAAAGGGCCGCCCCCGTCGCCGTAACGACAGAAGCGGCCCTTCGACCGTCGCGTATCCCCGAGGGGTCCTAGATGAGGCCGTCCCACATCTGCTCCAGCAGGACCGACCACCACGTCTCCGGGGACGACAGCGCCGCCGGGTCGAGGGCCGCGAGCTGGGACTGGAAGTCGACCGTCCAGCGGCCCGCCTGCTCCTGGTTGAGCCCGTAGCGCAGGCGCCACATACGGCCCAGCATCGCGAGGGAGCGGGCGAACTCCGGGAGCGAGGAGTTCACGAACTGCGGCGGTACGGGGGCGACGCCCGGGCCCGCCTCGACGGGGACCGCGACGATGTGCGCCGTGCCGTACTGCACACAGATCGCGCGCCCGAAGTCACTGCCCATGACGAGGTACGAGCCCGCGTCCGAGGCGGGCTGCACACCGCGCTCCTGCGCGAGTTCGGCCAGCGTCGGAACGGGGCGGCCCGGCTGGGCCTGGGCCCAGAAGAACGGGTTGAAGTCCACCGGCAGACCGGCCCACACCAGCGTCTGCGCCACGACCTCGGGCACACCCTGGCGCGACACCGCGCGCTGGTCGAAGCGGAAGACGCCCTGCGGCCCGAAGGCACCGGCCAGCTCCTGCGCCACGATCTCCGGACCGACCGGCGGTGCGGGCTGCACCGGCTGCAGCGGCATCCGCACCGGCGCCGGCCGCGCCGGACCGTCGGCGACCTGGTGCAACTCGCCCTGGTGCGCGAGGAGTTGCTGCATGCCCTGCTGACGCGAGGCATGGTCGTTGCCGTACGGGGCCACGGTCGTGATCCGCGCCTGCGGCCACTGCTCCTTGATCATGCGGGCGCAGTACGCACCCGGCAGATCACAGGACTCCAGCTCGGTGTGGATCTCCAGGACCTGGTCGGCGGGCACACCCATGCCGCGCAGCTCATGGAAGATCTGCCACTCGGGGTGCGGCGTGCCGGGCGCGGAGCGGCGGATCAGCTGCTGCTGACTGCCGTCCTGCGCACGGTAGCTGAGCACCACCTGGTAGCCGGGTCCGACGACCGGCAGGCCCGCGGGCGGCTGCGGATAGCCGTACGCGGGGGCCGGACCGGGAGCGGCAGGCTGCTGCGTACCGGGCGGCGGGCCGGGCGGCGCGGGCGCGCTCGGACCACCGGGCGCGAGCATCGTCGCGGCATGGTGCGCACCGCCGGGGGGCGGCGTGCCGGGAGCGCCCGGGGCCCCGGGCGGGCCGGGAGGCTGCGGTGCGCCGGGAGCGCCCGGCGGGCCCGGGGGCTGGGGCGCGGCGGGACCGCTCGGGTCCGGACCGGCGAGCATCGTGGCCGCGTGGTGCACACCGCCGCCGAGGCTGCCGCCACCGGCCGGAGCACCGGGCGGGCTGGGCGGCTGCGGGGCGCCGGGAGCACCTGCGGCACCCGGGGCGCCGGGCGGGCCCGGGGGCTGGGGCGCGGCGGGACCGCTCGGGTCCGGACCCGCAAGCATCGTGGCCGCGTGGTGCACACCGCCGCCGAGGCTGCCCCCACCGGCCGGAGCGCCAGGCGCACCCGGAGCACCGGGAGCGCCCGGGGCCGCGGGCGGCTGCGGTCCGTCGGGGCCGAGCGAGGAGACCATCTGGGTCGCCACGTACGCGTTGCCCGCACCCGGAGCGCCGGGCGCCGCGGGCGGCGGCGGAGTCGTGCCGGGACGCGCGCCGGGCGTGCCCGGGGCGCCGGGCGGCGCGGGGGTGCTCGCGCCGCTGCCGCGCGCGGCGCGCGGCGGGGCGGCCTTGCTGGTCGCGGCGTTGGCGATGTCATCGGCACCGGCACCCGACGGCGCGGCCGGCTGCTGCGGTGCAGCGGACTGCGGCGCGGCGCCGGACGGCTGCGGGGCGGGCCGGTTCGGGTGCACGTACGAGGGCGCGGCGGGCGGCGGGGTGCTCTGCGCGGACGGTGCCGGTGCGGCAGGCGTCGCGGGAGCCGCGGGCTGCTGCTGCGGGTAGCCGTACGACGGATCCGGGCCGCCGATGGCGGGCGACACGGCGGTCGGCGGCAGCTGGCTGCCGCCCGACATCAGCGCGGTCTTCGCCTCGGGAGCCGCGGCGGGCGGCGGGGTGTCGCTGTCGTCGTCCGAACCGGACAGCGGCGGCGCGAACATCGTCGCGGGCTGGTCGGCGGCACCGTTGGTGTCCGTACCGGCCCACGGCGTCCCGCCCTCGGGCACACCCGGGGCCGCGCCTCCGGCGCTCGGCCAGGCGGTCCCGCCGGCCTGAGCACCCTGGCTCGCGCCCTGCGCCGGAGCGTCGGCGGACGCGGCGGCCGGAGACGGCGCCGGTGCGGGTGCAGGTGCGGGCGCCCCCGATCCCGTACCGAAGGAGGACCCGGACCCCGACGAATCCTCGGACGAGGACGACGCCGAGGAAGCGGACGAAGAAGAAACTGAGGGAACCGCGTCCCCGGCCGCGGACGGAACCGCATCCCCGGCCGCCGGCGAAGCCGCGTCCCGCCGGTCCGGGATCCCCATCCGGTCCGCCGCCTCCTGCAGCCACTCCGGCGGAGTGAGCAGGAACGACGTCTGGTTGAGGTCGACACGTTCCGGCTTCGCGGGCTCGGGTTCGGCGGCGCCCGTGACGGTGCCGTACTCCTCCTCGTACCGCCGGATCACCTCACCGACCGGCAGCGCGGGCCACAGCGTGACCTCGCCACCGCTGCGGGCGATGACGAGCCGCTGACGGCCGCCGTCGGAGCGCGGACCGTCCTCGCGGTCCTCCGCCCACACGACGAAGCCCAGGTCGAACTCCCGCACCCGCACCTCACGGTGCTGGTACGCGGGCACATCGCCGTTGATCCACTCTTCCGCGCGCTCCTGCGCCTGCGCGAAGGTCACCATCGGAAGGTCACTCCCCCACCGGGACGGCGTGCGCGAAGCCGCCGTCCACCATCAGGTTGGCCACGGTCTCCAGCTCGGGCGGATTCCCCGCGAGCCGGGCCAGAAACGCGTCGAAGTCGTCACCGCACGGCAGCAGCAGCCGCTGGACGCGGTCGGCGACCGACCAGCCGGCCGTCTCGCCGCTGTCCCGCGCGTCGTCGTAGGCGCAGAACCAGACCGAACCGGCCCGCTCGCCGCGGACCTTGACCGCGAGGATGCCGCCCTGCACGAACGCCACCCCGAGGTAGTCCTTGGTGAGGTGGTCGCGCAGACACTTGTTGATGTAGACGAGGTCGTTGACCGCCGCCTCGTCGCGGACCGTGAAGAACGGCTGGTCGATCAGGAGCCCCAGCTCGGCGTCGAGCGCGGCACCCACGGGCGCGCAGCCGCCGGCCGCCTTCAGGAACGCGCGATAGGCGCCCGGCAGGCGGTACCCCAGGTCCTCCTCGACCCCGAGCAGCTGCTGCTCGGTCACCACGACGGACGCCTTCGGCAGTCCGAAGTGCGTGGGCCGGGTCTCCTGCAGGGGGCGCGTGCCGCGCTTGTTCTGGTCGACCTCGGCCGTCGCCAGACCGCCGTGGTGGCGCAGCAGCGCCTTCACCTCGACGGGGACCAGTTCGAGCCGCCGCGTCCCCGGTACGTGGTGCCAGGTCCAGCCGTGCGGAGTGGCGACCGCCGGGATGGTGTCCCACAGGTCGTGGCCCTGCGCGGCCAGTGCCGCGTTCGCCGAGACGTAGTCCGTCAGCCGCAGCTCGTCGACGCCGAAGCCCTCCGGCGGCTCCGCGATCTCCGCGGCCGCGCGGGCGTAGACGGAGAAGTCCGGGTAACCGCGGTCATCGATCCGCACGCCCCGCGGGTGCCGTGCCGCGCGGACCGGGTCCGGGAAGTGCACGGTCTGACCGGCGTAGGCCGCGTTCGGCGGCGCGGCCCCTGCCCAGCCTGAAGCACTGGGCGGCGCGCCCTCCCCGAGCCGACCTGTCGTCATCGCGGTTGCCCCCTGCGGCACTGTTCGTACGGCCCATGCGTATGGCTTGTCGCGCCACAGCCTATGCGCTGGCGCAACACCGGTCACCGGGCCTCCGCCCGCATGACCAGCTGTCACACAGCCGTGACAGTGAGCCGCAACCAGCCGCGGCCGAGGGTCGTCCCGGACAGGGCATGCACCACCGCCACGGAAGGGACATTTGGTCCCGCCTTCCACTTCAGCCGTCCTATTTGGCAGGCTGTAAGCGCGCTCGGGGGAGCGCGCGCACGACAACGGGGGACGCGGTCACCACCGCAGCACGGGGAGGGATGCATCACCAATGCACACCGCAGAAGAACACAAACAGGGGCAGGTCTCGGGGGATCCGCGGCTGAGCTGGTCGGCCGAGGACGAGCACGCGGCGCCGTCGCTCAGCCACCGCCGCGACGGCATACTCCCCACCGTCGCCGCCGCCCTCTCCGTCCGCGGCGAGACCCTCACCGCGACCGCCGGGCGCGGCGACCTGCCGCCGCCCCTGCACCCGCTCGTCCAGGACTTCCTCGACACCCTCACATCCGGCCAGCGCGAGCGCTTCACGGGCCGCTGCCCCGAGGTCACCCTGATCTCCCGGCATCTGGCCTCGTACGAGGCCACGCGCTCCAAGCGCGCCCAGCGCAAGCCGCTCACCGCGGGCGAGGCCCGCAAAGCCCTCAAGCACGCGAAGCTCACCACCCGCCGGATCCGCGAGGACGGCGACCCGCTGCACGGCGGCTTCGCGCCGCCCTGCCGCTCCTGCTCCGCTCTGACCGCACATCTCGGCGTCCGCATCATCGAACCGGACCAGCCGAACGACCGCACGGGGAACGCCGGCTGATGTCCACGGACCGCACCTCCACCACCCGCTTCGCGGTGACCGTCGACGCCGCGCTGCGCGAGGCGGGCTGGCAGCCCGGACGCTGGGACATCAAGCGCGCCGAGTACTGGGCCGACACCCTGCGCTCGCACATGTCACCCGCCGGACACCGCCACAGCGTGTTCCCGGCGGCCGTCGAAGCCTGGGCCGAGTTCGGCGGACTGCACGTCACCCCCGCCGGACCCGGCCGCCAGATCGCCCCGGCCACCATCCACTTCGACCCACTGCACGGCCTCCACATGGCCCGCACCCTCGGCGACCTGGGCCGCGCACTGGACACCGAGGTCTGCCCACTCGGCGCCGACTCCTCGGGCCAGGGCCTGCTCGCACTCGACGCCCAGGGCCGCGTCTACAGCCTCGACCACTCCGGCGACTGGTACCTGGGCCACGACCTGGACACGGCCCTGACGGCCCTGGTGTCGGGGGCGCTTCCGGTGCGGCTGACGTCGGGCTGAGCATCAAGGCCGCCGTCAGGCCGGCCCAGCAGGCAACCCCGCCCTGACGCCGCCCATAATCTCCCGGCCACCTCCCCCGCCGCGCCCGTAGGCTGGACGACATGACCACGACGGGGGAAGTACGCCACGAGGCGGCCGGGGGGCCGTGGTGGTGGGGACGGCGGCGCAGCGCCGTGTTCGACATCGGACTCGCGGCGGTATCCGCGGCCGAGTGTGCAGTGGAAGGAGTCGCATTCGCGGACCGGGGAGGACTACCGGCCGGAATCGGGGTACTCATAGGCCTGGTCGTCGGATCGGCCCTGGTGCTACGGCGCCGATGGCCAATCGCGGTGGTGCTCGTCTCGATCGCGGTGTCCCCGGCGAGCATGGGCATGATCTTGACGATCGTGGGGCTCTACTCGCTCGCGGCCTCCGAGGTGCCGCGGCGGATCATCGGCTGTCTGGCCGGGATGTCCCTGATCGGGACCATGATCGTGGTCTGGGTACGGATGGTGCAGGACCAGGACCGGCTCCAGTTCGGCGGCTGGTTCGTCCCCTTCATGGCCGTCACCATGTCCCTCGGCGTCACCGCCCCGTCCGTACTGCTCGGCCTGTACGTGGGCGCGCGCCGACGCCTCATGGAATCGCTGCGCGAACGCGCCGACTCACTGGAACGCGAACTCCAACTGCTCGCCGAACGCGCCGAGGAACGCGCCGAATGGGCACGCAACGAAGAGCGCACCCGCATCGCGCGCGAGATGCACGACGTGGTCGCGCACCGCGTGAGCCTGATGGTCGTGCACGCGGCGGCGCTGCAGGCCGTCGCACGCAAGGACCCCGAGAAGGCCGTCAAGAACGCCGCGCTCGTGGGCGACATGGGACGGCAGGCGCTGACGGAGCTGCGCGAAATGCTCGGAGTGCTGCGCGCACACGAGCCCGCCCCTGAAGCGGCGGGGCAGCCGCTGGCCGCTGTGGGTGCGGCCGCCGCGGCCGCCGCGTTCCGCGCGGAAGCCGAGCAAGGCCCCTGTCTCGCCGAGGTCGACGCGCTCGTCGAGCAGTCACGGGCGGCCGGGATGGTGGTCGACCTCTCAGTGGACGGCGAGTCCGTCCCGTACGGCCAAGAGGTCGAACAGACCGCATACCGCGTCATCCAGGAGGGCCTGACCAACGTGCACAAGCACGCACCGGGCGCGAAGACCCGGGTGCGGCTCGCGCACCGGCCCGGCGAGGTGGCCATGCAGGTGGAGAACGGCCCGTCCCCCGACGGCGCCGACGACCACGCCCGCCTCCCGAGCGGCGGCAACGGCCTGGTGGGCATGCGCGAACGCGTCACCGCACTCGGCGGCGTCTTCGTGGCGGGCCCGACGGACAGCGGAGGCTTCCGCGTCTCGGCCGTCATCCCGGAAGGCTGAACCCCGCGCTAGGCACGTGGTCCCCGCTCCGCACGGGAACCACCACTTCTTCCCTCGAACTATTGAATCGCTCAGACCTTCGACCCGGACGTCCGGATTCCGGACGACGATCTCCGTATGGCAGAGATCACGCGCAAGTACGACGACTTCGAGGGGCTTCGAGAGCAGGCCGTGACACTGCGGCGGGCAGGGCTCAGCCGACGGCAGATCCGCGACCGGCTCCACGTCGACAACAACAACCTCCTCAACCGACTCCTGGACGGCGAGCCCGCCCCGGAGTGGACGAAGCGCCCGAACGCCAAGGACGACATGCGCGCGAAGGCTCGGGAGTTTCGGCTGAAGGGGATGACGTACGACGAGATCCAGGTCGAGCTGGGGGTGTCGAAGAGTTCGATTTCGCTTTGGGTGCGGGATCTGCCGAAGCCGGAGCGGCGGAAGGCAGCAGAGCAGGCGCGGCTCGCGAACCGCATGCGCTGGGAGCATGAGCTGGCCGTGCGGGACCGGCAGCGCAAGCAGACCAAAGAGACCGCCAAGAAGGCGATCGGCAGCCTCTCGGCTCGCGAGCTGTTCCTGGTAGGAGTTGCCCTCTACTGGGCCGAGGGATGCAAGGACAAGCCCTACGACCGACGGGAGGCCGTGACGTTCGTCAACAGCGATCCGAGCATGATCCAGATCTACATGGCATGGCTGGACCTACTCGGCATTGAACGTGAGCGCCTCCGCTTCGCGGTCATGATCCACGAAAATGCCGACGTCGCAGGCGCCGAACGGTACTGGGCCGAGCTAGTCCGCGCCGATCGCTCCGCGTTCACCAAGACGACCCTCAAAAAGCACAACCCGAAGACCGTCCGCAAGAACACCGGCGACACCTACCGAGGCTGCCTGGTGGTCAAAGTCCTGAAGGGAGCGGACTTGTACCGTCGCATCGAAGGCTCCTGGTACGGCATAGTGTTGGGGGCCACCCAGCCGATTGGCGAGATGTCCCATTAGCCGGGTTCGCAATCCCCTGTGGTGTAATCGGCAACACTGTCCACTTTGGATGGACCATTTCAGGTTCGAGTCCTGGCAGGGGAGCTTTCCTGAGTTCGGGTCCTGACCGCAACGGTCGGGACCCGTCCGCGTTTCCGCCCGGCTACGCCCCGGTATCCTGCGGATGTCCCCCGCACACCACCCGAAGCCGAAGGGCATTCCCGTGAGCGCCACCAGCACGGCAGCCGTCATCGTCCTTGCAGCGGGTGAGGGCACCCGTATGAAGTCGCGCACCCCGAAGGTGCTGCACGAGATCTGTGGCCGGACCCTGGTCGGGCACGTCGTCGCCGCCGCGCGCGAGCTCGACCCCCAGGAGCTCGTCGTGGTCGTCGGGCACGGGCGTGAGCAGGTCGCCGCGCATCTCGCCGAGATCGACCCGTCCACGCGTACCGCGGTGCAGGAGCAGCAGAACGGCACCGGGCACGCGGTGCGTATGGGGCTTGAGCCGTTGGGCGGCGCCGTGGACGGCACCGTCATCGTGGTCTGCGGCGACACTCCGCTGCTGACCGGCGCGACGCTGGAGAAGCTCGCCGCGACGCATGTCGCCGACGGTAACGCGGTCACCGTTCTGACCGCCGAGATGCCCGACGCCACCGGGTACGGCCGTATCGTGCGCGACGGGGTCTCGGGCGCCGTCACCGCGATCGTCGAGCACAAGGACGCGAGCGAGGCGCAGCGTGCGATCCGTGAGATCAACTCGGGGGTGTTCGCGTTCGACGGGCGGCTGCTCGCGGACGCGCTCGGCAAGGTCCGTACGGACAACAGCCAGGGCGAGGAGTACCTGACCGATGTCCTCGGCATTCTGCGCGAGGCCGGTCACCGCGTGGGCGCGAGTGTCGCGGGCGATCACCGTGAGATCGCCGGCATCAACAACCGGGTGCAGCTCTCCGAGGCACGCCGGACCCTCAACGACCGTCTTCTGACCGAGGCGATGCTCGCCGGTGTCACGGTGGTCGACCCGGCGTCGACGTTCATCGACGCGACGGTGACTTTCGAGCCGGACGCGCTGGTCCACCCGGGCACGCAGCTGCAGGGTGCGACGCATATCGCCGCGGGCGCCGAGGTCGGCCCCAACTGCCGTCTGAAGGACACGGTCGTCCACGCGGACGCGAAGGTCATCAACGTGGTGGCGGACACCGCCGAGATCGGCGAGGGCGCCAGCGTGGGCCCGTACGCCTATCTGCGCCCGGGCACGAAGCTCGGCGCGAAGGGCAAGATCGGCACGTATGTCGAGACGAAGAACGCGACGATCGGTGAGGGCACGAAGATCCCGCACCTGTCGTACGTGGGCGACGCGACGATCGGCGACTACACGAACATCGGTGCGGCCAGCGTCTTCGTGAACTACGACGGGCAGACCAAGCACCACACGACGGTGGGTTCGCACTGCCGGACCGGTTCGGACAACATGTTTGTGGCTCCTGTCACGGTCGGGGACGGTGCGTACACCGCCGCGGGGTCCGTGATCACGAAGGATGTGCCGGCCGGTTCGCTGGCTGTCGCCCGTGGTCAGCAGCGGAATATCGAGGGCTGGGTGGCCCGTAAGCGTCCGGGCAGCGCTGCCGCGAAGGCCGCGGAGGCGGCGTCCGGGAAGTCCGATGGCGAGAGCTGACGGAAAACAGGTGGGCCCAAGGCGGCGTACCGTGATAGGCGCACATATTTTGTCGGCTTGCTCAAACGCGGTCCACGCGGTTTCTGGGCGGCGATCGAACACCTCTGAGGAGACTGTGCTGTGACCGGGTTCAAGACGACCGGCGAGAAGAAGATGATGCTCTTCTCCGGCCGCGCCCACCCCGAGCTGGCGGAGGAGGTCGCGCACCACCTGGGGGTCGGTCTGGTCCCGACCAAGGCCTTCGACTTCGCGAACGGTGAGATCTACGTCCGCTACGAGGAGTCGGCGCGTGGCGCGGACTGCTTCCTGATCCAGAGCCACACGGCTCCGATCAACAAGTGGATCATGGAGCAGCTGATCATGATCGACGCGCTGAAGCGCGCGTCGGCCCGCTCCATCACGGTGGTCGTGCCGTTCTACGGCTACGCGCGCCAGGACAAGAAGCACAAGGGCCGTGAGCCGATTTCGGCCAAGCTTGTCGCCGATCTGATGAAGACGGCGGGCGCCGACCGCATCGTCTCGGTCGATCTGCACACCGACCAGATCGTGGGCTTCTTCGACGGTCCCGTCGACCACCTCTTCGCGCTGCCGCTGCTCGCGGACTACGTGGGCCACAAGGTCGACCGCTCGAAGCTCACCGTGGTCTCCCCCGACGCCGGCCGCGTCCGCGTCGCCGACCGCTGGTGCGACCGTCTCGGCGCGCCGCTGGCGATCGTGCACAAGCGCCGTGACAAGGACGTCGCCAACCAGGTCACCGTGCACGAGGTCGTCGGTGACGTGAAGGGCCGCGTCTGCGTCCTGGTCGACGACATGATCGACACCGGTGGCACGATCTGCGCCGCCGCGGACGCCCTGTTCGCGCACGGCGCCGAGGACGTCATCGTGACGGCCACGCATGGTGTGCTGTCGGGTCCGGCCGCGGACCGTCTGAAGAACTCCAAGGTGAGCGAGTTCGTCTTCACGAACACCCTGCCGACGCCGAGCGAGCTGGAGCTCGACAAGATCACGGTCCTGTCGATCGCCCCGACGATCGCCGACGCGATCAAGGAGATCTTCGAGGACGGCTCCGTGACCAGCCTCTTCGAGGAGCAGTAAGCCTCCAGGTAGATCGTTTTGGGTTGCGGCCTCCCCGCCGGGTAGACTGTCGAAGTTGCTCGGCGAGGGAGGCCGTACTCATTCCGCTTCACGCGGTGGGTGCCGGCTCTCCGTTATCGACGCGCTCTTCGTAGCAGGCCTCTTCGCAGGCCGTCGTTGTGGCCGGGTGACCGCCACAACTTTTTTCTTTCTACGAGGAGTGCGCAATGTCCGAGGTCAAGCTCGCCACCGAGACCCGTACCGAGTTCGGCAAGGGTGCGGCCCGCCGTATCCGCCGCGAGGGCAAGGTTCCCGGTGTTCTCTACGGTCACGGCACCGACCCGGTCCACCTGACCCTTCCGGGCCACGAGCTGCTGCTCGCCGTCCGTACCCCGAACGTCCTGCTCTCCCTGGACATCGACGGCAAGTCCGAGCTGGCCATCCCGAAGTCGGTCACCCGTGACCCGCTGAAGGGCAGCCTGGAGCACATCGACCTGCTCCTCGTGAAGCGCGGCGAGAAGGTCACCGTCGAGATCCCCGTGCACGCCGAGGGCGACCTCGCATCGGGCGGCAACCTGCTCGAGCACGTCCTGAACACGCTGTCCGTCGAGGCCGAGGCCACCCACATCCCCGAGGCCGTCACGGTCTCGGTCGCGGGTCTGACCGCCGGTGACTCGATCCACGCCAAGGACATCACGCTGCCCGCCGGCGTGACCCTGGCCACCGACGCCGACGCCGTCGTGCTGCAGGTCCTGGCCGCGCAGGCCGAGGAGGCCCCGGCCGAGGCCGAGGGCGACGAGGCCGCCGAGGCCTGAGCCCTGCGCTCTGCTTGACTGACGGGGTGGTGGACCTTTCCGGTCCGCCACCCCGTTTTCGTATGGCCGCCGCCTTTTCTGTACGAGGAGTTCGAGACGCATGACGACCGACGCCACCGCCCCCTGGCTGATCGTGGGCCTGGGCAATCCGGGTCCCGGCTATGCGGCCAACCGGCACAACGTGGGCTTCATGGTGGTCGACCTGCTCGCGGAGCGGACCGGCGGTGCGTTCAAGCGGCACGGGAAGGCGCAGGCGCAGGTCCTCGAAGGCCGGATCGGCCCGATGGGCCCGGGCAGCCGCCGGGTGGTGCTCGCGAAGCCGATGTCGTACATGAATCTCTCCGGCGGGCCGGTGACGGCGCTGCGGGACTTCTACAAGGTGCCGACGGCGAACATCGTCGCGATCCACGATGAGCTGGACATCGACTACGGGACGCTGCGGCTGAAGCTGGGCGGCGGGGACAACGGGCACAACGGGCTGAAGTCGATGACGAAGGCGATGGGCCCGGACTACCACCGGGTGCGGTTCGGGATCGGGCGTCCGCCGGGCCGGATGCAGGTCGCGGACTTCGTCCTCAAGGACTTCTCGGCCGGCGAGCGCAAGGAGCTCGACTACTTCGTGGACCGGGGCGCCGACGCGGTGGAGGCCCTGGTGACGGAGGGTCTGGAGCGCGCGCAGTCCTCGTACAACTCGTAGACCGCGCGCGGCCGCTCTCAGGCCGTCACGAACGCGCCGAACAGGAGCAGTACCCCGGCGCTCGCGACGCCCCACGCCGTACGGGTCATCCGCAGGCCGCCGCCGACCACGACCGCGGCCATCAGGAGCGCGCCGCCGAGCGGGATCCACGCGTGGAAGAAGCCGGGGCCGCCGCCGCGCACGACCTGGCTGGAGCCGGGCTTCACGACGACCGGGAGCTTCGCGCCCTTCTCGGTGCCGAGGGATTCCTCGATGGTCACCGTGGCGCGGGCCTTGGCGCCGGGTGAGAGCGGTTCGAAGCGTCCGGTGCAGAAGTCGCCGTCGCAGCGGGCGATGGTGATCTGGCCGCGCTCGCGGCCCTTGGTGAACAGCACGTGCTGGGCCGTGGACCAGGACGTCCAGATGCCGACGACGAGCAGCAGCACGGCCAGCGCGGCCGTCGCGACGGTGCGCGCGGCGCCCAGGGCCGCTTGCGTACGGGCGGAGGCGGCGGCAGACATGGCGGCGATCCTTGGCCATGCCCCCACGCCCGGTCAACTCGCGGCCCGCAAGCCGGACATAAGGATGCCCCGCACCACCACAGGCGGTACGGGGCATCCCAAGCCGGACAAACCAGCAGGTGTCAGCCGGTGTCAGCCGGTGTTGCGCAGACCCGCCGCCACTCCGTTCACCGTCAGGAGCAGCGCGCGGCCGAGCAGCGCGTCCGGCTCCTGGCCCGCGGCCGCCGCGTCGCGCTGCCGCTTGAGCAGGGTGACCTGGAGGTACGAGATCGGGTCCAGGTAGGCGTCGCGGATCGCGAAGGTCTGCTGGAGCACCGGGTGGCTGTCGAGGAGTTCGGAGCCGCCGGTGACGCGCAGGACCTCGCGGACCGTCAGGTCGTGCTCGGCCTTGATGGTCTCGAAGACGTGCTTGAGGTCGTCCGGGACGAGGGTGTCCACGTAGTGCTGGGCGATCCGCAGGTCCGTCTTGGCGAGGGTCATCTCGACGTTGGAGAGGAAGTTGCGGAAGAAGTGCCAGTGCTCGTGCATCTCTTCCAGGACGGTGTCGAGGCCCGCCTCGCGCAGCGCCTTGAGTCCGGAGCCGACGCCGAACCAGCCGGGCACGATCTGCCGCGACTGGGTCCAGCCGAACACCCACGGGATGGCGCGCAGGCCGTCGAGGGAGACGCCGGAGCCGGGGCGGCGGGCGGGCCGCGAGCCCAGGTGCAGGTCGGCGAGCTGGTCGACGGGGGTCGAGGCCAGGAAGTACGTCGGCAGGTCCGGGTCCTCGACGAGCTTGCGGTACGCGGCGTGCGCGGCCTCGGAGACCGTGTCCATCGCGGCGTCCCAGCGCGCGAGCGCCTCGTCGGACTGGCGCGGCGCCGTGTGCAGGGCGGACGCCTGCAGGGTGGCGGCGACGGTCAGTTCGAGGTTCTCGCGGGCCAGCGACGGCACCAGGTACTTGTCGGAGATGACCTCGCCCTGCTCGGTCACCTTGATCTCGCCCTCCAGGGTTCCCCAGGGCTGGGCGAGGATCGCGTCGTGCGAGGGGCCGCCACCGCGGCCGACGGTGCCGCCGCGGCCGTGGAAGAGGCGCAGGCGTACGCCGTAGCGGTGGGCGACGTCGCGCAGCCGGCGCTGCGCGCGGTGGATCTCCCACTGCGAGGTCGTGATGCCGCCGAACTTCGAGGAGTCCGAGTACCCGAGCATGACCTCCTGCACGTCTCCGCGAAGGGAGACGAGACGGCGGTACGAGGGGTCGGCGAGCATCTCGTCGAGGATGACGTCGGCGGCGCGCAGCTCGTCGGTGGTCTCCAGGAGCGGCACGATGCCGATCTTCGCCCAGCCGGCGTGCAGGTCGATGAGGCCGGCCTCGCGGGCGAGGACGGCGGCGGCGAAGACGTCGTCGGCGCCCTGGCACATCGAGATGATGTACGACTCGATGACCTCGGGTCCGAAGACCTCCAGGGCCTTGCGGACGGTGGAGAACACCCCGAGGGTCTTCTCGCCGGCCGCGTCAAGGGGCGCCGGGCTGGGCGCCAGCGGGCGGCGGGAGCGGAGCTCCTTGGCGAGCAGCTTCTGGCGGTACTCGCGCGGCATGTCCGCGTACCGCCAGGACTCCTCGCCGAGCCGGTCGAAGAGCTGGCCGAGCGCGTGGTGGTGGGCGTCCGCGTGCTCGCGTACGTCCATGGTCGCCAGCTGCAGGCCGAAGGCCGCGAGGGTGCGGATCGTACGGTCCATGCGGCCGTCGGCGAAGAGGCCGCCGCGGTGCTCGCGCAGTGAGGTCTGGATCAGGGTGAGGTCGTGCACCAGCTCGGCGGTGCCGAGGTAGTCGCGGCCGGGCTCGTGCGCGGTGCCCTTGGCCAGGCGCTCGCGGGTGTTGACGAGCTTCTGCCGGACGCAGGTGGCCTTGAGGCGGTACGGCTCCTCGGCGTTGAGCCGCTTGTAGCGCGGGCTGATCTCCGGCAGCCGCTCCAGGTCGGCCTGCAGCGAGGTGAGCAGCTCCTCGGTGGCGCCGGTGTAGCGGATGGAGTTGGAGAGCAGGCTGCGCAGGTGGTCGACGAGTTCGAGGGCGTCGGTGATGCCGTGCTCGTGCTGCAGGATCAGCACGTCCCAGGTGACCTGCGGGGTCACGTTGGGGTTGCCGTCGCGGTCGCCGCCGATCCAGGTGCCGAAGGTGAGCGGGCGGGTACCGGCCGGGAGGTCGACGCCGATGCGCTCCAGCTCGGCGGTGAGGTCCTCAAGGACGTCGCCGACGGCGCCCGCGTGCAGTTCGTCGAGGTAGTAGATCGCGTTGCGCGCCTCGTCCGCGGGCTCGGGGCGGACGACCCGGAGCTCGTCGGTCTGCCACACCAGGTCGATGTTCTCGGCAAGGCGCAGGTCGAGGCGGCGGCGGTCGGCCGCGGAGACCGAGGAGTCGAGCAGCTCGGCGATCCGGCGCAGCTTGGTGAGGACGGAGCGGCGGGCGGCCTCGGTGGGGTGCGCGGTGAAGACGGGGCGCACGTTGAGGTGCTCGACGGTCTGCCGCAGATGCTCGGCGTCGGCGTCCTTGAGCAGGTCGGCGGTGCGGGCGAGCGTCGAGCCCTCGGCGTCACGGCGGGCGCGCAGCTCGCGGCCGCGGTGCACCTGCTCGGTGACGTTCGCGAGATGGAAGTACGTGGAGAAGGCGCGCACCAGCTTGGCGGCCGTCTCCAGCTCGGTCTCGCCGAGCAGCCGTGCGGCCGCCTCGCCGTCACTGCGGGTGAGGGCGCGGACTTCTTCGACGAGCTCCAGGAGTGCGGTGCCCTCCTGACGTACCAGGGTCTCGCCGAGCAGGTCTCCGAGGCGGCGGATGTCGGCGCGCAGTTCCGCGCTCGCCGTCCGGTCGTCGGCGCTGCTCATGGTCTGGTGGTCGGCACTGCTCACAGGTGCGGCTCCTTGCAGTGAGGGGAAGACTCATTGCGGACCACGCTGTCCGACGCCACCAGGATAGGCGTCCGTCATGGGTGCCCATCCGAGCCGCCGCCATGCGAGATTGCTCGTCACCCGCAGTTCTCTTGTCGCCGGAGGCGTCGCTGCCATACTTACGACGCCGTAAGTTACGGGCCCGTACGCCCGGGACATACCGGCGATCACCTGCCAGAAGTCCCCGACTCCCCAGGGAAAACGCCCATGACCACGAGCCCGGACCTGCTCGACGAAGCCCCGAAAGACGCGGGCGGTGCCCCGCTGCCGTCGGCCACGCTCGGCGGTGAACAGAAGCGCTCGCTCGAACAGATCACGCTGCTGCTCTTCATCACGGTTCCGTTTCTCGCACTGATCGCCGCCGTTCCGCTCGCGTTCGCGTGGGGCGGGGTGAGCTGGCTGGACCTCGGCCTCATGGTGTTCATGTACTACCTGGGCTGCCACGGGGTCACGATCGGCTTCCACCGCTACTTCACGCACGGCTCGTTCAAGGCCAGGCGTCCGCTGCGGATCGCGCTCGCCATCGCCGGCTCGATGGCGGTCGAGGGTCCCCTGGTGCGCTGGGTCGCCGACCACCGCAAGCACCACAAGTTCTCCGACGCCGAGGGCGACCCGCACTCGCCGTGGCGTTTCGGCGAGACGATGCCGGCGCTGATGAAGGGCCTGTGGTGGGCGCACATCGGCTGGCTCTTCGACGAGGAGCAGACCCCGCAGGAGAAGTACGCGCCCGACCTGATCAAGGACCCGGCGATCCGTGCGATCTCCCGCGGCTTCATCTACTGGACGATGCTCTCGCTCGCGATCCCGCCGATCGTCGGCGGTCTTGTCACGATGTCCTGGTGGGGCGCCTTCACGGCCTTCTTCTGGGGCTCGCTGGTCCGCGTCGCGCTCCTGCACCACGTCACCTGGTCCATCAACTCCATCTGCCACGCGGTCGGCAAGCGCCCCTTCAAGTCCCGCGACCGCTCGGGCAACGTGTGGTGGCTGGCCGTCCTGTCCTGCGGCGAGTCCTGGCACAACCTGCACCACGCCGACCCGACCTCGGCCCGGCACGGCGTGATGCGCGGTCAGCTGGACTCGTCCGCGCGGATCATCCGCTGGTGCGAGCAGCTGGGCTGGGCGTACGACGTGCGGTGGCCCTCGGAGCAGCGCATCGCGTCCCGGCGCAAGCCGGTGCCCGCCGACGCGGCATGATGGGTGCCGTGGGCGACGAATCGAGCACTCCAGGAAGCGGCGGCGGCGGCGAGAAGCCCCGGCGGACGCGCAGGACGCGGATGACCGGGGCGGAGCGCCGGCAGCAGCTCCTGGACATCGGGCGGACCCTGTTCGCCGAGAAGGGCTTCGAGGGGACGTCCGTCGAGGAGATCGCCGCGAAGGCCGGTGTCTCCAAGCCTGTCGTCTACGAGCACTTCGGCGGCAAGGAAGGGCTGTACGCGGTCGTGGTGGACCGCGAGATGCAGCGGCTGCTCGACATGGTGACGAGCTCGCTGACGGCCGGGCACCCGCGTGAGCTGTGCGAGCAGGCCGCGTTCGCGCTCCTCGACTACATCGAGGAGTACACGGACGGTTTCCGGATCCTGGTGCGGGACTCGCCCGTCGCGCAGTCGACGGGCACGTTCGCCTCGCTCATCTCCGACATCGCCACCCAGGTCGAGGACATCCTCGGTCTGGAGTTCAAGGCGCGCGGCTTCGACCCGAAGCTCGCGCCGCTGTACGCGCAGGCGCTCGTCGGAAGCGTCGCGCTGACCGGCCAGTGGTGGGTCAACACCCGCAAGCCGAAGAAGGCCGAGGTCGCCGCCCACCTGGTCAACCTGGCCTGGCATGGCCTGGGCAACCTGGAGGCGAAGCCGCGGTTGATAGGGCATCGCAAGAGCTGACTGCCGTGAGGGCCGGGGTGTGAACCCCGGCCCTCACTGTTTCGTCAGCCCTGGGGCTCCAGGAACTCCAGCCTGTTCCCGACCGGGTCCTCCGCGTAGAACCGCAGATGGCCCGGGAGGTTGTCGTCCCAGGTGACCTCGGCCCCTCGGGCGGTGAGACGGTCCGCGTACGCCTTGATGTCACGGACCCTCAGCCCCGGATGGGCCTTCTTCGCCGGACGGAAATCAGACTCGATCCCGAGATGGAGCTGCACCCCGCCGGCCTCGAACCAGCAGCCGCCCCGCGCGGCAAGCACCGGCGGCTTGGGGATCTCCCGCATGCCGAGGACCCCCTCGTAGAAACCGCGCAGCACCTCCTCGCTCCCAGGAGGGGCGGCCAGCTGGACGTGATCGACGGAGATCAGCACCTCGTCGACTTCCTTTCTATGCCTCGGGCTTACGGGCCACCGCGAAGATCCGCCGGAACGGGAACACCGTCCCGTGCGGGCCCGGCGGATAGGCCTTGCGCAGCAGGTCCCGGTACTCCGCGAGGAATTCGCGCGTCGCCTCGGGATCGTCCACGAGCGCCGTGAGCACGGGCCGCAGCGCCGTCCCCTTGACCCAGTCGAGCACCGGGTCGTCCCCGGCGAGCAGCTGGGAGTACGTGGTCTCCCAGACGTCGGTCTCGCAGCCGAGGTCGTTGAGCCGGGTCAGATACTCGGCCGGATCAAGGACGTGCACGAAGCGCCGCCCGTGCTCCCCGAGCCGCTCCCGCCACTGGGGCGCGTCGCACAGCTCGCCGAGCAGGGCGTGGCTGGGCGAGGTGAAGTTGCCGGGGACCTGGAAGGCGAAGGTGCCGCCGGGCCGCAGATGGTCGATCCACAGCGGGAACGATTCGGGGTGGTTGGGCACCCACTGCAGTGCCGCGTTGGACACGATGAGGTCGTAGACGCCGTCGGGCGTCCAGTGCGCGGCGTCGCCGGGCCTGAAGTCCAGCGTGCCGCCGCCGGGCGTGGTGCCCGCGTACTTCTCGGCCTTCCGCAGCATCTCCGGTGAGTTGTCGAAGCCGGTGATACGGGCGGTGGGCCAGCGGTCGGCGAGCAGCGCGGTGACGTTGCCCGGGCCGCAGCCCAGGTCGGCGATGCGTATCGGTATGCCGCCGGATTCCGGGAGTACGGGGATCCGGTTGAGCAGATCGAGGAAGGGGCGGGTCCTGTGTCCCTGGTGGCGCAGATACTGCTGGGGATCCCAGGTTGGTGCGGATGGTGCGGTGTGCATGTTCGAGCTCCCTGCCTGGTACGAGAGGACGAATGGGTCGCCTGCTTCGCGACCATGCCCCAAGCGAACCCGAAATATCTCTTGACGTCAAGAGACTTCATGTCGAGGGACCCCTTACACTGATCGCCATGGAGGACGAGGTCGACAGGCTTGTCGCGGCGTGGCGCCGAGAGCGCCCTGACCTCGACGTGGAACCGCTTGAGGTACTGAGCCGGGTGAGCAGGCTCGCGCGCCATCTCGACCGCGCGCGCCGCATCGCGTTCTCCGAGCACCAGCTCGAGCCATGGGAGTTCGACGTCCTGACGTCGCTGCGCCGCGCGGGCGCCCCGTATCAGCTCTCCCCCGGCCAGCTGCTCCAGCAGACCCTCGTCACGTCCGGCACGATGACCAACCGGATCGACCGGCTCACCAAGAAGGGCCTGGTCGAGCGGCTGCCCGACCCCAGCGACCGGCGTGGTGTCCTCGTCCGCCTGACGCCCGAGGGGCGCGACCGCGCGGACCAGGCGCTCGCGGGTCTGCTCGACCAGGAGCGGGCGATCCTCGCGGAGCTGTCCCGTGCGCAGCGCGGCGAACTGGCGGGGCTGCTACGCCAGTTGACCGCCCCGTTCGACAACATCCCCGGCTAGGTCGACGGGCCCGACCCCGGCCCGGCGCGCGAGCGCGACAGCCGCGAGGGTGGAGTGGACGCCCAGCTTCCCCAGCACGTTCTGCATATGGGTCCGAACGGTGTGCGGTGAAAGGAAGAGGCGCTCGGCGACGGCTTTGCGCCCCAGCCCGGCGACCATGCACCGCAGCACCTCGCGCTCACGCGGCGTCAGCGATTCGACGAGCCGCTCGCTCTCGGTGCGGTGCTTGCGCGCCGCGGTCAGCTCCCGCAGGACGCCGGTGAGCAGCGCGGGCGGCAGATGGGTCTCGTCCCGCAGGACGCCCCGTATGACGGTGAGCAGCCGCGACAGCGAGCAGTCCTTCGCGACCCAGCCGGACGCACCGGCCTGCAGAGCGAGCGCCGCGCGCCGCGGGTCGTCCTTCTCGGCGAGCACCACGGTCCGTACGGAGGGCTGGCCCGTGCGCACGCCTGCGACCAGGGAGATACCGTCCACGAACCCGTCGGGGCCGGGCGGTCCCGGCTCCGCGCCGTCCTGCACGGGCAGCCGTGCGCCCGGCACGGTGCTGCCCAGATCGGCGTCCACGAGCAGCACGTCGAACCGGCGCCCCTCGGTCGCCGCACGCTCCAGGCTGCGCAGCGCCGCAGGGCCGCTGCCGGCCGCGGCGACCTCCACATCGGGCTCGGCGGCGAGGGCCGCGGCGAGCGATTCGGCGAAGATGCGATGGTCGTCGACCACCAGGACCCGGATTCGAACCACGTGAAACCCCCAGGCTCCATCTTCCGGGGAGATGGCGAGGCGGCTGTCACCGCGAGTCCCCGGACCCCCTCAGGGGCGTTCGGCGCAGGTACGGCGTCCGGAGCACGCAGCACCGAGGTCCCACGGCCGCCGCCGTGTGGTGACTGCTACCCCGCTCCGAGCGCCGTACCCGACTGTCTCGCCCCCTGATCGGCACCGGCCCCCACCGGTGCTGAGCATCAGAGTACGGACGCCTGCCGGTCGCGGAAGGGTAATTGCAGAACTGGTGGGACCTGCCTGGTTACCGTGATCCGCATGTTTCGCTTTGTGACAGAAGTCGACAATCAGCGGCGCGAGGAACTGCGTTCAGGGCTCCGCGCGACGAATTCGGAGGCGTCGCCCACCCTGCGGGGCCTGCGGGACACGGGTGTTCTGGACGAAGTCCCGCTGCATGTCTACGCGTTCACGCCGGAGGGTGATCTCGCGGGCGGAGTGGTCGCCCACACGGCGAACGGCTGGCTCGAGCTCGACCTCCTCTGGGTCGACGCACCCCACCGCGGCACGGGCCTCGGCTCGGCCGTCGTGGCCGAGGCCGAGTCGCTGGCCCGCGCGCGGGGTTGTGCCTGGTCGAAGGTGTGGACGTGGGACTTCCAGGCCCCCGGCTTCTACGGGAAGCAGGGATACGAGGTGCAGTGCGTGCTGGAGGACCATCCGCCGGGGGTGCGGGACTTCTTCCTGACGAAGCGGCTGGGGTAGGGGTGCGGCGGCGGAGCCGGACTAAATGCGCCGCGCCCCCGCCGAAGCCACCGCCGTGAACACCCGTGGTTCCGTCAGGGCCGCGGCGGCGAACGCCTCCGTCACCGCCTTCGTCACCTGGTCCGCCAGTGTGTCCTCGACCAGCACGATCGCCGAGCCGCCGAAGCCGCCGCCCGTCATCCGGGCGCCCAGCGCGCCCGCCGCGACCGCCGTCTCCACGACCAGGTCGAGCTCCCGGCAGGAGACTCGGAAGTCGTCGCGCAGGGAGGCGTGGCCCTCGACGAGGAGCGGGCCGATCGCGCGGACGTCACCGGCGTCGAGGAGGGCGATCACCCGCTCCACGCGGTCGTTCTCGGTCACGACGTGGCGGACCAGGGCGCGCACCTCGTCCGAGGACAACCGGTCGAGCGCCGCGGGCAGTTCGGCGACCGGCACGTCCCGCAGGGCCGTCACGCCCAGCTCCGCCGCCCCCGCCTCGCACCCGGCACGCCGCTTGCCGTACTCGCCCTCGCTGTGCGCGTGCTCGACCTGTGTGTCCACCACAAGCAGCCGCAGGCCCAGGGAGGCGAGGTCGAACGGCACCTGCCGCCGGGACAGGTCGCGTGTGTCGAGGAACAGCGCGTGTCCGGCGGTGCAGCAGGCCGAGGCCGTCTGGTCCATGATCCCGGTGGGTGCGCCCACGTAGACGTTCTCGGCGCGCTGGCACAGGCGCGCCAGCTGCTGACGTTCCAGGCCGAGTGAGAACAGGTCGTTGAGGGCGAGCGCGACGACGACCTCCAGGGCCGCCGAGGAGGAGAGGCCCGCCCCGGTCGGCACCGTGGACGACAGATGGACGTCCACACCGCCCACCGCGTGCCCGGCGTCCCGCAGCGCCCAGACCACACCCGCCACGTAGTCCGCCCACCCGGCGGACGCCCCCGGCGCGGGGTCGCTCACCACGACCGCCTCGCCGGGCAGATCCGCCGAGTGCGCCCGTACCGCCGTGTCCGTACGCCGTCCGAACGCCGCCACCGCCGTGTGCGGCAGCGCGAAAGGCATCACGAAGCCGTCGTTGTAGTCGGTGTGCTCACCGATGAGGTTGACGCGCCCGGGCGCCTCCCACACACCCTCGGGCTCGTACCCGTACAGCCGGCTGAACTCCTCGGCAACGCTCACCACTCCACCCCTCCCGGAACCACGACGACTACGAGCGCGACTGCGCGAACGCCCATGCGTCCGCGACGATCCCCGCGAGGTCCGCGCGGGACGGATTCCAGCCGAGCCGCTCGCGTGCGGTGCCGGCGGACGCGACGAGGACGGCGGGGTCGCCGCCGCGGCGCGGGGCCACGACCTCGGGGATCGGGTGGCCGGTGACCTGGCGGACGGTCTCGATGACCTCGCGGACCGAGAAGCCGTTGCCGTTGCCGAGGTTGCAGATCAGATGCTCGCCGGAGCGCGGCGCATCGAGCGCGAGCAGGTGCGCCTCGGCGAGGTCCGCGACGTGGATGTAGTCGCGGACGCAGGTGCCGTCCGGCGTCGGGTAGTCCTCGCCGAAGACGGAGATCGCCTCGCGCCTGCCCTGCGCGACCTGGAGCACCAGCGGGATGAGGTGCGACTCGGGGTCGTGCCGCTCGCCGCAGTTCCCGTACGCACCGGCCACGTTGAAGTACCGCAGCGAGACCGCGGCGAGCCCGTGCGCCGCGCACTCCCCGGTGATCATGTGGTCGACGGCCAGCTTCGAGGCGCCGTACGGGTTGGTCGGCGCGGTCGGGGCGCTCTCCACGATCGGGACCTCGCGCGGCTCGCCGTATGTGGCGGCCGTGGACGAGAAGACCAGCTTGCCCACCTCGGCCGCGCGCATGGCGGCGATCAGCGCCATGGTGCCGCCGACGTTGTTGTCCCAGTACTTCTCCGGCTTCACCACGGACTCGCCGACCTGCGAGAAGGCCGCGAAGTGCAGCACTCCGTCGTACGAGGAATCCAGCCACTTGGCGGCATCACGGATGTCGCCCTCGATGAACTCGGCGCCCGCGGGCACCCCTTCGCGGAAGCCCGTGGAGAGGTTGTCGAGCACGACGACCTGGTGTCCGGCCTCCAGGAGATGTTGCGCGACCACGCTGCCGACATAGCCCGCGCCGCCGGTGACCAGGTACTTGCCGCTCATGAACTCGCTACCTCTCGCAGTCGTTCGGCCGCGGTCTCCGGCGGCACGTCGTTGATGAACACGCTCATGCCGGACTCGGAACCCGCGAGGAACTTCAGCTTGCCGGAAGTGCGGCGAATGGTGAAAAGCTCAAGGTGCAGCGCGAAATCCGCCCGCTCCACGCCGTACGCGTCGAGCGCCGTGAAGGGCGCCTGGTGCCAGGCGGAGATGTACGGCGTCGGCGGCTCCCCGGGGCCGAAGATCCGGTCGAACCTGCGCAAGAGTTCCAGATAGATCTGTGGGAACTCTGTGCGCGCCGCCTCGTCCAGGGCGAGAAGGTCCGGCACGCGCCGCTTCGGGTACAGGTGCACCTCGTACGGCCAGTGCGCGGCGTACGGCACGAAGGCCACCCAGTGCTCGCCGTCGAGGACGATCCGCCGGCCGTCCGCGATCTCGTCGGCGACCAGTTCGTCGAAGAGGTTCGCGCCGTCCGTCGCGGCCTTGTGCGCGCCGAGCGAGCGCAGCATCAGCGCGGTGCGCGGCGTGATGTCCGGGTATCCGTAGATCTGGCCGTGCGGGTGGCCGAGGGTGACGCCGATCTCGGCGCCGCGGTTCTCGAAGCAGAAGACCTGCGCGACGGACGGCAGATGCGAGAGCTCGGCCGTCCGGTCGGTCCACGCGTCGAGCACGAGCCGCGCCTGCCCGGGCGGGAGGTCGGCGAAGGACGCGTCGTGGTCGGAGGTGAAGCAGACGACCTCGCAGCGCCCGGAGTCACCGGCGAGCGAGGGGAAGCGGTTCTCGAAGACCACCACGTCGTACGAGGCGTCGGGGATCTCGCTGCGGCGCTCGCCGCGCGAGGGGCAGAGCGGGCACTCGTCGGCGGGCGGGTGGTAGGTGCGCGCATTGCGGTGCGAGGCGATGGCGACGAAGTCACCGAGGAGCCGGTCCGCACGGATCTGCGAGGTGGTCGCGACCGGATCGAGCGGCCGCCGGTCGACGGCATCGCGCACGACGTCGTCCCGCAGGTCGTAGTGGATGAGCTCACGACCATCGGCGAGCCGCGTCGAGGTCTTCTTCACTGGGGCTGCTCCCTGTCCCACCCACCCAACAGAATCCAACGCAAGAAACCATAACTCAACAGAGCAGGTCAAGGGTCAGCCAGGAAGGGCCCAACAGGACCTCACATCAGGATTCCGGCCCCGCCGGTGCCGCGACGACCGGTGCCGCGCGGTCGAGCAGCCCGGTACGGGCCGCGAGGGCCGCCGCCTCCAGACGCGAACCCACACCCAGCTTCATCAGCACACGCTGCACGTGCGTACGGGCCGTACTCGGGGCGATGCCCATCCCGGCCGCGATCAGCCGGGTGTCCTCGCCGTCGGCGACCCGGACCAGGACCTCCACCTCGCGCGGTGTGAGCATCTGCAGCAGGCGCTGGCCCTCGTCGTCGGGCTGCGCGGCCGGGTTGAGCAGTTCGGAGAACGCGCCCTGGAGCAGCTGGGGCGCGACGGCCGCCTCGCCCGAGCGGGCCTTCATGATGGCCCGCTCGACGCCTTCGATCCGCTCGTCATGGCGTACGTAACCCGAGGCGCCGGCGGCGAACGCGGCCGCTATGCCGCGCGGTGAGGGCACGGGCCCGAGGACCACGACGGCCACCTGCGGACGCTCGCGCTTGATCTTGACGATGGGGTCGAAGATCCCGGGCTCGGCCGGGGTCGACGTACCGATCAGACAGACCTCGGGCGCCCGCTGCACCACAAGTTCCGCCGCGCCCGCGGCGGGTGCGGCGGCGGCGAGCACCCGGTGCCCGCGCAGTTTCAGCGCCGAGGCGAGCGCCTCGGCCAGCAAGCGATGGTCATCGACCACCATCAGCCGCACACCCATCGTGCCTCCCCCATTCCCCCATGCACACCTGTATCGGAGCCCCCCAGCCCCTCATCTCCCGGAAGCTACACGGTTGTTCGACATTGCGCGCCCCCTACCGGCCAGAAGCACCTCGGAACAGCGAATTACCTGCCATTCGGGACGGATACCGAATACGGAATACAGAACGGCCCTGTCCCGGCGGGGACAGGGCCGTTCCGCGAGAACGCTGCTGCTACTTCACGCCGAGCGCCACGACCAGATAGTTCGTGTCGTCCGACGACAGCGGCTTGCTGGCGTACACGTCCGAGATGAACAGCTTCCCGTTCGCGTAGCGGTATTCGGCGTGCGACGTGGAGAAGCTGGTCTCCGCGTCCCGTACCGCCTCGTCGGAGGGGTTCTCCAGGAACACCGTCTGCTTGAAGGACTTCCCGTCGATGCTGACGATCTGGCCGCCCTTGTCGTAGGGCGGGATCTTGTACGCGATGACGTTGTCGCCGTCCATGCGCAGCGGGAAGATCGAGTACTTGTCGCCGGCGTCGGCCTTCTTGCCGGTCGGCTTACCGGTCGCCAGGTCGTACGAGACGATCTCGTTGGTCCGGCCGTACTCGCTGGAGCCCTCGTGCTCCTCGGTGGCGAGGAAGAGCTGGTCCTTGCCGACCGCCAGCTGCGAGCAGGGCTCGGCGTTGGTGGCGTCGCAGTCGCTCATGATCTCTTCCGGGTTGACCGCGATCTTGGCGCGCATCTTGCCGGTCTTGGCGTCGATCGAGAAGTAGTCCGTCGGGCCCTTCGACTCACCGGTCGAGTCGACGGCGACGACCAGCGGGTCGGTCGAGGCGATCGCGGCCCACTTGATGCCCGAGGGCAGCGTGAACGACGAGATCGGCTTGCCCTCGTCGTCGAGCGGCTGCACCTTGCGCGGCGCGTCGTCGAAGTCGGCACCGCAGCGGCTGATCGCGACGAGCGTCTTGCCGCCGCCGTAGCCCTGGTCCTGGCACTTGTCGCTGGCCCGCGGCTGCCACTTGATGCCGCCGGTCTTCAGGTCCCAGGCGGCGCCACCGCTCGCCGAGGACGCGCCGACCAGGTTGCCGCCGACGGTCACCTGGCTGAGGTTCATGTCGGTGTCGGCGTTCTTGGCGCCTTCCTGCCACAGCTTCTTGCCGTTGTCGACGTCGATCGCGGCGACCTGCGTGCAGGGCTTGTACTTGTCGGACTTGGTGGGCTTGCCCTCCTGGAAGAGCACCGCTGTGATGCCGTCCTCCGACACGTGCGGCGAGGAGGAGCAGACCTCACCGTCCAGCGGAATCGTCCACAGCTTCTCGCCGCTGTCCGGCGCGTACCCGACGATCTCGTACATGCCGACCTTGGCGTACGTCTTCTCCGTCAGCCACGAGCCCTTGACGGTGATCGAGTCGTCGCCCTTCACCTCGGGCGCCGGGACGTTGAAGAGGACCTGGCTGTCGCCGGCCGGCTTCTTCTCCTTGCCGCCGCCTCCGCCGCCCTGCTCGCCCTCGCCGCCCTTGGTGCCGCCGTCGGTCTGGCCCTGCTTGGACTCGTCCTTCTTGCCGCCGTCGTCCTTGGTGGCGATGAAGACGCCGCCGCCGATGATCAGGGCGATGGCCACCACGGCAGCGATGATGATCATCATCTGCGTGTTGAGCTTCTTGCCACCGCCGTTCCCGGCAGGCCCGCCGGGAACGGCACCCGGCTGCTGGTAGGTGCCGTACGGCTGCTGCGGCTGGGCGCCGTAGGGCTGCCCGGGCTGCGGCTGACCCGCGGGCGCGCCGTAGCCGATCTGCTGCCCGGGAGCCGGGGTCGGGTAGACCTGGCCGGGCGCCGGTGCCTGCGGGTAGCCGTAACCGGGCTGGCCCGGAGGCGGCGTGGACGGAGGGCCGGCCGGGGGCGGCGGGGTCGCGGGCTGTCCGCTCGGGGGCGGGGGCGTCTGCGGGTAGCCGTAACCGGGGTCCTGCGGGGCGCCGAAACCTCCGGGCGGGGGGTCCTGCGGGGCGCCGAAGCCGCCGGGAGGCGGGTCCTGCGGCGCACCGAAACCTTCGTTGGGTGGCTGGGGCGGCTGTGACATGGGGATCTCTACCTCGGGGAATTGCGGATGTCGGGGACTGTGCCGGGCCCGGCCGCGGACGGTGTGTCCGACAGCCGGGCCCTGTGCGTCACTTACCGAAGGACAGCAGGCGCGCCTGCTCCTCGCTGTCCTTGCCGAGCAGGCGGGACGGCGACATGAAGAACCGGCCGTCGCCGTACGCGAGCGGCCCGCTGAACATCGAGCTCTCCACGGACTGCGCACCACTGGAGTGCTTCTGCAGCACGGTCGGCTTGCCGCCGCCGGGACCGAACTTCACGATCTGGCCGCCCTTGTCGAAGGTGGCGTCGACATACGCGATGAGGTCCGAGCCCTCCACCATCAGCGGAAGCACCTGGCGGTCGGTCACCTTGGAGCGCCACTTGGCCTTGCCGGTGCCGAGGTCGAAGGCGACGACCTCGTTGACGCGGTTGTAGTCACCGGACTTCTCCGCCTCGGTCGCCATGTAGAACGTGTCGCCGCCGGCGACCATCCCGTAGCAGCTCTGCGAGTTCTCCCGGCCGATGCCGAGCCCCAGGCACTGCTGGCGGAAGTTGTCCTTGCCGCCGTCGATCTGGGCGCGCAGCTTGCCGCTGTCGGAGAAGGAGGCGATGGCCCAGGACTTCTCCTCGCGGTTCGTCAGCGAGACGACGATCGGCGACTCGGAGTAGACCCGGTTGACCTCCCAGCCCTTCTTGACCTCGTACCGCCACTTCACCTTGCCGGTCTCGGGGTCGTACTCCTTGAGCTGCTCGTGCTGGTTGGGCTGGCCCGCACTGCAGGAGTCGGAGCCGAGCAGCTTCTTGCCGCCCGCGAAGGCGGACGGGAAGCAGTTGCCCTTGTCCTCCTTCTTGGCCTCCCAGATCTGCTTGCCGTCGTCCACGTTGTACGCGACGCCGGACAGGGAGCGGCCCGCGAGCAGGGTGTCACCGGAGATCACGAGGTCGAGGGTGATGGTGTTGTCGAACGCACCGCCCTCGCCCATCTCCTTGGTCCAGCCCTGCTTGCCGGTGGTGAGGTCGATCATCATCAGCTGCGAGCACTTGGCGCGGTCGCCGTTGCCCGACTTGTGGGCGATGACGACCTTGCCGTCGGGCGTCGTGTGCTTGGGGGTGTCACAGACCTCGAAGGGCAGCTCGATCTTCCACTGCTCCGAGCCGTCCTTCACCGAGAACGCGGTGACCTCGCGGTAGGCGGCCTGGACGACGACGTCGCCCTGCACCCAGATGTCGAAGAGCTCGGCACCGTTGCCCGGCAGGTCCTGCTGGTTCATCGCGAGCCAGGCCGGGACCTCGCCCGCCTTGATGCCGTCGTTGACGGAGGTGTCCTGCTTGCCGGTGCCCTTGCCGTCGCCCTGGTCCACGGACTCCGACGGCTTGGGGTCCTTCTTGCCGCTCGCGCTGGGCTTGGCGACCGGCTCCTTCGGATCGTCGTCCTTCACGAGGAAGAAGACACCGGCGCCGATGACGAGGAGTCCGGCCACGGCCGCCGCCACGATCGCGCCGGGCTTGCCCTTGAAGAACCGCCCGAAGCCGCCGCCCTGGCCGCCGGGCGCACCCGGACCGCCCGGACCGCCGGGCGCGGGCGCGCCGGGGTACTGGGCCTGCTGCGGATAGCCGTAACCGGGCTGCTGCTGCGTGTACGGACCCGCGGGCTGCGCGTAAGGGCCGGCGGGCTGCGTGTACGGACCCGAGGGCTGGGAGTAGGGGCCCGGCTGGGTGGACGGCTGGTCGGCCGGTCCCTGCGGGTACCCGTATCCGGGCTGAGGAGTGGGAGCTGCGGGCTGCACCGGCGGCTGGGCCGGAGGCGGCGGCGGAGTGCCGGGCTGCTGCGGCTGCTCCGGTCCCCCGAATCCCCCGGGTGGCTGCGACGGTGGTCCTGGCGGCTGGGGCGGCTGGCTCATCGGTCGGACTACCTCATCACGCGGGACCCGCTGCCCGGCCGGCCTCCCCCGCAATTCCGGTGAGCTTCAGAGCTTCTGAAATCCTCCCGGAAAGGAGCGAATCGGGCATGGTTCCCGCAACTCTGCTTCACTTCGGCGGGAGTTCTTTCTATCACCCGGCCCGCGCATGCCGAGGGCCGGTCGCTCCCCTGTTCCCAAGGGAGGACCGGCCCGTGATACGGCTGTTACTGCGGACGGGTGAACCGCCCGCGCCCGCCTACGAGGCGTCCTCGGCGAGCTCCAGCCACCGCATCTCCAACTCCTCGCGCTCCCCGGCGAGTTCCCTCAACCGGGTGTCGAGCTCGGCGACCTTGCCGAAGTCGGTGGCGTTCTCGGCGATCTGAGCGTGGAGCTTTGTCTCGCTCTGGGTAATTTTGTCCAACTGCCGCTCGATCTTCTGCAGTTCCTTCTTGGCCGCGCGCTGGTCCGCCGCGGACTTCCCGGGCGCGGGCGCGGCGGGTGCCACCGGGGTGGCCGCGGCGGCGGCCGCGTCGATGACGCGCTGACGGCGCTCCAGGTACTCGTCGAGGCCGCGCGGAAGCATCCGCAGGGTGGCGTCGCCGAGCAGCGCGAACACCTTGTCGGTGGTGCGCTCGATGAAGAAACGGTCGTGCGAGATCACGATCAGCGAGCCCGGCCAGCCGTCGAGGAGGTCCTCCAGCTGCGTCAGGGTCTCGATGTCGAGGTCGTTGGTCGGCTCGTCGAGGAAGAGGACGTTGGGCTCGTCCATCAGGAGCCGGAGGATCTGCAGCCGGCGCCGCTCGCCGCCGGACAGGTCGCCCACCGGGGTCCACTGCTTCTCCTTCGAGAAGCCGAACTGCTCGCACAGCTGGCCCGCGGTCATCTCACGGCCCTTGCCGAGATCGACGCGGTCGCGGACCTGCTGCACCGCCTGCAGGACGCGGGTGTCCGGGTCGAGCTCGCCCACCTCCTGCGAGAGGTACGCGAGCCGGACCGTCTTGCCGACGACGACCTTTCCGGCCACCGGCTGCTTCTCCCCATCGCTGCGGGCCGCCTCGGCGAGCGCGCGCAGGAGGGAGGTCTTGCCCGCGCCGTTGACGCCGACGAGACCGATGCGGTCGCCGGGGCCGAGCTGCCACGTCAGATGCTTGAGCAGCACCTTGTCGCCGGCCTGCACGGAGACGTCCTCGAGGTCGAAGACCGTCTTGCCGAGCCGGGCACTCGCGAACTTCATCAGCTCGCTGGTGTCACGCGGCGGCGGCACGTCGGCGATCAGCTCGTTGGCGGCCTCGATGCGGTAGCGCGGCTTGGAGGTACGGGCCGGGGCGCCGCGGCGCAGCCAGGCCAGCTCCTTGCGCATCAGGTTCTGCCGCTTGGTCTCCTCGGTCGCGGCGATCCGCTCCCGCTCGGCCCGCGCGAACACGTAGTCGCTGTAGCCGCCCTCGTACTCGAAGACATCGCCCTTCTGCACATCCCACATGCGGGTGCAGACCTGGTCGAGGAACCAGCGGTCGTGCGTCACGCACACGAGCGCGGAGCGGCGTTCCTGCAGATGCTTCGCGAGCCAGGAGATGCCCTCGACGTCGAGGTGGTTCGTGGGCTCGTCCAGGACGATCAGGTCCTGCTCCTCGATGAGCAGCTTCGCGAGCGCGATCCGTCGCCGCTCACCGCCGGACAGCGGCCCGATCACGGTGTCGAGGCCCTGCGGGAAGCCGGGCAGGTCGAGCCCGCCGAACAGGCCCTGCAGCACGTCACGGATCTTGGCGCTGCCCGCCCACTCGTGGTCGGCCATGTCGCCGATGACCTCGTGGCGGACGGTGGCCTCGGGGTCGAGCGAGTCGTGCTGCGTGAGCACGCCGAGGCGCAGCCCGCCGCTGTGCGTGACGCGGCCGGTGTCGGCCTCCTCCAGCTTGGCGAGCATCCGGATCAGGGTGGTCTTGCCGTCCCCGTTGCGCCCCACGACCCCGATCCGGTCCCCTTCGGAGACGCCGAGCGAGACTCCGTCGAGCAGGGCACGGGTGCCGTACACCTTGCTCACGGACTCGACATTGACCAGATTGACGGCCATTTCACTCCTGTACGGGGGTCACGGATCGACCTTGCGGTCGGCCTACCAGGGTAGTCGGAGCGCGGGGCGGGATATCGTGCGGCGATCTCCCGGGGGGCGGGAGCGTGATCTCAAGGGGCGGGAAGCAGCATCATGCGCAGCGCGGTGGTACGGGGAATGGCGGCGGCAGCCGTGGCGGTCGGCCTGGTTGCGGGGTGCTCGGGCGGCGGCGACGGAAAGGCCGGTGACGACGGGAAGGCCGGTAAGGGCACCAATGCCTCCGAGCAGGCGAGCACGGTCGGGTCCAAGGGCTCGGCGTGCGAACTGCCGGTGACCTTCGGGATCGCGGCGAAGTGGAAGCCCTCGGCCATCGACACCACCCCCGACCCCGACGCCGACGGCGAACTCGCCGAGACGCTCACCGAGGATGAGATGGCCGAGCTCCTCGAGGGTCTCGCCACGCGCGGCCCGGTCATCGCGAGCTGCGAGATCAGCGCCAAGGCGACCGGGAAGATCGGCTTCCTGCGGACGTACATCGAGATGCCCGAGGCAGGAGCCGACCCGCGCACGGTCCTCGAGGGTTTCGTCGCCGAGGCCGAGGAGCACGCCGACGAGAAGTACACCTCGTTCAAGGCGGGTTCCGCGGAGGCGGTGGAGGTCGTCTACTCGGAGCTCGACCCGCTCTTCGAGGAGCGGCGCACCACCCGCGCCTTCGCGGTCGGCACCCCCGAGGGAACGGTCGTGGTGGCGCTCGGGGGTTCGGACCAGGGCGACGAGAAGGTCGTGCTGCCCGCGTACGAGCTAGCGAAGGAGTCGGTGCGGGTCTCCGGCTGAGCGGAGGCCGGGGTGAGGGACGCCCTCCCGGAGCTGCCCCCACCCCCGCTGCTCAGACCCGGCCCTTGCCCGCCCGCTCCACCAGGAACCACCCCGCCAGCGCCATCGCGACGGAGGCCGGAGCCGTGACGCGGAACGCGATCAGCAGGGCCGACCGTCCTTCGAGCAGGTCGCCGTAGCCGACCATCGACAGGCCTAGGACGCCGAAGAGGCACAGGGCGATACCGAGCGCGGCCAGCGGGCCCGAGCCGGCGGCGCGGGTGGTGGTGGCGCGCGTGGTCGTGTGAGCGGCCGGTGCCGGGCGTTCGAAGCTGCGGAACGCCGCGACCAGCAGCGCCGTGAGGACCGCGGCCGCCGCCATCCGCAGCGGCACCTGCGCCCACCAGGCGGCTGTCGCGGGCGCGGGCAGGGTGACGTCGAGGCCGATGAGGACGCCGTACACGCCGAGCATCGCCGTCAGGTGCCACAGGAACGCGGTCATGGAGATGCCGTTCGCGGCGACGACCGTCCGCCAGACCTTGGGCCGCTCGAGCCACCGCACGGCCGGGCGCCGCACCAGTTCCACCGCGCCGACCAGCCACAGCCCGTGGCAGAGCAGGGCGAAGGTGGGAGGGGCCATGTTCGAGATCTTCTCGCCGGGCATGCCGACCATGCTCAGCGGATACGGGCCGAAGGCGACGAGCGCGCCGGCGCCGAGGAGTCCGGTGGCGGCGAGCACGGACGGCATCCGGAGCTTTCCGTCGGCGCGCAGGAAGCCGAGCTGGTGGATCGCGAGCCAGACGAACGCGAAGTTCAGGAACTCCAGGTACGGCACCCCTGCGGCGAACCGCAGCACGTCCACCGCCGCGGCCGCCGCGACGAGACCGCCGAAGGCCGCCCAGCCGTGGCGCTCGTGCAGCTTGAGCAGGGGCGGGGTGAAGGCGACCATCGCGAGATAGATCCCGATGAACCACAGCGGCTGGGGCACGAGCCGCAGCGTGATGTCCGCCAGGTGCGGGCTGCCGCCGATGAGTTGGAGGATGAGCGCGGCGGCGCCCCACACCAGGATGAACACCATGGTGGGCCGCAGCAGCCGCTGCAGGCGCGCGCGCAGGAAGGCCGCGTACACCGAGGTGCCCTCGGACTTGCGCTCCAGGGACCGGTAGGACAGCGCGTGCGAGAACCCGCCGACGAAGAAGAACACGGGCATGATCTGCAGCGCCCAGGTGAGCACCTGCAGCTGCGGCACCTTGGCGAGCAGGTTGCCGATCTGCAGCTGCCCCGCGTCGTCGGTGCTGACGACCGCCATCAGCCAGTGCCCGATCACGACGGTCCCGAGCGAGGCGACCCGGAGCAGGTCCATGTACCGGTCCCGGGTGACCGGGGTCTTGTCTGCGAGCTCGCGCGCGGTGGATGCCATGGGGACACCGTCGCGCGCGGCCATGGGCGCCGGTCAGGGCTCAGCTACTCAGTTCGACGTGAGTACGTTCAGACCACGGTCGCCCCTGGCGCGGGGCCCGAGGTCACCCGCGCCGCGCGGCACGTGCCCGAGGCGAGCAGCGCGGCCGCCACCGCCTCCGCGCCCTCCGCGGACTTCGCGAGGAAGGCCGTGGTCGGGCCCGAGCCCGAGACCAGCGAGGCGAGCGCGCCCGCCTCGGCGCCGACGGCGAGGGTCCTGGCCAGCCCCGGGAAGAGCGAGAGGGCCGCGGGCTGGAGGTCATTGACGACCGTGGCCGCGAGGCCCACCGCGTCCCCGTCGCGCAGCGCGGCGAGCAGGGAGGGTGACGCGACCGGCGCCGGGACCTCTGTACCGGCCGTCAGACGGTCGAACTCGCCGTACACCGCGGGCGTGGAGAGTCCGCCGTCGGCGAGCGCGAACACCCAGTGGAAGGAGCCGCCGACCGGCAGCGGTTCGAGCAGTTCGCCGCGCCCGGTGCCGAGCGCCGCGCCGCCGAGCAGCGAGAACGGTACGTCGCTGCCCAACTCGGCGCAGATGTCGAGGAGTTCACGGCGCGAGGAGCCGAGCCCCCACAGCGCGTCACAGGCGAGCAGCGCGCCCGCCCCGTCCGCGGAGCCGCCCGCCATGCCGCCCGCGACGGGGATGTCCTTGGCGATGTGGAGGTGGACATCGGCCGGGATCCCGTGCCGCGCGGCGAGCGCGAGGGCCGCGCGGGCCGCCAGGTTCGAGGCGTCGAGCGGGACCTGGTGGGCGTCCGGGCCCGAGCAGGTGATCCTGAGCCCGTCGGCCGGGGTGACCGTGACCTCGTCGTACAGGCCGACGGCCAGGAAGACGTTCGCCAGGTCGTGGAAGCCGTCGGGCCGCGCGGCACCGACCGCCAGCTGCACATTGACCTTGGCGGGTACGCGGACGGTGACGCTCACGCCGTGGCCTCCGCGGTCGGGTCCGCCTTGTGCTCGGCGATCCGCGCGAACTCCTCGACGGTCAGCGCCTCGCCGCGCGCCTGCGGGGAGATCCCGGCGGCGACCAGGGCCTGCTCGGCCGCGGCGGCGGAACCCGCCCAGCCGGCGAGCGCGGCGCGCAGGGTCTTGCGGCGCTGGGCGAACGCGGCGTCGACGACCGCGAACACTTCCTGGCGCGTGGCCGTGGTCTTCACCGGCTCGGTGCGCCGCACCAGCGCGACGAGTCCGCTGTCGACGTTGGGCGCGGGCCAGAACACGTTGCGCCCGATCGCGCCCGCCCGCTTCACCTCCGCGTACCAGTTGGCCTTCACGGACGGCACGCCGTACACCTTGTTGCCGGGCTGTGCGGCGAGCCGGTCGGCGACCTCGGACTGGACCATGACCAGGGTGCGTTCGATGCTCGGGAAGGTCGCGAGCATGTGCAGCAGGACGGGCACGGCGACGTTGTACGGCAGGTTCGCAACCAGGGCCGTCGGGGCCGGTCCCGGCAGTTCCCGTACGAGCATCGCGTCCGAGTGCACCAGCGCGAAGCGGTCGGCGCGCGCGGGCATCCGGGCCTCGATGGTGGCGGGCAGCGCGGCGGCGAGCGTGTCGTCGATCTCCACGGCGACCAGCCGGTCGGCGGCCTCCAGGAGCGCGAGCGTCAGCGAGCCGAGGCCCGGGCCGATCTCGACGACCACGTCGTCGGGGCGTACGCCCGCGGTGCGGACGATACGGCGGACGGTGTTCGCGTCGATGACGAAGTTCTGGCCGCGCTGCTTGGTCGGGCGTACGCCCAGGGCTGCGGCCAGTTCGCGGATGTCGGCGGGCCCGAGGAGGGGGCCGGTCTCGTCGGACTCAGTGGTGCTCACCGTTCAAGGTTACGGTGCGGCCGGGGCGGGGCTGCCCGCTCAGCTGTGCAGCCGCCCCCCGCAGTGCGGCCACGGGCTGGCTCCCCGCTGTACGTACAGCTTCTTCGCGCGGAAGGTCTGCTCCGCCGCCGGGGCGTCCTGGGGACGGCCCGATCCGCCGAGGCCCTGCCAGGTTCGCGTGTCGAACTGGTAGAGGCCCCCGTACGTGCCCGAGGGGTCCGTCGCGTTGGGGCGGCCGCCCGATTCGCAGGCCGCGAGCGAGGACCAGTTGAGGCCGTCCGCGCCGCTCACCGAGGACGGCAGCGGCTTCGTGCCGACCCTGACGAGCTGTGGCTCCGGCTCGCGCACCACCTCCGTGCGCAGCCGCTTCGGCTTCTGCTTCACGCCGTTGACGGTCCGCAGCGCGTACGTGACCCGTCGTACGCCCTGCCGTCCCGGCTCGGCCACGACCTCCGTGCCGGAGAACTGCGTCGGGTCCTGGGTGCGCCGGACCGCGAACGGGATCGGCTCCTCGCGCACCTCCTTGCTGCCGGTGATCCGCATGACGGTCACCGTCTGCCCGTCGCGCGGGAAGCTGTCAGGCTGCACGGACGTGGTGTCCTGGCCGCGCAACGAGATCCCGGCCTGCTCGACGGCCTCGCGCACGGTCGCCGCGTTCGTGCGGATGGTGCGCTCGCGGCCGTCCGCCATGATCGTGACCGTGCGTTCGGTGCGGATGTCGAGCTCGAGCCCGCCGCGGGCGATCCGCTTCGAGCGCGACGCCGACAGATACGCGCCCTCGGCGCGCACCCCGAGCTGGCGCAGCGCCCCGTCGACGGTTTCCTCGGTCGTCCAGACCTTGCGCCGCTGCCCGTCGAGCGTGAGGTGCACGGGCCGCCCGTAGCGCACCACCACCTCGTCGCCGCTGGCCAGTTCGGTGCCGGGGGCCGGTGCGACCACATCGTGCGCGCCGACGGCGAGACCCTCGTCGGCGACGAGTTCGGCGACGTCGTCGGCGAAGGTGTGCAGGGTGCGCTCCTGGCCGTCGACCGTGAGCTTCACGGCCTTGTCCTGTGCGACGAACGCGCTGGTGCCGCCCGCGAGGAACGCGACGACGAGCGCCTGCGGCACCAGCCGGCGCAGCTCGGGCCGCTCGGAGGATTTCCGCCGCCGCGCGGCCTTGCGCGCCGCGGCCCGCCCGGGGCGGGGGACGGAGATCGGCGCTGTCACCGTCAGGGCCGACTGCCGCGGGAACTCACCCCGCGTCTCGTACGCGGGCTGGTACGGGTCGGGGGCGTACGGATCCGGGGCGTAAGGCTCGGGGGCGTACGGTTCCGGGGCGTACGGCTCGGGGGCGTACGGCTCCCGCTCGTACGGCTCCGGCGCATGCCGCTGCTGCTCGCGCACCCCGTAGGGGTCGTACGAAGTCCCATGGCTCACGACGTCGCTCCAGGCTCCAGGGGTCCCGATCAAGCGGGGAGAACCTAGCGGAGCTTTCGTCACTCTCCCAAGCGACGCGACTACACAGTGTCGCGAGCGGCGCCGATGTTATCCGTCAGTAATCGAACGCTCGCGCGGTGTTCGCCGCGATCGCCTCTGCGAGCACGTCCTCCGTCACGTCCGCGACGAGTGCCATCGCCCGCAGCGTGATCGGAATGAGATAGGGCGCGTTGGGCCGTCCGCGGTACGGCGCGGGCGTCAGGAAGGGGGCGTCGGTCTCGACGAGCACCAGGTCCAGCGGCGCGACGGCGAGCGCGTCCCGCAGATGCTGGGCGTTCTTGAAGGTGACGTTGCCCGCGAACGACATGAAGTAGCCGTTCTGCGCGCAGAGTTGGGCCATCGCCGCGTCACCGGAGTAGCAGTGGAAGACGGTCCGTTCGGGCGCGCCCTCCTCCTTGAGGATCCGCAGCACGTCGGCGTGCGCGTCGCGGTCGTGGATGACCAGCGCCTTGCCGTGCCGCTTGGCGATCTCGATGTGCGCGCGGAAGGACTTCTCCTGCGCGGCCTTGCCCTCGGGCCCGGTGCGGAAGTAGTCGAGCCCGGTCTCGCCGACGCCCTTGACGTGCGGCAGCGCGGCGAGCCGGTCGATCTCGGCGAGCGCCTCGTCGAGCCCGGCGTCCCCGAGCGGCTCGCGCGCGCCTTGGCGCGACCAGCCGTCGGGGTCGCCGTGCACGATGCGCGGCGCCTCGTTGGGGTGAAGCGCGACGGTGGCGTGCACGGCGCGGTACGCCGCCGCCGTGTCGGCCGCCCACTGCGAGCCCTTGAGGTCGCAGCCGACCTGCACCACGGTCGTCACACCGACCGACGCGGCCTTGGCGAGCCCTTCCTCGACGGTGCCGTCCTGCATGTCGAGGTGCGTGTGCGAGTCCGCGACGGGGATGCGCAGCGGCTCGGGCAGGGGCGGGGGTGCGTCCTTGGGGCTCATGCCCCCGATCCTGCCCTACCGCTGCGCGCAGGCCGTTGAAGGCCCTACTGCTGCCTGCCCTTGAAGGGGTGGAGAAGGTCGGAGAGGTGCCAGTGGTGCTCGGCCCCGGACGCGGCCTCTTCCGCCCCGGCCGCCGCCGGGCGGTCCTTGTGGTGGCTCTGGCGGGACAGCAGGTCGAGGATCGAGGAGACCTGCCCGGCCTGCATGATGCGGACGACATGCCCGCCGCAGTTGAGACAGGTGGGCCGGCTCAGCGGCGACGGGACACGCTGCCCGCCCGCCTTGTAGAGCACGAATTCATTGCCCTTGCCGTCGACGTAATGCTCGATGTCGTACGACTGCTCCCAGCCGTGGCCACAGCGCATGCAGGCGAACGCGTACGACTCGTGAACGGTGGCGATCGGGTGGGTCGGCAGGCTGGTCGGGTCCACGGAAGGTTGTGCTGCGGCGTCGATGTCGGCGGCGCGGCCGGTGATCTCACTCATGCCAGCTCCTCTTGTCCCTCGGACAAGTACGTCCGGGGTCATCCACGTGCGAAGGAACCGATGGGGTTCCTTCATCCAGTGGACGCCTCGTCCGGCCGGAATGCATCAGACCTGTCGACTATTGGAGCGCTTTTGGGCGCCTCATGTGGAAAGAGGCCGATGCCCGGCTTAGCCTTTGCTTTTCACGATAGTCCTTTGCCGTCCTTTGGCGACCGGCCGGCGGCATTCTTTGCCGCGACGACGGCATCGAAGACCTCGCGCTTGGGCAGCCCCGCTTCGACCGCGACGGCCGCGATGGCCTCCTTGCGCCGCTCCCCCGCCTCCTCGCGTACCTGCACCCGGCGCACCAGCTCGTCCGCGTCCAGCTCGGCGACCGTCTCGGGGGCGCCCTCGACGACGACGGTGATCTCGCCGCGTACGCCCTCGGCCGCCCAGGCGGCCAGCTCGCCGAGTGAGCCGCGCTTGACCTCCTCGTACGTCTTGGTCAGCTCGCGGCAGACGGCGGCGCGGCGCTCGGCGCCGAAGGCCTCGGCCATCGCGGCGAGGGTGTCGTCGAGGCGGTGCGGGGCCTCGAAGTAGACGAGCGTGCGCCGCTCGTCGGCGACCTCGCGCAGCCGCGACATGCGCTCGCCGGCCTTGCGCGGCAGGAAGCCCTCGAAGCAGAAGCGGTCGACGGGCAGGCCGGAGAGCGCGAGCGCGGTGAGCACCGCGGACGGTCCCGGCACGGCGGTGACCTTGATGTCCTTCTCGACGGCGGCCGCGACGAGGCGGTAGCCGGGGTCGGACACGGAGGGCATCCCTGCGTCGGTGACCAGGAGCACCCGGGCGCCGTCGGCGAGCGCCTCGACCAGCTCGGGCGTACGGGCCGAC
Organism: Streptomyces sp. NPDC050418; assembly: GCF_044458745.1. NCBI lineage: Bacteria > Bacillati > Actinomycetota > Actinomycetes > Kitasatosporales > Streptomycetaceae > Streptomyces > Streptomyces sp. NPDC050418. The sequence continues at coordinate 171,667 of NZ_JBITIG010000005.1, forward strand.
TCGTTGCCCTCGAAGTACGAGACGACACGGCCGGTGGTCTGCACCCCGAGCGCCTGGGTGAGGCGGCGCAGCCGGCGCGTGTCCTCGGCGGCGACGATGTCGGCGCTCTCCAGCTCGGCGGCGAGGCGGGGCGGTGCGTCGGCGGTGTCGCCGATGGGCGTGCCGGCCAGGACGAGGGTTCCTTGCGTTCCTGTCACGCGTCCATCCTCGCAGGCCTCCCGCGGCCCATGGACCGACACCGTCCGCATCCCCGGCGGGCCGTGCCGGGGACGTGCACAGCCGGGTTCCCTACGATGGCGCGGTGACCAGTGCTCCGTCCCCACCCACAAGGGACTCCACCGCCCGGCCGCCCGGCGATGCCCCCGACGAGCCGCAGACGCGCGACTGGCTGCCGCGGCTGCGCAGATTCGGGTACACCGCACGGCCCGTGGACGACGTGGGACTGCGTCTGGACCCGCCGTACGCGGAGCCGAATCCGCGCCTGTGGGCGCTGCTCAGGGTGCACCCCGCCTCCCGCGCCGCCCGGTCGGTCGGCTGGGGCGGCCCGCTGCTCGTCGCGCTGTTCGCGGGGATCCTGCGCTTCTGGCAGCTGGGCAAGCCGAATGCGGTGATATTCGACGAGACGTACTACGCGAAGGACGCATGGGCCCTGCTCAAGCGGGGGTACGAGGTCCGCTGGCCCGAGAAGTACAACGACACGGTCATCGACCTCGGCTCGAACGTCCCGGTCGGCCACGACCCCTCGTACGTCGTGCATCCGCCGATGGGCAAGTGGGTCATCGCGGCCGGTGAGTGGCTCTTCGGACTCACCCCGTTCGGCTGGCGCTTCATGGTGGCGCTGCTCGGCACGCTCTCGGTCCTGATGGTGTGCCGCGTCGGACGCCGGATGTTCCGCTCGACGTTCCTGGGCTGCCTGGCCGGTCTGCTGCTCGCGGTCGACGGTCTGCACTTCGTGATGAGCCGGACCGCGCTGCTCGACCTGCCGCTGATGTTCTTCGTGCTGGCCGCGTTCTGCGCGCTGGTGATCGACCGGGACAAGGCGAGGGCCCGGCTCGCGGCGGCCCTGCCGATGGACGACGAAGGGGTCGTACGGCCCGACGCGTCGATCGCGGAAACGCTCCGCCTGGGCCGGCGGCCGTGGCGGATCGTGGCCGGTGTCGCGCTCGGCCTGGCCTTCGCCACCAAGTGGAACGGCGGCATCTTCCTGGCCGCGTTCGGCCTGATGACGGTCCTGTGGGACGTGGGGGCGCGCCGGACCGCGGGGGCCCGGCGGCCGTATCTCACGGTCCTCAAGCGGGATGTGCTGCCCGCGTTCGTCTCCACGGTGCCGGTCGCGGTCGTCACCTACCTCGCGACCTGGACCGGCTGGCTGCTCAACACGGCGCCCGGCGACCGCGGTTATCTGCGCGAGTGGGGCGCGGACCATCCGTCGAGCGGGGTCGGCGGGCTGCTGCCCGACTGGTGGCGCAGCCTGTGGCACTACTCGCACCAGGTCTGGGAGTTCCATGTCGGGCTGACCACCCCGCACGACTACGAGTCGAACCCGTGGAGCTGGCTGGTCCTGGGCCGCCCGGTCTCGTACTACTACGAGTCACCGGCGCCGGGCGCCGAAGGCTGTCCGGCCGACGCCCGCGAGAAGTGCGCGAGCGAGGTCCTCGCGCTCGGCACCCCCCTCCTGTGGTGGGCCGCCTGCTTCGCGATCCTCTACGTGCTGTGGCGCTGGTTCTTCCGGCGCGACTGGCGCGCGGGCGCCATCGCGGCCGCGTTCGCCGCGGGTTTCGTGCCCTGGCTCAACTACCAGGAACGCACGATCTTCCTCTTCTACGCGGTCGTCTTCATTCCGTATCTGTGCCTGGGGCTCGCGATGATGATCGGCGCGATGATCGGGCGCGCGGGGTCGAGTGAACGGCGGCGTGTGGTCGGTGTGGTGGGGGCGGGTGTTCTCGTCCTTCTCATCATCTGGAACTTCATTTATTTCTGGCCTCTCTATACGGCCCATCCCATTCCGGTGGATTCCTGGCGGGCGAGGATGTGGTTCGACACCTGGGTTTAGCCGGGTGATGACCGGGTGGGTATAACCTGCTCCCCGATAACTTCCTGAACGTGTTCAACCTGCGTTCGGGACTCCTGGGGAGGGGAGCGCAGCGATGCGCAATGGAGTCAAGACAAGCCTGGTCGGCGGAGTTTTCACCGTGATGGTGGGAGTTGCCGGTTATGGCGCGTTCAATCTTTACAACGGGGTGACCGGGGGGTCGTCCCCGACCGGTTCGGATTCCGCTCCGAGTTCGGGTCCGGTGACCGAAGAGGAAGTACGGAAGACTGTCGCGTCCTTCTTCGGACAGTGGGAGAAGGGGGAGGCGGACGCGGCCGCCGAGTTCACCAACAACCCCGTAGCGGCGGGCAGTGTGCTGCATTCCTTCGTGGGCGCCGACATCACGAAGGTGAAGATCGCTGCGGGCAAGGCGAAGGGCACGACGGTGCCGTTCTCGGTGAAGGCGACGGTGTCGTACGAGGGGAAGTCCAAGCCCCTTGCGTACAAGAGCGAGTTGAAGGTCGTCCGGGGCAAGAGCACCGGGCGCGCGCTCGTCGACTGGCAGCCGGCCGTGATCCATCCGCAGCTGAAGAAGGACGACACCTTCGAGGCGGGCGAGGCGGCGACCCCGCAGATCGAGGCCGTGGACCGGGACGGCAAGGTGCTCGACCGGGACACGTACCCGTCACTCGGGCCGGTCCTGGACCAGCTGCGGGAGAAGTACGAGAGCAAGGCGGGCGGCAAGCCCGGCATCGAGCTGTGGATCGAGCGGAAGAATCCCTCGGAGGTCAACCCGACCCTGGTGACGCTGCAGAAGGGCGAGCCGGGGAAGCTGAGGACGACGCTGAGCGCCCGGGTGCAGGCCGCCGCCGAGAAGGCCGTGCAGTCCAAGGCCAAGTCCTCGGTGGTGGCGATCCAGCCGAGCACCGGGCAGGTGCTCGCGGTGGCCAACCAGGAACCCGGGGACAACGCGGCGTTCATGGGACGGCTGGCTCCCGGCTCCACGATGAAGATCGTGACGGCGGCCACCTTCATCGACAACGGTGTCGCCGGGCCGGGCACCACGATCCCCTGCAAGCCGAGCATCGTCTACCGCAGCCAGACCTTCGGCAATCTGCCCGGCCTCGCACCGAACGAGGGCGCCACGCTCGCCGACAGCTTCAAGCGCTCCTGCAACACCGCCTTCATCAAGGGCATCGCGCACGACAACCTGAACGACAACTCGCTGACCCAGGAGGCCGCCAAGTTCGGCATCGGCACCGAGTGGCACACCGGCATCCGTTCGTACGACGGCTCGGTGCCCGCGGCCGACACATCGGACCGTGCGGCGAACGCGATCGGCCAGGGCGTGGTGCAGATGAACCCGCTCACCATGGCGTCCGTGGTGGCCACGGTGAAGGGCGGCGGCACGTTCCGCCAGCCGGTGATCGTGCCCACCTCGTACGGGATCGAGCGGGCCACGGCGAGCGGCATCGGGACGGGCACGGCCGGCCAGGTGGCCCAGATGATGCGGGCGACCGCACGCTCCGGCTCCGCCGCGGGCGCGATGAGCGGCCTCGGCGGTGACATCGGTGCCAAGACCGGCTCCGCCGAGGTGGGCGGGCAGGAGAAGCCGAACAGCTGGTTCGCCGGTTTCCGCGACGACATCGCGGTGGCCGCCGTCGTCGTCGAGGGCGGCCGCGGCGGCGAGGCCGCCGGTCCCATCGTGGCGCAGGTGCTGGCCGCGGGCTGAGAGCCTGCCCTGAACGCTGACGCGGGCGGGGCCCTTCACAGAAGGGTCCCGCCCGTCAAGCGGAGCAGGCGCACTCATCGAAGACCTATAGGGTGCCCCGGAGTCGGGCACGCGGCAGGGCAAGGCGGAGGAACTGGTGGGCAAGCGAGGGCGCTCGGGCGAGCAGAACGCCATGAGCAAGGAGACCAAGGTCGCGCTGATCGCGGTCACGGCCGGTGCCGTGGTCGCGGGCATCGGCATCACGGCGTACGCCCTCGTCGGCGGCGGGGCCGACGATGACGCCGACCAGCCGCTCTCGCCGAAGGAACTGCAGGCGAAGCCGCTGACGAAGGCGGAGGTCCAGGAGGCTTCGGGGAAGTTCCTCGACGCGTGGGCCAAGGGCGACGCCGCGGGCGCGGCGGCCCTCACCGATGACGCGGGGGCCGCACAGAGCGCGCTCGCCTCGTACGAGAAGGACGCGCATCTGACCGGTGTGAAGTTCACGCCCGGCAAGGGCGCGGGCGCCAAGGTGCCGTTCAAGGTCGCCGCGACGGTGTCGTACGAGGGAAAGTCCAAGCCCTACGCGTACGACTCGGCACTGACCGTGGTGCGGACGACGAAGGGCACCCCGGTCGTCGCCTGGCAGCCGTCGGTGCTGCACCCGGGGCTCAAGGAGGGTGACATCCTGCGCGCGGGCGCGGCCGGGACCCCGCCGATCAAGGCCGTGGACCGCAACGGCGGGGAGATCACCGCCGAGAAGTACCCCTCGCTCGGGAACGTGCTCGACGGGCTGCGCGAGAAGTTCGGCGAGAAGGCGGGCGGCAGCGCGGGGATCGAGCTGCAGATCGTGCGCGCCGAGCCGGAGAAGGACGCCGAGGGCGACGCGGCGAAGAGCAAGGATGACGGGAAGGCGCTCCCGGACAAGACCCTGCTGACGCTCTCCGAGGGCACCCCGGGCACCGTGAAGACCACCATCAGTCCGGCCGCGCAGGCGGCCGCCGAGCGTGAGGTGGCCAAGCGCAGCCGGGCCGCGATCGTGGTGCTCAAGCCGAGCACCGGCGAGATCCTGGCGGCGGCGAACTCGAACCCGTCCGGCATGAACGTCGCGCTGCAGGGTTCGCTCGCGCCCGGTTCGACGATGAAGATCGTGACGGCGTCGATGCTCCTGGAGAAGGGGCTCGCGGGGATCGACAAGCCGCATCCGTGCCCGAAGTACTTCACGTCCGGCGGCTGGAAGTTCCAGAACGTCGAGAAGTTCGAGATCAAGAACGGCACGTTCCGCTCCAGCTTCGCCGCGTCCTGCAACACGGCCTTCATCTCGCAGGCCGGCAAGCTGGCCGACAACGATCTGACGAAGCAGACGCAGGAGGTCTTCGGCCTCGGGCGCGGCAACTGGTCGATCGGCGTGCCGAGCTTCGACGGCGCGGTGCCGGTGCAGTCGGCGGCGCAGAAGGCGGCCTCGCTGATCGGGCAGGGCGGGGTGCGGATGAACCCGCTGAACGTCGCGTCGATCATCGCCACCGCCAAGACCGGCGTCTTCAAGCAGCCCTACCTCGTCTCGCCGGAGGTCGACGGCCGTCAACTGGCCACCGCCCCGCGCAAGATGGACGCCAAGGCGCACGCGCAGCTGCGGGAACTCCTCGCGTACACGGCGACGTCGGGCTCCGCGGCCGAGGCGATGGCCTCGGTCGGCGGGGACATCGGCGGCAAGACCGGTTCGGCGGAGGTCGACGGGCAGGAGAAGCCCAACGGCTGGTTCACGGCCTGGCGCGGGGACACGGCGGCGGCCGCGGTGATGCAGGAGGGCGGGCGCGGCGGCAAGTCGTCGGGGCCGCTGGTGGCTTCGGTGCTCAAGGCCGTGGGGTAGCAACGGGGTGGTCCGCGAAGTGACGCATCGGTAACGGGTAACCCGCTCGCGTGGCGGATACACGGACCGCTAGCGTGCGGCGCATGAGTACTCCGGAATCCGCCGCGCATCCCCGTTTCGCCGAGGCTCTCAGCGGCCTCGGCCTCGACTCCGTGCTCACCGAGGTCCGCACCTTCCCGGACGCCACGCGCACCGCCGCGCAGGCCGCGGAGGCGATCGGCTGCGAGCTGAGCGAGATCGTCAAGTCGCTGATCTTCGCGGCGGACGGAGTGCCGGTGCTGGTCCTGATGGACGGCTCGTCGCGGGTCGACATGGAGCTCGTCCGGCGTGAGCTGGGCGCCGAGAAGGTGACGCGGCCGAACGCGGATGTCGTACGGGAGACCACCGGGTACGCGATCGGGGGTGTGCCGCCCTTCGGGCACCGCACGCGGACCCGGGTCCTGGCCGACCGCGGACTGCTCGACCACGCGGTCGTGTGGGCGGCCGCGGGCACTCCGCACACGGTGTTCCCGATGGACCCGAAGTCGCTGATCGCGCATGCGGGCGGCGCGCTGGTGGACGTGCGCGAGAAGTGACACCGCTCGTCGCCGCGGCCGTCGTCCTGGCGGCCGTCACCCACGCCTCCTGGAACGCGCTGGCCCACCACATCAAGGACCAGCTCCTCGCGTTCACCCTGATATCCGGCGGCGGGGCGCTGCTCGGCGGACTCCTCGCCGTGTTCACGCCGCTGCCCGCGGCCGGGGCCTGGCCCTGGCTGATCATCTCGGCGGTACTGCACGTCGCGTACCAGGCGCTCCTCATGCGGTCGTTCTCGCTGGGCGACTTCGGGCAGATGTACCCGATCGCCCGCGGCACGGCGCCGCTGCTCGTCACGGCCGTCGCGGCGGTCCTCCTCCACGAGCGCATCGGGGGGCTGCAGTTGGCGGGCGTCGCGGTGGCGTGTGCGGGGCTGCTCGGGCTCGCGCTGTGGGGGATCCACGGGGCGGGGAAGCGGCCGCAGTGGCCGGCGCTGCTCGCGGCGCTCGCGACGGGGGTGTCCATCGCGTCGTACACGGTCGTGGACGGTGTGGGCGTGCGCGCCTCCGGCACACCGCTCGGCTACATCGCCTGGCTGATGATCCTCGAAGGCATCGCGATCCCGGTCTACGCGTGGTACCGCCACCGCTCCCGACTGGTGCCGCTGCTCCGCCCGTTCGCGGTCCGCGGCCTCGTGGGCGCGGCGCTCTCGATCGTCGCGTACGGCCTGGTCCTCTGGGCCCAGACCCGCGCACCGCTCGCGCCCGTCGCGGCGTTGCGGGAGTCCTCGATCATTGTGGGGGCGGCGATCGGGGCCGTGCTGTTCAAGGAGCGGTTCGGGGCGCCGCGGATTGTGGCGGCGGGGGTGATGGCTGTGGGGATCGGGCTGATGTTGACGGCGGCGTAAGGGGGCGTCGTGGTGGCGGTCCGTGGCGCCTGCGGCGGGCTTTCTCCCCACCCCGCCCCTTCCCGAAACTGGGGGCTTCGCCCCCAGACCCCCTTTCGCGCTGAACGCGCTCGGCCTCAAACGCCGGCCAGGCTGAGACGGCTCAACCCAGCGCCGACCGAACCGCCCGCACCAACGCCTGCGCCCGAGGATCCGCAGTAACCCCCTTCTGCAGACCGTTCGTCGTGTACCCGAAGGCCACCCCCGACTCGGGATCCGCGAACCCCAGCGGCCCACCCCGCCCGGGGTGGCCGAAGGAGGAGGGGCCCAGCAAGGGCGAGGCGCCCGAGTGGAGCATGTAGCCCGGGCCGAAGCGGGTGTTGACGATCAGGGTGCGGTCGGGGCCGGCCGATTCCTCCGTGCGCGCGAGGGCGACCGTCGCGGGGGCGAACAGCGCCGGGCGGCCGTCGAGCGGGCCGATCAGGGAGGCGTAGAACCGGGCCAGCGCCCGCGCGTTGGCCATCCCGTTCGTCGCGGGCAGCTCCGCCGCCCGGTACGCCGCGGAGTTCTCGTCCGCGGGCGCCAGCGCCGCGAACGCCCGCCGCGTCAGCGAGGAGGGATCCGCGTACGCCTCGGACACCGCCCGCTTCGGCCGCAGCTTCAGACCGCCGGCGGCCGAGGGCGGGTCGACGCGCGTGACGCTCCCCGCCCGGTGCTCCAGCTCATCGGGCAGCCCGACCCACAGATCGATCCCCCGCGGCCCGGTGATCTGCTCCGCGAGCCAGGTGCCGAGGCTGCGCCCGGTGACCCGCCGTACCAGCTCACCGATCAGCCAGCCGTACGTATGCGCGTGGTAGCCGTGGTCCGTGCCCGGCTCCCAGACGGGCGCCTGCGCCGCGACGGCGCGCGGCCCGGCGGCCGGGTCCGTGAAGTCGACGGGCACGTCGAGGACGGGCACGCCCGCGCGGTGCGACAGAAGGTGCCGTACGCGCGTGTGCTCCTTGCCCGCCGCCTTGTACTCGGGCCAGTACGTGCCCACCGGCGCGTCGAGGTCGAGCTGCCCGCGCTGGTGCAGCAGCAGCGGGACGGCCGCCGCGACGCCCTTGGTCGCCGAACGGATCAGATGCAGGCTGTCCGGGACCCACGGCTCGGTGGAGTCCACGTCCCGCGTGCCGGCCCACAGGTCGACCACGGGCCGCCCGCCCTGGTACACGGCCACGGAGGCCCCGCGCTCGCCGCGCTCGGTGAAGTTGCGTACGAAGGCGTCGCGCACGCCCTCCCAGCCCGGTTCGACCGTGCCCTCGACCTCGACACCGCCCTGGACCCCGTCCACGTCACTGCTCCATTCCGTACGGCCCGATCCGGCCGCTCACCATGGTGCAACGTGCACGACGACCGCACGATTCCGGGGCCCGCGCCCCGGCCGGGTGCTCAGGCCCCGGCCCGTACCGACCGCGGATCGAAGCCGAACGGCAGCTCAAGACGGTGCGCGCGCATCAGCTCGTCGTCGGCGAGCAGGTCGCCCGTCGCGCCGTCCGCCGCGATGGAGCCGTCGCTGAGGATCAGCGCGCGCGGGCAGAGTTCGAGGGCGTACGGCAGGTCGTGCGTGACCATGAGGACGGTGACGTCCAACGAGCGCAGGATGTCGGCGAGTTCACGGCGCGAGGCCGGGTCCAGGTTCGACGAGGGTTCGTCGAGGACCAGGATCTCGGGCTCCATCGCGAGCACGGTGGCCACCGCGACGCGGCGGCGCTGCCCGAAGGAGAGGTGGTGCGGCGGGCGGTCGGCGAAGCCCTCCATGCCCACCAGGGACAGCGCCTTGTGGACGCATGCCTCGAGCTCCGGCCCGCGCAGCCCCGCCGCGGCCGGGCCGAACGCCACGTCCTCGCGGACGGTCGGCATGAACAGCTGGTCGTCGGGGTCCTGGAAGACGATCCCGACGCGGCGCCGCACCTCGGCGAAGTTGGCCTTCACCACGGGTGTCCCGGCGACACGGACGGTGCCCGCGCCGCCGCCGAGGATCCCGTTGAGATGCAGCACGAGCGTCGTCTTGCCCGCGCCGTTGGGTCCGAGCAGCGCGACGCGTTCCCCGCGCGCGATCGTGAAGTCGACGCCGAACAGGGCCTGGTGGCCGTCGGGGTAGGCGTACGCGAGGCCGGAGACCTCGAGCGAAGGAGCAGCCGTCACAGGAACCATCCCAACAGACAGACGAGCAGGGCGCAGACGGGAAGGGTCAGTGCGTACGACCACTGTGCGCGCGAGGCGGTCACCTCGTCGATCACCGGCATCGTGCCCGCGTACCCCCGGCTGACCATGGCCAGATGGACCCGCTCGCCCCTCTCGTACGAGCGGATGAAGAGCGCGCCGGCGGTCTTGGCGAGCACACCCCACTGCCGCACGCCGCGCGCCTCGAAGCCGCGGGACTCGCGGGCGATGCGCATCCGGCGCAGCTCGTCGGAGATGACGTCCCCGTAGCGGATCATGAACGAGGCGATCTGCACGAGCAGCGGCGGCAGCTTCAGGCGCTGCAGTCCGAGCAGCAGCTCGCGCAGTTCGGTGGTGGAGGCGAGGAGCACGGAGGCGGCGACGCCGAGGGTGCCCTTGGCGAGGATGTTCCAGGCGCCCCACAGACCGCTGACGCTCAGGGACATCCCGAGGACTTCGGTGCGCTCGCCCTGCGCGACGAACGGCAGCAGGACCGCGAACGCCACGAACGGCACCTCGAAGAGCAGCCGCTTGAGCAGGAATCCCGCGGGGATACGGGCCACCACCGCGACCGCGCCGAGCAGCACCGCGTAGAGCCCGAAGGCCCAGACCGCCTCGCGCGGCGTCGAGACGACCACCACGACGAAGCAGAGCACGGCGGCGAGCTTGCAGTGCGGCGGCAGCGCGTGCACCGGCGAGTGCCCGTGCCGGTAGAGCTTGTGGGCGTGGCCCGCACCCATGTCAGACGGTTTCCGGCGTACGGGACTGCGGGGGCGCGGCCTCGGAGGCACGCCGCTTGCGGACGACGAGGAAGACGCCCGTGCCGACGAGGACCGTGGCGCCGACACCGATGACGCCCGCGAGGCCGCCGGAGAGCCGTGCGTTGTCGACGTCCTTGACGCCGTAGTCGGCGAGCGGGGAGTCGGCGCTCGCGTGCTCGCGGTTCTCGGCGCCCTTGTCGAAGCCCTTGTCGGCCGCGACCTTCTCCAGGCCGTCGGGGCTCGCGGAGGCGTAGAAGGAGACGAAGCCGGCGAGCGCGAGGGACGCGACGAGCCCGGCGATCCACACCTTGCGCGGCGAGCGGACCGGCCCCGCGATGACCTCCGGCTGCGCGTCGACCAGCTCGCCGCCGACGCGCAGCTTGAGCGGGGTGGTGAGGCCGCGGGCGCCGTGCACGAGGTCGGGCCGTACGGCGATCACGGCGCCGACGGTCGCCGCGGTGATCGCGGCCTCGCCGATGCCGATCAGGGTGTGCACGCCGACCATGGCGGTGAAGACGGTGCCGAGCGGCACCTCGGTCACGCCGCCGATCGCGTACACGAGGACGAAGGCGGCCGCCGAGGCCGGTACGGAGACCAGCGCGGCGACGAAGGCGGCGACGGTCACCGAGCGGCGCTTCTTCGGGAGCACCTTGAGCAGGCCGCGGAACAGCGCGTACGCGACGACGGCGGTGACGACGCCCATGACCGTGATGTTCACGCCGAGCGCGGTCAGACCGCCGTCGGCGAAGAGCACGCCCTGCAGGAGCAGCACCACGGCTATGCAGAGCACGCCCGTGAACGGTCCGACGAGGATCGCCGCGAGCGCCCCGCCCAGGAGGTGCCCGCTGGTGCCCGCGGCGACCGGGAAGTTCAGCATCTGCACGGCGAAGATGAACGCGGCGACCAGGCCCGCGAGCGGCGCGGTGCGCTCGTCGAGCTCCCTGCGCGCACCCTTCAGCGAGACGGCGACGGCGCCCGCGGCGACGACCGCGGCCGCGGCCGAGACGGGTGCGTTGATGAATCCGTCGGGTACATGCATGGCAGAGGGCTCCACTCTGTGGTCAACCGTTCGATGATAGTGGCCTCCTGCGAACGGCTTGCAAGAGCGGGCTTGTCACAAATAGTGGCCGGGATCACTGCCAGGAGGCCCGAGCGGAGCTTTAAATCGGATGAATACGGGCATAACGAGATAATTGCCAGGTGAAAGCTTCTGCCGTGACCGACCGCGATCCGATCAGCCCCGAGGAGCCCGTCGATGGACCAGCAGCACGCGCCGGAAGGTGAGGTCTGCACGCGGGCCCACCTGGTCACGGACGACGACGGTGACGACACCCACCGCGCCGTCCGGGTCTCGCTGCGGCAGGTCCCCGAGGGCGAGGTGCGGATCGCCGTCGTCGGCGAGAGCGGCCCGACCTGGTCGCTGCCCCGCGATGTCCTCGAACAGGGCATGACGGCCCCGGCCACCAGCGGACCGGCCCGCGTCTGGCCGTGCGGCCGGGTCGCCACCGTCCTCGAATTCCACTCGGCGCAGGGCGTCGCGGTCCTGCAGCTCGACAACACCTGTCTCACCCGGTTCCTGAGCCGCACCGGCACGGGACGGACGCCGGTCACGCACTGAGAGCCGGCTGAAGCAGGCTCTCAAGATCACCCGCCGACCCGAGTTGCCGGGCCCCGTTCACCGGAAAAGCATGGGGAGGTGAGCGACTCCGCGATTTCTGTGAACTCGGCGTACTTCCGCTTCCCGCACCTCCACGGCGACCTGCTGTGCTTCGCCGCCGAGGACGACCTCTGGCTGAGCCCCCTCACCCCCGAGGGCGCGGTGCCCGAGCGGGCGTGGCGGCTGACCGTGGACCGGACCCGCGTCAGCCACCCACGGTTCTCGCCCGACGGCACGCACATCGCGTACACGACGTGGCGCAGCCTCGATCCGGAGATCCATGTCGTGCCGGTCGCGGGCGGATCCGCGCGCCGCCTCACCTACTGGGGCAACACCGACACCCGCGTGTGCGGCTGGTCCCCCGACGGGGACATCCTCGCCGTGGCCAGTCACGGCCAGCCCTTCTCGTACTTCTCGTGGGCCTACACCGTGCCGACCGACGGCTCCCCCGGCGGCAAGATGCCCTGGGGCCCGGTGAACGACATCGCCGTCGCCGATCTCGCGGGCGAGCGGCAGACGCTGCTGCTCACGGGCAAGCCGCCGCACGAGCCGGCCGCGTGGAAGCGGTACCGGGGCGGGGCGACGGGCCGCCTCTGGCTGCACGGGAAGCGGCTGCTCGACGACCTCGGCGGGCATCTCGCCTCGCCCATGTTCGTACGGGACCGGATCGCGTTCCTGTCCGACCACGAAGGCGTCGGCAACCTCTACTCGTGTGCGCCCGACGGCACCGATCTGCGGCGTCACACCGACCACGACGAGTTCTACGCCCGGCACGCGTCCAGCGACGGCGAGCGGGTGGTCTACCAGTGCGCCGGTGACGTGTGGATCGTGGACGACCTGTCGCCGGAGTCCCGTCCGCGCCGCCTGGAGCTGCGCCTGGCCGGGCCGCGGGTGGGGCGGCGGCCCTACCAGGTGCCGGCCGCGAACCATGTCGACGGGATCTCGGTGGACACCACGGGCCGCGCGAGCGCCGTCTGCGTCCGCGGCTGCCTTTACTGGCTGACCCACCGCGACGGGCCGGCCCGCACCATCGTCGACACCCCGGGGGTGCGGGTGCGGCTGCCCGAGATGCTGGGGACCGGCGGGCAGGTCGCGTATGTGACGGACGCGGACGGCGAGGACGCCGTGGAGATCTCGTATCTGCCGCGCGCCAGCGGCGACCGCTCCCCGCGCCGGCTCGCCTCCGGTGAGCTGGGCCGGGTGCAGGAGCTTGTCTCCGACCCCGACGGCGAGCGGATCGCCATCGCGTCGAACGACGGACGGCTGCTCCTGATCGATGTCACCGAGGAGTCGAACGGGGAGGTCACCGAGCTGATCAGGTCGGTGAACGGGCCCGTGCGCGACCTCTCGTTCTCGCCGGACGGGGTCTGGCTGACCTGGTCGCATCCGGGGATCGGCCGCTCGCTGCGGCAGATCAAGATGGCGCGGATCGTGGGGCCCGGCGCACGCTCGGTCATCGATGTGACCAACGGGCGCTTCGAGGACGAGAACCCGGTCTTCACCAGCGACGGCCGCTTCCTCGCGTTCCTGTCGTGGCGCGGTTTCGACCCGGTCTACGACGTCCACACCGGCGACCTCTCCTTCCCGCTCGGCTGCCGCCCCTACCTCGTACCGCTCTCCTCGGCCACGCCCTCCCCCTTCGCCCTGTCGCCCGACGGGCGGCCCGCAGCGGGCGGGCTCGATCCGGTCGAGGGGGACAGCAGTGACGGGACGGTGCTTGTGGAGCTGGAGGGGCTGGCGGACCGGGTCACGCCGTTCCCCGTGGCGGCCTCCAAGTACTCCTCGCTCGCGGCCGTGAGCGGCGGCGGTCTGGTGTGGCTGCGGTGGCCGATCTCGGGTGCGCTCGGCGAGACCTTCGCCAATCCCGCCGACACCTCCGGGCGTCCGACGCTCGAGTACTTCAACATCGCGAAGGCGAAGAAGACCGAACTCGTCGGCGATCTCGACTGGTTCGCGGTCAGCGGTGACCTGAGCCGGCTCGTCGTGGTCGACGAGGGCGAGCTGCGGGCCGTGCCCTCCACCGAGACCGGGGACAGCGACTCCACGGTCTGGATCGATCTGCGCCGTATCGTCCACGAGGTCGATCCGCCCAGCGAATGGCGGCAGGCCTACGACGAGGCCGGGCGCATCATCAAGCACCTGTTCTGGGAGCCGGACATGTGCGGGATCGACTGGCGGGGCGTCCTCGACCAGTACCGTCCGCTGGTCGAACGGGTCGCGTCCCCCGACGAGTTCGCGGATCTGCTGCGGGAGGTGCTCGGCGAGCTCGGCACCTCGCACGCGTACGTGACGCCCGCGCGGCGCAACGAAGGGCCGCCGCACTACCAGCGCGCGCAAGGGCTGCTGGGTGCCAACCTCGTCTGCCGCGACGGGCAGTGGCTCGTCAAGCGGGTCCTGCCCGGCGACAACTCCGACTCCAAGGCCCGCTCCCCGCTGGCCGGTCTCGGTCTGCGCGAGGGCGCGGTGCTCACGCACGTCAACGGGCGCCCGGTGGACCCGGTCGCGGGCCCGTACCCGCTGCTGGCCGGGACGGGCGGCACGACCGTGGAGCTGACGTTCACCCCCGCCGAAGGCGAGGGCCGCGCGCGCCGCGTCGCGATCGTCCCCCTCATCGACGAACGCCCCCTGCGCTACCAGGACTGGGTCTCCAAGCGCCGTGAGGTCGTACGGGACCTGAGCCACGGGCGCTGCGGCTACCTCCACATCCCCGACATGGGCGGTTCGGGCTGGGCGCAGTTCAACCGCGACATCCGCATGGAGGTCTCGCGTCCGGCGCTGATCGTGGACGTACGCGGCAACGCGGGCGGACACATCAGCGAGCTTGTCGTGGAGAAGCTCACGCGCTCGATCCTCGGCTGGGACCTGACCCGCGACGCCCAGCCCGTCTCGTACGCGTCGAGCGCGCCACGCGGCCCGATCGTGGCCCTCGCCGACGAGGCGACATCCTCCGACGGCGACATGATCACGGCCGCGTTCAAGCTGCTCGGCCTCGGGCCCGTGGTCGGCCAGCGCACCTGGGGCGGCGTGGTGGGCATGACGGGCCGCCACCGCCTGGGCGACGGCACGGTGATCACGGTTCCGATGAACGCGGCGTGGTTCGACGAGTACGGCTGGTCGATCGAGAACCACGGCGTCGAACCTGACGTCGAGGTCCTGCGCACTCCCCTGGACTGGGCGGAGGGCCGCCACGCGCAGCTGGACGACGCGGTCGGCCTGGCCCTGGAGCTCCTCGCCCAGGACCCGGCGGCGGTCCCCCCGGACCTATCGGCGGTCCCGGACCGCCGCCGCCCCAAGTTGCCGCCGCGGATCTGACGTGCCCTGCCGGTACAGCCCTTGGCAGGACTGGGCTGACACAGGGTGACGGAGATCGAAATGCGAGGTATGTCCCGGCGTGCCACGCTGGTCGAGGCCCAATCCCCTCACCCACCTCAGGAGTGAATCCACATGGGCATCGCTGACCAGTTCAAGGACAAGGCCTCCGAGCTCGCCGACCGCGCCAAGGGCGCGATGGGCGAAGAGAGCGAGAAGGGCGCCGACCAGGCCCAGCAGATGGGCCAGGAAGCGCAGCAGCGCGGCGCACAGCAGGCCGAACGCGGCGCCGAGCAGGCGCAGCAGTACGGCCAGGAGGCCCAGGAGCGCGGCCAGCAGCAGGCCGAACGCGGCCAGCAGCAGTCGGAGCGCGGCCGGCAGCAGGAGTCCTCGAAGAGCGCGTACCAGAACGCCTTCGACGAGTCGAAGGACTACGACTCCTGACGCAGCGCACGCGCGTCACACCCTGCGCTTGAAGAGGGCGCACCCGGAGGTCCCGGGTGCGCCCTCTGTCATGCGGAAAGGCTCACGAACTGCGTGCGCTGCGCCCGACCTCGTCCGCCGCGCCGCCCGCCCCGACGAGCCCCTTGCTCACCGAGCCCGTGCGCCCGTCGAAGCGCCGCATCTCGCGCGCCCCGACCGTCCCGATGATCGACGGCAGGTACCCGCGCATCGACTGCATCCCGCGCAGCCACCACTGCCCGTACACATGCGCCGAACGCCGCTCGATCCCGGCGACGATCCGGTCCACGGCCGGACCCAGCGGATACGTCTTGTTGGCCGGCCAGGGCAGCCGCCCGCGCAGCTCCCGCATCACGTCGTCCTGGTCCGCGCCGCGCACCATGTCCGTGTCGGTCCAGGACAGATAGCCGACCCCGACCCGTACGCCCTTGAAGCCGACCTCGGCCCGCAGGCTGTGCGCGAAGGCCTCGACGCCGGACTTCGAGGCGCAGTACGCCGTCATCATCGGCGCCGGCGTGATGGCCGCGAGCGAGGCGATCTGCAGGAAGTAGCCGCGGGACTCCATGAGCACCGGCAGGAACGCCCGCCCGGTCACGGCCGACCCGATCAGGTTGACCTCGATGACGCGCCGCCACGCGTCCGGGTCCGATTCGACGAACGGACCGCCCGCCGCGACCCCGGCGTTGGCGACCACGATGTCCACCTTGCCGAAGCGCTCCTTGACCTCCTGCGCGACCCGCGCCATCGCCTCGTGGTCGGTGACGTCGGCGGTCCAGCAGTCGGACTCGGTGTGCAGCTTCGAGCTGACCTCCTTGAGGAGCTCCGGCTCAAGACCGACCAGCGCGACCTTCGCCCCGCGTGCCGAGAGCTTGCGTGCGAGCAGCTCCCCGACACCGCGCGCGGCCCCGGTGACGACGGCGACCTGTCCTTCGAGGGCGACCTTGCTCATGCCCCCTCCTTCACTTCGGCGTGGGACGCCACCACGAGGTGGGCGGCGACGAGTTGACGTATCTGCGCGGTGACGAGGTCGGGCGCCTCGACCGGGGTCATGTGCCCGATCCCGGGCAGCTCCGTGTAACCCTCGCAGTGCGGCAGCGCGGCCACGATGGCGCGTGCGGCCTCCGGCGGCGTCATCCGGTCCGTGGCCCCGGCGATCACGGCGGTGGGAGCCGTCAGCCGCGCGAGGTTCGCGTGGATCGCGAGCGAGGCGAGCACCCGCCCCCACCCCTGCCGTACCCCGCGCGGGCAGGCGTGCACGATCCGGGTGCAGGCGTCGATCTTGTCGCGCGCGGATCCGGGCCCCATCGTCGCGTACCGCAGGACCGCCTTCGCGACCGGCGTGACGGGCCCGAGCGGCGCCTTGGAGTGCAGAAGTCCGCGCGTGAGCCGCGTCCGCAGCCTGCCCGCCCGCAGCGGCATCACCGTCGACACCTCGGCGAGCCGCTCCGTGCCGGTGCTGCACAGCAGCACGGCGGCCGCGTGCTCCTCGGCCTTCGGCCGCCCGGCGGCCGCCATCAGCGTCATCCCGCCCATCGAGTGCCCGACGAGCACGGCCTGTTCACCGGGCTCGAGGGCGGTCGCGAGCACCGCTTCGAGGTCGTCCACGAGCGCGGCCACGCTGTATCCGGTCGGCCCGGCGGGCACCGGGGAGCGCCCGTGACCGCGCTGGTCGTACGCGATGACGCGGTGGTCGCGCGCCAGCTCCCGTATCTGCGCGGCCCAGAACGCCGTCGAGCAGGTCCAGCCGTGCACGAGCACCACGGCCGGGGCAGCGGGATCGTCGACGGGGCCGTGCACCTCGACATGCAGCCGCGAGCCGTCGGCGGAGACGGCGACCAGTTCACGGGCGGCGGCGGGCGGGGCGTAGGGCCCGGACATCACATGCATCAGACGGCTCATGCCTCGGCCTTCTCTGTACGGGAGGTGGGACCGGCTTCCGCGCGGGAGGCGGAACCGGCGGCGGTGGTCACGGACTTGGGCGGGCGTACGACCTCGTACTCGGCGAGGTCCACGTGCCGGGTCGCGGACCGGAACTCGGTGGTGGTGCCGGGCCAGACGGTGGTGTTGACCCCGTTCTCGTCCAGGTACCAGCTGTTGCAGCCGCCGGTGCTCCACACGGTGCGCTTCATCCGCTCCTGCACGCGCCGGTTCCACGCGTTGACCGCGGACGGGCGTGCGGCGAGGGCGACTTGGCCGCCCAACGTCTCCAACTGGCGTACGTAGTCGGCCATGTAGTTCAGCTGGGACTCGATCATCAGGATCATCGAGGAGTTCCCGAGCCCGGTGTTGGGCCCGATGATCGTCATCCAGTTGGGGAAGCCGGCGGCGGTCGCGCCGCGCAGCGACTTCATCCCGTCCTTCCAGCTCTCCGCGAGCGTCCGCCCGTCGTGGCCGACCACGCGCTCGGCGATCGGCATGTCGGTGACGTGGAAGCCGGTACCGAAGACGATCACGTCGGCCTCGGTCTCGGTGCCGTCCGCGGCGACGAGGGTGTTGCCCCGTATCTCCGCGAGACCGCTCGCGACGACGTCCACATTGGGCCGCGCGAGCGCCGGGTAGTACGTGTTGGACAGCAGGATCCGCTTGCAGCCGATGCGGTACGCGGGCGTCAGCTTCTCCCGCAGCACCGGGTCCTTGACCGCCCGGTACATGTTCCGCTTGGCCAGCGACTCGATCAGGCCCAGCTCACCGGGCCGCTTCGTGAACGCCTGGACCTGCAGCTCCCGTATGCCCCACAGGATTCCGCGCCGGGCCTTGGCGGTGAACGGCAGCTGCCGGTGCAGCCAGCGCTCCGCGCCCGTGATCGGCCGGTCCGCGCGCGGCAGCACCCACGGCGGGGTGCGCTGGAACAGCGTGAGGCGCCCGGCCTGCTGCTGGACCTCGGGCACGATCTGGATCGCGGACGCCCCGGTCCCGATCATCGCGACGCGCTTGCCCCGCAGGTCGTAGTCGTGGTCCCACTGCGCGGAGTGGAAGATCTTGCCCTCGAAGGTGTCGATGCCCGCGATGTCCGGGATCTTCGGGTCGGAGAGCGGCCCGGTCGCGGACACGACCACATCGGCGGTCAGGGTTCCGCCGGCCGTCTCCACCACCCAGTGCAGCCGCTCGGCGTCCCATCGCATCTGCTTGACCTCGGCGTTCAGGCGCAGATGAGGCCGCAGCCCGAAGGTGTCGGCGACATGCTCCAGATACGCCCGGATGTGCTCCTGGCCGGAGAAGGTGCGCGGCCATTCGGGGTTGGGCGCGAAGGAGAACGAGTACAGATGGCTCGGCACGTCGCAGGCGCAGCCCGGATAGCTGTTGTCGCGCCAGGTGCCGCCCACCGCGCCGGCCCGCTCCAGGACCACGAAGTCCGTGACGCCCTCGCGCCGCAGCCGGACCGCCGCCCCGAGCCCGCCGAAGCCGGACCCGATCACCGCCACCCGCACATGCTCGTGTTGCCGCCCGCCCTGCTCCCCGCCCTGGTGCCCGGCCATGCAGCCCGCCTCCCGAAGTACCCGGTGTGTACGCAACCGCGCCAGTAACCACTGGCATAGTGGGGAGAGTAGAGCAGCGCCGTACTCATGGGTAGGGGTTCGGCGGACTCATCTCACCGACTTGTTACCGGCGGTACGACATAAGGTGCTCGACGTGGCGGAGAAGGCGAAGGAACAAGGCGTACGCGAAGGGGTCCGCGAGTACCGGATGACGGAACTCGCGGAGGCGGCCGGCATCACCGTGCGCACCCTGCGCTTCTACCGCGAACGCGGCCTGATCCCGCCACCACGCCGCGAGGGGCGCCTCGCCTGGTACGACGAGCACCACCTGGCCCGGCTGCACACCATCGCGGCGATGCTGGAGCGCGGCCACACCCTCTCGGTCATCGCCGAGCTGAACGAGGCCCTGGAGACGGGCCGCGACGTCAGCGAGATCCTCGGCATCAACCCCACCGAGGAGACCCCGGTCCGCCTCAGCCCCGAGGAACTGGCCGACGCCTTCGCCGGCGAGGTCACCCCGGAGAACCTCGCCGCGGCCCTCGACCTCGGCTACCTCGCCCCCGACGGCGAGGAGATCGTGCACATCAGCCGCCGCCTCCTCGACGCCTCCACGGCCCTGGTCCGCGCGGGCGTCCCGCTCGCCGAGGTCATGCAGGCGGGCGCCCGCGTACGCGAACACGCGGACGCCCTGGCCGAGCTCTTCCTCAGCACCGTCCGCACCCACGCCCCGTCCGAGAGCATCGAGAAGCTGCGGCCACTGGCGAAGGCGGTGGTGGAGGCGGAGCTTTCGCTGGCCCTGGACCGCCGGCTGGCAGCCGAGGGCGACTGACCGGCCGACGTTCCGCTACCTGGGCAGCCACCAACGGGCCTTGTAGATCCCTCCATCGGCGAGTACGGGACGCCGCTCGGGCAGGTGCATGTCAACCTTGGTCGTCCACCATGTCTCCTCAAGCCCAGGCTCCGGCACCGTACTCACCACCTGCCCGGTCCACGGATCGTCCCCCACCGCCTTCACCTTGGCCCGGTTGATCACCTCGGCCCCCGCGAAGTCCTGCACGAACTCCCCGCGCCGGATGTCGTACTGGAACACCGCCGCGTTCGTGGTCACCCACAGCCGCCCGCGCCGGCCGGCCACCGGGAACAGGTCGTGCCCGCCCGGCTTCGCCCCCGGCAGCGCCAGCGCCGACAGCTGCGCGAGCTCCGGGTGGGCCGGGCTCCCGCCCACGCGGTACGTGACCAGCTCGTCGTCGCCGATCGCCCACAGCACCCGCCGCTCACGGTCCCAGTGCAGCCCGTGCGCCCCCTTCAGCACCACTTCCGCGTACGGGACATCACGCCCGCCCTGCGACGCCGCGTACACGCGGACCCGCGCACCTGTGCTGCAGGCCACCGCGACGTTCCCGTCCGGCAGGATCTCCATGCTGTGCGGATTCAACAGATCGTCACCGGGCCCAAGACCGGCCGCCCAGTACCGCCGCCCGCTCGGCACCTCGACCGCCGCCGCGAAGCCGAACGACGCGCAGGTCAGCAGCAGCGTCCGCCCGCGGAACCGCCGCACCTTCGCCTCACTCGGATACACCCAGCTCACCTCGGGCAGCACATCCGCGTACCGCCCGTCCCCCAGGGGCGAGAACGCCCATATCGCTTCCCCGGCGGTCCACGCGGACCGCGCCGAATCGAGTACGAGTATCTGCTTGGACGCCTGGTCGGTGACCACGACGGGCGCCCCGCTCCTCCGCTCCGAGGCATGGGCCGCGGGAGCACCCAGCAGCGCGGCTCCCACCCCCGTACCGACCGCACCGAGCATCACCGAACGCCGAGACCATGACATGAAGTCCCCCTACGGAAAGGGCAGTTGACGTTGCCGGACCGTACGCCCGGCAACGCTGCCACACCGCCTGGGAACCGAGAACCCCGCGAGAGGGCGCTCGCCGCTTCTCAGGCCCCGTAGACGACCGTCACCGGCGCATGGTCCGACCAGCGCTCCTCATGCGTGGCCGCCCGCTCGACAAAGCCCTTCACGGCCCGCTCGGCCAACCCCGGAGTCACGACCTGGTAGTCGATCCTCCAACCTGTGTCATTGTCGAAAGCCCGCCCGCGGTACGACCACCACGAGTACGGCCCTTCGGCATCCGGGTGCAGAGCCCGCACCACATCCACGTATTCCGTCTCGAAGACCGTGCCGAGCCAGTCCCGCTCCTCCGGCAGGAAGCCGGAGTTCTTGCGGTTGGCGCGCCAGTTCTTGAGGTCCGCCTCCTGGTGCGCGATGTTCCAGTCGCCGCAGACCACGACCTCCCGGCCGTCCGCGGCGGCCCGCGCCTTGAGCTCCGTCAGATACGTACGGAACTCGGCCATGAAGCGGTACTTCTCGTCCTGCTTCTCGGTGCCGACCTCGCCGGACGGCAGATACAGGCTCGCGACCGTGACGCCCGGCAGGTCGATCTCCACGTAGCGGCCGCTGGTGTCGAACTCGTCCGAGCCGAAGCCGGTCTGCACGCGCTCGGGCGCGCGGCGCGAGTAGATCGCGACGCCGGCGCGTCCCTTGGCGACGGAGGGGGCGAGGACGACGTGCCAGCCGTCCGGCTCCCGTACCTCGTCGGGGATCTGCGCGGCCTCGGCCCGCACCTCCTGCAGGCAGACGACATCGGCGCCGGTCTCCGCGAGCCACTCGGCGAAGCCCTTCTTGGCGGCGGCGCGGATCCCATTCACGTTCACGGAAGTCACAGTCAGCACCCCGGCACGATACCGGCACACTGGATGAGTCCCACTCCGCCAGATCGCATAGAAGTACGATGTCTCGCATGAACATACAGCCGGTGCGCTATGACCACCCGGACGCCATCAAGCTCAATGACCAGGTGCAGCTGGAGTACATGGAGCGCTACGGCGACCCCGAGGGCGACATCACCCCGCTCGACGCCGCCATGTTCGTCCCGCCGCAGGGCCTCTACCTCCTGGCGTACGACGCCGAGGGCCGCCCGGTCGCGACCGGTGGCTGGCGCAGCCAGTGCGCCGCGGGCGACGAGGGGTACGCGGACGGGGACGCCGAGCTGAAGCGCATGTACGTGGTCCGTGAGGCCCGGGGGCTCGGCCTCGCGCGCCGGGTCCTCGCCCTTCTGGAGGAGGACGCGCGGGCCGCGGGCCGGGTCCGGATGGTTCTGGAGACGGGCACCGAGCAGCCGGAGGCCATCGCGCTGTACACGTCGAGCGGCTACGAGCCGTGCGAGAAGTTCGGCCACTACCGGACGTACGAGAGCAGCCGCTGCTTCGCCAAGCCGCTGGCCTGACCGGCGGGAAGCCCCTGCCAGGCCCTTGCGATGCCCCCGCAAAGCAAGAACCCCGCCGGGGATTCCCGGCGGGGTTCTCAATTGCGGTGGACCTGTGGGGATTTGAACCCCAGACCCCCTCGATGCGAACGAGGTGCGCTACCAGACTGCGCCACAGGCCCTTGCAACGAGTGAAACCTTAGCACCCCGATCGGGGTACTCAAAAATCCGTTCCGCGCTGGTCAGCCCCGCGGCCCGGATCGGGGCTCACTCGTTGGCCGCGCGCGGACGCTCCGGGTCCGCGTACTGGTCGAAGAGCGGGGTGCGGCCGCGCTCGCGCGAGCGGCGGCCCGAGGCGGCGCGGCGGGCGGCGGCCTGGGCGTCGGTGGGCTTGGCGGGGCGGGCCTCGGGGGTCTCCGAGGCCGCTTCCGCGGTCTCCTCCGCGGCGGCCTTCGCCGGGCGCGCGGCCGCGGCGCCGGCGGCCGACGAGCGGGCCGAGCTCCAGGTGTCCGGTGCGCCGAGGTCGACCTCGCCGTGCGCGCGGGGCGCGACGGGCGCGGTGACGTACGTGGGCAGCGGGACGGGCACGGGCTCCCAGCTGTCGCCGCGGGCGCCGCCGCGCTGCCGTTCGCGCTGCTGGTCGACCCACTCGGCGTGGTCGGTCTGCTCGACGAGGGCACGGCGGTCGGCGGCGAGGTCGGGGCCCGTGGGGCCCTCTTCGCGTGCGGCCGGTTCGCGGCGTCGTGCCGCGCTGCGCTCGCGCACGCGGCGGGCTGCGGCCTCGGCGCGGCGGCGGTCCATGACGTACGCGAAGCGGCGGCGCTCCTGTGCGCGCAGATGAAGGATGTACGCGCTCAGGAGGACGGCAGGGGCGGCGGGCGCCCACAGGAACGCGAGCCCGCCGACCGCGGCGACGACCGCGCCGAGCGTGAACGCGAGGAAGAGCACCATCGTGGTGCGGCGGCGGCGCGCGAGCACCTGCGAGCGCCGGGCGCGCGCGGCGGCCTGGGGGTCCGGGCGGCGCGCGGCCTTCGGCTCGGGCCGGCGGGCGGCCGGGGCCTCGGGGGCCGGTGCGGACGGGGCGGGTTCGGGGGCCGGTTCGGGGGCGGAAGGCGCGGCGAAGGACCGGACGTCCACGGATCCCGTCACGGGATCCGTCCCGACCGGCTCCGACCCGGGCTCGTCGCTCTCGCCGCGGGACTTGAGGCCCTTGGCGTAGCGGCGCTCCATGCCCGCCCGTCCGGACAGCAGACGGATGGCGGTGCTGAAGCGTTCCGTCGGACGGGCTTCGTTGAGCTCGTCCTGCCTACGGAGCCACATCGGCACCAAGTAGGCGGCCCAGGCCCCGACGATGACTGCGTAGATGAGGCCGCTGCTGCTCACGCCTCACACGGTAGAGGGGTTTCGGTGAGGCCATCTGCCAATTGGCCCGGTGTGTCGCACGATCTGGCTGATATCTCGAACTTTTTTTGTGACTGATGCGATCAGCAGGCTTCGATTACAGGCATATTCACGGCCAAGTGACGCCTGCTTTCGAACACTTATTTCATTTCTGCTGTTCGTGATCCTGCGCACGATCCTGCTCCTGAGCTGCGAGCCTGCGCGTCTGATGCCAGCGCGCGAGCAGCCCTTCGGGCACCTCTTCGGCGGTCAGTGCGAACACCAGATGGTCGCGCCAGCCTCCATCAATGTGGAGATAGCGTGGACGCAGTCCTTCGGAGCGGAATCCGAGTTTCTCCACGACTCTGCGGCTCGGCCGGTTCTCCGGGCGAATACAGACTTCGATGCGGTGCAGTCCGACGCGGCGAAAGCAGTGGTCGACCGCGAGCGCGACGGAGGTCGGCATGACGCCGCGGCCCGCCACCGCCTGGTCCACCCAGTAGCCGATGTGCCCCGAGCACATCGAGCCCCAGGTGATCCCGGCGACGGTCAGCTGGCCGACGAGCCGCCCCTGGTACTCGATGACGAAGGGCAGCATCCGGCCCGCGTTCGCCTCGGCCCGCAGATGCCGGACCATCTGCCGGTACGTGGGCCGGTGCGCGGGCGGCGCGCCGGGGGCGGGCGGCGGGATGGTCGCCTCCCAGGGGCGCAGCCAGTCGCGGTTGCGCCGGTTGACCTCGCGCCAGGCGCGCTGGTCGCGCAGCTTTATGGGCCGGAGGACCACATCGCCGTCCGCCGGCTCCGCGGGCCAGGCAGGGCTGTTCAGCTCGGGCTCCCGGGGTCCGCGGGGCGGGGGTGGTCGCCACCGTGCAGTTGCTCGACCGCGTGCGGCAGTACGGCCTCGAGTACGGCGAGTCCGTCGCGTACGCCACCGGTCGAGCCGGGAAGGTTCACGATCAGGGTCCGGTCCGCGACACCGGCCAGGCCCCGGGAGAGGGCGGCGGCGGGCACCTTGTCGCGGCTGAACGCCCGGACCGCCTCGGGGATGCCGGGCACTTCGTAGTCGATGACGCGGCGCGTCACGTCCGGTGTCGCGTCCGTCGGCGAGATCCCGGTGCCGCCTGTCGTGAGGATCACGTCGTACGCGGCGGCGACGCCGGCCCGCAGCGCGGCCTCGACCGGCTCGCCGTCGGGCACGACCTGCGGTCCGTCGACCTCGAAGCCGAGGCCGCGCAGACCCTCGGCGAGCAGCGGGCCGCCCTTGTCCGGGTAGACGCCGGCGGCGGCGCGGTTGGAGGCGGTGACGACCAGGGCGCGGTACGGGGCGGCGCTCATGCCCGGCTCCAGTCGCCCGACTTGCCGCCCGACTTGGACTCGACGCGTACGTCCGTGATGACCGCGCCCTTGTCGACGGCCTTGATCATGTCGACGACCGTGAGGCCCGCGACCGAGACCGCGGTGAGGGCCTCCATCTCGACGCCCGTGCGGCCCGTCGTCTTCACGGTGGCGGCGATCTCCACGGCGTCGTCGGCGACCGAGAGGTCGAGCTTGACGCCGGAGATGTCCAGCGGGTGGCAGAGCGGGATCAGGTCCGAGCACTTCTTCGCGCCCATGATCCCGGCGATACGGGCCGTGGCGAGCGCGTCGCCCTTCGGCATGCCCTCGCCCCGCAGCAACGCGATCACCTGCGGCGAGACGAGCACGCGGCCCGAGGCGCGCGCGATCCGCTCGGTGACGTCCTTCCCGGACACGTCGACCATGCGGGCGGCGCCCGCCTCGTCGATATGGGTGAGTGACAAGTCGCGGTCCTGCGTGCTCATGTGCTGCTGCGCTCCCGGTCGGGCCATCGGCGGCCGCGCACGGGCCCGGTGCGGGGGCCGGCATGCGGGCCGTATGTGGGCGACACGGTACCCGCACCGGTCGCCCGACGGCCCCCGGGGAGCACACGGACCGGCCATACGGCAGCGGTACGGGACAGGTGTGGCGCCCAACCGGCAGACGCCCCGCTCAGCCCAGCAGGACGACCTCCAGCTCCGTGCCCGGAGCGACCTCGGCCGTGTCCTCGGGGATGACGATCAGCGCGTCCGCCTGTGCGAGCGCCGCGATCAGGTGTGACCCGGATCCGCCCACCGGACGGACGGCCCCGGCCTCGGCGTCGTACACCCCGCGCAGGAACTGCCGCTTGCCCTTCGGGGACGACAGCGGCGCCTCGCAGCGCAATACGGCGCGGACGGTGGGGCGGCTGACGTCCGCGAGGCCCATCAGGGTGCGGATCGCCGGGCGGACGAAGAGCTCGAAGGAGACGTACGACGAGACGGGGTTGCCCGGCAGGGCGAGCAGGGGTGTGTGGTCGGGGCCGATGGAGCCGAAGCCCTGCGGCTTGCCCGGCTGCATGGCGAGCTTGCGGAACTCGATCCCTGCGCCCGCCTCGTCCTCGTCGCCCACGCTCTGCAGCGCTTCCTTGACGACGTCGTACGCGCCGACGCTGACCCCGCCCGTCGTGACAAGGAGGTCCGCGCGGATCAGCTGGTCCTCGATGGTGGAGCGCAGGGTCTCCGCGTCGTCCGCGACGGCGCCCACGCGGTACGCGATGGCGCCCGCGTCCCGCGCGGCGGCGGTCAGCGCGAAGGAGTTGGAGTCGTAGATCTGGCCCTTGCCCAAGCCCTCGCCGGGCTGCGTCAGTTCGCTGCCGGTGGACATCACGACCACGCGCGGGCGGGGCCGTACCCGCACGGTCGCGCGGCCGATCGCGGCGAGGAGGGCGATCTGGGACGGTCCGAGCACCGTGCCCGCGGCGAGCGCCAGTTCGCCGGCCTGGACATCGCTGCCCTGGGCGCGGACGTGCGCGCGGGCCGCGGCGGCCCGGTGCACCCGCACCTCGCCCGAGGCTCCCTCGGGCGAGGCGGAGTGCGGGGTCATGCCGCCGACGGGGCCCTCACCGAGCCCGCCGTCGGTCCACTCGACCGGGACGACGGCCTCCGCGCCGGGCGGCAGCGGTGCGCCGGTCATGATGCGCGCGGCCTGGCCCGCGCCCACGGTCAGGTCGCCCGCGCTGCCCGCCGCCACGTCCCCGATCACTTCGAGGACGGCGGGGAACTCCTCGCTCGCGCCCTCGACATCGGCGACCCGGACCGCGTACCCGTCCATGGAGCTGTTGTCGAAGGGCGGCAGCGAGAGAGGGACGGTGACGTCGTCGACGAGGACGCAGCCCTGCGCGTCCAGGAGCTGGAGCTCGATGGGCTCCAGCGGCCGGACGGTGGCCAGGATGTCGTCGAGGTGCTCGGTCACCGACCACACGGGGGCGGCCTGATCCGTGGTGCTGGTCAAGACTGCTGCATCTCCTCGGTGACGTAACTGCGAAGCCAGGTCCGGAAGTCCGGGCCCAGGTCTTCACGTTCGCACGCGAGTCGGACAATGGCGCGAAGGTAGTCGCCGCGGTCACCGGTGTCGTAGCGGCGGCCCTTGAAGACCACGCCGTGCACCGGGCCGCCCACATCGGACGTCGCGAGCTTCTGCAGCGCGTCGGTGAGCTGGATCTCGCCGCCGCGACCGGGCTCGGTCTCCCGCAGTATGGCGAAGATCTCCGGGGCGAGCACATAGCGGCCGATGATCGCCAAGTTGCTGGGCGCCTCGGCGGGTTCGGGCTTCTCGATCAGGCCGGTGATCTGCACGACGTCGTCGTCGCCGGTCGGCTTGACGGCCGCGCAGCCGTAGAGGTGGATCTGCGAGGGGTCGACCTCCATGAGGGCGATGACGCTGCCGCCCTCGCGCTCCTGGATCTCGACCATGCGCTGCAGGAGCGGGTCGCGGGCGTCGATGAGGTCGTCACCGAGGAGGACGGCGAAGGGCTCGTTGCCCACGTGCGGGGCGGCGCACAGGACGGCGTGGCCGAGGCCCTTGGGGTCGCCCTGGCGTACGTAGTGCATGGTGGCGAGGTCGCTGGATTCCTGGACCTTGGCGAGGCGGCCGGCGTCGCCCTTCTTCTCCAGGGCGCTTTCCAGTTCGTAGTTGCGGTCGAAGTGGTCCTCGAGCGGGCGCTTGTTGCGGCCGGTGACCATCAGGACGTCGGAGAGACCGGCTGCCACGGCCTCTTCCACCACGTACTGGATGGCCGGCTTGTCGACGACCGGAAGCATTTCCTTCGGGGTCGCTTTGGTGGCCGGCAGGAAGCGGGTGCCGAGACCTGCTGCCGGGATGACAGCCTTGGTGATGGTGGGGCGCTCAGTCATGTCCCGCACCATATCCGCTGGGAATGTGCGGAACATTTGGTTCCGCTTGATTCATTCCCTTTGAGGCACTTTGGACGTGATGGGTGTGGACGACCTGTGACAATCGACCCCGACCGCAAGGCTGCCAAGGCCGGGTTGCGCCGGGAACTCCTCGACGTGAGGAGGACCTTGACGGCAGATGACGTGCAGGTGGCGGCGCTCGCGCTGAGCGAACGGGCGCTGCGGCTCGACGCGTTGAGCGCCCCCGGGACCGTGGTCGCCGCCTATGTGTCGGTGGGCCGTGAGCCCGGCACGCGCGCCCTGCTCGACGCCCTGCGGGCGCGCGGCGTCCGGGTGCTGCTGCCGGTACTGCTCGCGGACAACGACCTGGACTGGGCCGCGTACGAAGGCCCTGAGCGCCTCGCGCCGGCCGCGCGCGGGCTGCTCGAACCCGTCGGCGAGCGGCTCGGCCCCGAGGCCGTCACCTCCGCCCACGCGGTGCTGCTGCCGGGGCTCGCCGTGGACGGGCGCGGGATGCGGCTCGGCCGCGGCGGAGGCTCGTACGACCGGGTGCTCGCGCGACTGGAACGGGCCGGGGCGAATCCGCGGCTCGTCGTGCTGCTCTACGACAACGAGGTGGTCGCGCGGGTTCCGGCGGAACCGCACGACCACCCCGTGCACGCGGTGGTGACCCCCTCGGGGATCCGTACCTTCTAAGGCTTCAGCCCTTCTAAGGCTTCAGCACCAGATGGTCCTCGGTGGCCTCCTCGACGGCCTTCTCGCCGAAGGACCAGTCGTAGAGCTCGCCCTTGACCCACTTGTCGGTCTGGTCGGTGTAGTGAGGGCTGTACGCGTGCCCCGACGCACCGGTCAGGTTGATCCACTTCGACTTGTCGAAGTCCTGGAGGTTGACCACCATCCGCATCGACGGCACCCAGATCACCTGGTAGCCGCCGGCCGCGTTCCAGCCGGTCGCATTGACCGTGGCCTCGCCGCCGCCGAGCTTGTACGGGCCGCGGTTGAGGAGCCACTGCATGAAGCCCGGGCCCTCGGTGCCGATGGTCTGGTTCTTCAGCTCCAGGGTGTGCAGCCGGCCCCAGCTCCAGGTGTCCATGTCCTTGCCGAGCTTGGCGGTCAGCTCCCAGCGCGCGTCCTCCATGGCCCGCTCGAACAGCTCGTCACGCGTGGTGGTCGCCTTGTCCGTACGGCTCTTCGGCGTCTGCCACCACTCGCTGTCCTCCTGCTTGACGAGCCGGCGCACCACCTCGAACCAGCGGTCGCCGCCGTCCGGCTGGGCCGCGTCCGCGTCCCGCTCGCCGCACTCGCGGACCCTCGCGTCGGGGTCGTCGACCGGTCCCGTCTTGTCGGCCGGCTCGACGCTGATGCAGGAGCCCTTGACCCGCAGCTCCTTGGGCAGCTTGTTGCCGAAGCCGAGCTTGAGGATGTTGCGCCACACCGCGTTGAAGTACGCGGCCGCCGCCGAGTCCTCGCTCTGCGTGTAGTCCCAGCCCTCCAGGAGCTGCTGGCCGTCGCGGACGTCCGGGTCCGTGATGTCGATCTTGAGCAGCATGGGCGTGAGCAGCTTGGCGATCTCGCTGCTGGAGTCCATCTGCATGGTGCGCATGTCCTCGGTCGAGATCTTCCCGCCGTCCTCGATCTTCGACTCGATGAGGTCATTGATCCGCTGGCTGCGGGCGCCGTAGCCCCAGTCCCGGGTCATCTCGTACGGGTACGACTCGTCCACCACGGCCTGGTTGGCGGTCACGATGTAGCCCCGCTCGGGGTTGTACTCGTAGGGCAGCGCCTTCTGGTCGATGTACCCGGTCCAGCGGTACGCGGCGTCCCAGCCGGGCGCGGGCACCGTGCCGGTGTGCTTCGCGGCGCGGGTGGGGATGCGGCCGGGTGCCTGGTAGCCGATGTTGCCGGCGCGGTCCGCGTAGATCAGGTTCTGCGACGGCACCTCGAAGAGGGCGGCGGCGGCCCGGAACTCCTTGAAGTCCTTCGCCTTGTTGAGGCTGAACACCGCGTCCATCGAGCGGCCCGGGTCGAGCGCGGTCCAGCGCAGCGCCACCGCGTAGCCGTCGGATCGGTCCGGCGCGGAGGCGGTGACGGGCGCCTCCTCGCCGACCTTGCCCAGTTCGTCGCTGCGGTCGGAGAGCAGCGGCCCGTTGTTGGTCTCGCGGACGGTGATGGTGCGGCTGTCCCCGCCGGCGACCTTGATGGTCTCCTTGCGGGTCTTGAACGGCTGCACCTTGTTGTCGTACAGGTAGCCGTCGCCCTGGATCTTCTCCAGGTAGAGGTCGGTGACGTCGGCGCCGAGGTTGGTCATGCCCCAGGCGATCTCGTCGTTGTGACCGATGATCACGCCGGGCATGCCGGAGAAGGTGTAGCCGGAGACGTCGTACTGGCACTTCTCGCTGACGGTCTTGCAGTGCAGGCCCATCTGGTACCAGAGCGAGGGCAGCTGCGGCGCGAGGTGCGGGTCGTTGGCCAGCAGCGGCTTGCCGGTGGTGGTGTGGTCACCGGCGACCACCCACGAGTTGGAGCCGATGCCGTTGCCGTTGGGTCCGATCGCGTCGGGCATGTTCTCGAGGATCCTGGAGAGGCCCGAGAGCTGGGTGGTGAGGGCCGCGCCGTCGGTGCCGGTGTTCAGGCCGTTCGCCCCACCGGACTGCCCTTGAGTGGCACTCGCCTTCGGGTCGTACGTGTCCGACGCCGTGTCGACGGCACCTTCCTGCACGATCGGCTTGTGCGTCTCGTACGGGTACTTCGGGTAGAGCTCGGCGATCTCCTTCGGACCGAGCCGGCTGTACATCAGCGAACGGTCGATCTCGTCCTGCATGTTGCCGCGCAGGTCCCAGGCCATGGCCTTGAGCCAGGCCACCGAGTCGACGGGGGTCCACTTCTCGATCGTGTAGTCGGTGGTGAAACCGAGGGCCGCGTACTCGACGGAGACGTCCTCGCCGGACTTGCCCTCCAGGTACTGGTTGACCCCGTCCGCGTACGCCTTGAGGTACTTCTTCGTCTCGGGCGAGAGCTTCTCGTCGTACTCCTGCTTCGCGATCCGGTGCCAGCCCAGCGTGCGCAGGAAGGCGTCGGTCTCGACCTGGCCCTTGCCGAACATCTCGGAGAGCCGGCCGGAGGTCATGTGGCGGCGGACGTCCATCTCCCAGAAGCGGTCCTGCGCCTGCACATACCCCTGCGCGCGGAACAGGTCCTCGTCCGAGTCCGCGTACAGCTGCGGGATGCCCTGGGCGTCGCGGCGTACGTCGACGGGGGCCGAGAGGCCGTCGAGGGTGAGCGAACCCTTCGTCTGCGGAAGGGAGGCGCGGACCGTGCTGATGCTCCACCACGCGCCGTACCCGAGGCCCGCCACGAGGGCCACCACGAGGACGAGTACGAGCAGGCGGAGACGGCGCCCCTTCTTGCGGCCGGCCTTGCGGTCGGCCGAAGTGGCGGTGGTGTTCGCGGGCATCGCTGTCCTTGTGGTCCTGCCGGCCTACGTGTGCCGTGCGGTGGTCCTGGGGTCCTGAGTGCAGGAGCAACCTTAGGCGCAGTGGGATGTGCGGCAGGAAGCGGAGTCCGTTCCGCAGGCCGAACCCCTCGACGCCGTCAAGGAAGCGTTAACGATTAGGTAAGGTAACGAAGTACCCACCGCGCGCGAAAGGAACGGCCACTGACTGTCCATCAGCTCAACGAACTCCTCCTGATCAGCTCGCTCGTCCTGCTCATCGCCGTCGCGGCGGTGCGCATCTCCTCGCGCAGCGGGCTGCCCAGCCTGCTCCTGTACCTGGGTATCGGCATCGCGATAGGCCAGGACGGAATCTTCAACGTCAAGTTCGACAACGCCGAGTTGACCCAGGTCATCGGTTATGCCGCACTTGTGGTGATCCTTGCCGAAGGTGGCCTTGGCACCAAGTGGAAGGAAGTCAAGCCCGCGTTGCCGGCCGCGATCGTCCTGTCGACGGTCGGAGTGGCGGTCAGCGTGGGCATCACGGCCGCGGGCGCGCACTACCTCGTGGGTCTGGAATGGCGTCAGGCGCTGATCATCGGCGCGGTCGTCTCCTCGACCGATGCCGCCGCCGTGTTCTCCGTGCTGCGCAAGGTGCCGCTGCCCTCGCGTGTGACGGGTGTGCTCGAAGCCGAGTCGGGCTTCAACGACGCCCCCGTCGTCATCCTCGTCGTGGCCTTCTCCTCCGTGGAGCCGGTGCACGCCTGGTACGTCCTCGTCGGCGAGATCGCCCTGGAGCTCGCGATCGGCGCGGCCATCGGCCTCGCGGTCGGCTTCCTCGGCTCGTGGGGTCTGCGCCACATCGCGCTGCCCGCCTCCGGTCTCTACCCGATCGCCGTCATGGCCATCGCCGTCACCGCGTACGCGGCCGGTGCCATCGCGCACGGCTCGGGCTTCCTCGCCGTCTATCTGGCCTCGATGGTGCTCGGCAACGCGAAGCTGCCGCACTGGCCGGCCACCCGCGGCTTCGCGGACGGCCTCGGCTGGATCGCCCAGATCGGCATGTTCGTCCTGCTCGGCCTGCTCGTCACCCCGCACAACCTGGTGGACGACTTCTGGCCCGCCGTGATCATCGGTCTGATCCTGACGATGGTGGCGCGCCCTCTGGAGGTCTTCGCGAGCCTGCTGCCGTTCCGGATCCCGTGGCGCGAGCAGGCGCTGATGAGCTGGGCCGGACTGCGCGGAGCGGTGCCCATCATTCTTGCCACCATCCCGATGGTGTCGGGGATCGAGGGCAACGAGCGGATCTTCAACATCGTCTTCGTGCTCGTCGTCGTCTACACCCTGATCCAGGGGCCGACGCTGCCGTGGCTCGCCAAAGCCCTGAAGCTCGGCAAGTCCGGCGAGGCCGACGACCTGGGCATCGAGTCCGCACCTCTGGAGCGGCTGCGCGGCCATCTCCTCTCGGTGGCGATCCCGGAGGGCTCGAAGATGCACGGCGTCGAGGTCGGCGAGCTGCGGCTGCCGGCCGGGTCCGCCGTCACCCTTGTCGTACGCGACGAGAAGTCCTTCGTGCCCGGGCCCACCACGGTCCTGCGGCGCGGGGACGAGCTGCTCGTCGTCGCCACGGACCCCGTACGGGACGCGGCCGAGAAGCGGCTGCGGGACGTCGGACAGGGCGGCAAGCTGGCCGGCTGGCTGGGAACAGGAGCCTAATCGCAGGTCTTGCACCGGCCAGACCTCGCATTTCCGAGGCGCCTGGCCGGAAAGACCCGTACAATCAATGTGAACCGAAAACGAATCACCTCTGTCTGAAGCAGAGCTGGCGCGTTCGCACGGCGGCCGCGGCCCCCCGCAGGGACCGGCATCACCGACGATCCCTGCGCACGATGGACAGCTCTCGGCGCAGCCACACGGGCCCGCTACCAGGCAGCAGAAAGGCAAGGACCGTGGTGTCCACGGTCGAATCCCGCCCTGGTTACGGCCAGCTCCTGCGCACGCCCGGCGCGCTCTCGTTCGTCCTGCCCGGCTTCGCCGCGCGCCAGCCCTTCGCGATGCTCACGATGTCGATCGTGCTCCTCGTGCAGCACACGACCGGATCGTTCGGCAGCGCGGGCGCCGTCGCCGCCGTGACCGGTATCTCCATGGCCCTGTTCGCCCCGCAGAGCGGCCGGCTCGCGGACCGCTTCGGACAGTCGGCCGTCCTGATCCCCGGCGTCCTGGTCAACGCCGTCGCGGTGGTCCTGCTCGCCGCCCTGGCCCTCGCGGACGCGCCCCTGTGGGCGCTGTTCCTCGCGGCCGTCCCCGCGGGTGCCTCGGTGCCGCAGGTCGGCCCGATGGTCCGGGCCCGCTGGGCCGCCGTGCTCGACCGGCCCGACCGCGCGCACCTGCTGCCGACCGCCGCGGCCTTCGAGTCCGTCACCGACGAGCTCACCTTCGTGGTCGGCCCCGTCCTGGCCACCGCCCTGTGCACCTACGTCCACCCGGGCGCGGGCCTCGCCGCCCAGGCCGTCCTGACGCTCGCCGGCGGACTGCTCTTCGCCGCACAGCGCGGCACCCAGCCCGCGCGGGCCGCCGCCTCCGGCGAGCGCAGCGCGCAGGCCTCCGCGCTGTCCATCCCGGGCGTGCGCGCGCTGATCGTCGCGATGCTCGGCATCGGCGCCGTCTTCGGCGGCATGCAGGTCTCGCTGACGGCCTTCGCCGAGGAGATCGGCCAGGCCGGCGTGAACGGTCTGCTGTACGGGATCTTCGCCGCGGGCAACATGATCGCGGGCATCGCGTGCGGCGCCATCGTCTGGAAGGTCGGTCCGCGCCGCCGGCTGCTGCTCGGCTACGCGCTCCTGACCGTCGTCGCCTCCACCCTGTGGACGCTGAACTCCGTGGCCCTGTTCGCGGTCGTCGGACTGCTCGTGGGCATGTCCATCGCACCGGCCCTGATCACCGCGTTCACGCTGGTCGAGCAGCTGGTGCCGGCCTCTGCGCGGACCGAGGCGTTCACCTGGCTGACGGGTGCGGTCGCCTTCGGGCAGGCCGCCGCCGTGACCGTGGCGGGCCGCCTCGCGGACGCACACGGTGCCAGCTTCGGCTTCCTGGTGCCCGCGGTCGCCACCGCGCTGGCGCTGCTGACCCTGTTCGCCCTGCGCAACCGGCTCGTACCGGCCTCCAAGGGGCGGACCGTGGCACGTGGTGTCGGTCACCGCGCGCTCGCCACGGTGGACTGATCCAGCGGAATACGTCACTATGGAACGTCGTTAGCACTCATCGAGTGAGAGTGCCAGGAGGAAGCAAGTGCCGACGTATCAGTACCAGTGCACCGAGTGCGGCGAAGGCCTCGAGGCGGTGCAGAAGTTCACCGATGACGCTCTGACCGAGTGCCCGAGCTGCCAGGGACGCCTCAAGAAGGTGTTCTCGGCCGTCGGCATCGTGTTCAAGGGCTCGGGCTTCTACCGCAACGACAGCCGCGGCTCCTCGTCGAGCAGCACGCCGGCCTCGTCGTCGTCCTCCTCGGCCGCGAAGTCGTCCTCGTCCTCCACGACGGGCTCGACCTCCTCGTCGTCCACGTCCTCGACGTCTTCTTCTTCCTCGTCGTCGACGTCGGCCGCCTGACGGCTCCCCGTTCTTCCGCGCCCCGCTGCCATCAGGCAGCGGGGTTTCGCGTATGGCTACGCTGATCGCATGGCGAACGCAGAGATCGGCGTGATCGGTGGTTCCGGCTTCTACTCCTTCCTGGAGGACGTGACCGAGGTCACGGTCGAAACCCCCTACGGAGCGCCCAGCGACTCCCTCTTCCTCGGCGAGCTCGCCGGCCGCACGGTGGCGTTCCTGCCCCGGCACGGCCGCGGCCACAGCCTGCCGCCGCACCGCATCAACTACCGGGCCAACCTGTGGGCGCTGCGCTCCCTGGGCGTACGGCAGGTGCTCGGCCCGTGCGCGGTGGGCGGACTGCGGCCCGAGTACGGGCCCGGGACGCTGCTCGTGCCGGACCAGGTCGTCGACCGGACGAAGACCCGCGCCCAGACCTACTTCGACGGACACCCGCTGCCGGACGGCACCGTGCCCAACGTGGTCCACACGACCTTCGCCGACCCGTACTGCCCCGTGGGCCGCGCCGCCGCGCTCGCGGCCGCGCGCGGGCGGGACTGGGAGGCGGTGGACGGCGGCACGATGGTCGTCATCGAAGGGCCGCGCTTCTCCACGCGTGCCGAGTCACAGTGGCACGCGGCGATGGGCTGGTCGGTGGTCGGCATGACCGGGCACCCCGAGGCCGTCCTCGCGCGTGAACTGGGGCTCTGCTACACGTCGATGTCCCTGGTGACGGACCTGGACGCCGGCGCCGAGACGGGCGAAGGGGTCTCGCACACCGAGGTCCTGAAGGTGTTCGGGGAGAACGTCGGGCGGCTGCGCGAGGTGCTCTTCGACGTCGTGGGGGCGCTGCCCGGGACGTCGGAGCGGGAGTGCCTGTGTACGCATGCGCATGACGGGTGGGATCTGGGGATCGAGCTGCCGTAGGGAGGGTTTTGGCTGCCGCCCGCGGCCGTGACGCCGCGGGCGTGACGGGCGTGACGGGCGTGACGGGTGGGAGCTTCTCGTTCCGGTGAGGGAGTTGTCCACAGGCCGGTGGTTGTCCACAGGCCTCGGCGGGATCGTGGCGATCGGCGGATCGTGAGGGGCGTTCCGAGCGCGCAGAGCGTTCGAGCGTTCAGACGGCGCTTCTCACGTCCGGCGGTGATTCCTCATGTCCTCCCCCATCCACCCTTCTTCCTTCGAAGGCTTCGCGCCTCCCTCCGGCCCTGCCTCCAGATCTGCCTCCAGACCTGCCTCCGGCCCTGCCGCCCCGCCCGCTTCCCCGGTGCCCGCGCCGGGGTGCGCGGTGCCGCACTTCTCGCCTCTTCATGTACGAGGGGGAAGCGCGCGGTTGAGGCGGGCGCTGCGGCGGCGCAGACGTGCCCTCGCGGCGGGGCTCGCGGTGGCCGCCGCCACGCTGGCGCTCGGCACGCGGGACGCCGTCCCCGAGCCGGACTCCCCCGCGCGTGCGGACGAGGCACCCGCTCCGGCCGCCCGGCCCGTCGAGCTGGTGTCGGCCCCGGTACGGATCGCCGATGCCGCTTCCGTACGACTGCTGTCGCCCGGTGACCGCGTGGATGTCGTCGCGGCGGGCTCGAACGGCAGGCGGGCGCGGGTCGTCGCCGTAGACGCGCGCGTGGCGCAGGTGCCCGAGGCCACGCAAGAGGGCCTGGACGGCGGTGCGTTGGTGGTGCTCCAGGTCACGCGGCAGGTCTCGACGGCGCTGGTGGGCGCGGGTTCGGGCACACCGCTCGCGGTGACGTTGCGATGAGCCCGCGTCTGCACGCGTGCGGCCGTTCGTCAACTCACCTGTTCGTGTGCATGGATTGGACGTCGCTTCGGGCCGCCGGGCCTAATGGCAGCTTCCGTTTCCATTGCAGCGACGAAAGGCTCCACGGTGAGCGAGGAGAAGAAGACCAGCCTGTGGGAAGGCTTCAAGGCCTTCCTGATGCGCGGGAATGTGGTCGATCTGGCGGTAGCGGTCGTCATCGGCGCCGCGTTCACCAACATCGTCAACTCCGTGGTGAAGGGCGTCATCAACCCGCTGGTCGGGGCGTTCGGCACCCAGGATCTCGACCAGTACAGCTCGTGCCTTCAGGGCCCGTGCGAGTTCAAGAACGGCGAGGTCGTCTCCGGCATCCCGATCATGTGGGGCACGGTGCTCAGCGCCACGCTGAGCTTCCTGATCACCGCCGCCGTCGTGTACTTCCTGATGGTGCTGCCCATGGCCAAGTACCTGGCGAAGGTGGAGGCGCACCGCAAGGCGAAGGAAGGCGTCCAGGAGACGCTGGAGGTCACCGAGATCGAGGTACTCAAGGAGATCCGCGACGAGCTGGTGGCGCAGCGCGGCACGCAGCGTTAGCGGAGGCGGTGCCCGCTCCGGCGGGCGCTCAGATGTGGTGCGGCGGCTTCTCGTCGAGGAAGCGTGCGAGGTCCGCGGCGCTGTCGCCGCCCGCACCCGGCCGCTCGCCCCAGCCGCGGTCCGTGTCGTCCGAGGACTGCTGGTCGAGGGGGTCGTCGAAGACCAGCGCGGGCCGGGGCCTCGGCTGCTCGGGCTGCTCGCCGTCGTGGGGCTTCGGGGCGGTGCTCATGCGTCCAGGGTACGTCCGGTGCGCCCTCGGGTGCTCAGACGGCCTTGAGGCCGTGGGCCTCGAAGACGCGCTTGACGGCGTCGACCTGCTCGGGCGACGGCGAGGGTGTCTCGGCCAGCGTGAACGGCATGTCCAGGGCCTCCCACTTGGACTGGCCGAGCTTGTGGAACGGCAGGACGTCCACGCGCGAGACGTTGCCGAGGGAGCCGGCGAAGGCGGCGACGCCCTCCACGTTGGCGGGGTCGTCGGTGAGCCCGGGCACGAGCACGAAGCGGACATGCACCTCCTTGCCCTGGTCGGCGAGGCGGTGGGCGAAGTCCAGGGTGGGCTGCAGCTCGCGGGCGGTCACCTTCTTGTAGGTGTCGCGGTCCCAGGACTTGATGTCCAGGAGCACCAGGTCGATGTCGCGCAGCATCGCGTCGGTGGCGCGCACCCCCAGGAAGCCCGAGGTGTCGAGGGCGGTGTGCAGCCCGAGTTCGTGCTTCATCCGGTGGAAGAGCTCGCCCGCGAACACGGGCTGGAGCAGGGGTTCGCCGCCCGAGATGGTGGCGCCGCCGCCGGAGGCCTTGATGAAGGTCGTGTATTTGGCCGCCTCGGCGATCACGTCGTCTGCGGAGGTGCGCTTGCCGTTGCGCATCTTCATCGTGTCGGGGTTGTGGCAGTACAGGCAGGCGAGCGGGCAGCCGGCCAGGAACGTCACGAAGCGGGTGCCGGGGCCGTCGACTCCCGTCGAGAGGTCCCAGGAGTGCACCGAGCCCTCGATGGGCCGCTGGGTGGCGGCCGCGGCCGGGGTGGTGGCCGGGCTCGCCGGGCTGTGCAGACCGATCCGTTCGTCGGCGGCCGGCGCACCGACCGGGATGTCCTTGCCGAGCAGCACTGTCATGGCACAACTCCCGTACGAGACAAGCAGTGGGGTGGGCGCGGCACCCGGACCCGGAGTGAGGGCCCGGGTCCGGGGCCGCGGTTCAGGGGCTCAGAGCGAGCCGTGGAACGTGCGGTTGAGGACGTCCAGCTGCTGCTCACGGGTCAGGCGGACGAAGTTGACCGCGTATCCCGAGACCCGGATGGTCAGCTGCGGGTAGTTCTCCGGGTGCTCCATGGCGTCCTCGAGAACGGCCCGGTTGAGGACGTTCACGTTCATGTGGAAGCCGTCGGACGCCATGTAGCCGTCGAGCACGCCCGCGAGGTTCTTGATCCGCTCCTCGGGGGTGCGGCCCAGGCCGTCGGGGGTGACGGTGTTGGTCAGCGAGATGCCGTCCTCGGCGTCCTCGTACGGGAGCTTCGCCACCGACATCGCCGAGGCGATGTAGCCGTGGCTGTCACGGCCGTTCATCGGGTTGGCGCCCGGCGAGAAGGGCTCGCCCGCGCGGCGGCCGTCGGGGGTGTTGCCGGTCTTCTTGCCGTAGACCACGTTCGAGGTGATGGTCAGCACGGACTGGGTGTGCTCGGCGTCGCGGTACGTCGGGTGCTTGCGCACCTTCTTCATGAACTCCTCGACGAGCCAGACGGCGATGGTGTCCACGCGGTCGTCGTTGTTGCCGTACGCCGGGTAGTCGCCCTCGATGGTGTAGTCGGTGGCGAGGCCGGTCTCGTCGCGGTGGACGGTGACCTTGGCGTTCTTGATGGCCGACAGGGAGTCCGCGGCGACCGAGAGGCCCGCGATACCGCAGGCCATGGTGCGGCGCACGTCGCGGTCGTGCAGCGCCATCTCGATGCGCTCGTAGGCGTACTTGTCGTGCATGTAGTGGATGACGTTCAGCGAGTGCACGTAGACGTTCGCGAGCCACTCCATCTGCTCGTCGAACTTCTTCATGACCTCGTCGTAGTCGAGCACCTCGGAGGTGATCGCACCCGTCTCGGGGCCGACCTGGGCGCCGGACTTCTCGTCCCGGCCGCCGTTGATCGCGTAGAGCAGGGTCTTGGCGACGTTCACGCGGGCGCCGAAGAACTGCATCTGCTTGCCGACCGGCATCGCCGAGACGCAGCAGGCGATGGCGGTGTCGTCGCCGAAGCGCGGGCGCATCAGTTCGTCGGACTCGTACTGCACGGAGGAGGTGTCGATCGAGACCTTCGCGCAGAACTCCTTGAAGCCCTGCGGCAGTTGCGGCGACCAGAAGACCGTCATGTTCGGCTCGGGGGCCGGGCCGAGGTTGTAGAGGGTCTGCAGGTAGCGGAACGAGGTCTTGGTGACCAGCGGGCGGCCGTCCTCGCCCATGCCGGCGATGGACTCGGTGACCCAGGTCGGGTCGCCGGAGAACAGCTCGTCGTACTCCGGGGTGCGCAGGAAGCGCACGATGCGGAGCTTGATGATGAAGTCGTCGACGAGTTCCTGCGCCTGCTCCTCGGTGATGAGGCCGGCCTCGATGTCGCGCTGCAGGTAGACGTCGATGAAGGTGGAGGTGCGGCCCAGCGACATCGCGGCGCCGTTCTGCTCCTTCACGGCGGCGAGGTAGGCGAAGTACAGCCACTGGATGGCCTCGCGGCCCGTCCGCGCGGGGGCGGAAATGTCGCAGCCGTAGGAGGCGGCCATCTGCTTCAGCTCGCCGAGCGCGCGGATCTGCTCCGAGAGCTCCTCGCGCAGCCGGATGGTCTCCTCGATCGAACGCTCCCCCGCCGGCATGGCGTTGAGCTCGTCCTTCTCGGTCTTCTTGAACGCGATGAGGCGGTCGACGCCGTAGAGCGCCACGCGACGGTAGTCGCCGATGATGCGGCCGCGGCCGTAGGCGTCGGGGAGTCCGGTGACGATGCCGGCCTTGCGGGCGGCGCGGATCTCGGGCGTGTAGGCGTCGAAGACACCGGCGTTGTGGGTCTTGCGGTACTCGGTGAAGACCTTCTCCAGATCCTGCGAGACCGGGTAGCCGTAGGTCTCCAGGGCGCCGGCCACCATGCGCCAGCCGCCGTACGGCATGATCGCGCGCTTGAGCGGGGCGTCCGTCTGGAGACCGACGATCAGGTCCTTGTCACGGTCGATGTAGCCGGGGCCGTGCGAGGTGATGGTCGACGGGATGTCGGCCGAGACGTCGTAGACGCCCTTCTCGCGCTCCTCGGGGAACTTGTCCGTGATCGCCTTCCACACCGCGGTGGTCCGCTCCGTGGGGCCCGCGAGGAACGAGTCGTCGCCCTCGTACGGCGTGTAGTTCTGCTGGATGAAGTCGCGGACGTCGATGGCGTCGCGCCACAGGCCGCCCTTGAAGCCGTCCCAGGCCTCGCCGTTCACCGTTGCTTCCGCAGGAGCTGCAGTCATGGCCGCACCTTCCGAATCGCCGCGTCATTGCTTACTCACCATTGGACTGCGTTTGATCGATCATTTGAGGCAGCGATGGTCCCTGGTTCGGGACCAATGGTCCCTCCGAGGCAGGGGGCTCGCATGCCGACAGGGCTCCGACCTGCGGTTTCTTGCAGGGCGAAGGTCCCTTGTCCGCTTGTGAAAACTTTCACAAGTTTTTCGGCGAGGGTGACCCGAATGCGCAAAGGCCCCCGGAAACCGCTGTGCGGTGTCCGGGGGCCCGGGGTGCTGAAGGGGTGGTCAGGACGGCGACTCGGCGCCCTTGCGGGCGTAGAACCACCAGGTGACCACGATGCAGCTCGCGTAGAAGGCCACGAATCCCCACATCGCGCTGGTCACCGCGAAGTTGGCGAACAGGGCCGGGATGAAGAAGAAGCCGTACGCGGCGATGGCGGCGGTGAAGCCGGTGACGGCGCCCGCTTCCATCTCGGTCTGCTTCAGCGCCTTCGCGTACTCGGGCGTGCCCTCGGTCAGGCCCTTCAGGTGCTGGTTGCGGAAGATGACCGGGATCTGGCGGAAGGTCGAGCCGTTACCGATGCCGGAGAAGAAGAACGCGGCGAGGAAGCAGGCGAAGAAGCCGGCGAAGTTGCCGTCGTTGCCGCCCGAGGGCAGGAAGTTGATGACGCCGATGATCGACGCGGCCATGCCCACGAAGGACAGGATGGTGACGCGGGCGCCGCCCATCTTGTCGGCGATCCAGCCGCCGGCCCAGCGGGCGAGGGCGCCGAGGGCCGGGCCCATCCAGGCGTACGTGGCGACCGAGTAGGCCGGGAACGTGGTCTTGATCAGCATCGGCAGTGCGGCCGCGAAACCGATGAAGGAGCCGAAGGTGCCGACGTAGAGCCAGGTCATCAGCCAGTTGTGCTTGCGCTTGAAGATGATCTTCTGCTGGCTGAACGAGGTGGAGGCGGTCTTCAGGTCGTTCTGGCCGAACCAGGCGAGGGCGGCGAGCACGATCAGGACCGGGACCCACAGGAAGGCCGCGTTCTGCAGGTAGACCGTCGCGCCGGTCTTGGCGTTGTGCTGGCCGGAGCCGATGGCTATCACCGAGCTGGTGATGACGATCGGGGTGAGCAGCTGGACCACGGAGACACCGAGGTTGCCGAGGCCGCCGTTGATGCCGGTCGCGTTGCCCTTCTCGCGCTTGGGGAAGAAGAAGCCGATGTTGGCGAGCGAGGAGGAGAAGTTGGCGCCGCCGATACCGCAGAGCGCGGCGATCATCGCCATGGTGGTGAAGGACGTCGAGGTGTCCTGGATCGCGAAGCCCAGCCACAGGAGCGGGACGATCAGCACGACCGTGGAGAGCGCGGTGAAGGTGCGCTGGCCGATCTTCGGACCGAGGAAGGTGTAGAAGATACGGGCCGTGCCGCCGGTCAGGCCGGGGATGGCGGTCAGCCAGAAGAGCTGCGAGGTGGAGAAGGCGAAGCCCACGTCCGCGAGGTTCGTCGCCGTGACGCTCCACACCTGCCACACCACGAAGGCGACGAGCAGGGCGGGGACGGCGATCCACAGGTTGCGCTGCGCCACGCGCTTGCCGGTGGACTTCCAGAAGAGTTCGTTCTCCGGTTCCCAGTCGGTGATCGGGCGACCCGGGCGGTATTGCGCGGGGTCGTACGACGACGGGACGACCTCGACACTTTCCTTGACGGCAGGCATGTGCGGTTCCTGGGGGTGGAGGAGGAGTGGATCTTCCTTACTTATCCAGGTTCCGCCTGCGGCTTCCTCGGCAGGAGAGGCGTAAGTCGGCTGCCGCGCAGGCCAAGGGCCTGTTTCGGGGCGGACGTTGGTCCGGGGCGCGGGCAAGGGGCGCGGGGTGTGCACGGGGACGAGGCGCCGGGGCGGTCCGGTCCCGGGTACGGCCAGTGGGCCGGCCCTCGGTCGGGACCGGCCCACGGGGGTGGCGTCGTCGGGTTACGGCAGCTCGGGGATGCCGAGGAAGACGGCGGGGTCGTCCAGGCTGACGCCGGTGCGCAGGTCGAACTCCTGCTTGTGCATCGGCGAGGCGATGGTCGGGACGCCGTCGCGGCTGCCCATGATGCCGCCCGCCATGACGGCCGCGCCGGAGTACGGGTCGTGGTTGCCGACCGCGTAGACCTCTCCGGAGCGGTCCTTGAACAGGGCGGCCTCGGTGCCGTCGGGCAGGACCGCGACCCGGCCGCGGCCCGGCTCCAGCTCGGATGCCAGGTCCTCGCGGAAGGACACTCCATCGTCGGGAGCGGCCGTGAACGGCTTGAAGCGGCGCAGCTTCGCCGGGTCGGCGAGCACCGCGGCCCACTCGTCCTGGTAGGCACCCACGTGCCGGTCCATCTGGGCCTCCAGCTCGGCGCACAGGCCCAGGGAGTCCTCGATGAGCACGGACTTGAGGTGCTCCAGGCCGCCGTCGATGCGCTCCAGCCAGGCGGAGGTGCGCTCCAGGCGCTCGGCGGTGCGCACGTAGTACATGAGGAAGCGGTCGATGAGGCGGAAGAGTCCGGCCGCGTCCAGGTCGGCGGCGAGGAGGTCCGCGTGACGGGGCGTGGTGCCGCCGTTGCCGCCGACGTACAGGTTCCAGCCGTTGGCCGTCGCGATGACGCCGATGTCCTTGCCGCGCGCCTCGGCGCACTCGCGCAGACAGCCCGAGACACCGCCCTTGATCTTGTGCGGGGCGCGCAGTCCGCGGTAGCGCAGCTCCAGGTCGATGGCGAGCTGCACGGAGTCGCCCTGGCCGAAGCGGCAGAACTTGGAGCCGATGCAGGACTTCACCGTACGAAGGGACTTGCCGTAGGCGTGGCCGGATTCGAAGCCGGCGTCGACCATCCGCTGCCAGATGTCGGGGAGTTGCTCGGCGCGGGCGCCGAACAGGTCGATGCGCTGGCCGCCGGTGATCTTCGTGTAGAGGCCGTAGTCGCGGGCGATCTCGCCGATCACGATGAGCGCGTCGGGGGTGATCTCGCCGCCGGGGATGCGCGGCACGACCGAGTAGGTGCCGTCCTTCTGGAGGTTGGCGAGGAACAGATCGTTGGAGTCCTGCAGCGTGGCCTGTTCGCCGTCGAGGATGTGGGCCAGGCCCAGCTCGGGGCCGAGGGTGCCGAGGACGTTGCCGACGACCGGCTTGCAGACCGTGCAGCCCTCGCCCGTGCCGTGCTTCTCGAGGAGTTCGGTGAACGAGCGGATGTGCTCGGTGCGGATCAGCTCGTAGATCTCCGGGCGGCTGAGCTCGAAGTGCTCGCACAGGCCCTTGGCTTTCGCGATGCCCGCGGCGGCGAGTTCGGCGTCGAGCACGGCCTGCAGCGTGTTCACGCAACCGCCGCAGCCCGTACCGGCCTTGGTGCACTTCTTGATGCCGCCGAGGTCCGTGATGCCCTCGGTCGCGATGGCCGAGGTGACCTGCGCCTTGGTGACGTTGTGGCAGGAGCAGAGCACCGCGTCGTCGGGCAGCGCGTCGGCGCCGGGGAGGCCGGCGTCCGTCACCGGGCCGACGTAGGCCTCGGCGGGGGCCGGGAGCTGCTTGCCGGTGTGCGGCTTCAGCGAGCCGTATGCTTCGGCGTCGCCGACGAGGATGCCGCCGAGCAGCGCGCCGTCGGGGCCGAGGAGCAGCTTCTTGTAGACGCCGTCGCGCGAGTCGGAGAAGACGACGGAGACCGCTCCGTCCTTGCCCTCCTGGGCGAAGGGGTCGCCGAAGGAGGCCACGTCGGCGCCCATCAGCTTGAGCTTGGTGGAGGTGTCGGCGCCGCGGAAGACTTTGCCGCCCTCGCCGGCGAGGGCGTCGGCGGCGGTCTCGGCCATCTGGTAGCCGGGGGCGACCAGGCCGTAGACGCGGCCGTCGGCGGTCTGGGCGCACTCGCCGATCGCGTAGACATACGGGTCCGTGGTGCGGCAGTGCTCGTCGACGACGACACCACCGCGGTCGCCGACGGCGATACCGGCCTCGCGGGCGAGGCGGTCGCGGGGGCGCACGCCCGCCGAGAAGACGACGACG
Organism: Streptomyces sp. NPDC050418; assembly: GCF_044458745.1. Lineage (NCBI taxonomy): Bacteria > Bacillati > Actinomycetota > Actinomycetes > Kitasatosporales > Streptomycetaceae > Streptomyces > Streptomyces sp. NPDC050418. The sequence continues at coordinate 216,253 of NZ_JBITIG010000005.1, forward strand.
TCGGCGTCGAGGACCTCGCCGTCGGACAGACGCAGGGCGCTGGTGCGGCCCTCGACGTCGGTGTCGATGCTGCTCGCGCCGACACCGGTGTGCACGGCCACGCCCATGCCCTCGATCGTGGCGCGCAGCGCGGCCGCGCCGCCGTCGTCGACCTGCAGCGGCATGAGCCGCGGGGCGAACTCCACGACGTGCGTCCGCAGTCCGAGGGTGCGCAGGGCGCCGGCGGCCTCCAGGCCGAGCAGACCGCCGCCGACGACGACGCCGGTGCGGGCGTTCTTCGCGTACGCGGTGAGCGTCTCGACGTCGTACAGGGTGCGGTAGGTGAAGCAGCCCGGGGCGTCGGCGCCGTCGATCGGCGGGACGAAGGGGTACGAGCCGGTGGCCAGGACGAGGGCGTCGTAGGCGACGACGGCGCCGGAGGCCGTGGTGACCTGCCGGGCGGCGGTGTCGATGTGCTCCGCCGGGTCGCCGAGGCGCAGGTCGATGCCGTGCCGCTCGATGAACGCGGTGTCGGTGAGGGCGAGTTCGTCGGGGTCGGTGCCCGTGAACGCGGAGGAGAGGTGCACGCGGTCGTAGGCGAGACGGTCCTCCTCGGCGAGGACGATCACCTGCCAGCCGGGGGTGTGCTCGCGGGCGAGGGCGCCGCGCTCGGCGAGGACCTCCAGGAAGTGCTGGCCCACCATGCCGTGGCCTATGAGTACCAGGGTCTGGGTCATGGTGGGTCACTCTCCGGCGTACGTAGGGGAAGCCTCTGTGTCGACGATAGGCCGCGCGGGCGCCGCTCCCGGCCCGTGAAGGACCTGTTTGCACAGGTCATGGGGCCCTTCAGGGGTGGGTCCTCCGGCAGGGGCGCGCGGGCGGGGGCGCGGGCAGGGGGCCGGGGCGCTCTCCGGGGCGGGGCGGCCCGGGACCACCGGCCCGGCGAGCTGAGGGCTTACGGCAGATTCGGCGCCGCGCCCGGATCCGTAGCGTCGAAGGCATGCATGCTCCTGCCCTCGCCTCCGTCCCTGCGCTCGCACCGGTCCCGGCGCTCGCCCCGGCACCGGCGTCCGGCTCCGCCGGCGGTTCCGTCCCCGTCCCCGTCCCCGTCCTCGTCGACGTCTCCCGCGCGGACGCGGCCGGCACGCCCATGTCCCCCGGCGACCGTGCCCCCGCGCTGGTGCTCGCCGTGCACGGGAGTGCCGTGGCCGAGGCTGCGGTGACCGTGGGGCGGCTCTGCGACGCGGTCGAGGCGCTCGGTGGGGTGCGGCCCCTCGTCGGGCACATGGATCATCAGGAGCCGTCGCTCGCCGAGGTGCTCGACGGGCTCTCCGGCACGGGGCGGCGAGCGGTGGTCGTACCGCTGCTGCTCGGGGACGGCTTCCACCGGACCGTCGACATACCGGAGGTCCTGGCGGCGCCCCGTGACCTCGACGTCACCGTCACCAAGGGGCTCAGCGGTGCGCCCGATGTGGCGCTCGCCCTGTACGGACGGCTGCGCGAGGCCGAGTGCCGGGCGGGCGGCCGCGCCGACGCCGTGGTCCTCGCCGCCGCGGGTTCCTCGCGCGCGGGCGGCAACGAGGGGGCGCGTACGGCCGTGGGTCAGCTGAGCGCGCTGCTCGACGCCGAGCGCGGACCGGTCCCGGTGCTTGCCGCGTACTGCTCCTCGTCCGAGCCGACCGTCGCCGAGGCCGTGGCGCTGCTGGAAGCGGCCGGCCACCGTCGGGTCGCCGTCGCCACCCACCTCCTCGCCCCCGGCCGCTTCACGCACGCGCTGGCGTCGGCCGGCGCCTGGACCGTGGCCGAGCCCCTCGCGGACCACCCCCGCGTCGCCCGCCTGGTGCTGCGCCGCTACACGGCGGAGGTCCTCCACCACGACCGCACCCTCCACCTGGCAGCCGCCTGAGCCACCCGGCTGCTCAAAACCTCCGACCGCCGCCCCACCCGCTCGCGCCGCCCCCGCACGAAGCGCCGCGCTGTCACGCTGTGCGGCATGAGCAACGTTCCCGAAGTCCCCAAGCCCCCGAGGCCCCTGCTCCCGATGACCGCGCGCAGCCGCGAGGAGGGGCATCGGGCGGCCACTCCGCTGGAGTTGTTCTTCGACCTCTGCTTCGTCGTGGCCGTCGCGCAGGCCGGGGTGCAGCTGGTGCACGCCGTGGCCGAGGGGCACGCGGGCGAAGGCATCCTGAACTACGCGATGGTCTTCTTCGCGATCTGGTGGGCGTGGATGAACTTCACGTGGTTCGCCTCGGCGTACGACAACGACGACGCGCTCTACCGCGTGGTCACCCTCGTCCAGATCGCCGGTGTGCTGATCCTCGCCGCGGGCATCTCGAGCGCGGTCGAGGACAAGGACTTCCTCCTGGTCTGGCTGGGGTACGCGGTGATGCGGCTGGCCCTGGTCACCCAATGGCTGCGCGCCGCGAAGCACACGAGCGGCGCGGAGCGGCAGACGGCGCTGCGGTACGCGGTGGGCGTCCTGATCGTGCAGCTCGGCTGGACCGCGCTCCTGTTCGCGCCGAAGGACATGCTGCCCTGGGTGTTCCTGGTGATGGCGCCGGCCGAGATGGCCGTACCGGTGATCGCCGAGCGCGACCGGTACACGAGCTGGCATCCGCACCACATCGCCGAGCGCTACGGATTGTTCACGATCATCGTCCTCGGCGAGACGATCGCCGCCGCGACCATCGCCGTGAAGTCGGGCGTGCAGGAGCACGACGCCCTCGACGAGCTGCTGCCCGTCGCCGCGGGCGGACTCCTGATCGTCTTCGCGGCCTGGTGGATCTACTTCGTCGTGCCGGTCCACGGACTCCTGAAGTCCAACAAGCAGGGATTCCTGTGGGGTTACGGGCACTACGTGATCTTCGCGTCGGCGGCCGCGATCGGCGCCGGCCTGGAGGTCGCCGTCGAGGAGGCGCTGCACGAGGCGCACATCTCGACGGCGGCGGCGTCGGCCGCGGTGACCGTGCCGACCGCGCTCTACCTGCTGACGGTCTGGGCCCTGCATTCGCGCCACTTCAAGGTGGGCCTGGCACAGCAACTGGTGCTCCCGTGCAGCGCGTTGGCGGTCCTGGCCTGCACGTTCGCGGGACGCTGGGCGGTGCTCGCGGCCGGTCTCGTCCTCACGGCGACGGTCGCCACGGGCACGACCCTGACCGCCCGCACGGCCTACGGCACACCGCGGTCCACCCCTTCCCCGTAACACCGCGTGCTACCTATAGGCCATGGACCAGGGCGCCGAGCAGCAGACCAGGGACGCGATCACCGATGTTCGGGGCGTACGCATCGGGCACGCGACGCGGACCGGGGACGGGTGGCTGACCGGGACGACGGTGGTGCTTGCGCCCGAGGGCGGCGCCGTCGCCGCCGTCGACGTACGCGGCGGCGGGCCCGGCACCCGTGAGACCGACGCGCTCGATCCGCGCAATCTTGTGCAGCGCGTCGACGCGGTGGTGCTCACCGGCGGCAGCGCGTACGGGCTCGACGCCGCGTCCGGGGTGATGGCCTGGCTGGAGGAGCAGGGCCGCGGCTTCCCGGTCGGCGGGCCCGGACAGGTGGTCCCCGTGGTGCCCGCGGCGTGCGTCTACGACCTGGGACGGGGCGGGAGTTGGCGGGCGCGGCCCGACGCCTCGCTCGGACGCGAGGCCGCGGCAGCCGCCGCGGCCATGGAGACCGCCGACGTCCCCCAGGGCTGCGTGGGCGCCGGAACCGGTGCCGTGGCCGGCGGCATGAAGGGCGGGGTCGGGACGGCGAGCGTCCGCCTCGGCTCCGGGCACACGCTCGGCGCGCTCGTCGTGGTCAACGCCGTCGGCGACGTGGCGGATCCGCGCAACGGGGTCCTCTACGGCCGGTACTTCACGGAGACGGACCAGCGCCCCGCACCCGAGGCCCACGACCGCGCCCGCACGCGGCTGGCCGAGGCGAGGTCCCGTACGACGGCGCTGCAGACGGCCGCCGGCAGCGGCGGGCCGCCCCTCAACACCACCCTCGCGGTCGTCGCCACCGACGCCGAACTCACCCGCGCCCAGGCACAGAAGCTCGCGGGTACGGCGCACGACGGGCTGGCACGCGCCGTACGCCCCGTCCATCTGCTGCACGACGGGGACACCGTGTTCTCCCTCGCGACCGGCGAGCGGCCGCTCCCCGAGGGGCCGGCCGAGGCCCTGCTCACCGTGAACGCACTGCTCGCGGCCGCCGCGGACACCGTCACGCGCGCGATCGTGAAGGCCGTCGAGGCGGCGCAGAGCGTACGAGGGCCGGGCGGCGAGTTCCCCTCGTACCGCGAGTTGTACGGGGCTTCGTGACGGACGCCGCAGCCCTCTCCGCCCCCGCGCGACAGGCGAGTTGGGCAGATCGTCCTGCGGGAACCCCTGAGAGTTCTCGTACGTTTTCCCGAACGACGGACATGATGTCCGACCGAGGCACTACGGTGAGCGGCCAAGAGGTCACCAACAGCAAGCAGCGAGCCGCAGCACAGCCGCAAGCGGAGCAACGCCGGGAGAAACCTTGAGCGTTCCGAACGAGACCCCCCAGGAGCAGCTGGACCGGCTCCTCGGACGCGCCCTCAACTCCTTCGAGCTGCCCGACGAGACGATCACCCGCCTCGCCTCGGCGCTCGCCCACGACACCACCCTGCACTCGGCCCAGCACAGCGCGGGCCTCCACCGCGAGACGTACCGGCACACCTGGCTGCTCGCCGACGGCAGCGCCCTGGTCCTGTGGGAGCTCGTGCACAACGCGACGGCGGACGGCGAGCAGCAGCACGAGCTGTACACGGAGGCCGAGGAGGCCTTCACCGCGGGCGGCCGCCTGCCCTTCCCGTCCGAGGCCCAGCCGCGCCACGACCCCGCGGGCGCGCCCGACCCTGGCCTTGCGGCCGCCGAGCAGCTGCTCCTGGAGACGGTCCTGATGATCGCGCCCGCGCCCCGCAGCGCGTATGCGCACTTCGCGCACGAGGATGCGGCCGACCACGGCCGCCGGCTCCTGCGCCGCGCGGAGAACACGGACCGGCCCGCCGAGGACACCGCGCGCCTGCTGCGCACGGCCGTCGCCCACCAGATCACCCAGGCCTTCGGCCGCCCCGGGCACACCGAACCGGGCTTCACGCTCTACGAGCACGCGTTCCTGCTCGCCGACGGCAGCGAGCTGAGCCTGTGGGAGGTCGAGCACACCCACTCACCGGACGGCCGCCATGTCTGCGAGGTGTACGCGCAGGAGGACCGGGCCCGCGGCGTCATGGAGGGCCGCAGCGCCTCGCTCTGACCGGTACGGGCCGTACGGGCCGCGTCAGCGCTTGTCGGACAGGCCGCGCACCAGACCGGCGAAGGCCTCGTGCTCCTCGGCCGTCAGCTCCACGCGCTCGACCGGGTGCGGCACCGACTGCCGCGGGATGCCGTCGAGATGGGCCTGCAGCGTGCCCGCACGCCGGGCCTCGCGCCACGCCGCGATCTCGAAGCGGTCGCGCCGGAGGAGACGGGCCAGGCCGGCCACCCAGGCGACGGTGGCGACGAACAGCACTGCCAGGCCGATCTGCTGGACTATCGAGATCTGATCGAACATGCGGGCCAGTGAACCTCACGAACGGGCCTTAGGACAGGCCCCGAAAGGGACTTTGGTCCCGAAGTGACGTATCTCGCAGCGTTTCTGCAGCGGGCCCGCGAACCGGACATAAGAAGCGGGCCTACGGAACGGGCCTACGAAGCGGGCGCAGGACGCGGTGAATCGGGCACAAGGGTGCGGGCATACGGAAGGCCCCGGACTTCCTCGCGGGAATCCGGGGCCTTGCGCGCAGCCTCAGGCCGCGACCGTCTCCTTGACGGCCACCGACGCGGGCTCGGCCGTGACCTCGGGGGCGGTCGCCCGGCCGGGAACGGCCGAGGGGGTCGTCTTGCGCATCCCCTTGAGCACGATCACGAGCGCGGCCGACACACACGTACCGGCGAGGACCGCCACGAGGTAGAGCAGCGGCTGCCCGATCAGCGGCACCACGAAGACACCGCCGTGCGGGGCCTGCAGCGTCGCCCCGAAGCCCATCGACAGCGCTCCGGTGACGGCACCGCCGGCCATCGAGGCCGGAATGACCCGGAGCGGGTCGGCCGCCGCGAACGGGATCGCGCCTTCGGTGATGAAGGAGGCCCCGAGCACCCAGGCCGCCTTCCCGTTCTCCCGCTCGGCCTTCGTGAAGAGCTTGCCGCGCACCGTCGTGGCCAGCGCCATCGCGAGCGGCGGGACCATGCCGGCGGCCATGACCGCGGCCATCACCTTGAGGTTGCCGTCCGTTGCGTCGGCGCCGAGGCCGCCTACCGCGAAGGCGTAGGCCACCTTGTTGAGAGGACCTCCCAGGTCGAAGCACATCATCAGGCCGAGGATGACGCCCAGGATGATCGCGTTGGAGCCGTCGAGGGACTCCAGCCAGTTCGTGAGGCCGCTCTGCAGCGAGGCGATCGGCTCGCCGACCACCAGGAACATCAGGAAGCCGACCACCGCGGAGGAGATCAGCGGGATCACGACCACCGGCATGATGCCGCGCAATACGGCAGGAATACGGACCTTCTGGATCGCCATGACCGTGGCGCCTGCGATCAGACCGGCCGCGAGACCGCCGAGGAAACCGGCGTTGATGGTCACGGCCACCGCGCCGCCGACGAAACCGGGCACGAGACCGGGCCGGTCCGCCATGCCGTACGCGATGTAACCGGCGAGCACCGGGACGAGGAAGCCGAATGCGAGTCCGCCGACCTGGAAGAACAGCGCGGCCCAGCTGGCGGCCTCGGTCCATACGAAGTGGTCGACGACGGACTTCGCGGTGTTGATCTCGTAGCCGCCGATCGCGAAGCCGAGCGCGATGAGCAGACCGCCGGCCGCGACGAACGGGACCATGTAACTGACGCCGGACATCAACCACTTGCGCAGCTTGGTGCCGTAACCGTCGCCCTCGTCACCGGCCGCCTCGACGGGCGTCGCCTTGGTGGACACCTCGCCGCGCGCGGCCTTCTCGCGGACCTCGGCGATCAGTTCGGCGGGGCGGTTGATTCCCGCCTTCACGCCGACGTCGACGGTGGGCTTCCCGGTGAAGCGGTCCTTGTCGCGTACCGGGACGTCGTGCGCGAAGATCACCGCGTCCGCGGCCGCGATCACGGCCGGGTCGAGCCGGGTGAAGCCCGCGGACCCCTGCGTCTCGACGACGAGCTCGACACCCGCCTCACGTCCCGCGTTCTCCAGGGACTCGGCGGCCATGTAGGTGTGGGCGATGCCGGTGGGGCAGGAGGTGACGGCCACGATCCGGAAGGCCCCGGCGGGCTCGGACTCCTGCCCGGACGGTCCGGACGCCGACGGCGCCTCATCCGCTACGGGAGCCTCGCCCCGTATCAGCGCGGCCGCCGCACCCGCGTCCCCGGCCGCCCGCAGCGCCGCCGTGAACCCGGCGTCCATCAGCTGACGAGCGAGCGAGGACAGGATGGTGAGGTGGTCCTCGTCGGCTCCCGCGGGTGCCGCGATCAGGAAGACCAGGTCGGCGGGCCCGTCGGGCGCGCCGAAGTCGATGCCCCGCGCGGACCGGCCGAAGGCCAGCGTGGGCGCGGTGACATGGGCGCTGCGGCAGTGCGGGATGCCGATACCGCCGTCGAGCCCGGTCGGCATCTGCGCCTCGCGTGCGGCGACATCGGCGAGGAACCCGTCGAGGTCGGTGACCCGGCCGAGAGCCACCATGCGCTCGGCGAGTGACCGCGCCGCGGCTTCCTTGGTCTCGGCGGACAGGTCGAGATCGACAAGTTCCGCGGTGATCATCTCGCTCATCGCGGGCTCCTTTGCTCGCATATGGGGGACGGGGAGAGGGCGGGGACGGGAACGGTGATGGGGACGGGGGCGTGGGCGCGGGTGCTCATACGGCGGGCTCCGTCAGGGCGCGGTCCAGGGGAACCTCGGCCGTGAGCCGAACCGCCGCCAGGTCCACATCCCCCGGCGTCGGCATCGCGCTCCCCGGCAGCTGGACCGCCGCCGCCCCGTGGGCGGCCGCGGAGGCGAGGGCCTCGGGGCCCGTGCCGCCGGCGATCAGGAAGCCCGCGAGGGAGGCGTCGCCCGCGCCGACGTTGCTGCGGACCGTCTCGACGGGGGCGCTCGCGAAGTACGTTCCGCTGTCGGAGACGAGCAGCTGGCCGTCCGCGCCGAGCGAGGCGAGGACCGCGCGGGCGCCCAGCGCGCGCAGGTCCTCGGCGGCCTTCACGGCGTCGCCGACCGTGTGCAGCGGGCGGCCCACCGCTTCGGCGAGTTCCTCGGCGTTCGGCTTGACCACGTCGGGCCGCTCGCTCAGTGCGGCGAGCAGCGCGGGCCCGGACGTGTCGAGGGCGATCCGGGCTCCGGCGGCGTGCGCCCGCGCCACCAGGTCCGCGTACCAGGAGGGTGCGAGTCCCCGCGGGAGGCTGCCGCAGCAGGCGATCCACGAGGCGCCGGCGGATTCCGCGCGCACCGCGGCGAGCAGTGACTCGGCCTCGGCGGCGGTGAGTTCGGGCCCGGCCGCGTTGATCTTCGTGAGGGTGCCGTCGGGTTCGGCGAGCGCGATGTTGGACCGGGTCGCGCCCGCCACGGCGACCGGCGCGACCTCGATGCCCTGCTCGCCGAGGAGTTCGGCGACCAGCGCGCCGGGCGCCCCGCCGAGCGGCAGCACGGCGACGGTGCGCCGGCCGGCCGCGGCCACGGCGCGCGAGACGTTGACGCCCTTGCCGCCCGGGTCCATCCGGTCGCCAAAGGCCCGGTTGACCTCGCCGCGTTCCAGGGCGGGCACTTCGTAGGTGCGGTCGAGGGAGGGATTGGGGGTGACGGTGAGGATCATGCGTACCGCTGCTTCCGGGTGGTTCAAGGGAGTACGTGTGGGGGGGTGCCCTCGGGGAGGGCTGCGGGTCAGACGCGGCGGACTGCGACGCCCGCCTTCTCGAGGGCCGCGGTGTCGGTGTCGGAGAGGCCGGTGTCGGTGATGAGCAGATCCACGTCGGTCAGATCGCCGAAGCGGGCGAAGTGCTCCGCGCCGGACTTCGCGGAGTCCGCGAGCAGCACCACGCGCCGGGCCGCGGCGACGGCCGCGCGCTTGACGGCGGCCTCGGCGAGGTCGGGGGTGGTGAGGCCGTGCGCGGCGGAGAAGCCGTTGGCGGCGAGGAAGAGGACGTCGGCGCGGACCTCGCCGTAGGCCCGCAGTGCCCAGGCGTCGACGGCGGCGCGCGTACGGTGGCGGACCCGGCCGCCGATGAGGTGCAGCTGGATGCCGGGGTGGTCGGCGAGGCGGGCCGCGGTGGGCAGCGAGTGCGTGACGACCGTGAGCGCGGATTCGAGGGGCAGGCCCGCGGCGAGCCGGGCCACCGTCGAGCCGGCGTCGAGGATCACGCTGCCGTCGGCGGGGAGTTCGGCGAGGGCGGCGCGCGCGATGCGGTCCTTCTCGTCGGCGGCGGTGGACTCGCGTTCGGCGAGGTCCGGCTCGAAGTCGAGGCGTCCTGCCGGTATGGCGCCGCCGTGGACGCGGCGGACGAGGCCGGCCCGGTCGAGTGCCTTCAGGTCGCGGCGGACGGTCTCGGCGGTGACCTGGAATTCCTCGGCGAGCGAGAGTACGTCGACGCGGCCGCTCTCGCGGGCGATCCGCAGGATCTCCTGCTGGCGCTCGGGTGCGTACATGTTTCTTTGGCTCCGCTTCGTGCCCGGATCTGTTGGTTCTCCGCCAGCGTACGACTGGATGACGGGTAAGTAAACGCACTCGGGCCCTATTCGGGCAGAAACGGGCTTTGGGCCCGGTGGGTGGGTGACTTTTTCCCCCACCCCGCCCCTTCCCGACTGCACCCGTCTAGCGGCTCCGCCGCGTGGGGGGCTCCGCCCCGGACCCCCGCATCCGAACTTCGTTCGGATCGCCTCAAACGCCGGCGGGGCTGGATATGCAAAGCGCCTCCGCACCACAAACGGTGCGGAGGCGCCTAGGCAGACCTACGGAATCAGTGCACCAGCACCGGCTCCTCGTCGTCGTCCGAGGACTTGCCCACGGGCGCGGCCGCGTTCGAGGACTCGCTGGAGGGCTCGTCCGTGTCGCCGCCCTCCAGGTGCTGCTTCGGCTTCTTCGGGAGCGCGAACATCACCAGGAAGATGCCGGCGAGGACCGCGGCCACGTACCGGAGCGCGTACTGGAAGGCCTCGACGATCTCCGGGGCCATCTGCTGCGGGGTCGCGTTGTCCGAGAGCTGCCCGAAGAAGACCACCGAGACGAGGCCGAGGCCCAGCGCGTTGCCCATCTGCATCGTCGTGTTGATCAGGCCCGAGGCCGAACCGGCGTGCTCGCGAGGCACCTCGGACAGGACCGCGTCGGTCAGCGGCGCCACGATCAGGCCCATGCCGATGCCCATCACGACCAGCGGGAGTGCCATCTGCCAGGCGGTGATGGTCATCCCGTAGCGGTCGGCCTCCCAGATGTAGAGGAGGACACCCGCCGCCATCGTCAGGGCGCCGGTCTGCAGGACCTTGCGGCCGAAGCGCGGGACCAGCTGCTGCACGGAGATACCGGCCGCGGCGGAGACCGCGATCGAGAACGGGATGCCTGTCAGACCGGCCTTGAGGACGCTCCAGCCCAGACCCGTCTGCATGTAGAGGGTCCACACCAGGAAGAAGATGCCCATGACGAGACCGAAGGTCAGCTGCACCGCGATACCGGCGGCGAAGCTCTTCACCTTGAACAGCGGCAGCTCGATCAGCGGCGAGCCGTCCTTCTTCGCCTTGAAGCGCTCGTACGCGACGAGGAGACCGAAGACCGGGAGCGAGCCCGCCATCATCAGGTGGCCCCACAGCGGCCAGTCCAGCTCGTGCCCGCGGGTCAGCGGGTAGATCAGCATCAGGAGCGCGGCGACGACGAGGACGACACCGACGAGGTCGAGCTTCAGCGCCTTGGGCGCCTTGGACTCGCTGATGAACTTGCGGCCGAGGATCAGGGCGGCGATGCCGACCGGCAGGTTGATCAGGAAGATCGGGCGCCATTCCAGACCGAAAAGGTTCCACTCGGTGAGCAGCGCACCGAGCAGCGGCCCTGTCACCGCGCCGAGTCCGACGATCGCGCCGAACAGCCCGAAGACCTTGCCGCGCTCGTGCGCCGGGAACGTGGCGTGCACGATCGAGAGGACCTGCGGCACCATCAGCGCCGCGGTCGCACCCTGCAGGAACCGCGAGGCGACCAGCATGTCCGGGTTGGCGGCGAAGCCGCAGAGCGCGGAGGCGAGCGTGAAGCCCGCGATGCCGATCAGGAAGAGCCGCTTGCGGCCGTAGATGTCACCGAGGCGGCCGCCGGTGATGAGGCCGGCCGCGAAGGCCAGCGCGTACCCCGCGGTGATCCACTGGATCTGGCTGTCGGACGCGCCTTCGTCGGCCTTGATGGTGGGAATCGCCACATTGACGATGGTCACGTCGACGAGGTCCATGAAGGACGCCGTCATCACGATGGCGAGCGCGATCCAGCGCCGCCGGTCCCCCGCGTCCGCGCCCTGGCCCATGTCCTGGCCCACGTCCTGGGCTATGCCCTGCGCGCTGCTGCTTGTCTTCTTCATAAGGAGTACGTTAGACGTCATGTAGGACAGTTCACGACCTAATTGCGGGGCACGCTCGAAACATGACGACAGACACTCCCGCACGACTGCTGCAGCTTCTGTCGCTCCTGCAGACGCCACGTGAGTGGCCGGGCAGCGAGCTCGCCGATCGCCTCCAGGTCTCGCGGCGCACGGTCCGCCGCGATGTGGACCGGCTGCGCGATCTCGGCTATCCGGTGCAGGCGACGATGGGGGCCGATGGAGGCTATCGCCTCGTCGCGGGCAAGGCGCTGCCGCCCCTCGTCCTCGACGACGAGGAGGCCGTGGCCATCGCGGTGGGCCTGCGCGCGGGCGCGGGCCATGCGGTGGAGGGCATCGAGGAGGCCTCGGTGCGCGCCCTCGCCAAGCTCGAACAGGTCCTGCCCTCGCGGCTGCGCCACCGCGTCAGCACCCTCCAGTCCGCGACGAGTTCCCTGGTGTACGGGGACGGCGGCGACGGCGCGGTCATCGCGCCCGAGACGCTGACGGTGCTCGCCGCGGCGACCTCGGGCCATGAGCGGCTGCGTTTCTCGTACGAGGCCGGGGACGGTGCGCGCACCCGCCGGCTGACCGAGCCGTACCGCCTGGTGGCGACGGGCCGCCGCTGGTACCTGGTGGCGTACGACCTGGACCGGGACGACTGGCGGACGTTCCGGGTGGACCGGGTCGCCGATCCGTTCGCGACGGGGGCGCGGTTCGCGCCGCGCGAGGTGCCGACCGGGGACGCGGCGGAGTTCATGCGGGCGACGGTGTGGCGCGGTGCGCCGGAGCTCGCGATCGATGTGACCTTCCATGCGCCGGCCGCCGATCTCGCGCGCCGGCTGCCGCCGTCCTTCGGGACGCCCGAGCCGTGCGGGGACTCCCCGGACGGCGACAGCTGCCGGCTGCGGACGACCATCACCGACTCCCTCGAGTGGGTGGCGATACGGCTCGCGCTGAGCGGGGTGGACTTCACGGTGCACGGCCCTGCCGAACTGGCCGAGCACATCGGCCGGTTGGGCAGCAGGCTGACGCGGGCGGCCACCCCGTAGCCGTACAGGACACTGCGGACACACCGGCTCCTCGGCCGCACCCGGTCCGGACGGCGGCGCCGCGCTCACCGCGCGGATCCGCCGTACCGTGGGCATATGCGCACAGAGCGTGACGAACCACCCCCCGGCGGGCTGCGGGCCCGGGCGCGGGCCGCGCAGGCCCGGGCCCGCACGGTGCGTCATGTGATCGTCTTCGTGCTGGCCCTGGTCGCCGCCGCGACCGGGATCCTTCTCTACTTCGACGAGCGCGACACCCGTCAGCGCGTCCACTACGCGGGGGCCGCGTCCCCCGACGACGGGGTGCTCATCAAGGCGGAGCTGCAGAAGGTGGACCCGGTGGCGCAGAATCTGACGCTCCGGGTGGACGCGTATCCGCAGGGCCGCCTCCAGGACGCCGCCGACGCGTTCACCCCGTCCCAGGACTTCACCGTCTACACCTCCTCGCTGCTGCGCGGAAAGATGCACTTCAAGGCGGGTGAGCGGGTGACGACGCAGGAGGTGGCCGTCGCGCTCGACGACGGGACGGTCACCAACTATCCGTTCGACCGCTATGCGGCGGACGTCGGGTTCAGCGCGGTCAGCGAGGACAAGCAGCTGGCGGTGCGCCTGGAGTTCCAGGACACGGACCCGTTCTTCTCGCCCCGGGTGGGGGACCCGTCGACGGACAGCCAGGTCGCCGCGCTCGATCTGGACGTACGGCGCTCGCGCTCCACGTTCATCCTGGCCTGGCTGATGATGTTCATCATGTGGGGCCTGGCGCTCGCGGTACTCGCGGCGACCTGGTTCGTGATCGACCACCGCAAGGGCCTGGTGTGGGCGGCGATGAGCTGGATGGCGGCGACCCTCTTCGCACTGGCCGGCTTCCGCAACGCGGCCCCGGGCACCCCGCCGTTCGGCTCCCTCATCGACTACGCGGCGTTCCTGTGGGCGGAGGGCGTCATCGCGCTGTGCCTGGTGGCGGTGACGGCGTACGGGATCCGGGTGGAGAAGGCACAGATCGCGGAGGCGGAGGGGCCCCCGCCGACGTGACGAACCCCCGACGCCAGGGGGGGTGGGCGCCAGGGGTTCGGTTCTGGGGCGGCCGCGTGGGCCGCTTCGGGTGAGCGGCCAGGAGGCCGCTCGGGGTCAGGCCGCCGCGTCGAAGCCGGTGTCGCGGGCGAGCTTCTTCAGTTCGAGCAGGGCGTGCTTCTCGATCTGGCGGATCCGCTCGCGGGTCAGCCCGTGCTCCTTGCCGACCTCGGTCAGGGTGCGCTCGCGGCCGTCCTCGATGCCGTACCGCATCTTGATGATGGACGCGGTGCGCTGGTCGAGCCGGCCGATCAGACCGTCGAGCTCCTCGCTGCGCAGCAGCGTCAGCACCGACTGCTCGGGCGAGACGGCGGAGGTGTCCTCCAGGAGGTCACCGAACTGGGTGTCCCCGTCGTCGTCCACCGACATGTTCAGCGAGACCGGGTCGCGGGCCCAGTCGAGGACGTCCCCGACGCGCTCCGGGGTGGAGCCCAGCTCGGCGGCGATCTCGGTGTGCTCCGGGTCGCGGCCGTGCTCGCGGTTGAACTCCCGCTGCACCCGGCGGATCCGGCCGAGCTCCTCGACGAGGTGCACGGGCAGCCGGATCGTGCGCGACTGGTCCGCGATCGAGCGCGTGATGGCCTGACGGATCCACCACGTGGCATACGTCGAGAACTTGAAGCCCTTGCGGTAGTCGAACTTCTCGACGGCGCGCACCAGGCCCGCGTTGCCCTCCTGGATCAGGTCGAGCAGCGGGAGGCCCGAGCGCGGGTAGCGGCGGGCGACCGCGACGACCAGACGGAGGTTGGAGCGGATGAAGATGTCCTTGGCGCGCTCGCTGTCGGCGATCAGCGCCTCGAGCTCCTCGCGCTGCGCGTCCTTGCCGGTGTCACTGGCCTGCTCCAGCGTCCCGTCGAGGATCTGCTGGGCATAGACGCCCGCCTCGATGATCTGCGAGAGCTCGACCTCCTTGGCGGCGTCGAGCAGCGGGGTGCGGGCTATCTCGTCCAGATACATGCCGACCAGGTCGCGGTCGGCGATTTCACCGGTTCCGACGCGAACACTGCTTGCCGCGTCGGTGTCGCCCTTGGCGGACTTACGACGGGCGACGGCACGGGTTGCCATGCGTGCTCCCTTGCGATGAGTGGGGCCTGCTGGTGGTCTTCGGGACTCCAGGGGCGGTGGCCGGGCGCTGCCTGCTCAGTAACGCTTGACTACCGCTTCCGAAGGAAACAACGACTGGAATCCGGACAGAATTCCCAAGCTGCCCAACGTTTTTCGTGATCTTGCAGTACCCTGTGCCGCCACACCACGGACCGACATCCTGTCGGTCCCACAGAGGTGCAGGTCAGGCCCGGTACGCCGGGTCGGCCCCGTCCCCTCCGGCGGCTTCTTCGGCGCCGGGGAAATGAGACGGGCGTCACACGTTCTGCCTGCTCCGCCGCCTGCGGCGGCCCGCTCCCCCCGCCGGGGAAGACGGCCGGGACCGCGTCCTGGTTGCCCCAAAGCTCCGAATCGGTGAACGGCCCGAACGCGCCAACAGTTCCCGTACGCCACGAGGGACCCGCCCGCCCACCGCGCCCCGCACCGACGCCCCACCCGCCTCAAGTCCTAGTCCCGACGCAGCCCCCGCCCTAGGTCCGCGGCCCGTTACGGCCGCGGGAGGTCCGGCCCTAGCGTCGGCCCCATGACAGACACGACGGGAATCCTGGACGAGGCGCTGGAGCGGCTGCACGCGAGCGGGCCGGAGCGGCTGGGGAGGCTGACCAATCACGCCCCGATGGCCGTCGAGGCACTCGCGGCGCACGGACTGTCGGGCGCCGTTCACCGCTGGCTCGACCTGTACGCACCCAAGCTGGAGGAGTTCCCCGCCCGGGTCTCGCCGGTCACCGACGCCGACTGGCGTACCGCACTGGGCGATCCGCGCCGGGCCGCCGACTGGATCGGCTACTTCGAGCGGCGCATGGCCGAGGCGGGCGATCCGGCGCAACCCTGGCGCGAGGTGCTCGCCGAGTGGTGGCCGCGGCTGCTGCCCGGCATGTACGGCGGCTCCACGCACCCGGTGATCCGCGTGGGTCATGCCGTGCGCACCCTGGAGGAGGGCGGGGTGACGGCGCCCCGCCTCGCGGAGCTCGCGCACGGCCTCGGCTACTGGGCCGCGCGCCACCACCCCGTCACCGGCATCACCCCGGTGCCGGGCGCCGAGAGCGCGGCCGACGCGCTGGACGCCGTACCGCCCATCCCGGACGGCGCGGACGGCGGCTTCCCCGCCCGCCTGGGCCGCGTCGCCCAACTCCCGGTCTGGGCCCCCTCGGTGGACGATCCCGAGGAGGCACGGCGCCGGCTGACCGAGCTGGTGCGGGCCGCCACGCACCGGTATGCCACGCACGGCCACGGCGAGGAGACGATGCTCGTGCACGCGGCGACAGCGCCCAACGCGGTGCTGCGCACGCTGCCCGCCCTGCCGCGCACCCTGTGGGTGCCGAGCCTGCACGCCGCATGGACGGCGTCCGCCGCGGTCACCGCGATGTACGCACCGGACGCCCCCGTCGCGTACGAGCCGCCGGGCTCCTTCACGGCCGAGGAGGTTCTGGAGCGGGCCCTGGCGCACGGCGACGAGCACGTCATCAAACTGACGGACACCGCACTGGACTTCGGCGACGAGCGCGCCCTCGCGGCGGCCCTGCGCGCGGTGGAACTCAGCGAGCCGCTGACCGCCTAGCCCTCTCGCCCCGGCCCGCCCTCACCCGAATTGCACGGACCTCTTGGCCAGCCCCATCCAGAACCCGTCGATCACCGACTGCTGCGTGTCCAGGTCGCCCGCCGCGTCCGCCGCTCCCATCGTCACGAACAGCGGCGCGAAGTGTTCCGTGCGCGGGTGGGCCAGGGCGCCGGACGGGGACTTGTGGAGGAAGTCGAGCAGCCCGTCCACGTCACCGGCCTCCAGGGCCTCGTGGCCCCACGCGTCGAACTCCGTGGACCAGGAGGGGATGCCGCTGTGCCGCAGCGCCGCGAGGTTGTGCGTGAAGAAGCCGCTGCCGACGATCAGCACGCCCTCGTCGCGCAGCGGCGCGAGCTTGCGTCCGATGTCCATGAGGTGGCCCGGGTCGAGGGTGGGCATGGAGATCTGCAGGACGGGGATGTCGGCGCCGGGGTACATCTCGACGAGCGGTACGTACGCGCCGTGGTCGAGCCCGCGGTCCTCGATGTCCTGCACGGGGGTGCCGGGTGCGCTCAGCAACTTGCGTACGGACTCGGCGAGTCCGGGCGCCCCGGGGGCCGCGTACTGCACCTGGTAGTAGTGCTCGGGGAAGCCCCAGAAGTCGTAGACGAGCGGGATCGTGGTGGTCGCGCCGAGGGCGAGCGGTGCCTCCTCCCAGTGCGCGGAGACCATGAGGATCGCCTTCGGGCGCGGCAGGTCCGCGGACCAGCCGGCGAGCTGGCCGGGCCAGAGCGCGTCGTCGGCGAGCGGCGGGGCGCCGTGCGAGAGGTAGAGCGCGGGCATGCGCTCGGTGGCGGTGGCATTCATGGCGACTCCCTCACCCGATCCTGATGCTTGAAACTTCAAGCACACATCGAACGTACTCCCCGACCGCTCTTTGTTCAACCTTCAAGTGAGCCGTACGTACAGTGGAGACATGGCGACCAGTGCAGACACGGCGGCGGCCACCGCGCCCGAGGACGGACCCCGCTGGCTCAGTGACGAGGAACAGCACGTCTGGCGCGCGTATCTGCACGCCACCATGCTTCTCGACGACCACCTCGACCGCCAGTTGCAGCGCGACGCCAAGCTGCCGCACCTCTATTACGCGCTGCTCGTCCAGCTCGACGAGGCCCCGCGCCGGCGGATGCGGATGACCGAGCTGGCCCGGCAGGCGAAGATCACCCGCTCCCGGCTCTCGCACGCCGTCGCGCGCCTGGAGAAGAACGGCTGGGTGCGCCGCGAGGACTGCCGCAGCGACAAGCGCGGCCAGAACGCGATCCTCACCGACGAGGGCGCCGAGGTCCTGCGCCGTGCGGCGCCCGGCCATGTCACCGCCGTACGCCAGGCGCTCTTCGACCGGCTCACCCCGGAACAGCAGAAGTCCCTCGGCGAGATCATGAAGATCGTCGCCGAGGGACTTCAGCCGTGCGAGGCGGGTGCGGATCTGCCCTGGTTGCGCTGACCCGCTACAGAGGTCCTACGAGGGTCAGTGCGCCATGACCGGGACCTGAAGGTCCTCGTCGGCGCCCTTGCCGCCGCCGGACGCGACGGGCTGGGAGGCGCTCGGCGCACCGGTGTTGATGAAGGTCAGCGCGATCGCCGCGGCGATCACCAGGATGCCGACGGCCCACCAGGTGGCGGTGGCGTAACCGTCCACCTGCGACTGCAGTGCGAGCAGCTTCTGGGCGGCCGGGGTGGTCGCGTCCGCCGCGTGCGCCGCCACGTAGGCCGTGGTGGCCGAGGCGGCGATGGTGTTGAGCAGCGCCGTACCGATCGCGCCGCCGACCTGCTGCGAGGTGTTCACCATCGCGGAGGCAACACCGGCGTCACGCGGCTCGACCCCGTGCGTGGCCAGGGACATGGCCGGCATGAACGCCGTACCCATACCGAGACCGAGCAGCACCAGCGCCGGCAGGACGATCGTGGCGTACGAGCCGCCGATCTCCATCCGGGTCAGGAAGAGCATGCCGACCGCGGCGACCAGGAAGCCGGGCCCCATGAGCAGGCGCGGTGCGACGCGGGTCATCAGGCGGGCGCCGATCTGCGTGGAGCCCGTGATCATGCCCGCGACCATCGGCAGGAAGGCGAGGCCGGTCTTGACCGGCGAGTAGCCCTGCACGACCTGCAGGTAGTAGGTGAGGAAGAGGAACGTGCCGAACATCGCGATGATCGCGAGACCCAGCGACAGGTAGACACCGCCGCGGTTGCGCTCGGTCAGGACGCGCAGCGGAAGCAGCGGGGCCTTGACCTTGGACTCGACGAGCAGGAACGCGGCGAGCAGCACGGCCGAGGCGACGAACATGCCGACCGTCAGGCCGTCCGACCAGCCCGCGGACTCGGCGCGGGTGAAGCCGTAGACGAGCGCGACGAGACCCAGGGTCGACAGGAGCACGCCCGGGATGTCGAGCGAAGAGCGGTTGCGGCCCTCGGCGGGCTCACGGATGACGAAGTACGCACCCGCGGCCGCGACGATCGCGAACGGGACGTTGACGAAGAAGGTCCAGCGCCAGTCCATGTACTCGGTGAGCAGACCGCCGAGGATGAAGCCCACGGCGCCACCGCCACCGGCGATCGCACCGTAGATGCCGAAGGCCTTGGCGCGCTCCTTGCCGTCGGTGAACATCACCGCGAGAAGGGAGAGCGCGGCGGGCGCGAGCAGTGCGCCGAAAACGCCCTGCAGGGCGCGGGCGCCGAGCATCATGGCCTCGCCGTTGGCCGCGCCGCCGAGCACGGAGGCCGCGGCGAATCCGACCAGGCCCACGAGGAAGGCGCGCTTGCGTCCCCACAGGTCGGCGATACGGCCGCCGAAGAGCAGCAGACCGCCGAAGGCCAGGGCGTAGGCGGTGATGACCCACTGACGGTTGCCGTCCGAGATCCCCAGGTCCACCTGGGCGGAGGGCAGTGCGATGTTCACGATCGTCGCGTCGAGCACGACCATGAGCTGGGCGAGCGCGATGAAGACAAGGGCCTTCCAGCGCTTCGGGTCGAGCCCGGTATCGGGCTTGAGGGCTGTTTCGGACATGGGGGTACCCACCTCGGTATGTCTTGAAATTTCGCGCGCGGGACAGCACACGGCGGCGCGCGATGAAGGAATCGGTGACGGGACGAGTGATAAGAGCGCTACTGCAAGGCTTGTGGGGCCGGTAGGTCAGGCCTTCCGGCGGAGGTCCTCCAACGTGGCCGCCGTTCCCGGGAGTTCGGATCGGGCCGGAGCCCGCAGACCGTCGAGGAACAGCTGCAGGTGGCGGTGGACGAACTGGTCGAAGTTCACACACCCGGTTCCCGGCAGGGGTCGGGTGAGCTGGGAGAGCGCGACCATCAGGTCACCGACGGCGACATCGGTGCGCAGTTGGCCCGCGGTGCGCGCCCGGTCCATGAGCCGGTCGACAAGGTCCTCCAGGTGCTCGCGCGACGCGTCGAGACCCGCGTGTTCCTTGTCGAAGTCACCGGCGAGCATCGGGCACAGGGCGCCGATCCGCTCGTCGGCGGCCGCGTGGACGAAGCGGCGCAGCGCCGCGAACGCGTCGTCCTCCTCGGTGAGGGCGCGCTCGGCCTGCTCCGCGATGTGGTCCATCACGTGGCAGACGACCTCGCGGACGAGCTCCGCGCGGTCGGCGAAGTGCCGGTACAGGGTGGCGTTGCCGACGCCGGCCCTGCGGGCGATCTCGTCGAACGGGACCTCGGGTCCGAACTCGACGAACATCTCCCGGGCCGCCACGATGATCCGCTCACGGTTGCGCAGGGCGTCGGCCCGCGGGCGCGGGGCGCGACGCGACCGTTCAGCGGTTGCTGCGGTGGCCATGAACCATCCTGCCTTCCGTACCGGACATCTGTCCACTTCTAATTTCCGGAGTGCTCCCGGGCGGCCGGCGAGCCGCCGCGAAACCCTTCCGGGGCTTCGGTCCACGGATCCGGGGAGTGGATCCCCGTTTCACGCGGACACAGGTCTAAACGGGGAGGCCCTCCCCACTTATTTCCCCGTTCGGATGTGACCTGGCTCACACCTTCCGAGGGCGAGAAACCCACGATCGGCGCACCCAGCGCGCGCGTGTCGCGCACCCGGCACAGGGTGATCGTCATGGACGCGGCTCCGTGCCGCCGGACCGGAAGGCCCTCGCATGCAGCTGTCCCGTCGCTGGATACGCAGGCCGCGCCGCAGCCTGCTGGCCGCCGCCGCGGCGCTCGTCCTCTCCCTCACCGCGACGGCCAGCACCGGACAGCTCCTCGCCCGTACGGGCAGCGCGGCGGGACCCGTGTCCGCCGCACGCGACTCCGCACTCGGCCCGTGCATGATCACCGGCTCGATGGGTGTCCAGATGTCCGAGGGCGTGCCCACGGCGGCCGGCTACTCCCGTTCCACGGGCACCATCCGCGCGCTCAACCTGATGGTCGACTTCCCCGACGCCCCCGGTGAGGGCGCGGCGCTCGACCGCTACGGCGAGTTCTTCCCGCAGACGCAGAAGTGGTTCGAGGCCAGTTCCTACGGGCGCCTCGACTACCGGCCGGACGCGCCCATAAAGGACTGGCTGCGGATGCCCCGCGGCTTCTCGGCGTACGGGATAGAGCGCGGCGCCCCGTTCGACCCCGGCTACCGGTCGCTGGTCGCGGACATCGTGCGGGCCGCCGACCCCGAGGTGGACTTCAAGGCGTACGACCTCGTGAACATCCTCGTCACCCCGAACGCCGGTCCGTCCGCGCTGGACACCGTGCTCTCCGTGACCTTCGCCGGCAACCACGAGGCGCCCATGGCCGACGGAGTGCCCATCTCCAACGCGTCGTTCGTCTACAGCCGTCAGGACGACGGCTCCGGCTCCTACGCGGAGACCGGCTACCGGGTGCTGCCCCACGAGAACGGCCATGTCTTCGGACTGCCCGACCTCTACACCGCCGACGGGGGCGGGGCCGTGGGGCACTGGGACATCATGAGCGAGGACTGGGGCGCCAACAACGACCTGCTCGGCTGGCACAAGTGGAAGCTGGGCTGGCTCGACGACAACCAGGTGCGGTGCGCGGCGGTCTCCGGGGTCTCCGAGCATCTCCTCGCGCCGCTGGCCTCGAGGAGCGACGGCACGAAGCTGACGTTCGTGCCGCTCAGTGAGCAGATGGGGTACGCGATCGAGGTCCGTACGCGCGAGGGCAACGACGAGGCCGTGTGCAAGCCGGGTGTGCTCGTCTATCGCGTCGACGCGGATGTGGACACGGGGCAGGGGCCGGTGACGGTCGCCGACTCGGAGCAGGATTCCGGGGGGTGCACGCGGCGGCCCAACGTGCATGCGGAGCTGTCCGATGCGCCCTATGCCGTCGGTGAGACGTTCGTGGACGGTGACCACGGTGTGCGGATATCGGTGGTGGGCGAGGAGGCCGACGGGCGGTTCAAGGTGCGGGTTCGGCGAGGGTGAGTGGTGGGTGCGGGTGCGTTGTCGGTGCGGGTGGCCGGCGCCTGTGGCGGGCTTAGGTTGAGTCAATGAGTCCCGCACTGCCCGGCCCCATCGTCCAGGCCCTCTCCGCGCACACCACCCTCAGCCTCGCCTACGTCGACGACGGAACCCCCCAGGCCTGCGCCGTCTTCTACGCGCCCTCCCCCTCCGGCACCCTGCTCTTCCTGAGCTCTCCGTCCACCGTGCACGGGGCGGCCCTCGCCGCCCAACAGCCCGCCGCACGCGTCGCGTTCACCGTGCAGCGGGATCAGCAGGAGTGGACGACGATCAGCGGGGTGCAGGGGCGCGGGTTCGTGCGGCGGGTTTCCGAGCAGGGGGAAGCCGCGGCACGGGAGGTCTACCTGCGCGCGTTCCCGTACGTCGCCGAGGACCCCCGCCTCGTGAAGGCGGTGGACTCGGCGGCGTGGTGGGAACTCGTTCCCGGATGGCTGCGGGTGATCGACAACTCCCGCGGGTTCGGGCACAAGGAGGAGTGGACCGCGCCCGCGGGGTGAGCTCACAACAGCTTCTCAGGCCGGGAGGCGGTCCAGGAGTGCGGTGAAGTCCGTGGCCGGGGAGAGCGTGCCGAAGGCGAAGCCGCCGTCGCCCGCCAGGCGCGAGGCGCAGAACGCGTCGGCGACCGCGGGCGGCGCGTGGCGGACCAGGAGCGAGGCCTGCAGGACGAGCGCCGCGCGTTCGACCACGCGGCGGGCCCGTACCTCGGCGTCCTCGGTCAGCGTCAACTGGCCCTGAAGCTCGGACCACGCCGCGTCCAGGCGGGCGTCCGCGCCGCGCGCCGCCTCGATCTCCGTACGGAAGGCCGCCAGGGACTCCGGCTCACGGGCCATCGCGCGCAGGAGGTCGAGGGCGTTGACGTTGCCCGAGCCCTCCCAGATGCCGTTGAGCGGCGCCTCGCGGTACAGGCGCGGCATCCCGGACGCCTCGTCGTAGCCGTTGCCGCCGAGGCACTCCAGGGCCTCCGCGACGATCGCGGGCTGCCGCTTGCAGACCCAGTACTTGCCGACCGCGGTGGCCAGACGCAGGAACGCCCGCTCCCCCGCGTCCCCGCGCTGCGCACGGTCCGCGGCGCCCGCCAGGCGCAGTCCGAGCGTGGTCGCCGCCTCGGATTCGAGCGCGAGGTCCGCCAGGACGTTGCGCATCAGCGGCTGGTCGATCAGCTTCGCGCCGAACACCGAGCGGTGCCGGGTGTGGTGTGCGGCCTGGGCGAGGGCCTCGCGGATGTGGCCCGCGGAGCCGAGGACGCAGTCGAGGCGCGTCATGGTGACCATGTCGATGATGGTGCGTACGCCTCGTCCCTCCTCCCCCACGAGCCAGGCCACGGTCTCGTCGAACTCGGGCTCGCTGGAGGCGTTCGAGCGGTTGCCGAGCTTGTCCTTGAGACGCTGGATGCGGAAGGTGTTGCGCGTGCCGTCGGGCAGGACGCGCGGGACGAGGAAGCAGGAGAGCCCGCCGGGCGCCTGGGCGAGGACCAGGAACAGGTCGTTCATGGGCGCGCTCGTGAACCACTTGTGACCGCGCAGCAGCCAGGTCCCGTCCGCCTGCTCGACCGCCGCCGTGGTGTTGGCGCGCACATCGGTGCCGCCCTGCTTCTCGGTCATGCCCATCCCGGCGAGCAGCCCCTGCTTGCCGGTGGGGGTGCGCAGCCCCGGGTCGTATGTGCGGCTGGTGAGCAACGGCTCGTAGACCGCGGCGAGTTCGGGCGCGCGGCGCAGTGCCGGGATGACGGCGTACGTCATCGAGACCGGGCACATGTGGCCCTGCTCCATCATCGTGGCGACCATGAAGGTGCCCGCGCGCGCCACATGCGCCCCGGTCCGTCCGTCGGCCCAGGCGGACCCGGCCGCGCCCGCGCCGACCGTCGTGGTCAGCAGCGCGTGGTACGCGGGGTGGAAGTCGACCTCGTCGATGCGGTGGCCGTAGCGGTCGTGGGTGCGCAGTTCGGGCTCATGCCGGTTGGCCTGGTCGGCCCAGGTGCGGGCCTCCTCGCCGCCGGTGACCTTGCCGAAGGCGAGCAGGTCCTCGACGTGCCACGCGGCGCCCTCGCGCCGTATGCCGTCGAGGAGCACGGCGTCGTCGGCCGGGTTGTGGCCGGTCAACGGCGGTGCCTGATTGGTGACTTCGTGCGTGGCGGGCATGAGGACTCCGTTTCCTGAGGGATGGACCGGCCGCCGGTCCGTGCGGTGGACCGGGTGGCCGGTCCGTGCGGTCAGTCGGTGGGTGCTCCGGCGCAGCGCAGTGCGGCGGCGGTGAGGTCGGCGAGCAGCGCGGGCGCGGCCTGGGCGTCGGGGGCGGCGAGCGGGTCGACGAGGACCTCGCCGATCGCGCCGGTGAGGGCGGCGGCGGTGATCTCCGCGTTCTGCGGCGGCAGTCGGCCGGCGCTCACCCCTTCCCGTACGACCTCGGCGAACAGCGCGCGGTAGCGGCGCCGGAAGTCGAGGCGCTCGGCGCCGACGGCCGCCTCGGCGGGCGCGGCGAGCAGCGCGTACGCGAGGCCGCGGCGCTCCAGGGCGCGGCGGGCGAAGACGTCGATGCCGCAGCGCAGCCGCTCGACGGGATCGCCGGGACCCTGCAGCACCTCCCCGAGCACCTCGACCTCGCGTCCGGCAGCACGCCGGAACACCTCGACGGCGAGCGCGGCCTTCGACGGGAAGTGCTGGTACACCGAGCCCGCCGCCATCCCGGCGGCGTCGGCGACGGCGCTCACGGACGCCTGCGCCCAGCCGACCTCGGCCACGACATCGGTGGCGCAGGCGACGAGACGGTCGCGGGCGGCTTCGAGGCGACTGATTTCGGCTGGGGTCTTGCGGTAGGCCATGAAAGAAGTGAACCATCATTCAGACCTTCCCGCCACGGTCGTACAGGAGAATGTGATGCACCTCAGCGCCCTGCTGGACAGCGCGGTCAGATCCGCCGGTGACAAGGACGCCGTGGTCTACGGCGCACAGCGCTGGACCTACCGCGAGTTCGCCGCGGCCGCCCGGCGCGCGGCGACCGTCCTGACCGAGGCCGGGCTGCGCCCCGGCGACCGCCTCGCCGTGATGACGTACAACACCCCCGCCTTCCTGCTCGCGGCGTTCGGCGCCTGGTACGCGGGGGCGACGCTGGTGCCGGTCAACCACAAGCTGCAGACCGGCGAGGTGGAGCGGCAGCTCAAGCACTGCGGTGCACGCCTCGCGCTCGTGGACGCGGAAATTGGCGAGCGGGCCACGGATGCCGAAGCCGAGGTGCGCTGGCTGGTCAGCCACCCCGACGCGGACGTACAGCCCGCGGACTCCTTCGAGGCCCTGGTCGCGGCGGCCGACCCGTGGAGCGGCACGCACGGACCGGACAGCGAGATCGCGCAGATCCTCTACACGTCCGGCACCTCGGGCACCCCCAAGGGCTGTGTGCACACGCACCGCGGGATCGCCCTGGCCGCCACGTACAGCGCGGCCGCCGTACCGCTGCAGCGCGACGAACGCTTCCTGATCTGCATGCCGATCTGGCACGCGTCCCCGCTCAACAACTGGACGCTCAGCACCCTGCTGCTCGGCGCGACCGTGGTGCTGCAGCGCGAGTACGAGCCGCGGCTGATGCTGGAGACGATCGAGCGCGAGCGGATCACCGCGCTGTTCGGCGCCCCGATCGCCCTGATCGCCCCGGTGCAGGCCGTCCCCGACTTCGCCTCCTTCGACCTCACGTCGGTGCGGGCCTGGATCTACGGGGCCGGGCCGCTGGACGCGGACACCGCGCGCCGTCTGATGAAGGCGTACGGGTCGGAGAACTTCCACCAGGTGTACGGGATGAGCGAGATGGGGCCCGTCGGCTCCTCGCTCACTCCGGCCGAACAGGTGGTGAAGGCCGGGTCGATCGGGCGCGGCGGGATGCCGGGCGTGGACCTGCGGGTCGTCCGCCCGGACGGCAGCGACGCGGCGGCCGGCGAGAGCGGTGAGATCTGGCTCAGCGCGGACACCCGCATGGTCGGCTACCTCGACGACGAGGCGGCCACGGCCGAGGTGTTCGCGGGCGAGTGGTACCGCAGCGGGGACGTGGGGCGGGTGGACGAGGACGGGTTCGTGACCATCGTCGACCGGATGAAGGACATGATCATCACCGGCGGCGAGAACGTCGCCTCCCAGGAGGTCGAGGGCGTACTGCGCGGACACCCCGACGTGCTCGACGTGGCCGTGGTGGGGCGGCCGCATCCGCAGTGGGGAGAGACGGTGGTGGCCTTCGTCGTGCCGCGCGCCGGGACGGCGCCCGGTCCCGACGAGATCCGGGAGTGGCTGGAGCCGCGCCTGGCCAAGTACAAGATCCCGCGGGAGCTGGTGCTGCGCGAGGCACTGCCCCGTACGCCCTCCGGGAAGATCACGAAGCATGTGCTGCGGGATGAACTGGCCGGTGCGGCACCGAGGGTGGGCGCCGCGTAGGGTCGCCGCATGGCCGATGAGCAGGGGCAGCGCAGGCGGGGGCCGGGCCGGCCGCGGCAGGAGCACATGACGCGGGCGGTGCTCGACGCCGTGGTCGACCTCGTCGCGGAGTCCGGGATGGGCGCGCTGACGATGGACGCCGTCGCGGCGCGCGCCGGGGTGAGCAAGCCGGCCGTGTACCGGCGCTGGCCCACCAAGCAGGACCTCGTCATCGCCACCGCCGAATCCCGGATCGGGCCGCTGGCCGTGCCCGATCTCGGGGATTTCCGGGCCGAGTTGCGGGTGGTGCTCATGACCCGCATGGAGGCGTACCGGCAGCCGGGCATGGGGCGGCTGCTCGCCGGCGTGATCGGCGCGGCCGCGGAGGCGGACGCCGAACCGGCG
Source organism: Streptomyces sp. NPDC050418 (assembly GCF_044458745.1). NCBI lineage: Bacteria > Bacillati > Actinomycetota > Actinomycetes > Kitasatosporales > Streptomycetaceae > Streptomyces > Streptomyces sp. NPDC050418. The sequence goes on from NZ_JBITIG010000005.1 coordinate 242,785, forward strand.
GCGTACCGCGCCTACACCGAGCGCGTCACGAGCGAGACCCGGCATGTCCTCGACCGCGGGGTCGAGCGCGGCGACGTACGGAGCGACGCCGATCTGACGGCAACCACGACCCTGGTGGCCGCCTCGCTGCTCTTCCGGCTGGTCGGCGAGCAGCAGGCGCCGGACGAGGCGCTCGTCGAGTCCCTTGTGGAGCTGATCGGGCGGGCGGTCGCGGTCCGGCCGTGAGGCCCGGGGGCGTCGCCCTGCCGTGAGGCCCGAGGCCGCGGGCGCGCGCTTCCGCCTGCCCGAAAACCCCTGATCAGCACCGGCGCGCCCGGCGGAAATCCATCACCTCCAACCCCTTGCCCCGTCGCGCCCAAATATCGATACTGCCGGTTACGTAATCCGTTACGGCATCCACGTTCGCTGTCCGGGAGGACTCATGCACGACGTCGCGACGGCCCCAGTGGCCGACCCCAAGCCCGTACTGGACAAGCCCCTGATGCACTACGGGCGCCGCACCCTCGACCGGCTCGCGCCCGGCGCGGAGCAGCCCGCGTACCGCCTGTTCGACGTCAGCCCGCTGACCCCGCACTTCGGCGCCGTGCTCGGCGGGGTCGACCTGACCGGACCGGTCACCGACGAACTCGCCGCCGAGCTGCGCCAGGCACTGCTCGAATGGAAGGTGATCTTCTTCCGGGGTCAGAGCGGGTTCACCGCCGAGCACCAGGTCGCGCTCTCCGCGGTGTGGGGGCCTCCGGAGCCCAACCCGTTCTTCGCGCAGACCGGGACGCCCGGTATCTCGCGGCTCGCCAAGGACGCCAAGGCGGCCGGGAACAAGAACATCTGGCACAGCGACCACTCGTTCATGGCCAACCCGTCGCTCGGCGCCGTGCTGCGCGCCGTCGAGGTGCCCGCCGCGGGCGGCGACACGATGTGGGCGGACATGGCGGCCGCGTACGACAACCTGCCGCAGGAGCTCAAGGAGCGGATCGCGGACCTCGTCGCCGTCCACGACTGGGAAGCCAGCTGGGGCGCCCTGATGAACGACGAGCAGAAGGCCGCCTTCCGCGCGAACTGGCCGCGGGTCGAGCACCCCGTCGTCGTCCGCCACCCGCGCAGCGGCCGTAAGACGCTCTACGTGAACGAGCCCTTCACGCGCTTCATCAAGGGGCTCGACGAGGCCGAGAACCGCGAGCTGCTCGACATCCTCGTGCTGCAGGCCCGTATCCCCGAGTTCCAGATCCGCTTCCACTGGGAGCCGGACTCGATCGCGATCTGGGACAACATCGCCACCCAGCACTACGCGGTCAACGACTACTTCCCCGCACGCCGGGTGATGGAGCGCATCGCCATCGCCGGGGTCCCGCTCTCATGAGCACCACGGCACCCGCCGCCGCCCCTCCGGGGGCCGGAAAAGCGGCGCGGCACGATCGCCGCGCCTGGACCGTGACGCTGCTGCTCGTCGTCTTCATGATGGTCAACTTCGCGGACAAGTCCGTCCTCGGGCTCGCCGCGGACGAGATACGGGCCGATCTCGGCCTGAGCGCCACGCAGTTCGGGCTCGCCAACAGCGCGTTCTTCCTGCTGTTCTCGGTCGCGGCGGTGCTCGTCGGGCTCGCCGCGGACCGGGTCTCGCCGAAGCTGCTGCTCCTGGTGATGGCGCTGCTGTGGTCCGTGGCCCAGGTGCCGGCGGCGATCGGCGGCGGGCTCGCCGTCCTGGTCGCCTCGCGGGTCTTCCTCGGCGCGGCGGAGGGGCCCGCGTTCCCCGTGGCCCAGCAGGCCACCCTGGCCTGGTTCCCCGACCACCGGCGCAATCTGCCGGGCGCCCTGATCACCCTCGGTGTCACGCTCGGCGTGATCGTCTCCGCGCCCGGTCTGTCCTGGGTGATCCAGGAGCACGGCTGGCGCGCCGCGCTGTGGGTGCTCGTCGGGGTCGGTCTGGTGTGGGCGGCGGCGTGGGCCGTGTTCGGGGCGGACGGGCGGCATGGCGTACGGGACGGGGAACGGCCCACGCAGCAGACCCCGTCGGTCACGGCGCCGGACATCCCGTACCGCCGGATCTTCCGCACCCGTACGTGGATCGGTGCGACGCTCGCGTACTTCACCAGCTACTGGACCGTGGCCATGATGCTGACCTGGCTGCCGTCCTATCTGCGCAACGGCCTCGGCTACTCCGCCGACACCGCGGGGAGGATCGTCGCCGGGCCGTGGGTGGTCGGCGCCGTCGTGCTGCTCGCGCAGGCCGCCGTCACCGGGCGGCTGATGCGGCGCGGCGCCGGCAGCCGCAAGGCCCGCGGCTGGGTGGGCGGCTGGCTGCTGGCGCTGGGGGCCGTGTGCTGTCTCGCGGTACCGCTCGCCGACGGACCGACGGCGAAGACCGTGCTGATCACGCTCGGACTCGGCCTCGGCGGCGCGTACGCCACCGTCGCCGCGACCGCCGTCGCCGAGCTCGCGCCGCCCTCGCGGGGCGGTGGCGCGCTGGGCGCGATGAACGCGGTGGTGACAGCGTCCGGACTGGCCGCACCCGCCGTCGTCGGCGCCCTCGTCGACGCGCAGGGGGACGCCGGGTACCAGAACTCGGTCCTGCTTGCCGGCCTGCTGCTCGTCGCGGGCGCCGTCGCCTCCTTCCTGCTGATCGACCCGGCCCGTGACACCGCACGCCTCGCCGCCTGAAAACCTCTCGTACAGCTAGGAGTTGACTCCATGAGCACGCCGACGGAACTCGACACGGCACCGCTCGACCGCGCCGTCGGCGAGCTCGCGGACCGGGCCGTGGCCTGGACCGCCACACCGCTCGCCGAACGCATCGCCCTCCTGGAGCGGCTGCTGCCGCGGATCGCGGCCGGGGCGCCCTCGATGGTCGCCGACGCCGCGGCCGCCAAGGGGTACGCGGCCGACTCCCCGTGGGCCGCCGAGGACTGGGTGACGGCGCCCTGGGCGCTGGCCCAGACCGTCACCGCGTATCTGCACGTGCTGCGCCGGATCGAGTCGGGCCGGACTCCCGTACCCGCGGCGGCCGTTCGCCGCCGGGACGTGGGGGACGGCGCCCGTACCGTCGTCGATGTCTTCCCGGCCACCGTCGCCGACCGGCTGCTCCTCAACGGTTTCACCGCCGAGGTGTGGACCCGGTCCGGCACCACCCCCGAGCAGGTCCTCGCGCGGGCGGGCGGCGAGTACCTCGGCCGCCCGGGCAAGGCGGGCGTGGCGCTGGTGCTCGGCGCCGGGAACGTCCCCGCCATCACGCCCCTCGACATCCTGCACAAGCTGTACGCCGAGGGGCAGGTGGTGCTCGCCAAGATGAACCCGGTCAACGCCTATCTGCGGCCGCACTTCGAGGCGGTGTTCGGGGAGTACGTGGAGCGCGGCTGGGTGCGGTTCGTGGACGGGGGCGCGGCCGAAGGCGCGTATCTGACCACGCACGACGGCGTGGACGCCATCCATGTGACCGGCAGCGAGCGCACCCACGACGCGATCGTCTGGGGCACGGACGAGCACGCCGAGGAACGCAGGGCGGCCGACACCCCGGTCAACGACAAGCCGTTCAGCAGCGAACTGGGCGGGGTCAGCCCCTGCATCGTGACGCCCGGGCCGTGGTCCGACGCGGACCTCCGCTTCCAGGCCGAGCACATCGTCACCAGCAAGCTCAACAACTCCGGCCACAACTGCGTGGCCACCCAGCTGCTGCTCGTCCCGCGCGACTGGGACGGCACCGAGCGGCTGCTCGATGAGATCCGCCGGCTGCTGCGCACGCTGCCGCCGCGCGACGACTACTACCCGGGGGCGGCGGGGCGGATCGCGCTCACCACGGCCGGGGACACGGCGCATGAGCACGCCGAGGTCTACGGCGAGGACGGTGTCTGCCGCGTCCTCGTACCGGACGTCGCGGCCGACTCCGACGACCCGCTGCTCGGCATCGAGGTCTTCGCGTCCGCGCTCGGCGTGGTGCGGCTGCCCGGCGCGGACCCGGAGCAGTTCCTCGCCGCGGCCGTCGAGTTCGCCAACGAGCGGCTGCCCGGGACGCTCGGGGCGACCCTTCTCGTGCACCCGCGCACCGAACGCGACCACCGCGCGGCCGTCGACGAGGCGGTCGGCGCGCTGCGGTACGGCACGCTCGGGGTCAACTGCTGGTCGGCGTTCGGGTTCCTGCTCGGGTACACGCCGTGGGGCGCGCACCCCGGGCACACCCGGCAGGACATCGGCAGCGGGATCGGCTTCGTGCACAACGCGTTCCTGCTGGAGGACGTCGAGAAGACGGTCCTGCGCGCACCGTTCGCCCCGGCGCCGCGCGGCCTCCTGACCGGCTCGCCCTCGCTGTCCCCGCGGCCGCCGTACTTCGTGACGAACCGGACCGGGCGGACGACGATGCGCCGCCTCACCGCGTACACGGCGGACCGCGGGCCGTGGAAGGCGTGGCGGCTGGCCGGGATCTTCGCCTCGGCGTTGCGGGGGTGAGACCTCGGCGTTGTGGGAGTGAGAGGGCTCAGGACCCGAGGACCCTGGCCTTCTCCGTGGCGAACTCCTCGTCCGTCAGGAGGCCCTGGGCCTTGAGGTCCGCGAGCGCGGTGAGCTGGGCGACGCGGTCCACGGGGGCTCCGGCCGCCGCGGGCTGCGCCGGGGCCGCCGGTGCGGGCGCGGGCGGCGGCTGGTTCGCCCAGGCCTGCTGCATCTGCGCCTGCTCCTCGGCCTGGCGGCGCATATCGCGCTCGGCCATGCCGCGGTTGACGCGGTTGGAGACGGCGGAGGCGGTACCGGAGATCACCGCGGTACGGGCGATCGTGCCGAGGAGACCGGGCCGTCCGAAACGCTGAGGCATACGGATCCCTTTCCTACGTCAGGCGGGGGGCGTCAGGCGGCGTCGAGCGCCGTGACGGCCGCGGTGACCGTGTCCCGGTCGATCCGCTCGAACAGGCGCAGCTCGCCGTGCGAGTCGCGGATCGCGGTGCCCAGACGCGCGGCCCAGCTGTTCTCCCAGGCCACGACGAGCGCCGAGGACAGCTCGGGCAGTCCGTCCGCGATGGAGTGCAGATCCTCGTCGCTGAACAGGTCGAACGGGGTCTCGGCGACGTGGTGGAAGTCCTCCTCGACCTCCGCGTCCCCGAGCTCCACGATCTCGACGCTCCCGTCGGCGCCCTTGCGCACGAAACTCAGATCGAGCACGCGTACGGTCCCGCTCTGCTGCAACTCCCGCAGCGCGGGCGCGACTTCGCCGTTGAAACGGTTGCCCTCGAAGGTGATCACCGCGACGTCCACCGGGCCGATGGTGTCGACGTTCAGGCCACTGGGCACGGAGAACCGCCTTCCCTGAGGTGCATAACGGACTTAACGGATCATAAGGTGGCAGGACTCCCAGCCGCGAGGTGAGCCCATGGCCGTCTTCGAACCCACCCGGCCGGTCACGACTCGCCGCCTGGTCCTCGCGTTCCTGCTCGGCGCACTGGTCTGGCTCGCGGCCGGCGTCCTCGCCGTGGTGCTGCTCGGCCACAGCTACATCCTGCGCAGCCTGCTCCTGGCCGTCGCGGTCTCCTGGGCCGTCTTCGGCCTCGCGCTGCTCGGCGCGATCGCACTGCGCCGCCGCGAGGAGCGTGAGCCTCCCCCGCCTCCCCGTACGCCGCCCTCTCCGCCCTCGGGACGCCCGTCGCCCCCGTCACCCCCGTCGCCCGGGGGCGCCGTATGACCTTCCTCGGCGTCCTCCTCACGTTCCTCGCCTTCTACCCCGTGGTCACCGGCGCCGCCTGGATGGCCGGCGGGGTGATCTTCCGCGTCCTGCAGGACGACAGCGAGCCCGGGACACCGCCCGGCGGCTGGCCCGGCGTGACGGTCCTGGTGCCCGCGTACAACGAGGAGCAGGTCATCGCCCGCTGCGTCGAGGCGCTGCGCGCCGTCGCCTACCCGGGCGACCTGGAGATCCTGGTCCTCAACGACGGCTCGGCGGACGCCACCGTCGCCGTCGCGACGGCGGCCGCGGCCGGTGACCCGCGCGTCACGGTCCTCGACGACGGTGTGAACCTGGGCAAGGCCGACCGTCTCAACGACGGCATGCGCCGCGCCCGCCACGACCTCGTCCTGGTCACGGACGCGGACACGCATCTGCACCGCGACGCCGTACGCCATCTGGCAGCCCGGATCCTGCGCTCCCCGCGCTACGCGGCCGTCGCGGGCAGCCCGCGGGTGACGAACCGCGGCGGGGTGCTCGCCACGATGCAGATGCTGGAGGCGGCCTCGCTGATCGGCCTGATGCGCCGCACCCACGCCCTCGCGGGCCGCGTGGGCACGGTCGCCGGGGTCCTCGGCCTGTTCCGCCGCGACGCGGTGCTCACGGTCGGCGGCTACGACCCGAAGATGGCCACCGAGGACATCGAACTGACCTGGCGCCTCCTGGAGGCCGGCTATCTCACGGGCTTCGCCCCGCGCGCCCTGGTCGGCATGCAGGTCCCCCAGACCCTGTCCAGCATCTGGGCCCAGCGCACCCGCTGGGCCCGCGGCCAGGGCGAGGTCCTGCGCACCCACGCGCGGACCGTCGCCCGCCCCCGCCACTGGGCGCTCTGGCCGATCGCGGCCGAGGCGCTGCTCTCGTACGTCTGGGTCCTGACGATGCTGGTGGCGACGGTCTGGGGCGTCGTCCACTGGATCAGCCACCCCGGCGACGCGAAGTTCCGCTGGATGATCGCCTGGGGTGTCGGTATCGCGGTGATCGCCGTCCTGCAGATCGCCATCGCGGTCGTCGTCGAACGCCGCCTGGACCCCCGCCTCCCGTACGCCTGCCTTCTGCTCCCCCTCTACCCCTTGGCGTACTGGATCCTGAACGCCCTGGCCGCGGTCACCGCCCAGACGAAGGGCCTGCTGCGGGGACCGCGGAAGCGGCGGGTGGTGTGGGATCTGCCGCGGAGTGCGGACTGAGGCGCGCGGGACACGGAACGCGGGAAGGCCCGGATCCCCTCCGGGACCCGGGCCTTCGACGCCGCACCGTGCAGGGTTACTTCACGGCCACGGCCTGGATGATCTCCTGGCGGACCGCGCCGCCCTTGTCATCCTTCGCGCTCGCCCTCAGGGATACGGAGGTGGCGTCGCGCGGGATGTTCAGGCTGCCCGTCCACGAGGCGCCCGAGCCGCGGAGGGTGACGGACTTCCAGGTCTCGCCCTCGTCGTACGAGACCTCAAGAGTGCCGCCGCCGAGCTTTCCGGTGTCGATGGCGCCCTTCACGTACTCCGCGGAGAGACCGACCGGCAGCGACCTGCCCGCCTTGACCTTGCCCGCGAGGTCCGTGTCGAGGTCGTAGTTGAGGTTGATCAGCGGCAGGAAGCTGTACTTGTCGGTGGGCGTGGTGCCCGAGCGGAACTCCCACTCGCTGTGCGCGGTGGTGCCGATGCCCCAGACCTCCGGGTCCAGCTCGGTGTCGGTGGCCACCTTGAACGGCAGGACGGACCCGTCCGTGACACCGAACTGCGCGGAGCTGCCCACGCGGCGGCCGGCGCTCTCGCCGTCGGCCCAGGCCTCCGTGTACTGCTTCATGCCCGAGGTCTGCTTGTACGGGTCGCCGAAGCCGGTGTGGTCCGGACCGCCGTCGCCCCAGCCGGGGATGTTGAAGCGGAGCGAGTCACCGCGGCGCTCCTGACCCCAGCCGAGGCCGCTGCCGCCGTAGGGGTGCCAGACCGGCTTGAACCAGTTCAGCTCGGTGCGCTTGCCCGCGGCGTACGTGACGTGGCCGCTGCGCTGCTCCAGGTCCTCGCCCCGGTAGACCGTCTCGTGCCAGGACTGGCCGTCCTCGACGGAGACGTAGTCGGTGCGCTTGCCGGGAAGCTGCCGGTACTCGCGGAAGCCGCCGGCGACGCGGAACGCCGGGTCGATCGAGTAGCGGTACTCGGAGCCTTCCTGCTTCTGGTTGCCGTAGAAGGTGGTGTCGACCGTGGCGAGCTGCTTCCGGCCGGGCGCGAAGACCAGACTGCGGTCCGGGATGCCGCCCTTGTAGCCCTTCGACAGGTCGTACACGTAGTCCGACTCGGCGGCCTTCGTGCCGGTCATCTCGATGACGCCGCCGCGCTCGGACAGCGTGAGCAGGCGACGGTGGTCGGCCAGGTCCACGGACGCGATCTGCAGCGGCCGTGAGGTGCCGTCCTCGTTGTAGAAGAGGGTGTTGAGACGGCCGGGGCTGTTGTCCGCGACGAACAGGGCCTTGGCGCCCGCGTCCTGGGCGGCCTGCGCGATCTGCGCGGGCGTGAGCGTGCCGTCGACGCGGACGACGACTGCCTTGCCCTTGACGTCCTTGCCCTCGTAGTCGGCGGGCGCGCCCGCACCGGCGTTCACCAGCGGCAGCTTGTGGCGGCCATCGACCAGCGTGGAACCGGGCTGGTTCCACGTCTCCTCGACGCCCTTGACCGCGATCTGCGGCTGCGCCTCACGCCAGGTCGTACGGAACGCGTAGCTGCCGTCGGTGACCTTCTCGGTCGGCGCGGCGAGCAGCGTGTCGTACTTGATGGGCAGCAGGACCATGCCGAAGGCGTCGAGGCCGCCCGCGTTGCGGTCGTACTGGATGAGCGTCTGGTGCGGCTCGGTGTCCTTGGCGACGCGGGTCGAGACCTCGCGCAGCTTCGAGCCGTCGAGGGTGATCTCGCGGTCGCCGTCGAGCTTGATCTCCGGGTTCGAGAGGTAGCCGAGGCCGAGGGAGTCCTTGCCGTGCGTGCCCCGCACGTCGAGGAAGGAGTCCAGGTAGTACGAGCCCGGCCGCAGGCGCAGCTCGACGGTGCCGGATTCGCCGACGACCGCGGACGAGGACTGCTCGCCCTCGGCCATCCGCATGAAGGAGAGCTGGGCGCCCGTCGGGGCGCCGTCGCGGTCCTTCACATGGACGGTGAGCGTGTAGCGCTCCTCCTCCTTCACCATGCCGAACGCGGTGTGCGCGACAGGCTTGCCGTGCGAAGTAGCGACGATCTGGCCGGAGTTGGTGCCGACTGCGGCCTTCGCGCCGTCACCGGTGACGGTGGTGGAGGCGGTGCCGTGCGCCGGGACGGTGAGCTTCTCGTCGGCGAGCGTGGCGAGGGCGGCGCCCGAACCCTGCACCGCCAGGTCCAGCTCGACGGCGGTGTCGGAGGAGTTGGTGTACGTCACCGTCTTCGTGACCGGCTCGTTCTCCTCGTACGGCCAGGAGTACATGCCGAGATCGACACTGCCCGTGCCCGTGACCTGCGCGGAGATGGCGTCCGGGACGGAGATACGGCCCGAACCGATCGCGTACGCCGAGTCGTTCAGCTGCTTCGAGGACGACATCAGCGCGTCCTTGAGCTGCCGCCCCGACCAGTCCGGGTGCTGCTGCGCGAGCAGCGCCGCGAGGCCCGCGACGTGCGGGGTCGCCATCGACGTACCGCTCAGGGAGGTGTACGGGCCGGAGCCCTCCGCGAGGGAGGAGCGCGCGGCGAGGATGTTCACGCCCGGGGCGGAGACATCCGGCTTGAGCGCGTTGCTGCCGACGAGCGGGCCCTGGCTGGAGAACGCGGCGCGTTCGTCGTTCGCGTCGACCGCGCCCACGGTGAGCGCGGAATCGGCGGCGCCGGGCGAGCCGATCGTGCCGGGGCCGTACGCGTTGCCCGCGGCGATCACGAAGAGCGCGCCGGTCTCCTCGGACAGGCTGTCGACGGCCTGCGCCATCGGGTCGGAGCCGTCGGAGCCGACATCGGACCCGAGCGACATCGAGACGACCTTGGCCTTGACGTCCTTGGCGGCCCACTCCATGCCGGCGATGATCTCGGACTCGTCGCCGTAGCCCTCGTTCGAGAGGACCTTGCCGACGGCGAGATCGGCGTCGGGGGCGACACCCTTCTCCTTGCCGTCGGACGCGGCGCCCGAGCCGCCGACCGTCGAACTCACGTGGGTGCCGTGGCCGTTGCCGTCCGCGACCTCCTCGCCCGCGATGAACGACTTCGACGCGCTGACCCGGGAGCTGAGGTCCGGGTGCGTGGTGTCGTACCCCGTGTCGAGCACCGCGACCTTGACACCCTTGCCGGTCAGCCCGGCCTCCCACGCCTCGGGCGTCCCGATCTGCGCGTTGGACTGCTCCATCTCGGCCTTGACGCGGCCATCGAGCCACACCTTGCCGATCCCGTCCGCGAACCCGTCCTTGGTGGTCAGGCTCTCCCAGAACGCCCGGCCCTTGTCGGCCTCGAGCGCCGCGCCGTCGATCGCCGCCAGCTTCCGGGTCCGCTCGGCGCCCTTGGGCGCGGCGGCCGCGGTACGCGCCGCCTTCCCGCTGTACCGGACGATCAGCGGCGTCGCCTCGGCGTCCTTGTCGGCCAGGCCCTGCTCGATCAGACCGGTGACGTCGAACAGCCTCGGGTCCAGGGTGCCCTCGGCCAGATACGACCGGGCCTCCTCCGGTATGACACTGATCCGGCCGTCGACGACCTGGGTGCGCACCAGGCTGTCGACGCCCTTGGGACGCTTGACGTCGACGGACTGCTTGCCGCCGCCGATGTCGGTCACGGTCACTTTGTCGCCGGTCACGAGCGTCACGGTCTGGGCGGCACGGACGGCCTTGGTGGCCGGTGCGGTGACGACGTCCTGCCCGTCCGGCGCCGCGTTCGCACCGGCCGAGGGCAGCAGCGCGAACGCAAGGCCGGCCGACAGCAGGGCCGCACCGCGCCGCGCGGTACCTCTAGTCATCGTTTCTCCTCTGGCGGACGGAACCGGGCGTCGCGAGGGGGGATGCGGGGGTGGTACGGGGTGGACGCGACGCCCGGGCGATCACAGGATTCGCGGGCGGGCGGGGCCCGGGCAATCACCTGTCGCTGTCGGAAAGCCGCCCTGTCGCCTTTACGTCACGGAGGGGCCGGAGGGTTGATCGCGTACGGCACCTGCGGTTGCTTGCACGTAGCTCAGCGCCGGCGCCGCGGAAGGCCGCTCTCCTGGAGAAACCTCTCCAGCTGCGCGCGGAACCCCGGGGCGGCCGCCACGAAATGCCCCGCGCCGGGGAAGACCCCCCGCTCGCCCCGCGTCCCGGATCCGGTCCAGCCGAGGCCGCGCCTCCCCGGTCGGCCGCGTCCCGACAGCCCGCCGCACGGCACGCACGACGGCCTCGGGCAACGGCCCGTCCCCGACCTCCGCACCCGCGGCCCTCAAGAACGCCCGCAGATCACCGGAATCGGCACCCATCCCCTGCGCCAGCACAGCGTCCCCCTGCCGCTGCAGCCTCTCGACATCCGGATCCCCGGGCACGAGGTAATGGAGCGGCGGCTCGATGAGCGTGAGCGACCGCACGGCACCCGGAGCGGCCGCGGCGGCGATCAGGGTCCCCAGGACCCCGTACGAATGCGCGACGACGTGGGGCCGCCGGGAGAGCAGCGCCCCCACATCCCCGGCATCAACCTCAAAATCCTGCCGCCCCTGCGGGGGCGGACTCGGACTCGGCGCAAACCCCCGCCGATACATGGCCACGAGCGTCCACCGCGCGGCCAACCCCTCCAACCCACCCCAGGTCACCCGCGGCCCGGCACCCCCATGCACGAGCAGAACCTCGGGCCCCACCCCACGCCGCACCACGGCCACCCCACCCACGCGGCGAGCGTAACAACGCCACCCCGACCCCAGGAGACCATCCGCTAGGCTGTCCAGGTCCGCCCACTCGGCGGACGTGCCAGGCCTCCGTGGGATCTGTCGAGAATTACATCGCTCCAGGTCACGGCGCGTGAGCTGGAGCCTCTCCAAACGCCCCCACCGCGATTCCCAAACGGCTTTCGAGACCTTTTCGCAGGTCACGCCAGGTGTCGCAAGCTCTGGTCGGCAGCCGCTCGCCTGCCACAGGTGGGATACCTCAGACCTGTGGTGACCAGGCGCGTGCCACAGTGTCATCCACCCAGCCCTCCCAAGTTGCTGGTTGAATAGCATCCCTGGAAGCTCCAGGTATGACCACATCTCCCACCCCAACAGAGCGGCCCGAGCGTCGCGTCTGCCTCCTGGTGCTGGACGATCAGCACCGGCTCCTGCTGTGCGGCGGATGCTGCGGCAGCCGCACGGTTCCGCAGGTCCAGCTGCGCGAAGCAGAGAGCTTCGAAGCCGCAGCATCCAGGTTCCTTGCCGAACGCTTCCAAGTGCCCGATCCCCGGTTCGGCGCCGTGTACGGGATTCGACGGTCGAGGTCGGGCGACGACTGGGAATTCGATCGGGCCACGGAGGCTCGCGTCCTCTTTGCTCGCGTCAGCAACAGGCAGTCGGCGGCGATCGAGCTGAGTTCCGCGACGCACGTCAGATGGGGGCTCGAAGAACTGAAAGCGCGGCGGCGCGAGATCTCGCCTCAAGGCGTGGTCCTGCTCGTTACCGGATACGTCGAGGGATGGATTCCCGATGGCCCCATCTCCCTCTACTGACTACGCGGAAAGTTGCCTCCGCCTCTATGTCGCCGAACTGTCATCCACGTTCGGGCGCGCAGGTATCGAAATCCGAGTTGCCGTGCACCTCTCAAATCAGCAGACCGGATCACGCGAAGGCTGGAGGGTATTGGTTTCCGCACATAATGAGCGTCACGCGATCGATAGAGTTTGCGAGAGGCTGGATCAAGCAACCCCCTCCAGCATCACCCATAACTCATTTCATGACGCACGCGGATATGGGATCCACTTCCCGGCGCCACCTGCCGCCGTATTACGTATGCACGGACAGGCGGCCGCACTAGGGGAATCCCTGGATCGAATGCTTGATCAGGCGGTCAGGGAGGCGCTTTCCCGCAGCTGGTCCACCGAGATCGGACCTGCGGCAAGCAGATTTTTCGCCGTGTTGCGCGATGCCACGGCGGGCTAGCTCGCGAATCCTGATCTCTTGCAGTTGCGATCGATTCCCGCCTCATCGCGAGGAAACATCTCGCGGCAAGTATGGCCGAGTTCGGTACACGCTGCAATCGTCTTCCCTCCAGCCAGGACACAGCCCCTTGACCTACCCCGGCTTCCGGAACACCTCTCTCCGCGACTGAATGGCCGGAATACAGCGAGCCGGAAGCGGCGATTCCTCGATGGCGCAAGGGTTTTCGATTGCCGCGACCGGTCAAGCCCGCGCACCCTGAACCGGCGAATATGACACCGACTGTTCACCTTGGGGGTAGTTCATGGGTGATGGGATGGGGATCATGCAGCTGGCAACTGCCGGCGCTGCAGTTCTTGTTGCTGAAATGGCCAAGAGTGGCTGGAGTTCGTTCCGTGAGGGTGTGAAGAGGTTCTTCCGTCGGGGCGGGGAGGAGTCCGCTGAGCAGGAGTTGCGGTTGATCGACTCCGCTCAGACGCGGCTCACCGAGAGCCCCGAGGCCGAACGCAGCGCCGTGGTCGGCGCCCTCAAGCAGGAGCTGATGATCCAGCTGGCCGCGTTCCTGCAGAAGAACCCTGAGGCGGCAAAGGAGTTGCAGGCCCTTGTCGATGCCTCGGACCACTCTGGGACCCGCGGCGGCGCACAAGCGGACGTGCGTGGCAACACCAGCACTCAGGTGGTCATCGGAGGACGCGATGCCACGGCCGGGGACTTCTCCTACGGAGTGCCGGAGGGCGAGAAGTGAGCGAGGGAGGCTTCGCCGGCCCTGTGCCGCCACCCACGCCGCCGTCTCCGCCCGAAAACCTTGATCCTCTGGCTGGCTTGCTGGGTCTGCGCGTGACGGTGCGTGGCGTGGATCGGTCCCAGATTCTCATTGCGGGACGCGATGTGAACATGACCAGCAAGCAGCCTCTGCCCGTGGCCGCCATCCCTCAGGCCGAGCTCAGTGTGGTGCGTCGAGCATGGGTGAGCACCGGCTTCGGGGACGGCAATGTCCCGACCGCAAGTGACGCCGTCGGCCTGCTCACTTCCGACGGACCCGCGCTCGCAGTGATCGCAGGACCTGATGGTTACGGCAAGCGCACCGCCGGGATCCGTGCTCTGTGGGAGGTGTCGCTGACGGAGCGGGTAGCGGCAGGCAGCGAGCCCTTCATACTGTCGGAAATCAGGCCCGACTGGGACAAGGCCGAAACTCCTGACGTCTCCTTGCTCCCGGAGCGTCCTGGCACCGGATACCTACTGGACATCGCCACCGAGATCGGCGGATGGAACAGGCCCGATCGGGTCGCCGCGGCTGTTGTGACCCATGCGGAACATCTGCGGCTCATCGGCTCGTATCTCGTCGTCATAGCCGATGACCACGGATGGCCCGAGGAATTGTCCGGCACCCTTGCCCGCGTGGTGGTACGGGCGAAGAACCGCCCTTCCGCCTACCGCGTCGCCGCTGCACACCTTGAGTATCTGCACCACAAGCCGGAGCGCATCCGGTGGCTCAACCCCGCCTCCTCCGGGAGTGGTTCGGGCATGGTCGGGGGCGCCGCCCACCTCCTGACCGACACATCCGCTCCCGCCGACGCCGCCCGGCTGGCCGCCGCACTCGCCCGGACCGACGACTCGGAAGTAGGGCTCAAGAGGGCGCTGGCCGCCTTCCAAGAGTGGCGGACGCAGGTCACGGACGTCTTCAAGGCAACCGAGAAGAAGCCGGCCGACCGCGCCCTGCTTATTGCCACGCTCTTCCTCGGCGGTGAAGAGGCCCTCACCATCCAGAAGGCAGCCGGCACGTTGCTGGGCAAGGATCCGGAAGACGATGTGGAAGTCATCCTGACCGGGCCTGACCTGTCTGCCCGGCTACGTGGAGTGGGCGCCGAAGTCACTGGGCGTCACGCCACGCTGGACCACCAGCCCGGATATGCGCAGGCCGTGCTCAACCACCTGTGGCGCCAGCGCCCCGACATCCACCCGCACCTGCTCAAGTGGCTCGACGCCATCACCGCCTCCGGCCAGCCCGGCGTTCCGCGCTTGGGGGCGATCAGCGATCTGCTGGTCGAGCTGGCCATCGTCGAGAACGACATCAAGGTCATTGAGCAGGTCCGCACCTGGATCGACAGCGGCAACAGCAGCACCGAGCATCTACAGTTGATCGCCGGTGTGTTCGCTAAGGCCGCCGAGTCCGATGCCCTGGGACCGAAGGTACGCAGCCGTCTGCTCGACTGGGCTCAAGAGCAGTCGACATCGGTGACCACGGTCGTCGCCCTCGTCTGCCAGAGCGAGTTCGCGGACCATTACCCCCGGCAGAGCCTGGTGCGCCTCCGGCATGTCCTCGACCGCGCCGAAGAGGACACCGCTGTGCGGGCGGCTGAAGAAGCGCTGCAGAGCATTGCTGCCCGGACTGGTCAGTTGCCCCGGGTCTGGGCAACGGTCATCAAGTGGGCGACAGAGCACGGCCATCTAGCGGGCCACCGCGCGTTCCTCTCTCTTCTGGATCCTCAGCAGAACCCGTACGTGCTCCAGGTGATGATGGCTGCCGCCGAGGAGAAGCCTGATATCCGGCAGGCACTCATTCGAGGATGGAACGCGGCACTGGCCGACTCCCGCGTAGCAGCCCAATGCCGCGACCTGATGATCGCGTGGGCGCACGCCCGTGCAGATGGCCTGGTGCCCCCTGGACTCATCACCGACCTCCTGCGCCAGGTCGTCCTTGAGCACATGTATTCGAGCCCGGTCTCGGCATTTGTCTTTGGTGAGCCCGGCGTTCAATACGACGAGCCCGTCATCGCCCTGCGCAAAGACCTCCAGCTTCCGATCCTTGCCCCCACGCAGTCTGCGGGCGACGAAGCGCTGGAGTCCTGATCCGTGACCTTCACTCGCTGGTCGCGTTGGCGCGCACGCAGAGCGCTACGCCGAGGCCTGTCCAAATTCGAAGCACGACTCGACAGTTCGGTTCCCGGCATAGCCTTCACGGCCAGGATCACTGCGACGGTACACACCGAGCCGCCGTACCCGCAGAGCACAGACGAGATTGCAGCGGCGATCCGTTCTGTTCTGCGCAAGGCGGCGTCAGACATCTCCCCGAAGTGCGAGCCGGCCGATCTCACCTCGGCCCAGGACACCATCGCGCGGCACCTGGCCTCCCGCCGATCTTTGTCCACCAACCCGCCCGTCGAGTTCCACGCGCGGCTCGTACTCGACCTGTTCCCCGACGACCGGGCCGCCGTCACGGCCCTGCTCACCGCACAGCGCCGCCAGGCCGTCGCCGACAGGCTGCGCCGCCAGAAGACCGACGCCATGGCTCAGGAACTCGCCGATCCCGCCGCAGTACTCGTGCGCTGGCTTGAGCAGCAGGCGGACACGTGGAGCGACCTACCGGATGCCGAGAAGCTCAGCAACATAGCGGCCGCCTTCGCGGAGCACCGTACCGACCGCGAACGCACCATTGAGTACGCCACTCTTGAAGTCATCCGTGACTTCCTCGACAGCTTCCAGGACCCGCCACAGAGGCGCATGGTGTACGAGGTCCTGGCGGCCGGCATGCGGCACGCAAAGCGCCCTGACCACGCAGACAGGACCGAAGCCCTCCTCAACACACACCCATCGACGAACGAACGCCCCAGCGACACATGATGGAGCCAGGGCGCCAACCTCCGGCCGTAGACCGGCGCCGCCGATGAGGACGACCGTCACACGTCTTCTACTGTCCCCTCGGACCAGTTGGCGCGCCTTGTGCCTCGTGCGCGCCAGCGCTGGCAACCTCTCCTTCGACGCCGCATGGCGCGCCACACGGGTACGCCAGCGCCCCGAGGAAGCACCCTTTCGACGACACGGTCATCGCGCGGAGGGACCAGACTGACCGCCTCCGTACACCGGTCCGATCACCCAGTCCCTCGCCATCGCACACGGTGCGTCCGCCCAATCGCCACCTAGCACAATCGAGTTAGAACGGCTAACACAATGACCTGAGTTGTCGGTGGGTGATGAGGCAGCAGGCCAGTTTGAGGAAGGCTTCATGTATGTCGGCCCGGCGTTCCCAGCGCACGCGGAGTCGACGGAAGCCGTGGAGCCAGGCGAAGGTCCGCTCGACCACCCACCGGTAGACGCCAAGTCCGGTGCCGTGGCGGGTGTTTCGGCGGGCGATGGCCGGCACGATGCCGCGGGCGCGGACCTGGTCGCGGTAGATGTCGTGGTCGTAGCCGCGGTCGGCGAACAGCGAGTCCGGCTTGCGGCGTGGGTGGCCGACCCGGCCGCGGACGGGAGGGATCGCGTCCAGCAGGGGCATCAACTGGGTGACGTCGTTGCGGTTGCCGCCGGTGAGGATGACCGCGTGCGGGATGCCGTGCCCGTCGGTGATCAGGTGATGCTTGGATCCGGCACGGCCCCGGTCGACCGGCGAGGGGCCCGTGTGGATCCCCCTTTTAGGGCCCTGACGTGCGAGGAGTCGACGATGCAGCGGGACCAGTCAGCCGGGCCGCCGCGTTCAACTCGGCGAGCAGCACCTCGTGCAGGCGCTGCCAGACACCGGCCTCGTTCCAGTCCCGCAGTCGCCGCCAGCACGTCATGCCCGACCCGAAGCCGAGCTCTTGGGGAAGGTGTTCCCACTGGATGTCCGTGTGCAGCACGTACAAGATCCCGCACAACACCTGACGATCCGGAACCGGCAGGCGACCTGGGTACCTGAACCGCCGCTCCCTTTTCGGCAGCAGCGGCTCGATCCGCTCCCACAAGTCGTCCGGCACGATCCACGGTGAAGTCCCCACGGCCCGGACAACGTCCAACTCGCCTGTCAGGCACGGCCACCAGGGTCGATACACCTCATTGTGTTAGCCGTTCTTAGAGCAGTGGCGACTCACTCGCCGAACTCGCTAGGCCATAGGTGATCGTGGCTGGTCGGGTTGCGGCGGCACTCGCGGACACCAACTCGTCGCTCTCCAGGTCGGCGAGGCAACTGGAGACCGCAGATTAGGGATCTCGGAATTCGTCGCCCTGGCCGCGGCCTTGGTGCTGTCACTCGACGACCTATAAGCCCTTCGTCTCCCGCCCACTTCCACCATTAGCGATCGCCGGAGAGCCTCGAGTGCGAGTCGTGATCAGCCGCGGATCCGCCCGGCTGGGCGCGGGATCCTCCCCAACAATGATTCTGCAAAGGGGCCGTTCTCGATCGGCCCAGGGGCGCGGCCCTGCTCCTGGGCGGAATACCTCTCGCCTCCAGAAAGGCGTGCCAGCCTGAACTGGCGCCGCCTAGGGGAGACCAGGATAAACGATCGCACAGGAAGCTGCAGTATCCAGTCGGATCACGCCATCTCGCCATAGTCAGTTAGCAAAGGCGAAGCACAAACGAACCGAAAACCCTCCCCGAGCTTCTCCATGTCCTCGCGGCTCTTGATGTGAGTGTCCCAGACGAGCTCCGGAAATTCCCGCGCCGTGGCGCACATCCGAGCGCCATGCAGGCGATGGCAGAGGCCGGGGAATCAGCCGATGGCGATCCGCGGATACGCCCCCAGCCCTGATCCACGACACGATCGCGCCCATCGTTGCTCGCGGGACCGACACGCAACCTTCCGTTGATCCACTGCTGTTGACGTGTAGGAACATCGGAACGGTTCATTCAGAGCGCAGTGCGCCCCGCCCCGGCGAGGCGGGGCGCACTGCTGCGGATTTTCACAGGTGGCCGTGGAGGACCCAATCCCTAACTCTCACGAGGAAGGATTTGACATCATCTGACGTCATTCGGCCGCTTCGCGTTCGAACCTGACCGGCCTCCACGTCGACCAGGTCCTCCTCGAACTCCCCTGTATTCCAGAGCACGACTTGCCCCATTCGAATACCGGCATCGAGGACCCAGGAAATCGACTCCGGCGCCTCATCGTTCGGCGACAGCGAAATCTCGGAGATGTCGCTCAAGCCCTCTGTGTCTCTCAGTTCCTGGCGAATGAGCGCCATGAAGGCGCGAAGGATTTCTGATTCTATGAGCATCCCCAGCCCCCCAGTTTGATGTTTTTTGCTGCGGGCAGCTGCGGAACCGGCTGACCCTTCTTCTTGGCCAGTCGAGCGAATATTGTATCCGAATCTGACATCTTGTAATCGCCTGGCCTTCCGCCCGGGATCAATGCGGATCTAGGTACGTCAAACTCGACATACACCGACCCGGGGCGCGCCGAAATGTATGCCTCTCGGTTCGCGGGGTACACGACGTACGAAAATCCACCTCCTCCGCGCTGAACCCTTCCAGTCTCCATCATTGCCTGGTGCTCGGCCGATGACATCCAGCGGCCGACCGTGACGTCGCCGTCATCCGGGGTGTGGCCTCCACTGTTGTGGACGAGGATAGGGGCTTTCCCTGCCAATACGTAGAACGTATGCAGGTCATCGACGGTGAGATTGTATGTGCGGGCGTGCTCGGTGTAGGGCCTGTTCGCAGTCACCGTCACCGTGGCGCCGCTGTCGGTGAGAAGCGTCATGCCTTCCGCGAGTTCACGTGCAGGGATCCAGCGCTTCTCGGAGGGCGACCAGAACGGGTGCTCGTGGGTTGCAGTAAGTTCTTCGATTCCTTCGCCTGTGGCTATGGAGAGGCTATTGAAGTGCTTGTCGTCTTCGGTCCGAATGAGACGTGTCACCTCACGAGAACCTTGCTCGCCGGTTTCAGGGTCCGTTGCCAGAACCTTGTCCCCAAGCTCTACTTCCTCAATGTTCTTGGTCGTGCCATCTGCCATGAGGACGTCGGTTCCGGCCAAGAAGCACCTCGTGCATCCGCCAAGGGACGCCTTGCCCCCACCCTTCGCGCCCTTTTCGAGACCAATCCGGGAGCCCAGCCCGTCAACGAAGGCTCGCCCAAACATCTCCATGAATCCCTCGCTATTTAGAGGGATGGTGCGGAGGTCATCGACGCTGACTGCCTTCTTGCAGTCGAAAATGAGACACGGGCCGAAATTGTCGATGACGTCTTCCGAGTACCCGTAAAGCCACATCTGCCACTGTGCGTCATTTACGGGGCCGTCGTACGCGCCCTGATATTTGATGAGGGCGCGCCGGAACTCACTGTATGAGGTGTTTCCCTCGTTTCGGTAATAGTCCTTTCCTGTATCGGCGAGCCAAATCGTCGTGACGTACGCTTCGAGACTGAGGTCATTGAGCGTCGGCCCCCTGTCGCCGCTTGTGCTGCTGCTGGTGTTGATGGGGAACGAAGGATCGTAGGTGTTCCCGCCCTTGCCTGATCCGCTGGTCGTACTTTGGTGGCAGTGTCCGTTCCCGGGATCGAGGCACGTTCCTGTGGGGTCGGAGTACGTGACGGGACTGTTCGCCGCGTAGCTGTAACCGTTGAGTGTCTGGTGCTTGGTCACTTCCAAGATCGGGTCGACGCTGACGAATTGACCAATCGCGGCGTCATACTCGCGTGCCCCGATGTGCGTGAGCCCAGTGGATTCATCGGCCGGCTTACCGAGGAAGGACTTGTCGTCAGGCCAGTTGCTCGCCTCGGTACCACGGCTCTCACCAAAGGGAGTGGTGTAGCGCTTGGTGGCTGCCCAGGTGTTGGCGTCCAAAGCCAGGCCGGCAGTGCCGTGATGGTCCGAAGCGACGAAGGTGAGCTTGCTGCCTGAGGTGCCGCTGGCGGCGGTGCGGAGGGCAATCTGCTGCCCGTTGGCCGTGTAGTAGCGGGTGCCCGAGAGATTCTTGGTGGCGCCTTGGGTGGTCAGGCGGACTTCTGTCGCCCCGAGGTACAGAACGGTGTCGCCGTCGCCCTTGTCACGCCGAATGAGCAGCTCGCCGTCGGCGCCGTAGAGGTAATTGGTCTCGTCTGTCACCTCGATGGTTTTGGCAAGCCTTCCTTCGGCGTTCCAGTCGAGTGTCTGCTGGCCCTGGCTTCCGGGACGCTTGGTGGTATTGCCAGTCTTGTCGTACTCATAGGTGTCGGTGTTGGTACCGGTGACGGTCTTCGTCAGCGGGTGGGGTTGGTTATTGCCCGTGGGCCCGTAGGTGAATTCGGTGGTGCTGTTGCCGCTGGGCGTGTGTTCAGTCTGCGAGTCGCGCTGTCCTCCCTCGGTATAGGTGTAGGAGGTCCAGTACGGGGCCGCACCGTCGATGTTGGACTGGGTGCGTCCTGCAGTTGCGCAGTCGGCGGTTCTTGGGGTCCAGGCTTCGGTCATGCGGCTGTAGCCGTCGTAGGTGAAGCACTGGTAGTCGGGCTTGCCTGTGCCGTCTTGGGAGCTGGGGTCGAAAATTGAGGTGACGTTGCCAGCATCATCCTGAGTGAACTTCAGCTCTTGCGGCATGTAACTGTGTACGTCGTCGGTGACATAGGAGCGAATCAAGCGTCGAGTGCCGGCCTCGTACTCGTAGTTGAGGTACGCCTTTTTCGCGCTGTCCATGCCCAGAGCGAGCTGGCGCAGGTCACCCTGCGGTGAGAACCTCGCGCCTTGCAGGTAGCCGGTTGTGCCCTTCGACGTGAGCTGTTGCCCGGTTGCGTTGTAGGTGTATGAGACCGTCTCGGCGGGCAGTCCACCGACCGCAGGCTGGGATGTCTGTGACACGGTGCCGTCGGGTCGGTAGCCGGTGGTGAAGGAGAGAGTCTGAGGGACGCCAGCCTTAACCAGTTCGTCGTCGGCGGGCAGGAGAAGCTGGCTGCTCTCTACCTCGTAGGTTGGCGTGTATTTGGTGACCTTGTCGGTATAGGCCTTGCCAGCGAGGCCGCCGTCGTAGCGGACCGCGGTGTCCTGCTTTCCCTTGGCAAGGGTGTCGAAGGTCCATGCAGCGAGCTTGTTTGCATCGGTCTTGCTGGTGTGCCAGAGCCCGGTCTTGCGGCCCAGATCGTCATACCCGGTGAGGAGGATGCGGCCTTCGGCGTCCTTGGAGGTGATCGGTCGGTCCAGGGAGTCGAAGTCGACCGTTGTGGTGCCAGTGTCGGGATCGGTCTTCTTGGTCTGGCGTCCGAACAGGTCGTACTCGTACGTCCACTTGGAGCTGTCGGGACCGGTGACGGTCGCCTGCTGACCCGCCGGCCGGTAGGTGAACTTCGTGCTGGTGTAGGTGGAGCCTTCGGGCTTGCTGCCAGGGTAGGTGCGCTGTTCGACCGTCTGGCCAAGTGCGTTGGTCACGAGCGTGCTGGCTTGCCCGCCGGCCGGCGCGCTGGTGGACACCGTGTCGCCCGTGTAGGCGGTGTCGAGCGTCCAGCGAGTGACGTTGTAGTTCTTGGTGACTGCCTTCACCGCTCGCCCGGCGCCGTCGTAGATCGTGTCTACCTGCATCGGAGCCTGGCCGCCATCGATCTCCACGGGCGTGGACGAGGGAGCAGACGATTCGTTCCAGATGTCTGATTGTGTTGACACTGCGAGGCCGCGTGAGTCGTACAGTGTTTGGCCGATCAGTCGGCCGCCGACCGGTGAAGGCTTTTGGACCTGTCGAGGGCGCAAGAGAGAGTCGAAGAATTCGTAACTGGTGTTGTAGCCGGAGGCGTCGCCCTTGAGGGTGCTGGTGGCGGTCCAAGGCATGGCCGCGTTGGTGATGTTGTATTCGTAGGTCTGGTTCGGGGTCTTGCCCAGTGCCTTGGAGCGGTTGGGTAGCCAGACCTTCGTCACCCGGCCAAGGCTGTCGAGTTCGGACTCGGTGATCCTGCCGTTCGGGTCAGTGGTCTTAACCGGCTTGCCAGCGGCGATGTCCACAACGACGGTGGTTTTGAACTTCTTTGCGTCCTCGACAGTCGTCGAGGTCAGCGGGCCGCTTGTCGCCGGGGTGTAGACCGTCGTCTTGATGGCGAGATCGTTGGTGTCGGTTACAACGAGCGGCCGGCCAAGGCTGTCGTAAGTGGTCCCGGTGACCTTCTGCCACGTAGGGGTGCCAGCGGAGTATGACTTGGCCCGGCCGGTCCATGTGGCCTTGCCCTTGGTCGGCTTCTGGTCGGCCGACCAGCCGCTTGCCGCGGGGTTGTCGTAGACGGTGGCCGTGTCGGTGATGAGGTCGCCGGGACGGCTGCTGTCAGTCGGCAGGTCCAGGCTTGAGTCTGCGGTGGCGCAAGTCTTGGATGTCGTGCGGGTGCGCGAGACCAGCGAGTTGATGCCGCTGTCAGCGTTGCGCGCGTACCACGTGCGGGTGCAGGTCTCGTCGCCGGTGACGGCCTTGTCGCCGACGTTCTCGGCAGTGGTGACCATGCCGTAGTCGTCATACGTGTAGAGGACGGCTGTGTTGCGGTCCTTGGCGGTGCCGCTTGATGTGACGTTGATGCGGCCGTTCTGTGCTGCATCGCGCACCATGTACGCCTCGATGTTGGCGTACGACTTGTGCTGGGTGGCGGTCTTCTTGGACCAGATGCTGTTGATCGATCCGGAGACTTCTGCTGCTCCGTTGTATGTGACTGTCTCGCGGGTGAAGCCCGCGTACCAGTCGTTGTCGGTGGCCGCACCGGCCTTGATACCGGTCACCGACACGGACTTGCGCTTGTCGGGGTCGGGGGTCTTGCCGTCCGGGCCGAGTACGCGGTCGCCGTTCATGCCGCGCATGTACACGGTGACGTTCTTGAGCTGGTTGGTCCCGGAGGCTCCGGTGAGATGGGTGACCTTTTCGTAGCCGCGCCAGGTCGACCAGGTGCGTTCCTTTGCGGGGGTCATGGGGTCATGGGTGTAGTGCCAGGCTCCGCCACCGCTGTACTGGTAGGTGTGCTGCACTGCTTCTGAGCCACCGAACGGGTCGGTCGTGGAGACCGCGCTGACCGGATACTTCTGGAACCAGTCCAGAATTGGTTCCTGCTCGCCGTTGGGCGCCCACATCACGGGGTAGCAGCGCTTGGTGTTCTCGTCGACCTTCGGCATGGTCTGCCCGTAGACGCAGTCCGCCTCCATGTAGGAAACGATGGTCTGTGCTCCGGTCTCGGAGACGATGGTCTTCAGGCGAGGCTTCTCGAACGAGAGAATGTCGTCAGAGGGTCCGTCAACACGGTTCGGCCTGAATTCGTGCGTGAACTTGATCGGAGACAGTGCCAGGTCGGTGCCGCGCTTGCCTGTGTGCTTGATCTCGTCCAGCCACAGCGCCTGATCGGTGGAGTCTCCGGTGTCACCCGGGTCCAGGTACAGCTGCTTAAACGACCAGTTATCGATCGGCGCATAGTCGGGTGTGGCGGCCGCCGCATCCCAGGCGTAGGTAGTGACGCCAGTCATCCGCTTACGTGTGAAGAACGTGGGGCTCACGTTTCCGGTGCACTTGTCGCCCTCTTTGCAGACGGTGTCGAAGGGCACATCGGGCCAGTTGTCCCGGGTGTCTTCGGTCAACGAGTCACAGCCGGTACCCGACGCCAGGCAGCGCTCGGCATAGGAGAAGACCACTTTGTTCGAGGCGGCCGGGGTCGCGGAGAACAGCGCGCCCTTGCGCTGCCCGTAGCGGATCTCCTTGAGGTAGCCGCCTCGGGTGTACGCGGTACCGGTGGTGTCGTCCCCGAGCTTGTCGTAGTAGTTGGCCTCGTCCTCGTACCAGTACGTTGAGGCGTTGCCGTGGGTGTCCTCAACCAGGTCAAGGTTCCAGCGCCATGCCTGCTTCTTGTCTCGACCGGAGAAGCTGGTGCCGTCGGCGTAGCCTGGTTCACCTTCGTCGTCGCCGAATACGGGGACTGTCCACACCGACTTGGTGCGCATGTCCGCGGAGGCGCCGTCCAGTTTGTTGAGGCCGAAGGTGTAGGTGACGCCCTGGCCGGTGGTGACAGTCCAGTACTCGCCGTTGTCGTCGCCGTTGTCGGCGCCGGTGTGACGCTTCACGGTGGAGGCGTCATCGTTCTTCAGGTGCCACTGGCCGGTCGTGTCATCCTTGACCAGTTCGTTGGCTTGGCCGTTCAGCACCAGCGAAGCGTTTTCGTACTTCCAGCACCGGTCGAACTTGTCGTCCTGGCCGTCGTCGTCGCAGGAGCCGTACTGCCGCTCGATGTATGACGACGTGATGTCGAAGCCCTCGCCAAGGACGGTTCCTTGGTTGTTGGATGTGGCGGTGCGGCCGTCGACCATGCCGGAGTCGTAGGAGATTTTGAGCTCGGGCAGCGGTCCGGCTGCTGCTGGCGGCACGCTCAGCGGGTACGACGTCGAGAACGTGCCGCTCGAGCCGCCGGCTGACCAGGTAGAGGAGGCCGCGAGGGGGGTAGCTTTGAGATCGCCGGACGCCGACTGTGTGCCGGCCGCAAGAGCCAGCACCATTGTGTCGCCGCCGCTCGCTGACCGGGCCGCAGGCGCAAACTCCAGCGGTGCAACGATTTCCTCGGTGCCCCGCTGGTTCGTGAACTCAAGTGGCACGCGACTGCGGCACTTGGTCGTGGCTGGATCGTTCAGCGCACAGTCCGGCAATTGCATGACCTGCAGGCGGCCCGCCCAGTCGGCACCGTAGGCCGACGCAAATGCCGAGTAGTCCAGACCGAGTTCAGCACTGCCTCCGCCCTTTGGGCCAGTGACAGTGAGCACCACACCCTTGACGCCGAGTTCCTTGGCTGCCTTCTGATCAAGGACGTTCACCTCGATCTCGGAGGCCACCTTCTTCTTGCCCGAAGGTCGCTCCAAGGCAAGCGGAAGCTTGCCTGCCTTCGCCTTCGTCTTGCCCTTCTCAGGCAATCTCAGTGTCGCCGACCCAGACCCTGGCCACGTCACGGACCGGCTCTGGTCACCGCGGGCACGTTTGGCACTGGCCGCATCAGCTGCGGAGCCGGCTGTAACAGCGCGCTGAGCCTTGCTATTGGCCTTCCTCGTCAACGTTGAGACCTTGACGGAGCGCGGCTTCTCCAGGTCAGGTCGACCGAGGGGATCCTTGCCCGCGGCGGAGGCTATGGGAGTCAGCAGTGCAGGCAGCATGGCCGCACTGAGACCCAAGGTCATTCCTTGGAACAAGCGGCCGCTGACGATTCGATGTGGCCGGCTTCGTGGAAGCCGGTTCTTACCCAGTGGATTCATGGCAGGTTCTTTCCGCGCGGCCCGGGGCAGCGCGCTGGACCCCGCGCGGTTGCGGGGTGCGACGGGATGACACAGGACTGTGGGGGTACGGGAATGCAGCGCCCGTATGCAGACCGGCTGCTGGCTCCACCTGTTTGGTGGAGCCAGCAGCCGGGATCAGATAGTGCCGACGACCTGTGTGGCGATCTGGTCAGCGGTCATGGCGCCCGTCCAGACCCGCAACTCCTCAAGGGCGCCAGGCAGGTAGTGCCCGATAGTGCCGCCCTTGCTGCCTCGGCCCACTGCTAGGGTGCCGACGCCCTGCTGGGCAGCTGAGAATCCGGAGTCACCCTCTGAGGGCTGATCGAACTGGCCCACATACAGGTGGAGTTTCCCGTACCGCGTCTCCGACGGGGCTGTCCCGTTCGGGTCGGTCCACTCCCAGGCCTCCTGAGCGTCGAAGACGCCGGTCACCTGGACCCACGTGTCGATTTCAGCCACGTCACCGCCAGGCACCTGAGCACTCTGCGTGACTTTGCCGTCGGCGCCGACGGCAGTGCGGGTGAACTTCCACTGGTAAACGCCATCAGCTGGCTTCACAACCCACAGAGCCCACGAGGACTCACCGGCCGAAGCCTGCTGGCCGGCGACCTGCGCCTCGTACCCCACGGGCTTGGCAGCGAGCTTCACGGAATCCAGTTGCACACGGGCCGTGACGGTGAAGGATCCGGTCTCATCCGTCATCGGACCAGCACCGGATGCGTACCCCGCCGCGCCGTCGAAAACGAGGCCGGACTGATCGTTGAGCGTCGCACCGGACGCAGACAGCTTCAGGTTCGGCGCCGGGTAGTTGGACAGTTCCTTGACCTCGGTGCCGGTGGAGGACGCGGCGTCATAGTGCGCGACGAGTTCGTTCGCAGGGATGCCGTTCTCCAGAAGCTGTGCCTGCTGTGCGATCAGGTCGCCAGTCAGCGGGCTCTGCCAGACCGAGACCTCGTCCAGGGCTCCGCGGAAGTGCGATCCGCCCGCGATGGTCCGGCCGAACTGCATGCCCACGGACGACACCCACGGGGTGTAGGCGCTCGTCACGGAGTTGAGGACGACGGGCTTGCCCTGCGGCCGTCCGTTGATGAACAGCTGAATCGTGTCGTTCGTCTTGTCGGTGTCGCCCTTCGTGTCAAAGACGCCGGCCAGGTGTGTCCACACGTTCAGCTGCGGGTTGCTGGAGTCTGCCAGCGAGCGGATGTAGGTCGGCCCGGTGACGTCATCATGGGCCCGGTTGAATACCCACTTGTTGTTGTCGGACGAGTAGTAGAGCTGGAAGGCCGTGGACTTCACGCCTGGGGCAGACAGCACCACGTGGTTGGATGTCTTGTCCGTCAGGTACGCCCAGGCCGAAACGGTGAACGAGTCCTTCGTGTTCACTGCCGGGGACGCAGTGGCTGCGTAGCCGTCAACCGTCGTGCCCGACTCGTTGAGCCACAGGGAACGGTCGGTGCCGCCGCGGCGGCTCAGTTCGGTCCATCCGGCGCGCGCGTTGGCCAGCGTTGCGTCGTGTCGGGTGCCTTCGGTTGCGGTGTCCTTCGCGACCGTCACACCGGATGCGGGCGCGCCGTCGTCGAAGTGCCAGGTGCCGACGGGGCCAGCGGCCGGGGCAACCTTGAAGGTGAACTCCGTCGGGGGACCCCAGCGCTCACGTACGTCTCGCGCTTCCACGGAGAGTACTTGTGTGCCGGCCAGGGATGGTGTGACGTCCGGAACGGTAACGGTGGAGCCCGAAACGGTCTTGGTCTGCTGCGCCGATGTGGTCAGCAGGCGCCATCGGTATCCGATGACGTCCGTGTCTGTGGCGTTGGGCTTGAAGGTGAAACTGCCGGGCACGCCGGGGCCGCCCTTGCCCTCGCAGACCGTCGCGGTGCATTCGGTGTACGGCGAGCCTGTCGTGATCACCGGGGGCTTGGGAGCCGTGGAGTCGATCTTGAAGTAGCACCAGGAGGAGTACCCGGACCACAAGTCGCCGGACTTCCCGTTGTACGACCAGTGGGACTGCGTGCGCGACTTGAGCCGGTACAACCCGCCATCCGCACGGTTGGAGGTGGGCATCTTCTCGATCGTGCCGTCCGGGTCCCAGCCGGAGTCGGGCCGGTATCCCGACCACACCTGATGCCAGGCGGCGTCATCGCCGCGCTCGACGATGAATTCAGCCTGGAGAGAGCCCTCCTCGTCACCGTCGTGGTGCTCGACCAGCGTTTGCACGGAGGCCTGCACCATCGGGGTGATGGTGGTGACGATGAGCGGGTCCGACGAGGACTTGTTGCAGTATTCGGTGGTGCCGGTGCCGGGGATCACGCCCACTCTGGTCGGTACACCAGGCTTGTAGGCGTAGTTGACCTTGAGCTCGGCGTTGTCGTCGAACCGCTTCCAGGCCTCCGGGTCGCCTTCGTCCTTCGCGCGCAGCATCAGCGTCAGCCGCGAGATCTTGCCGTCGGCGAACTTGCGCACAGTGGAGGCGAGGTTCTCGTCGGTCTCGTCCGGGTTGTCGTTGAACTCGACCCAGGCATCCGGCTGATCTGGGCTGCATTGTGTGCCGCGTCCGTTGGAGACGTAGCGGTCGCCCATCTGGTCGAGCTGCGAGGGGCCCGGCCAGCGGGTGCCTTCAGAGATGTTGTTGGTGCGCTCGAGGTCGACCCACTTCGGGTCGCAGGAGAATGACCAGGTCTCATACGCGCGGAACGTGGCGTCAAGGATGTACTTGCCGGCGAGCTGGGTCGGCGCGTACTCGAAGTACATGCGGTTGGTGTAGTTGCTGCCGCAGTAGTACGGGCCGGAGACGCTGCACTTGCCGACCCCATAGTCGCCGTTGAACTGCCAGAACTTGTCGCCGTCCGAGGACAGCACAGTCCGCTCGGACTTGCCCACGCCAACCGACGGGTCGATCCGGACCGGATAGACCGTCTCCTTGCCGCGCAAGAGATCCAGGTCCGGCTTCACACTGACAACTTCACCATCGACATGCACGGGCATCACGGCACTGGCGTCGCCAGGACGTGGCTGGGTGCCCTCCTCGACCGGATCTGGCTCCTCAGCGGCCGCGGCACGGGACATCGCCGCGGTCGGGCCCTCGGCCTGACTCGAGGAGTCCCACATCTGCCCGGCCGGGCCCTTGAAGACGGTGTTCCCATTCGCGTCCACCGCGCGCAGGCCTCCGCCCGCGCCCGGAACGATCTGCAGGTCGGTCGACGAGGATGTCAGCTTGATCTGTTCGAGTGCCGGATCAGCAGCCGCCTCTGCAGACTTCACGACCAGCACTTCGCGATAGCCCTCGGCCGTCGCGGTGAGCTCCAGGTCGACGCCCGCGATGACCTCGGGGTAGATGGCCTTCGCACCGTCCAACCGCGGCTCGGGCAACTCGCCCGGCCAGCCAAGCTTCACGGCGCCTTCATCGTTGCTGATCTTTACGAGACCCTTGCCGTCGCCGCCGCCCGAGAAGGAGAGGTCGACGACTGCTGACTTCGGCCCGACCGAACCGTCCGCACGCTTCTCAAGCGTCGCGTCCACAGCGTGCCAGGCACCGTCGGCACCCTTGGCGCGCTGCGGCACCGCCGACTGCGTAAAGCTGTAGGTGCCATCCGGGTTCGCCATCGTGGTCGAGTACTCGGTGCGTTCACTGACCACCTCGACGGGCTCCCCCGAAGCCACTGCACGGGCCGTCGCCGACTCGTGCGTCATCGACGGGCCCTGGCCCGCCTTCTGTTCGACGGTAGCCGCCGACGCCGTCCCCCACAGCGTCGGCACCGACAGAAGAACAGCCAGGGCAGTAGTTCCAGTTAGCGCCCTTATGCCCTTCCCTGGCCCCCGCCACCGATACCCAACCGACGCATTGTGCCTGCGTATCCGCACGTTCCCCACCCAACTTCACAAGCTCTTCAGATGTGCTGGGCAAGTAAATAGAAGGTCCAATTAGCGGTCAAGTGCCATTGGGGCAGCAGCAGCGACTCAAGACATGCGAATCCCGGCCAGTATCGCAACTCCGATGTGGCGCATCGCGACAAATAGAACAGAACATTGCAGACGCGTACGCTCTGTTGCCATACATCAAAAATGACGATCATGGTTGACGCCTGATCCGACATACCTAAGACACACCCGCTCGACCATGAGGCCAAGTGGAACTGGCGGTCATACGCCACGTCGAAGAGCCACCGGGACGCCGCCATGCCCTGCAGCGCTTCGGGATCAGGCGGCAGGCGCGCTGCATCTGGTATCGCCGCTTCAAGGTCGAGGGCGTCGAGGGCCTGCTCACCCGCCCAACGACCCCAAAGACGTCGCCGAACGCCACCCATGTCGAGGCGGTCGGGAAGATCATCTATCTGCGGCAGAACTACCACTTCGGCCCGAGAAGATCGTGATGTACCTCCAGCGGTACCACGACGTCACGATCAGCAAGTCCTGTGTATGACGGACCCTCGAGCGGATGGACATGGAGTGGCTGCCGGCTCACAGCGCTACAAGCGCCACGACCACCGCTCGAAGCGCTACGAGAAGCAGCTGTCCGGCCTCCGGATGCAGATCAACGTGAGTTCATCGAACCGTTTGTCTCGATGCCCCAGGGCCGTCGCGGCGGGCGGAACGAGCACTACCAGACCGCGGCGATCGACGACTGCAATCGGCAGCCCGGCCGAGGACGGACTGCGGCTGCTAAGCGTGCCGAGGTTCCATCCGATGCTCAACCAGGCCACCGCGAACCAGTTCGTCGGCTACGTCCTGCAGCGACTGTTTCCAAGTCGAGGTGATCCAGACAGACAACGGGGCAGAGTTCGGGTCCACGTTGCTTCCACGTACTCGACAAAGGCATCGGCAACGCCTACATCAAGCCCCACACGCTGCGGCTCAACGGCGTGGTCGAACGATCTCACCGGGTCGACACAGGAGACCCATCGGCTCCTGGACGGCGTCATCATCGACGACGCCGAGGTCTACAACAGCAAGCTCCGCGAACGGGAGGACTACCGCAACGACCATCGCCACCACGGCGGCCAAACGCCCTACTAACGCCTCAGGTAGAAGGCCTCGGTTCAGGCGTAAACGATCGTCGCAGGTTGCGCAGTCAGCCGACCCCCGGTACGTGCCTCATCGACCTGGCTCAGCTCACCATGCCGAGGTTGATCAAGCGGAAGCCCATCGCTGAGGGGCTGACCGCAAAGATCCTGGCCAGCTCCTCGGTACATAGGTCAGGGTCCTGACGCACAGGTGCTGAGAGTTGCCCCAGCTCTGCTCTGACCAGGTCGGCAGGCATCAGCAGACTCGCGGCAAAGGAATTGGCCTCGATCTCTTCGCGGTCGCTGGCCATGCTCGACGTCTTGTCCCGAAGGTTGACGCGCACGGGCCGGTCAAGCACCACCTCACGTCCTGGGTGCAGAACAAGGTGACCCAGTTCGTGGGCAATGGTGAACCGCTGACGATTAGCTGAGTGAGTGTCGTTGACTCCGATGACGGGTGGATGGCCGCCCTGGCGGACGAGCATCCCTGAGACGTCCCCGTCCTTGAATGAACTTCGCGAGACCACTGCACCGAGGAGCGCAGCCAAGTGCTCCACCTCGACGGGAGCCGAGGTCACGCCCGCCTCGGCCAGGAGACGGGCGGCCCGTAGTTCTGCGCGTCTAGTCACGACTGGTCTCCTTCTGCGCATTGGCCAGGACGCTCTGCGCCCATCCGCGCGCGTCCTCCGGCAGCTCGTCGAGTACGTCCGACTGCCCATCGGGGGACGGCAGCAGAGCCTCCGGCTCAACTCTCAGCGCGGCGGCGAGATCGAAAAGCATGTGCAATGCGACCCGTTGGCGCCCCTTCTCAATGTTGCTGATCGAGGTGCGGTTGAGACCTACGGCGCTCCCTAGTTCTTGCTGGTTCATCCCCTGGGCGGCACGGGCCTTGCGGACGCGGTCCCCGAACGCCTCATAGAACTCGTCCATCAGTTCGCATCCTCTCGCACTCGCAGCCGGGCTTCCAGTCTCACAAACACTGTTGCTTATACTGGAACAGATGTGGTTTGCTAAAGTGGAATCGCAGGGGGGCTTGAGTACAGCGAGGTACGAATGGTTCAAAGAGAGTCCCTTGCGGCGCATCTCGATGAGGGCCGCCGCAAGATCCAGGTGACCGATGAGGAGCTGGTCGAGGCAAAGCGTCGGCGTCAGCTCTTGGTCGCCTCCATGTGCCGCGCGTTCCCCGGCGCGGTCACCTACTTCAATGGGAGCGTCGCGCATGGCGATGCGAACACCCCACTTGCGGACGTCGACCTGGGAGTCGTCCTTCCCACACAGGATGCCGCGCCTTACGGTCCCGGCAAGCTGGATGCCCTTCCGCTCATGGAGCGGGCCCGCGACGCAATCCGTGATGATCTTGGGGAGGAGTTCCCGAACCTCACCGTCCAGGTCCTGGACCGCCGACGAGCCGTACTGGTGCGCTTCGGTGATCCGGTCACACTTGGTCAGCCGGACTTCACCGCCGACGTGATGACCGCGCTCCCTCATCCGTCAGGGGTAGGGCTCTACATCCCCAACACGAAGACCGCGGCTGGATGGGACCGTGCGGACCCTATCGCTCACACGCGGATGGTGCTGGAGGCGATCTCCGACACTGAGATGGTGTTCGCGCGAACGGTCCGGCTGCTCAAACACTGGAACCAGAAGCACTCCAAGCCCATGTGTTCCTGGAACATCAAGGTGCTTGCGCTGGGGTGCCTTGACCAGCCCATGCCGCTGATCGACGCGCTCCAGATCTTCTTCACCCATGCGGCTGAGGAGATCGGGCAGGGCCCGACGCCGGATCCTGCCGGTGTCGCCGATCCGATCACGCTGAACATGTCCCGCAAAGAGGTGCACAAGCGGCTGATCACCGCACGCGACTACATCAACCTTGCTATCGAGCATGAGGAGGCGGGCCGTCCCCTCAGTGCACAGCACTGCCTGCATCAGGTGCTCCCCGAGCTCGTGCCGGATGCCGACAGCACCGCCGAGGAGGCCGCCCGTTTGAGGAGCACGGTGTGCGCGGGAGGGACGGCCGCCTCGGGCCTCGGTCTCACAGTCGGGCACGTCACACCGAGCCGGGCATGGGGGCTCTGACTCCATGCCGACCTGGTACGGGGTCCAGCCTGTTTGGTGGGCCCCGCTGGAACGGGACGCCCGGCTTCGCCACGGCTCATCACTCATCCATCGCTACAGCCGTGACTCACTGACGTACGTGTTGTCCGGGCTCGACGTCATCGGTGAACCCGACCCCACCAATGTCACGATCAGCTTCTACAAGCACCCGAGGTACCAACTGTTCGGACAGCAGCCCCAGGACTTCCCCCGTGTGCACGCCAAACCCAAGGCCGCCTCCAAGCACCGATACGCCGAAGACGATGCCCTCTGCTTGTGGCACCCATACGACCCGGACGAACGGCGGTGGAGGAGTTCGAAGGGCCTTCTGGACCTCATCGAGATGGTCCGCACACACTTGTTCCTCGAGCACTACTGGCGCCTGACGGGCGGTGATCATGGTGGCCAGTGGCTGGTAGAGGATGCACCGCACGGGCTGCCGGGGAGTGGTGTGTGGACGTCATCACGACAGCGCAAGCAGCGCCTGGCGCGGCGGGGTGGACTTGGGCCCAGACCACCGCGCTGATCGTCCCTTGCATCGCCCTGTTCGGTGCCTTCGCCAGCTACGCCCTCAACCAGCGTGCGGCGCGCCGCGAGCGCCGAGCCAAGACCTTCGCCGAGGCGCTCACCGCAGTCGAGGAGTACCTCGAGATGCCGTACCGCATACGTCGCCGACCCGCGTCCTCGGCGGAAGTCCGCCAACAGTTGACCGACGAGGTGAGCGGTCTTCTGGCGCGCATGGCCTTTCACCAGGCCTGGCTCCAGATCGAAGCATCATCCGTCGCCGGCCCGTATGCCACCCTCGTGTCCACAGCGCGCGCAGAAGCCGGAGCGCAGATGAGCCTCGCCTGGCAGCAGCCCACGTTCACGACCGACGACGCTATGAACCTTGGCGCCGCGTACCCGCGCGACCGGTCGACCGCGGCACGAGCCGCGTGCATCGAAGCGATGCGCAGCCACCTTTGATGGCATGTGCATTAGCGCCTCTGAGATTCACCACTTGCAAACCGAAGCAAAGCTCAGAGTGCGAGAGCGGCGAAATCAACGGGGTGGATGCCAGGCATTTTCATTCGCGATAGTTTTAACAGCCTCACCGCAGTGCCATGTGGGCATGCCGGACGGAGCGCGCGGAGACGATGGGGCAATCGATAGGCAAGCGGATCGGGTTGGGGGACCGCGTTCGCCATGAGGGGCGTGCCTGGACGGTAATTGCCCTCCCGAGCGGCCTGGTGGACCTCGCCGATGAGTCCGGGCGGCGAATCAGCCGGACAGTGCATCAACTCGCAGGCTCCGACGAGTTCGAGGTCCTGACTCAGAGGCCGTACCCGCGCACGCCGGACGCCATGCCCCGGGAGACCACCGCCGATGACTCAGTTGCGTGGGCGAAGTGGTGGGAGGGACACCTCACCGAGGTCATCACCGGAGTGCCACCAGGCGGGACTGGCGTGCTGCAGCCCAGGCCCTGCTATAACCCGGCCGTTCACGACTTGGCCGAGCGCGAGGCTGCCAAGGCTGCCGAACTCACCGAGATGGGTGTCGCCGCTGCGTCCGCCCGGACGGTGCGGCGCAAGCGCCAGCGCTATCAGGCCGAAGGATGGACGGGCCTCATCGACAAGCGGACGAAACGGACGCCGACGCCGGGCGCCCGGACCGACCCACGCGTGCTGGAGTGCCTGCTGCTGGTGCTCTCTGCACACGAGACCACTAGCGCACACAGCATGTCCTTCTATCGCGAACGCACCTTGCAGGTACTGAAGGGACGTTACGGCGGTGATGAGACGTGGCTGCCATCTCGGGCCACCTTCTACCGGCTGTTGAAGCAGCTGTCGGCGGCTCATGCCGACCCGGAGGACCGGGACAACCTGTCACGCGACGGTAGGCCGGCGACGATCGCGGGCGGGACATGGCTGTCCCGTCCGGGTCAGCGAATGATCGTCGGCTCGCTGGAAATACAACTGCCGTTCACCAAGCAATGGTTGGGGCTGACAGTCGCGCTGGACGAGCTGACGTGGTCGGTCTGCGCCCTCGCCGTCGATCCCGCCGACACAACAGTCGACGGTCTCTCTCTCACAGCCCGCTGGTGGACAGCTCGCGTGCCAGACGCCGAGACGGCCTCCCCAAAGGGCGATTTGGCCGGTGCAGGATCAGCGTCATGGGCCGGTCTGCCGCTGATCCTGCCGGAGCGCGTGGCCGTCGACCCCGCGCACCTTGGGCGTTCGCGCAGATTCGCGACTAGGTGCCGCAACTTCGGGGTGGACCTGGTGCCTCACACACCCATGAGCCCCAGTACCGGCATGACCAAGGTCGCGATCTTCGCGAACGAGTTCCTCAACTACCTCCGCACTCATGGCGGCGTTCCTGACGCTTCGATGTGGAACGAGCCGTTGATCCAGTCACTCGCCCTGGAGTGGGCGGCGCACGTCTGGCAGCACCGCCGGACACCCGAGCTGCGCCACATCGCTGGGCCCGAGTTCGAAGCCACACCGACCGGGGCCTACGCCGCATGCGTCGCGCGGCAGGGGTGGGTTCACCTGCCGCTGCCGACTGACAACTACCCTAAGCTGCTCCCCTCTCGGCACCGCACGATCGCGGCCAACGGCATCTCCGTGGAAGGCCGGCAGTACAACAGCCGCCGCCTGGATCCCTACAGGAGCGGCTCGCAGGGAAAGGCCGATCGCAGCTCCCGCAGGTACCCGATCCACACCGATCGCTACGACACCAAGCGCGCCTGGGTGCGCCATCCCGCCGCATGGATCGCTGTTCCTCTCACCGAGGAACCGACCATGCCATCTCACCAGTTACGGAATCGATAGCCCTTCAACGTTCCGACAGTCGGCACCAGTTCAGCCTCGATGCCCGAAGTGGAAAGGAAGCCTTCCATCGAGAAGGCCGGAACAGTGGGAGCGTGAGACCGGGTTGAATGAGACACCCAACATTCGGGCCAGCTTGAGCATCGTCGTTGCAACGCACGTACGAGGAGCCGAAATCACCTCGAACAAGTCGACCATACTTGACTGAATTTTGGGCATTCAGTGCCGAACTCTGACCGGCCCAGGTTTTTGGCTCTTCTGGATTTCCTCGGCGGTGATCCCCAGCCCTAGGGTGGTCCGCATGAGGTCGACCACAGACCATCCGGGAGGAGCGGAATCCGCATCCGATGCGGGCCATTCCAGCCAGTGGCTCCCCACCTTCATCCAGCACTGCCGGGAAATCATCGAAGCCCATGACGCCACCCTTGAGCGTCTCCGCGCTTCGGTCGCCGCCGTCGAGGCCGAGCGACAGCAGGTACGTGATGCACAGAGCGAGGCGCAGCTCGCGCAGGAAACCATCGAGGGCGCGATGCAGCGCATGCAGGCCTTGAAGGACTCCGCGGCTTCGTGGATGAAGGTCCCGCCGCCCCGCGCCGCATCTGACGCCCCCGGAGCGCCCGGCAATACAGGGCCCGAGGAGCCTCAATCGTCCGCCGGTGAGGCCACCGAGCCGATCAAGATCACGGGTGAACGCTCGCTGCAGCTCCTGCGCTTGTTGTCCAGCCGCCCGCAGCACGCCTGGACCACCCAGGAGGTTGCCGAGTGCCTCGGTGAGCCGACGAACGACGACGGCACCAGGACGATCCGGACCCGGCTCGACTACCTCTGCAGTAAGAGAATTCTGAAGAAGGTCCAGTCGCCGAGGAAGCGGAATGTCGCCGGCCAGGACAACTCGTATGTCCGCTACCGCATCGCGCATGCCTGGAAGGCGGCATGAACTCCATATCCGCACGCCCGTAAGGGCATTGCGGCCGCCGCCCGATGAACTGGCTCCGGATTCCGAGCCCTTGGCCAGTCCGGGCGGCGGCCCCTGCGCTCCAGACGTCAGCTGACAGTCCGGTCGAGCACACCTAAACCCTATACGCCCGCGACCGGGCGCATAACGCGTGTTCGATCGAATTCACCCTGCCCACTTAACGGGAGGTCGAACACTCATGCCCATTTCGCCGTACGTTGCGAACCGCTGGCAGATCCAGGCCACATCACCCCGGGTTCTCCGCGGGCGGCTCCACCGACCGGCCTTCGCCATCCGCCGGCCAGTCGACATGACGGGGCCACAACATCACTCCGAGGGCGTTCTCAAGCCGAGCCACGGTCATGAGGTCCGGCCAGGCCTTGCCTGCGAGCACGTGGGCGATGACCTGCCGGTTGACCCGGCTCTTCTTGGCGAGCGTGTTGGCGCTGAGTTCCTGCCGGGTCATTGCCTCGAGCAGGGATCGGCCGACCGCTTGGGCGACCTGTGCCGCGATGTCCGGCTCCATCACCGCGTACGGCCACTGGCCGCGGACAACGTAGAGGTAGGGCTTTCTCGCACGTTCGCTTCCTCCAGGCACCTGACCAGTGTGACCGAGGGGGCGCCGGGATGCGTACACCCCTCTCGCATGCTACTCAAGCAGCATGAGGGTGTGAAGCTGCTCCAGTGCACCCTCTTCCCTCCGCGCGCGACGGGCGCCGGACGGATCGCGGCGACCGCGGGAGGTGCGAGGTGACCGCACGCCAAAGCCCCCGGCCCCCTTCCGCGCGCCCACTCCCCACTCGGCGGACACCCCCCGATCAGCAACTCGTGATCGTCCGCGCGATGTGCATGAACGACGGGCCCTTCACAGCCCGGGACCTGGCAGTCGAGACCGGCGTACCAGCGGACAAGTGCCAGCTGGTACTGGCGTTCTGGCGGAACTGCGGGCTGCTTGAGCAGGTCCCCGGTCGCGGTACGTATCGCGCCTCAACGAAGGCAAGGGCCACAGCTCGCGCATGGAGGGCCGGGGACGCCGAAGGGTTGCTCGCCATCCGGAATCTGCTCCGCCCTCAGTGGTTCGCGAAGTCGCTGCGTACGCGGCTCGCTGCGGGCCCTGGCGTACGCGCCGGGTTGGTCACCAAGCTGATGCAGCTGGCTCAGGTTGATGAGCGGTACCGGCTCGAAGTCGAGACGCTGCTCGATCTCCTGGCAGCCGTCGGCATGCTCGTGCCGCGGGGCAACGGTTACCTCGCCTGGTTCGAGGAGCAGAAGGCGTCGCCCACGCCCACCGCCGTACCCGCAGGCGATGTGGAAGCCAGCGTCGCCGGTGAGACAGCAGAACCGACACCGGCCGCGCAGAGCGCCGACTCCATTCCCATGCCCCGCACGCCGGTTGACGCCGCTCCCGCCTCCAGCGGCGTCGAGGACCTGATGGCCCTGCTTAGCCAGCCCTTGCAGCTGGCCGACCTCGCCCGGCTCTCCTCCAAGGACCTCCTGGACCTGCACGGTCACATCGCCGGGCTGGCCCATACCGCCTCGAAACTACGGAGCCGCCGCTCGCACTGATCCACGCGAACACGCAAGAAGGGTCCGGCAGCGCCGATTCCTTGGCCGGAGAGCGCTGTCGGACCCCTACCTCAACCCATGACTGCACCCGCGGCCTTCGTCGCGGGCCCACACGAAGGGCTTTGGCATGCCTGCACGCAAGAGGGTGCGGGGCGCTGACCACCGTAGCGCTCCCGCCTCCGCCAGCCACCACTTCCCGTCACCGCGCCACTCGGACGCGGTACTCACCGAGGGGGTCCTCCGTGGTTAGGAAGAATCACATCCGTCCCGCCCTGCCGCACATCGCCCGCACCTGGCGGCAGCGCACTGCCACCGGCGAGATGAGTCTGGAGACGTTCGACCTCTATCTCCGGCTGGCCGAGCACCTGGAGCGGTTCGCCGAGGTCAACGGGATCGTCCGCTTCGACGACGTCTCCCAGACCCTCGTTCTGGCCTTCATCGAGGCGCCGGGATATGACCGGCATCAGGGGATCATCGTCAACCCGGCCAACGGGACCCGTCGTCAGCGACGCTCGGCTGTGGAGGCCCTGTTCGCCGAGGCCCGCGCCCAAGGATTCACCCAAGCGGCCCCAACGGTCGATCTACCGCCCATCTCCCGCAGCCCGCGGCGAAAGGGTACCCACCTAAGCAGTGGCGAGATCCAGAGCCTGCGCTTTCAGTCCGAGCGTGGCATGCCCGGCACTCGGCACGCCGCGCTCCTTGCCTTGCTGCTTGCCGGCCTGCACAGCGCCGAAATCGCCAAGGCAACGACCGACGACCTCGACCTGGACAGCGCCACGGTGTGGACCCCCGGTGCGACCCGCACCTACGGTCGCTCCTGTCCTCTGGACAGCTGGTCCGTCCGCGTCCTCGGACTGCGCTCCGCACATCTGCTGCGCACGGCGGAGCCCGGAGTCCCCCAGCGTCTGGTCACCGGCGCGTCCTCGGCATACCGCTCG
The DNA here is from genome assembly GCF_044458745.1 of Streptomyces sp. NPDC050418. NCBI lineage: Bacteria > Bacillati > Actinomycetota > Actinomycetes > Kitasatosporales > Streptomycetaceae > Streptomyces > Streptomyces sp. NPDC050418. The sequence continues at coordinate 281,828 of NZ_JBITIG010000005.1, forward strand.
CAGGCCAGCGTCGGCGCCGGTTTCAGCGACATCGCGCGCCGCTCCGGCCTCTCCACCTCTCAGCGTAAGGTAGAACCACGCGACGTCACCCGCTACGTCGCCCGTCAGATCCTGGACCGGACCGGCCAACTCTCAAAGGTTGCTCGTCAGTTGGGCTACTCCTCGCTCGACAGCGCGGCCGCGATGGCTTCGCTCCAGTGGCTTCCCGAGAGCGGAGATGCAGCGTGAGTGCTCCCAAGCGGCGCTCACGCCGCAGCACAAAGAAGAAGTCGGACGAGGGCAAGACCTGGCTGCTCGGGCCGATCCCCGACGACGCCTTCGGCTCGGCCTCCGACCCTGCACCCCAACCGAGCCCGGAAGCCCCGCCATTGGCGATTGACCAGCGCTTCGAGTACCTGATCCGCAACCCGGACCTGTACGACGTCGCACAGAGCGTCCTGCCGAGCCGCGGGCCCGGGAAGGTCGGTCGGCCACTGACGTTCCCCCCGTACGTCTACTTCATCTTCCTCTGCGCGATCTCCATCTTCGGGTCGGCCCGCAGCACCGCCGCCCACCTCGCCCGCTCCATGTGGTGGGAACCCATTCGGGCCGCCGTCCACGAGTTCATCGGCCCCGAGGAGGCTGAGGCTCTGCCTGCTGCAGGACCCACCCGCAGCCAGTGGAATTACTTCTTCCATAAGCACCTAAAGGGAGTCGCAGACGACGTACGCGACACAAGCAGAGACTCATGGATCGAGCAGGCTATTTCGCAGGGAATGATGACCGGGAAGTCCCGCGGGAACTGGATCTATCCCGAGCGGGAACAAGTCCTGCACGGCGATGCCACCGTCGCCTGCCCTCCTTCCGACCACACCGAAGCTGAAGAGCACGACGAAGAGACCGGTGAAGTCCGCCGCCATCGCGTGGATCCAGACGCAAGCCACACCACCGAAGGCGGCGGCCGCAAGGTCTACGGAAATAAATTCCTCTCCATTGCTGTCCGCATGGCGAACCGCCCACACAGCCGCGTCATCCTGGCGCTGGAGTCGGTACGCCACAAGTCGCGCGCCAAGGATCCGCACCGCGAGGACGAAGGAAAGGCCACAGTCCGGCTGGTCAAGTACATCAAGGGCAAGGTCCCTGGCGTGCGCGCCTTCACCTACGACACCGCACTACGCGGCGTCCACCGCGCCCCGCTCATCGCCGATGGTCTCGTGGTGTTCACACCCCAGCACAGCGGTCTCGAACCCCAGCCCCTCCTCAAATACGAGGAAAAGGACAACCCCTGCATCGGACACGACCTTTACGCGGCAGCGGGGCGCGTCTGCGAACGCCACATCACCATCGACGGCGAGACCCACTACTCACCGCTTCCCGTCGAAGAGCTCGAATGCCGCAAAGGGAACCAGGTGCGCTTCTATCAGCGCATCGAAATTCCCTGCAAGGGCCTGACCCACCACACCCGAGTCCGAGTCGATGAAACAAAGGAAGACCGTGAAATCGACGCCACCACAAAACGGCAGCGATTCAATCGCACCGAGCACCTCAGGCAGATCGCACCCGGCACCCCGGCCGGCAAGCGGCTGAAGGGATTCCGACAGGACAGCGAATCCCAGCACTCCCGATTCGACCAGTCCTACCCACACGAGCGGGTGCCAGCATACGGGGCCATCGGTGCCCTCCTCGTGTACATCGGCTACGCCTGGGTCAGCAACTCCATTGCTCGGGCGTTCGGCCACCGCAGGGCCTGACGCTCACAGGTCGGGTGCGGCAGCTGTCAAGGCAGCCGCCACACCCGACCGGCGATCTTCCCGCACAGGTCCCGCTCACCCTTCGGCCTGACGGCCCCCTCAAGACCACCCGCTACACTGTCGGCGGCGACACAGCTCTGATCAGCTGCGCCGCCACGGAACTGACGGATCCCACGCTGACTGGATTCGCCCAGCTATGGGGGAATTTCAGACACGTTTTCCGACAGATCCCGGCCTCCGTAGCTCAGGGGATAGAGCACAGCTCTCCTAAAGCTGGTGTCGCAGGTTCGAATCCTGCCGGGGGCACAGCGAGAAGGGCCAGGACTGGGGTGCTCCCCCGGGCCTGGCCCTTCGGCATGATCAAATCCGTGCCACTCACGTGCCACTTTCGTCGGCGGCCGGTCCTCTCCCCGAGTCTTGCGGATCATCGCGCCATGCACTGTGTCCCGCAGCTCAGGGGCGTAACCGAGGTCGTGCAACCAGGCCGCAGCCACGAGGAGATCCCGCTCGTCCTCCGGCTATCACCGACGCAAACTCTTGAGCCTTCGCGGCTACGGCCTGCGTGTGCAGCCAGCGGTTCCCGAGCGGCGGCAGCAGGGTCTCAGCCAGGGCGGCAGCACCTTGAGGCGTATCGAGTGCGGAGGGCATGAACTTCACCGTAGCTGCGCCGATCAGAGCACCGACAGCCCGAGACCCGCCCGGTCAGCCGCGCGGACAAAGTTTCCCTACATCATCAAGTGCTCGCTTCGCTCGCTGGCCGGGCTCACGGATCCGCCTCGGAGACCGCTGCCACTCCCGCCTGAAGTGATCACGCCCGTGGTGACGCGTGCGCGTCGACATCGCCCCGCCGCCGCGATCCGGCCTGGGAGTTGGAAAGAAGAGCGTCGGTTGATCTCGCCGGGCACAGTGCCGGCGGAACCCCAGAAACCCCAAGAACCACCAGGACACGAAGTAGATCCAAGTCCAGAAGGATCAATCCAGAGGATTGAGGGCCGCGCAGAGCGCGGCGCTGGTCAGTCACAGGGGCAAACGGGGACGCCATACGTACAGGTCAAAGACGCGTTGTGCTTCGACTAAGGCCGGATCGCGGCGACGGTGCAATGTCGACGGACCCGCTTCCATGGTCGTTGCCCATCGGCGGGAGCGGCCGGCTCCACGGCCTACCCAGCCCGACCCCAAACAGGCAGGACACCGGTTAAAGCCGCGCAGCCGACCTGTGATGCAGCCCTTGACCTGTATCTTCCCGGAACCGAAGATCCTTCCGGGGTGATGTGGAAATGAGTGAGGCCGTAGTGCGTCGGCCGTTCTTCACGTGGCTGTCGACGGCAATGGGGGTTGGCTTCTACGCGTGCGCAATGTGGGTTGCGGTCTTCATGCGCGAGGACGGGTACATGCCCCCGTTGACGGTCGCGGGGTCTGTGGTCTTCTTTTGGGTGATGGGATGGCACTCGGCCATCCGGTTCACGGACGCTCACCTGACCGTCACTAACATCGTCGTGACCTCAACAGTTGCATGGCCAGCTGTTGCAGAGATCACAGCGGACGACGGTCTGTGCATCCGCCTGCGCGATGACCGAGAACTCGGCTCAATCGCCTTCGGTGGCTCACTGATCGGCGGCTTGCGGGGATACCCGACCTATCAGAAGGCATTCAGTCGTCTCTGTGAGGCGCACAAGAGTGGCCGTCGTGGCGGCAAGTGGGATGGCACCGTTCAACTGCGCCGGTCCGTGAGATGGCGCCAACTGTGCGCTGCCGTCGCGTTGATCTACGGGCCGCTGCTCATCGTTCTGGCTGTCAGTGAGTGAGGGCGTTCAACCACCGTTGGAGTACAGCAGCGAAATACAGCAACCACAGCAGCCGCTCACGTCTCGTCATTGCCGCCATGGGCTCAACTTCGGCCGGCATGAGCGTGACCGACCGTTCTCTCTAGAGCTACGGATCAGAAGGTCTAGCCGAGCGGGCCGACGCACCACAGCCGCACCAGATCGAGCGGTGAACCACGGGGAATCGCGGTCTGCGACATGCAGCGACGCCCGCCTCGATCCCACCGTTCTGCCAGCTCAGCAGCCGCGTGGCCCTCGATCACCGCAGATTCCCAAGCGCAGAGCATCGACCATGGAGTATTCGGTAGCCACGCGTCAGGTCCCTCTGTACCGTGCGCCTATGACCGACAACCGAAGGGGCAATGCCGCGTAGGCGCCCTGGTTCACTGCGCGCCGAACAGTGGCGCCCCCGCCCGGGAGTACCGGTTCGCCGAATACGCGCAGTCTCCGCTCGCACCCGCCTCGCGATCCAACGCATGGAGGAACAGCGCCTCTGGGTCGACGCAGTAGTGGAAGCGCTCGGCACCTATCACCAGTTCCTGCGACAGCCCTGCCGCTATCTGTCAGCGGACAACCCCGGGTGCCCTTGCTGCGATCCCCTACAGGCCCGAGACCAACTGGACGACGCCCTCGCGTGGCTGCCGCCGGCTGCCGAAGCCGAGTTGGGGACCATCGTGTCCCGTCTGGATGACGAGTTCGAACGACGCACCATCCCGGACCCGTGGATCCGGGATGTGAGCACGTGGGCAGCGGAAGCCTGGTGGCATCAACGCTCGCAGGAACGGTGACCGCCATGAGCGTTGAGGAGCGGGTGATCTGCGCGTTCTGCATGGAGAGTAGCGACGTGGGCGTCTTCGGCGACGGGGTCACCTTGGACATCATCCGCGCCGGAGTGCAGAGCACGCAGACCATCTGGGCCCACGTCAATTGCCTTGATGACGCACTCAACAAACGCATCATGCGGGGTGAGTGGCTAGAGGGGCCGTTCGGTTAGCGGCGTGCCACATCCGTGCCAGATCAGGTGGGGAGCAAGGGCAATAACGAGGATCAACGGGCGGCTTGAAGGAGATCAGCCCAGGGAGCGAACTCGCAGGTCAGCCGCCACGTGATCCAACCTCGCTCCTGAAGCTGGTGTCACAGGTTCGAATCCTGCCGGGGGCACATGGGCGAAGACCCCCAGCCGATCATGGCTGGGGGTCTTTGACATCCAGATCTGACATCAACGGGCATGGTCACTGACGACCCGGTCATCACCCCGGACCCCGACGACGCGTGGATGATCCACTGCTACCCGGTACCCGTCAGATCCTGGCCCGCGGTCGAAGCGATCTTGGCTTGCGGGCCGCCTGATCCTACGCTCGACTACTTCGCCGGCGCCGAGACCACCGAGTAGGGGCGCGCGGTACAGCACAGAAGTACAGCAACCCTGCCGACCGCTTCCGGCCGTAGTAGCCCCTCACCGACCGCCTGAGCAGGCCAGCAGACCTCAGCGACCGCACCGCCGGTAGTTCGCATCGAGGGGGTAGAGCGCGACGTGGCTCGGCGATTAGGAATCCGCCGACCGCGCTGGAACAGCACCCTCTCGTGCCTGCAGAAAACCAATCTTCGACTGCCGATCGTTGTGGCAGGGTGCGCGCATGTCCAATGACGTGGCGTATCCCGTCTTCCACACACCCGATCCCACACTGGCCCTGCGCGTGGCTCGTCAGTTGCTCGGCGTCGGCGACCTGGAGCACGCGAAGGTGGACGTGGATGTTGAGCTCCCCAGAATCGAGGACGTCCTGGTCGCTCTGAAGGCCATGCCCGACGCGTGGTTCAGGAAGGAGGACACCGACCTTCACAGCAGTCGCCAGTAAGTACATGGCCGAGATCCGCTGGATTTTCCTCGGATGGCCAGAAGTTCCAGAGCGTGATCTGTACGCGGATTACAAGCATGCCGAGGTCACCGTGCTGTTCAACGCCGCCACTCGCGAGATGGACGCGTGGTCCAACGGGCACACCGTCCTCGTCCACGTACGTGACCGGAGCAGCAACGCGTACAGCGAGCGGCATGCATCTTGGCTGGCGGAGCAAGTCGGCCGGACCGTCATCGGCCCACCGCAGTTCAGCTAGGGCCTGGGAAGGTCAAGCGTCTGGAGTCTTGCGAGCGATCGCGTCCAGGATCGATCCCCACAGCAGTTCCAGTCCAAAGCCGCTCCGCCGACCTCACGTCGCCGTTGCCGGGAGTGGTCTCGGCACTTCATGCTGGCTCCATGCCTGTCTCCGCCGAAATACACGATCTCTGTCGGATGACATTCACCGAGGCAGACGTACCCCTGGCGCTCCACGTCCTGAACACGTACGAGGGGGAGCAGCCGGATCAGGTGCACCGGGCTGTGATCAAGCTGAGCGAAGGCAACCTTCACCTCCTGGCTTCTTGGGTCGGCGGGTTGAGCCCGACGCAGCAAGGCGTTGAGACCCTGTTCTGGTTCGCCGGGGCAATGGAGCCAGAGGCCACCGAGAAGCAGGTCTTTGGCGCTGGTTGGATGAACAGCTACTACAAGAAGAACCGCCTCACATCGCAGGGCGACGCATCCTGACGTGAGCGATCGGTCGTGCCCCTCGCGTGCCCGATCGGACGGTCGGGAACGCGCAAGTCAGCGACGCCCCAGCTCAGCCTCACCCCATGAGTCATTGAGACTCCACCGGCCTTGCGTCTCGCCGCGGCTGCTAGCGTCCCCTCGTCGCGTTCAAAGAGAGGCGGGGGCCGTGCAGATTGCTGGCGTTGACCTGTACGTCAACCACCCGATCATGGCACTGGGAGCCCCCGACTGGATTCGCAATGACCTTGCGCTGGCTGGAGAGGCAGCCGTCGCCTCTGACACCCACATCCTCGTGCGCGTGGAAGCTCAGGTCGTTCTGATCAAGGTCCGGCTCTTCCGTGACTACGGCGAGGGCACCGAATGCGACACATCGTTTACCACGGTGTTCGACGGCACCCTCTATCTAGCCGACAGGCGCCTCGCTCTCGGTGACGTAATGGCAGAGAGCCGCTTCGTCAGGTACCTCGGAGGCCCTCAACGGTGGCGCGTGCGTGTGTCGGTCGACGATCCAGAGGGGCCCGCGAGGGCGGTCGATGTGGTGCTACAGCCTGATAGCTAGTCGCCGAACCCTGGATCAGTGGGAGGCCTGGCGGACGACCACCCCGTAAATGGCGAGGCCCACATCATGATCAGCAATGGGTCGCCCCCAGAATCAGAGGGCAACCTCTTCTGTGACATCGACCTTGCGTACCGGAGGCCTACGTGGCGGCCGGACGAGGACCAGTACCCTCCCCGTCCTGACGTCCAGAGCTGACATCAGCGGCGGCGAATGTCGGACGTCGGCAACCTCTATTGATCGGCTCATCTCATGACCACAGATCCGAGCGAGTACGAGAAGGCGATTCCGCACGTGGTTGCCCACCTGGCGAAGATGGAGCGTGCTGTTGACCGGACCCGTTACCGCTACGCAGGGCAGCCGTACGAGGTCGTGCGGCAGGCACTCTCTGATGCGCTGCGGGAAGAAGGCGCGCAGAACATCCCTGCGCAGGTGGTCGATGAACTGGCCGTACAGATCTCGCGTCCCGTACAGCAGTGAAGTACCGCAACCACAACGACCGCCCATGCTCAGCAACGCTTACTATGGCTCTAACTTCGGCCGGTATGACCGTGATTGACCGTTCTCTCTAGAGCTACGGATCAGAAGGTCGCGCCTACCATGGCGATGGTGGCTGGCGTAGATGTCCCTGAGCCCTTGATCGCCCTGCAATGCGCCGTATACGAGGCGAGGCAGGCGCTGACCGAGCACGTCCGGACGAACGGCCCGGTGCCAACCTGGAGCGATGCGGCCCACGCCGCGGGTGGCGCACTGCAGCAGGCGTGCCAAGAGGCCCAGGCTGCTCTTAAACAGGCTATTGCTGGAAGTGGCTTGGAACGTGATCACGGTAGACGTGCCTTGAATCACGCGCTCCGGGCCGCAGCGATACCACGGATGGAAGCCCGTGCCACATCCGTGCCAGAACGGGCGGGGTCCGATGGGGAATCAGGGCACTCACGGGTACGCGCTATCGGCGTGCGGCACCGAGGCCAAAACGGCTTGCGGTCGGGGATGTGAGCGGCTTGGGTGCGTGGTCGTGACTGCATTGAGTGATCTCGTACGTCCCGACCGCTATCCGCGCTCCTCGCGGTACGACCCCGCCTGGTTGCTCGGGCTCGACATGGGGCCGAACCCGTTGTGGCTGCTGGAGGATCTCGCCCGGGGTCTCGATCTGCGGCCGGGTATGCGGGTTCTCGATCTCGGGTCCGGCAAGGGCGCCACGTCGGTGTTTCTGGCTCGCGAGTACGGGGTCGAGGTCGTCGCGGCCGATCTGTGGATCGCTCCCGAGCAGGCGGCGGCGGTGTTCGCCGAGGCGGGTGTCGGGGAGCAGGTGGAGGCCGTGCGGGCGGAGGCGCATGCTCTGCCGTTCGAGGAGGAGAGCTTCGATGCGATCGTCAGCGTGGATGCCTTCGAGTACTTCGGTACGGCGGACAGCTATCTGCCCTATCTGCTGCGGTTCCTGCGGCCCGGGGGGCAGTTGGGTGTGGCGACCCCGGCGATGACACGCGAGGTCCGTGAACTCGGGGTGATCCCGCCCCACATCAAGAAGGTGGTCGGCTGGGAAGCCATCGCCTGGCATACGGCGGAGTGGTGGCGCTTCCAGTGGGAGATCACCGAGCTGGTGACGGTCACCTCCGCGCGGCTGCAGGAGGACGCCTGGCGGGACTGGCTCCTGTGGGCCCGGGCCGGTGCCGAGCACCATCCCGACGGCCGGAGCGCCAACCAGCCCGTCATCGACATGCTCACCACGGACCGCGGGGAGTTCTTGTCCTTCGCCCTGGTGAGCGCACGGAAGAAGTGGGAGCAGGCGGCGTCCGGCGCCACTCGCCGTCAATCGCGCAGCTTCGCCGCCTGAAGTGCCGTGAGGCGGCGTACGAACAGCACCGTGATGATCGCCGCGGGGATCGTGAGGGCCTGGGCGCCGAAGACCGTCCAGTAGAGGAGGCCGAAGTCGTAGTCGATGCTGGAGGTGTACGTGAGGACGTCGTCCGAGCCGGTGTAGGTGTCGTGATCGGTGGTGGAGTCGATCGTGCGGGACCAGGGGAACCAGAAGGCCGGCCAGGTCAGGAAAGTGATGAGCCAGGTGACCCACCAGGTGTGCAGCAAGCGGGCCGGCGCGGGGTTGCCCGTCGGGCTGGAGGCGTGCCAGATGTCGTCGGCGATCTGCTTGGGGAGGAGCAGGTTGGCGAAGGGGATGAACCAGGCCGTGATCGCCCGCTGCGGGCTGTAGCGGAGGCGGCCCGGGGCGAAGCGGTCCGCGAAGGCGCGGACGCGGGAGAACCAGAGGACCCAGCAGGTCACCAGGCCGACGCCGGTGAGGACTTGGGCGACTGTCAGCCACGTGAAGATGTCCGCGTACTCGGTGAACTCGCTGTCGCTGACCGGTGGGAAGCCGTCCGTTGAGGACTCGTAGTCCCCGTAGAGGTCGTCGGAGGCGACGCCCATCGTGATGGCGGCGGTGGCGGCGACCAGGGTGAACAGGGCGAGGAACCAGTAGACCGCGATGCGGTAGCGGTCGGCCGGGCGTTCGTGGTCGCGGATGCGGCGGCGTTCCTCGGCGAGGAGGGGTTGCGGGCCGGCGGGAGGAACGGGCGGTTGCGTGGGGAGCGCCTGTGGGGTGGTGGGCGGCACCGCCGGCGGCGCGGGTTGCCCCGCAGGCGGGGCGAGCGGTGCCGTGGGGGCGGAGGGGGCGGATGCCGCACGCAGCATCGCCAGCGTGCTGTCGACGCCGGGGCGTTCGGCGGGTTCCTTGGCCAGGAGCGCGGTGATCACCGCCGCGAGGACGGGGTCGGCCTGACGCATCGGCGGCGGGTCCTGGAGGGCGACGGCCGCCATCGTGGCGGTGGGGGTGTCGCGGCGGAACGGGGAGATGCCCTCGACCGCCTCGTACAACGTGGCCCCGAGCGAGAACAGGTCGCCGGAGGCCTGGTCCTGGCTGCCGTTGAGGCGTTCCGGGGCCATGTATTCGGCGGAGCCGATGACGCCGCCCGTCGCGGTGAGCCGGGTGTCCGTCTCGTGGACGGCGATGCCGAAGTCGGCGAGCAGGACCTGGCCGTCGTCGGTGAGCATCACGTTGGCCGGTTTGAGGTCGCGGTGCACGATCCCCGCGGCGTGGGCGGCCTTGAGGGCCTTCAGGAGTGCGGTGGCCAGTTCGGCCACGGAGCGGGCGGGCAGCGGGCCTTCGCCGCGCAGGCGTTCCTCGAGCGAGCAGCCGTCGACCAGGCGCATCACGATCCAGGGCGTGCCGTCCTCGACCACCACGTCGTGGACGGCGACGACATGGGGATGGTCGCGCAGCCGAGCCGCGTTGCGGGCCTCACGGGCCGCGCGGACCACACGGTCGTGCTGCTCCGTGTCCGAGCCCGGGCCCGACTGCTGCGGCAGCCGCACCTCCTTCACGGCGACATGGACGCCGAGCGCCTCGTCGTGCGCCTTCCACACCCGGCCGAACCCGCCTTCGCCCAGCGGACCGACAAGCCGGTACCGCCCACCGACCACCCGCTCCGGCCCACCTGCGCCGTCGGCCCCGCCAGCCCCGTCCGTCACACTCAACTCCCCGTTTTTTACCGCCACTTGAGTACCGGCCTCGGTCAGGAGCAGAGCGTACGAAGGCCGTCCTTCATGTGCAACGCGCACACAGGGACAGGGGTACGGGCGGCGTGCCACGCCGACTGCAACCGTTCGACCTCCCCGGCGATCCTATTGAACGTGTTCAGAAAAATAGGGTTCCTCGGGCAGCTCGTGCAGTTCGGCTGGTTGCAGGCCCGCGCCTGCGCTTTCGCGTTCGCGCTGGTGGGCGGGATGGGGGTGTCGGCAGTACTGCCGGGTCTGCCCGTGGCGCGGTACGACCTGCTGCTCGTGTACGGCGTGCTGCTCACCGCGGTCTTCCGCCTGCTCGGGTGGGAGACCCGGCGGGAGGTTGCGGTCGTCGCGGTCTGCCATGTGCTCGGGCTGGTCTTCGAGCTGGTGAAGGTGCGGGTGGGGTCGTGGAGTTATCCCGAGCCCGGCGTCGCCACGGTCGCCGGGGTGCCGTTGTTCGGCGGCTTCATGTACGCGGCCGTCGGGTCCTACGTGTGCCGTGCACGGCGGCTCTTCGACCTGGAGGTCACCGGCTACCGGGCCCGTACGACCGCCGCTCTGGCCCTTGCGCTGTACGTCAACTTCCTCACCCACCACTGGCTGCCCGACCTGCGGTGGCTGCTCGGCGGTCTGCTTCTGGTGGCCACTACCGGCACCTGGGTCCGGTTCCGCGTCGGCGTGCGGCTGCACCGGATGCCCCTCGCACTGTCCTTCGCCCTGATCGGGTTCTTCCTGTGGCTGGCCGAGAACATCGCCACCTATCTCGGCGCCTGGAGCTACCCCCATCAGCTCGCCGGCTGGGAGCCCGTCTCCGTGACGAAGTGGGTCTCCTGGGGGCTGCTCATCAGCGTCACGTTCGTGATCTGCGGAGTCCGGGCACCGGAGGGCCGTGTCGTGCCCGGGCGGGCCTGAGTGGCAGGCGCGGAGTTGGGTGCCGATGGCTCAGTCGAAGCGGAGGCTTCCGGTGCGTTCCCGCTTGAGTTCGAAGAAGTCGGGGTGGGAGGCGAGGGTGCGGACGGCGTCGAAGAGGCGGGCCGCTTCCTCGCCCCGCGGGATGCTGTTCAGGACGGGCCCGAAGAAGGGCGTGCCGTCGAGGTGCAGCGTGGGCGTGCCGACGTAGCCGCCCGCCGCGGGGTCCTTGCCCGCGTCGTGGCTGCGGCGCAGGGCGGCGTCGTGCGCGGTGGTTGCGGCTGCGTCCGCCAGGGTCGAGGGGAGGCCCAGTTCGGCCAGGCCGTCGGCGGCGACCGCGTCGAAGTCCTTGATTCCCTGCGTATGGATACGGGTGCCGAACGCGGTGTAGAGGTCGCGGAGCACTCCGGGTGCCTGCTGTTCCGCGGCGACCGCGATGCGGACCAGGCCGAGCGAGCGGTCCACCAAGTCGCGGTACCAGGCGGGGAGTTCGTTGCCCTCGTTGTGCAGGTAGAGGCTCATGACGTGGAAGCGGACGTCGAGGTCACGCAAGGGCTCCACCTCGAGGATCCAGCGCGAGGTGATCCAGGCGAAGGGGCAGGCGGGGTCGAAGGAGAAGTCGACTCGTGTCTTCGGCATGGGTCGAACCTAGGCGCCAATTGGCGCGTGGGTGCGGGCCAATGCGGCTCCAGTTCGCTGGGCCATTGGCGGGCTGAGGATGGCCGTACGGGCGGGACTGCTGCGAACTATTGCGAGGACCACCACGTCGACAGCGCGGCCTCCGTGAAGCCGATGGACTCGTACAGCGGGCGGCCGAGGCGGGAGGCGGTGAGGGTGACCGGGAGGTGGGCGAGGGGGGCGAGTGAGCCGAGCATGACGGCGCGGCCCAGGCCGCGGGAGCGGTGTTCGGGCGGGGTGCCCACCCAGTAGTGGCTGCCGTATCCGTCGTCGACGACGGTGACGCAGGCGCCGGCCGGTTCGCCGTCGAGCAGGGCGAGGTGCAGCGCAAGGTCCGGCTCGTCGAGGAGCGAGGGCGGGAACTTCTCGCCGGGGCGGTACGGCTCGAAGCGGGTGAGGTCGAAGCCCGCGATGACGAGGCGTTCGGCCTGTTGGAGTTCCTGAGGGGTTCGAACCTGTGTGACCTTCAGCGCCGGCGGGGCCACAGGGCCCGGCGGGCGGATCATGACGGGCATCTGCCAGTTCCGCGCGGCCACGTGAGCGAGGTCGGTCGCACTGAACGGGTCCTCGGCGTCGACCGGGCCGGGCGAGCGGCGGGCCAGTTCGGTGAGCTCGGCCGCGTCGTCCGGGGTGAGGTCCGGCTCCTGCAGCAGGAAACGGGTCCCGGCGCGCTCGTCGCCGAGCACGGCAAGGAAGCCGCGGCGCCGGATCACCTCGTGACCGCGGGCCCTGCCGATCGCGGCCCAGAAGGCGGCGGAGTTACGGGCCTGCCGGCGCACCGCCCCGTCCACTGAATGGGGGGCGGTCGCGGGCGGCTCGTACGTGCCGGTCATGGGTGAGGGCTCCAGTTCGGGTGCGTGGCCCGCCTCGGGGGTGCGCGGGCCGGGCCAATCTAACTGCCGGTGACACGCTCAACAGGGGCCATTTGCGGGCCGGTTGGCTGGGCCAATCCCTGCCCTCGGCACCGGAGTCCCCACACCCGCACCCGCACCCGGTTAATTCGCTCGCCCCGAGCACAACCCCCCGCATACCCTCGGCCTCGTACGACCGACGAACCGACCCCGGGCCTCGCGCCCGTCGAAAGGGTGTCTTGATGACCCGGCCCGCGCCGAGTGCGCCTCGCCGTATCGCGTAAGCGACCGTTCGCCCTTCCCGGGCGGCCGTCCCGGACCCGTGGTCCGGTGTTCTGAGCTGCGCGAGGCCCTCGGCCTGCTCTTGCTGTTCTGTCCGAACCCTCAGCAAGGAGCACCCGGGTGTCCACCCACTCCACCAACACGCTCAAAATCGGTACCTTCGCCTGCGCCTGGTGCGGGCTCACCGTGTCCGCCGTCGCGCCCGACGGTGTCCGGCGCAATCACTGTCCGTCCTGTCTGCACTCGCGGCATGTCGTCGACCACGTCGAAGGCGGCGCGAGCGACTGCCATGGGCGGATGTCGCCGATCTCCATCGCCGTGCTGCGCAACGGCGACTGGCGGGTCATCCACCGCTGCGTACGGTGCGATGAGCTCACCTCCAACGCCATCTGCCCGGACGACAACCAGCTCGTCCTGATGCGGATGGCCGTCCGGCCGCTGGCCCAGCCGCCTTTCCCGCTCGAAGCGTTCGGTGCGCTGTGAACGGCGGGGAACGGACGAGCAGGGGACAGACGAGCAGGGGACGGATACATGCCTCGGCGTAATACGCGAAGCAAGGGCGAGCAGCGGCGCCAGCGGCACAAGGACGTGCTGCACACGCAGGGCGGGCATCGGGCGCGGGACTTCCGCTGTGCCGGGTGCCGGCTCGACGTACCGCTGGACGCGCCCGGGACCGGGCATCGCAACCACTGTCCGCACTGTCTGGTCAGCGTGCACGTCGATGCCCGCGTGCCCGGTGACCGGGCGGCCGGGTGCCGGGGCCGGATGGAGGCCCTGAGCCTGTCCGCGCGGGCCGACGGCGAGTGGCTGATCGTTCATCAATGTGTGCGCTGCGGGGAGTTGAGCGTCAACCGGATCGCGGGGGATGACAACCCCCTCGTTCTGGTGCGGCTGGCGCTCCGGCCCCTCGGCGCCGATCAGGGGGTGACGACCACGGCCATCGCACGCAGCGCCATGCTCGCACTGTGACCTCATGACGACTGCATACGGGGATCCTCCGTCGGGTCCGCGTACATCGCCGGGCAGCCCGCGGTCCGTGCCTGTGGGCGGAGCTCGTAGTGCCAGGGCTCGTTCGCGTAGATCTGGCACAGGCCGTACGCCGAGCCGTGGCGGGAGAGCCAGGTCGTGGCGGAGGAGGGGCCGAGGTCGGCCGCCTCCCCCGCCACGTGCGGGGAGGTCTTCGCGGTGGCCACCCAGCGGGCCGCCTCCTCCTTCGAGCCGTACTTCGCTATCGCCTCCTCGAGGAGGTGGTCCTGGTAGGCGGCAGAGCGCCAGCCGCTGTTCAGGGTGAGCGTGACGCCGGCGCGTGCGGCGTCGGCCGAGGCCGCGCGGAGGGCCTTGAGCAGGGACGGGTCGAGGTTCGCGACCGGCGGGATCGTGGCGGTGACGCGGGTGCCGTCGGGCACGGCGCCGTCCGCCACGCCCAGCGGGCGGTGCCGCGGGGGCTGCGACTCAGGGGAGGAGCCGGGGTCGGAGTCGGGGGCCCCGTCGCCGGCGGGCTCGGTCGTCGCCGTGCGCGTCGGTGTCGGGGACGCCGCCGTGAAGGAGGACGAGGAGTCCTCGGAGGAGCAGCCGGTCAGGGTGAGGGCCGAGGCGGCCAGGGTCAGCCCCAGGGCCACGGCGGTGGAAGCGGTACGGGCGGTGAGGAATCGGGCGATGGTCATGCCCGCAGTCAAGGACGGGGCGTGTTGTCCGCACGTATCCCGTTTTCGATATGCCGACGATATGGCCCGGCTCGTAGCCTCGGAGCATGCGAGTGCTGATCGTCGAGGACGAGCCCTACATGGCGGAGGCCATCCGTGACGGTCTGCGTCTGGAGGCCATCGCCGCCGACATCGCGGGCGACGGGGACACCGCGCTGGAGCTTTTGAGCGTCAACGCGTACGACATCGCCGTACTCGACCGGGACATCCCCGGGCCGAACGGTGACGAGGTCGCCAAGAGCATCGTCGCGTCGGGGAGCGGGATGCCGATCCTGATGCTGACCGCCGCGGACCGGCTCGACGACAAGGCGAGCGGGTTCGAGCTCGGCGCCGACGACTACCTCACCAAGCCCTTCGAGCTCCAGGAGCTGGTCATGCGGCTGCGCGCCCTCGACCGGCGGCGCGCGCACAGCCGGCCGCCGGTGCGGGAGCTCGCGGGCGTCCGGCTCGATCCGTTCCGGCGCGAGGTCTTCCGGGACGGGCGCTTCGTCGCGCTGACCCGGAAGCAGTTCGCGGTCCTCGAGGTGCTCGTCGCCGCCGAGGGCGGTGTGGTCAGTGCGGAGGAGCTGCTCGAACGGGCCTGGGACGAGAACGCCGACCCGTTCACCAATGCCGTACGGATCACGGTGTCCGCGTTGCGCAAGCGGCTCGGTGAGCCGTGGGTGATCGCGACGGTGCCCGGGGTCGGCTACCGCATCGAGGGTCCTGCCCCCACGGACCCCGCAGACCCCACGGACCCCACGCCGGAAGGAGGCGGGCGCCATGCCTCCGGCTAGGCAGCGCGGGCTCAGCGTCCGCCTCAAACTCACCCTGAGCTACGCCGGTTTCCTCATGCTCGCCGGCGGACTGCTGCTGGTCGCCATCGGGTTCTTCCTGAAGAAGCAGGGCTGGCTGCGCACCAACGCCGAGGGGTCGTACTGGCAGTCCCCCGGCACCGAGTTCGTGCGCGGCTTCACCCCCTTGGCGGCCGCCGTCATGACGTTCCTGCTGGTCTTCGGCCTCCTCGGCGGATGGATCCTGGCCGGGCGGATGCTCGAACCGCTCGACCGCATCACGCACGCCACCCGCACGGCCGCCGCGGGCTCGCTCGCGCACCGCATCCGGATGCCGGGGCGCCAGGACGAGTTCCGTGAGCTCGCGGACGCCTTCGACATGATGCTCGCGCGGGTCGAGGCGCAGGTCGCCGAGCAGCGCAGGTTCGCGGCCAACGCCTCGCACGAGCTGCGCACACCGCTCGCCATCTCGAAGGCGCTGCTCGATGTGGCCCGTACCGATCCGCACCAGGACATGGGCGAACTGATCGAGCGTCTCTCCGCCGTCAACACCCGCGCGATCGACCTGACCGAGGCGCTGCTGCTGCTCAGCCGCGCCGACCAGCGGTCCTTCGGGAGCGAGCCGGTGGATCTCTCGCTGCTCGCGGAGGAGGCCGCCGAGACGCTGCTTCCGCTCGCCGAGCGGCGCCATATCGCCCTGGAGACCTCCGGTTCCCCGGCCTTCGCGTTCGGCTCGCCGGCGCTGCTGCTGCAGGTGACGACGAACCTCGTGCACAACGCGATCGTCCACAACCTGCCGAAGCAGGGCTTCATCCGGGTCGAGACCGCCATACGGCCCGGGGTCGCCTCGCTCACCGTCGAGAACAGCGGCGAGCGGCTCTCCCCCCAGGTGGTCGCGACCCTCACCGAGCCCTTCCAGCGCGCCACCGAGCGCGTCCACGGCGACCACTCGGGCGTCGGTCTGGGGCTCGCGATCGTCCGGCGGATCACCGAGGTGCACCACGGCACCCTCTCCCTCATCCCGCGTGCGGAAGGAGGGCTCCGTATCACCGTCGAACTGCCCTCCGCACCGCCCGACTTCAGTTACAGGACGTCCGACCAGTGAGCCAAGCAGTACGAGAAGTCACCGACACCACGCCGAGGCAGGACAGGGGTCCCGGGAGCGAAGGCAAGGGCCCGCGGCCTCGGTTGCGCAGAGCGGTCCGCGCGCTCGCCGGGAAGGGGCCATGGCGGCGCGGCCTCGTGCTCGCCGCGCTGGCCCTGCTCCTGGGCCTGTCGATGGCGCTGCACGCGCAGGTCCCCGATGCCGGCGGGCTCGGCGCGCTCGGGGAGACCTTCCTGCCGTGGTCCGGTGCGGTCGTGCCCGTGCTGCTCGTGGCCGCGTTGTGGCGCCGGTCCGCCTCGGCCGTGGTCGCGCTGCTGCTGCCGGCCCTCGTGTGGACGAGCCTCTTCGGCTCGCTGCTGCTCGACAAGTCGCAGTCCGGTACGGCCGATCTCACGGTCGTCAGCCACAACGTCGGGGCCGGGAACCCGGACCCGGCCGGCACGGCACGTTCCCTGGCCGCCTCGGGTGCGGATCTGCTGGCCCTGGAGGAGCTGTCCGACGCCGCGCGCGGCACGTACGAGAAGGAGCTGGCGAAGACGTATCCGCACCATGTCGTCGAGGGCACGGTCGGTCTGTGGAGCAAGGTGCCGCTCTCGGACACCGAGCCGGTCGACGTGCTGCGCGGCAACGTCGGTCCGCTGGCCGAGGAGCGACTGCGCGAGCACCCCGAGGACGTGCCCGAGGAACCGGCCCGCGCCCTGCGCGCCACCGCGGCCACGGAGCGGGGGCCGCTCGCGGTGTACGTGGTGCACCTGGGGTCGGTGCGGGTCATGCCGCGGGGCGGCTTCTGGACGGATTCGCGCGACGCGGGCCTGGAGAAGCTCACGCGGGCCGTCACCGCCGACCGGAGCGAACGCGTCGTGGTGCTCGGTGACATGAACGGCACCACGGACGACCGCACGTTCGCCGGGCTCACCTCGCAGCTGCGCTCCGTGCAGGAGGAGGCCGGTGACGGGTTCGGTTTCAGCTGGCCGAAGGCGTTCCCGGTCGCGCGGATCGACCAGATCCTGGTCCGGGGCGTGGACCCGCACAGCGCGTGGCTGCTCCCGGCGACCGAGAGCGATCACCTGCCGGTGGCGGCGGGGATCGACTGGTGAGTCCCGGCGGGGCGCAGCCGCGGTGCCCCCTCTCACCCGGCCGTACCCGCCGCCTCCTCACCCGCCCGTACGCGACTCCCGGCGCAGCTCGTACGACTCCCCCGCGAGCCACAGCCGCCCCGCCGTATCCGCGTAGAACCCGCCCCGTTCGGGCTGTCCGCGCAGGAACGCGTAGGCCGCCGACGTCAGCCGGAGCGTGCCGCCGCCGCAGCCGATGACGCCCGGCAGCGCGCTGAGCTGCGGCGCCCAGGAGCGCGGGACCTTCACGGTGTACGTGGCGTCCGAGCCGGTCGCCTTCTCCAGGGCGTGCAGGACGTCGCCGTAGCGGGCGTGCGCGAGCGCCGAGCGCAGTGCGGACTCCAGGCTCCACAGGCCCGCGTCCACCTGGTCGCACGCGAAGATCCGGCCGGGCCGCGAGCGCGCGTACGCGAACCAGGTGCCCGTACGCGAAGGCAGTGCGTAGCCGATCGGATAGCCGCCGGGCAGCCCGTCCTGTACGCAGATGTACACGGCGGCGCTCGCGTCGCCGTCGTCCTGCGTGAGGAAGAGACCGCGCTCGGCGAGGAGACTCGTCAAAGGTGTGGTGTCGATGCCGCTCAACTGGGTTCCGCCTTCCGTGGGCCGGGCCGGGGCACGGCGGCCGGTTTCCCCCCTCGCCCGGCCGCCGCGCTTGCAAAGCGTCTCGGGAGGCGTTGCAATGCCGATGAAATTCCGATGACGGCGAGAGCCTGTTTCCGAACCCCCGTCGTTCGTCCGAAGGACGGCGCAGCGGCGGTCGGTGCGTGCTCTCGGCGTGCGGCGTTCCAGGTCATGAATGGGGTCTCCCCTGCTCGAACGAAGTTGAGAGCTTGGGGAAGGAGCCACCTGTCCTGGGGCGCCGTGCGGCGAGAGTGCGTGCCGGGCGTCGGGGCGCAGACGGGGGTTCGGAAACAGGCTCTCAGAGCGATGGGGGCGGTGTGGTGTTGCGAGTTGCCGTGCTCGGACCCGTCCGGGCGGGCCGTGGCGACGTCGCGTTGAGCCTCGGGCCCACGCGCCGCCAGGCGGTGTTCGTGGCGCTCGCGCTGCGTGCGGGGCGGGTGGTCGGCCGGGAGCAGCTGCTCGACGCGGTGTGGGGTGAACGCCCGCCCGCGACGGGCGTCAAGGTCCTGCCGAGCTATGTGTACGCGTTGCGCCGCCACCTCGATCCGCCCGGCACACGGCCCGAGGACTCGCTCATCCGGGGTGACGCGGGCGGCTACCGGCTCGCCACGGAGCAGGTTCACTTCGCGCTGGATACCGATGAGCTGGATCGTCTCGTACGGGATGCGGGAGCGGCGGCCGCCGACGCGCTCCCCGCCCTGGACCGTGCCCTCGCCCTGGTCCGCGGCGAACCACTCACCGGTCTGCCCGGCCCCTTCGCGGAGGCCGAGCGGGAGCGGCTGCGGCAGCGGGTGCGGGCGGTGCGGGTGCGGCGGCTCGGCGCCCTCGTGGAGCTCGGGCGGTACGGGTCCGTGGTGGACGAGCCGACGGCGCACTTCGACCCGTGCGACGAGCAGTTCGCGGTGCTGCGGATCCGGGCGCTGCACGGGAGCGGGCGGCAGGCCGAGGCGCTGCAGGTGTACGAGGACATCCGGCGGCGGCTGCGGCGGGAGCTGGGCGTCGATCCCGGGGCGGAGCTGCGGCGCGCGCACGCGGCGGTGCTGCGGCAGGAGGCACCGGAGCGGCCCCCCGGGCCGCCTCGAGCAAACCCTGCCCCCGCCCCCGCCCCCGTCAACACCCTCCCCGGCGACGCGGGCCGGCTCATCGGCCGGGACGCCGAACTCGCCCTGCTCACGGGGCCGTCCGACCCCGGCGCCGTATCGCTCCTGACCGTGCACGGACCGGCCGGGGTCGGCAAGAGCGCGCTGGTGGTGCGGGCCGCGCGGGAGATGAGCGGACGGTTCCCGCACGGCTGCCTCTTCGTGGACCTGCGCGGCCACAGCACCCAGCGCCGCCAGACACCCGAGCAGGCACTGCAGCGGCTGCTGCGGTCCCTCGGCGCCGCGAAGGGCGAACTGCCTTCGGAGTTGGAGGAGTTGACGGAAGCCTGGCGCTCGGCGACCAGCGCACTGCGGCTGCTGCTCGTCCTGGACGACGCCCTCGACGCCGAGCAGGTCCGTCCGCTGCTGCCGGCGGGCGCGGGCAGCCGGGTCCTGGTCGCGGGACGGCGACGGCTCGCGGACCTGGACGCGGAGCGGCGAGTGGGTCTGGAACCGCTGGACGGCGACCGGGCGGTCTCGCTGCTCACGCATCTCATCGGCGCGGAACGCGCGGACAAGGAGCAGGAGGCCGCGCGGCGGCTGGCCCGGCTGTGCGACGGGCTGCCGCTCGCGCTGCGGATCGCCGGGTCCCGGCTGCAGAACCGCACCGCGTGGAGCGTGGAGTACCTGGTGGGGCGGATGGCCGGGGACGAACGGCTGCTCGGGGAGCTGAGCGTGGGCGACCGGAGCGTGGAGGCTGCGTTCCGCCTGTCGTACGACCACCTGGACCGTGAACAGCAGCGCGGCTTCCGGGCGTTGGGGCTTGCCCCGACGGTGGAGTTCGATGTGCGGACGGCGGCGGCGATGCTCGGCTCGTCCTCGTACGAGGCCGAGGACCTCCTGGAGAGCCTCGTGGACGCGAGCCTCCTCCAGCAGCCCGGGCCCGGCCGCTACCGCCTGCACGACCTGGTCCGCGTCCACGCCCGCCGCACCGCGGAGGCCTTCCCGTCGGAGGCGTCGGCCGTCCGTACGAAGGCGCTGCTGCTGCATCTGACGGCGGCGCGGCTTGCGAGCGACTGGGGACCCGCGGGCTTTCCCAGCGGGCCCACCGTGCTCGCCGCCGACGACGCCGACGACGTCGGCGACACCTTCGACACCCCCCGCCCCGAACAGAACCCCACCCGCTTCGGCGACTGGCGGGAGGCCGAGGGCTGGCTCGACGCGTTCGGGGGCGAGCTGCCCGATGTCGTCGGGTACGCGGTGGCATGCGGCGAGTACGACCTGGCGTGCTGGATCGCCGAGGCGTACACCGACTACTTCGTACGGCAGGGCCGCTACCACGAGGCGCAGACCGCGCTCGACCTCGTCCTGCCGCACACCGAGCGCGCCACCGACCCGCGGATGCCGCTCGCGGTCCGTACGTGCCTGGGCTACACCGCGATCCACCAGCGCCGCTACTCGCAGGCCCGCGCCCTGTGCACCGAAGTCCTCGCGCCGGCCCGCCGCCTGGGCCTGGCCGGCGAGGAGGCACGGGCGCTCACGGGGCTCGGCGCGACCGCGCTGAGCGTCGGCGAGGGCGAGCGGGCCCTGGCGTACGTGACGGAGGCGGCCGAGGTGTGCCGGCGGCGCGGCGACACCTGGCTCGGCGCGATGGCGCTGCTGATCCAGGGGCTTTCGCACCAGTTCGAGGGCCGCGGCGACGCGGCGCTCACGAGCTTCGCCGCGGCGCGGCAGGTCGCGGAGGCGGACGGGCGGCCGCACCTGCTCGGCCGGATCCTCAGCTGCAGCGCCGACATCCATCTGCCCCGCGGCCGGCACGAGGAGGCCGCCCGGCTGCTCACCGCTGCGGTCCGCCTGGTCGAGCAGGGCGGTGACGTGTTCCTGGGCGCCCGCAGTCTGACCCGGCTCGGCACCGCGGTGCACGGCAGCGGCGACCCGTCGGCGTCGATCATGCTGCATCACCAGGCCCTGGCCCAGCTGCGGTTGCTGTCGCCGCTGACCGAACCCAGCTACGCATGGCTGGAGATGGACATCCGCACACGCCTGGCCGCCGCCCTCATGGCGACGGGCCGCCTGGAGGAGGCACTCAGGCAGTACGAGGAGGTGGTGCGGGCGGCAGGGCCGAGCCCTCGCTAGCCGCACCTCCCGTGGCCGCGCCCTCGCCGGCCGCACCTCCCGTCGCCGGGCCCTCGCCGGCCGCACCCCCCGCGGCCGCCCCCTCGACCCCACCCTCGACCGCACCCGCCTGCGCACTCCCCACGAACCGCGCGGGCCGTACCCCCTCCTGCTCCAGCGCACGGATCACCCGCACGGCCTGCCGCGGATCCGCGGGCAGCACATGCGCGGCGAACCAGCGGGCGGCCTGGGGGGACGGGGACGGATCGGTGAACTCAAGGCCCGCGTAGTCGTCGAGCGGCGGGTCGTAGAGGTAGCCGCTGACCAGGCCGTGGCGGACGAGCCGGTCGACGAGGGCGTCCCGGTCCTCGACCAGGAGGGGCGCGCGGAACAGCGGCAGCGGGCCCTCGTGCGCGAGGTGCGCGCGCAGCGCCGGGGAGGCCCAGCTCGTGCCGGTCAGCGCGGCCACGCCCGTGCGCCGCCGCGCCAGATCCCGGTCGAGCGCGGCGAGCCGCAGCGCCAGTGAACCGCGGACCAGGGGGCCGTGACGGTCGCGGTAGCCGTGCAGGTCGACCCGGAGCCAGGACTCGTACGCGGGGAGGCCCGGCGCGCGGGTGCCGGAGAGCGTGAGGCGGGGAGCCCGCAGGGGCATACGGAACGCGTCGCGTTCGAGGAGTCCGAGGCGCTGGGCGGTGCGCCAGACCGGCCGTACGAGACGCAGGGTGCGCACGGCCGAGCGGGCCAGCGGCAGCAGCGCGGTGGCCACGTCCTGGCGCAGCCGGGCGGGCAGCAGCAGGTCGTCGCGCAGGCGCTCCAGTTCGCGCCGGGTACGGGCGTCACCGACCGCGAGGAAGCCGCCCGCCATGCCCTGCACATGCTTGCCGAGGCTGAAGGCGCCCGCGGTCCCGAAGGTGCCGACGGCCTGCCCGTCGAGGTGCGTGCCGATCGCGTGCGCGGCGTCCTCGAAGAGCGGGATCCCCAACCGGTCGCAGCGGGTGCGCAGTTCCCGGACCCGGTCCGGCATCCCGTACAGGTTCGTGGTGAGGACGGCGTCGAGCCCCTGCCACATCGTCTCGGGCACGGCGGCCGGGTCGATGTTGCCGTCCGCGGCCGAGACGGGCGCCTGCACCGGCCGCAGCCCGGCGGCGAGCACCACGAACAGGATGACGTCGTCGTTGACCGGCGACATCAGGACCCGCCCGCCGGGCCGGCACCAGCGGCGCAGCGCCAGGTAGAGGGCGAGCCGCGCGGAGGGCGTGTAGAGGCACTCCCGCCCGAGCCGCCGTGTCATCGCGTCCGCGAGCCTCGCTCCGTACGGCATGAGCCACCTCCGCGCTGCGGGCCGGTTCGGGTGGTGCGGGCCTGGTCGGGTGGTGCGGCTGGGCGGGTGGTGCGGGGTCAGCGTCCGGAGCGCGCCGTCCTGAGCGCGCCGGCCGCCTTGAGGAGCCGGTCGGCGGGCTCGCGCAGCCGGGGGTGCGCGTTGACGGTGTTGCGCAGGCCGCGGACCGGGCGGCGCCAGGTGCGCAGGGCGGTGGCGACGGGGTGCGGGCGGTGCGCGAAGCCCTCGGCGACGCGCAGTTCGCGGGTTTTCAGCCAGTCCTTGTACGTCTTGTCGCCGCGCCCGAAGTCCATGACCTGCACCCCTTGGCGCCCGGCGGCCTCGGCCATCCGCAGGTGCATCATCAACCCGGGCGAGTAGTAGTGAAGTTCGGGGTCGTACGTGGTGAACCAGGCGGCGAAGACCGTGCGCGACGCGGGCCCGAAGTGCACGGCCACCGGCCGCTCCCCCGCGTACAGGACGGACATCACTCCGGTGAAGTGCTCCTCGCGCACCTCGAAGAGGTCCTCGACGAGCGCGACGATCCACGGCTTGGCGAAGCGGTCCATCCGGCCGGTCCTGCGGTACTGCGCCGACTTCCACTCCATCAGCTGCCGCAGCATCGCCGGATCCCGCTCGTCGTACACGAACCGCAGCTCCCCGATGTCGCGCGCGAGCCGCCGCTCCTTCTTGAGCGTCGTCTTGGCGAGCCCGGGATAGGTGGCGCGCAGCCACCCGGCGTACGGGGCGTCGGCAGGCTCGAGGTCGACGACCGGGGAGGCGAACGTGCCGGTCACGTAGGGGGCGAACGGCCGCTGTTCCGCGACGAGATGGTCGAACTCGAAGACCGCGAGCCCGCATTCCCGCAGTAACTGGCGGGGGTTCCAGGCGACACCGGGGCGGTGCACGAGCGCCTGGCTGTCGGAGAGCCCGAGCCCGATGGCGCGCCCGACGCCCAACGGGCCTCTCTCGTACGGGAAGAAGCCGACGGGCTCGCCCGCCTGCCGCAGCACCGCGACCCGGGCGGCGGGGCGGTGGCGGCCGATCCCGGCGGCGAACTCCGGTGCGAGGAAGGGGTTCGCATAGAGCGGCGACTCGTCCATCGCCTCGTGCCAGGCCTTGCGGAGCCCGCCGGCGAGCTCCTGCGGTCTGTGGATCGATATGTCCACGCGGTCCGCCCTCCACGGGTGCGACCGGGGGCGGGCCCGTTGAAGGACGCGCACGGCAGTGGTGGCCGCCCCCCGGATCCCCCGACCCCTGCCGGGCTTAAACGTCGCGAATCCGTATGCAGCCTGTCAAGGCTCCCGCCTGTAATGGATTGGTCATGAACCGTCCTGCGGGGGAGAAAACGACTGGTGGGCGGGGTGAGGGTCGCGGGGCATCCGGGGGCTCCGCACTGGGCCGCGCAAATTTCTCGACGAGACGAGACGATCCGTCTTGCCAAACGCTTCCGGATGCCGTACGGTCTCCGACATGGGTTCCCTGTGATCACTGCCAACGTCCCCGCGTAGAGCCTCGCTCCGCGGCAGGCGTTCCGAGCCGTCGTCCTTTCGAGCCCAAGGGGGCCTGCGCATGCGTGCGCCAGTTGCTCAGCTGTCCGTCCACGACGTCACCCACCGCTACGCGAGCGGCACCGAGGCTGTCCTCGACTCTCTCTCCTTCTCCGTCGCGCCCGGCGAGAAGGTCGGCATCATCGGCGACAACGGCTCCGGGAAGTCCACGCTTCTCAAGCTGCTGGCCGGTGAACTGACGCCCACCACGGGCGAGGTGACCGTCACCGCCCCCGGCGGCGTCGGCTACCTCGCCCAGAGCCTGGAGCTGCCGGGCGAGGCGAGCGTGCAGGACGCGGTCGATCGCGCGCTCGCCGGTCTGCGCGCCCTGGAAAGGGAGGTGCGGCAGAGCGAGGCCGCCCTGGAAACGCTCCGGGGCGCCGCGCTCGACACCGCGCTCGTCTCGTACGGCGAACTCCTCGCCCGCTACGAGGCCCGCGACGGCTACGGCGCCGACGCCCGCGTCGAGCTCGCCCTGCACGGTCTCGGCCTGCCCGGCCTGGACCGCGGCCGGCGCCTCGGCACGCTCTCCGGCGGCGAACGGTCCCGGCTCGCGCTCGCCGCGACCCTGGCCGCCGCACCGGAGCTGCTGCTGCTCGACGAACCCACCAACGACCTCGACGACCGGGCCCTGGCCTGGCTGGAGGACCAGCTGCGCCGACGGCGCGGCACGGTCGTCGCGGTCACCCACGACCGGGTGTTCCTGGAGCACCTGACCAGCACCGTCCTGGAGGTCGACGAGGCCCGTGCGACCCGCTACGGGGACGGCTACAGCGGCTATGTCGCCGCGAAGGCCGCCGAACGCCGGCGCCGGATCCGGGAGTACGACCAGTGGCGCGACGAACTCGCCCGCAACCGCAGGCTCGCCGAGTCCAACGTCGCCCGGCTCGACGCGATCCCGCGCAAGGTGCCGCTCGCGGTCTTCGGGCACGGCGGGTTCCGTGCGCGGGGGCGCGGCCACGGGGCGATGGTGCGGATCCGCAACGCGAAGGAACGCGTGGCCCGGCTCACCGCCGAACCCGCGCAACTGCCGCCCGACCCGCTGCAGTTCACGGGGCTGATGGAAGGAGGCACCGATGACGCGTCCGCCGAACTCACCGGGATCCGGGTGCCCGGCCGGCTCGACCTGCCGCACCTGCGGATCGCACCCGGCGAACGGCTCCTTGTGACCGGCCCCAACGGCGCGGGCAAGTCGACACTGCTCGCCGTGCTGTCCGGGGAACTCGCCGCGGCGGCGGGCACGGTCCGGGCGCCGGGCCGCATCGGGCATCTGCGGCAGCGCGAGGTCCCGTGGCCGTCCG
The DNA here is from genome assembly GCF_044458745.1 of Streptomyces sp. NPDC050418. NCBI lineage: Bacteria > Bacillati > Actinomycetota > Actinomycetes > Kitasatosporales > Streptomycetaceae > Streptomyces > Streptomyces sp. NPDC050418. The sequence goes on from NZ_JBITIG010000005.1 coordinate 307,477, forward strand.
CGATGCCGGTCCTGAAGGCGTTCGCGTACGGCCGCACCGGCACGGTCGAGGAGCACCGCGAACTGTTCCTGTCCCTGGGCCTGTTCCGGCCCGCCGACCTGAAACTGCGGGTCGGCGAGCTCTCGTACGGCCAGCGCCGCCGCATCGAACTGGCCCGTCTGGTCACCGAGGAGGTCGACCTGCTGCTGCTCGACGAACCGACGAACCACCTCTCACCGGCCCTCGTCGAGGAACTGGAGGAGGCGCTCGACGCCTACCGGGGCGCCCTCGTGGTCGTCACGCACGACCGCCGGATGCGCGAGCGCTTCGTGGGCACCCGGCTCGCCCTCGACGCGGGGCGGGTGCTCACTGCGGTGGCGGCGTGAAGCCGCAGCGGGCGACGTACCGCTTCTGCCAGGGCGTCTCCACGGCCCGGCGGTCGTAGTTCCGGCGTACGAAGGCCACGGCCTCGTGCGCCGGGACACCGTCCAGCACCGCGAGACAGGCGAGCGCGGTCCCGGTCCGCCCGCGCCCGCCGCCGCAAGCCACCTCGACGCGCTCACCGGCCGCCCGCTCCCAGACCGTGCGCAGGGCGGCGGGCGCGTCGGCGCCGGGCAGCCAGAAGTCCGGCCACTTCAGCCAGGCCGACTCCCACGGCTGTGCGGGCGGCGGCTTCCCCAGGAGATAGAGGCCGTACGTGGGTTCAGGGCCGGGCGGCAGGGGGTGCCGCAGTCCACGGCCCCGGATCATCCGCCCCGAGGGCAGCGTCAGCACTCCGGCCGCCCCTGATTCCCATGTCTCATGTGCGTTCCCCATACGGACACGCTAGCCGTGCGCCGCGTGGGGCGTTTGACCTTGCCCCTGGGGCAGAGCCCAGGGTCGGGTCCACCGGGGGCAATCGCGCCCGGTCACGGAGGATGGACCCATGACGCAACATCCCGCTGACGGCGGACGCGACGAGGACGGATGGCTCACGATCGGGGCGTTCGCGGCCCGCTCGCGCCTCTCCGCGAAGGCCCTCAGGCTGTACGACCGGCTGGGACTGCTCGCGCCCGCCCGCGTCGACCCCGTCAGCGGCTACCGCTTCTACCGGCCCGAACAGGTCGAACAGGCCCGTCTCGTCGCCCTGTTGCGGCAGCTCGACATGCCGCTCGCGACGGTCATCGAGATCGTCGCGCTCGACGACACCCGCGCCGCGGCGGCCGTCGAGGCGTACTGGAGGGACGTCGAGGAGCGGTTCGCGGCCCAGCGGACGCTGGTCCATTTCCTCCGTGGACGGCTTTCAGGGAGGAGTTCCGAGATGTACGAGAAGTTCGAGATCCGCACGGTCGAGGTGCCCGAGCAGACGGTGCTCACCGAGACCCGCCACACGCTCGCGGGCGAACTGCCCGCGTACATCGGTGAGTCGCTGGGCCGCCTGGAGAAGGCGGCGCAGGAGTGCGGGGGCATCACGGCCGCACCGTTCGTGGCGTACCACGCCGAGGTCACACAGGAGAGCGACGGTCCAGTGGAGAGCTGCGTCCCGGTCGCGGACGCGGAGGCGGCCCGCGCGTGGGCGGAGCGCCAGGGCCCCGCGGTCGCCTTCCGCGTCGAGCCCGCCCGCCGCTACGCGTACACCCGGATCACCAAGGCGCAGGTGTTCTACCCGCAGATCATCGCGGCGTACGAGGCCGTGGAGCACTGGATCCAGGCGCAGGGACTGCGGATCGAAGGACCCTGCCGGGAGATCTACATCGCGCCGTGGGACACGCTGGGTCCGGACGACGAGGCGTGCGACATCGCGTACCCCGTGAGCGCGGCCGGTCGCTGAGCCCCAACGGACGCGGGGCCCGGGGCAGCGCCCCGCACCCCGCACCCTCCCTGCTTCTTCCGCCTACATGATCCGCGTCAGCTTCGCGCCGAAGCCGGGCTCCTCCAGGTCCGACTGGAGCGCGACCGGCACGCTGACCGCCTCGCCCTTGCCGTCGCCGACCGTGAGGACACCGACCTCGGTACCGGCCTTCGCCTTGTGCGGCATCGTCTTCTCGGCCTGGAGGCCGAGCTCGACCGTCAGGCCCGACCAGCCGACCGCCTTGACGTCCTTGGTGGCCACGACGGGCGTCGTGCCGCCGAGCCCGTCGTCCACGTGCCCGACGACGTCGCCCTTCTTCACGACCGTCTTCGACTCCAGCGCCGCCTCCGCCGCGTCCATCAGCTTGCGGCTGTTGGCGGTCACCTCGTCGATGTTCGCGTTCGTGTGCTTCGCGAACTGCGCGAGGGCCGCGCCGATCACGATCTGTTCCTTGCCGTCGATGGTCTTCGACGAGGCGAAGAGCAGGTTGCCGCCGGCCGCCGTGGTCGTACCGGTCTTGATGCCCACCGCGACGGTCGGGACGAGGTTGTTGAAGTTGTACCAGAGCGACCCGTCGCCCCTGGCCGGGTCACCGCGGCCGTTGCCCGGCTTGTACGAGCCCTGCCCGGAGATCTGCTTGAACACCGGGATCTCCATGGCGGCCCGGCCCAGCTTGACCAGGTCCTCGGCGGTGGACACCGTCGTCTTGTCCAGACCGCTCGGGTCCGTGTACGTGGTGTTCTTCATGCCGAGTTCCGCGGCGGCGTCGTTCATCTTCTGGACGAACGCCTTCTCGTCGCCGTCGGAGTCCCAGCGGGCGAGCAGCCGTGCGACGTTGTTCGCGGACGGCAGCATGATCGCCTGGATCGCCTCGTACTCCGAGAGCTTCTCGCCCTCCTTGACGTCGACGACCGACTCCAGGTCCTTCTTGCCGGAGACGTAGTGGTCCTCGGCCTCCTTGTCGACGGTGATCATCGGGCCCTTGTCGTCGCCCTTGAGCGGGTGCTCCTTGAGGATCACGTACGCCGTCATGACCTTCGCGATCGACGCGATCGGTACGGGCTTCTGGTCGCCGTACGTGCCGAAGGAACCGATGCCCTCGACATCGAGCGCCGCCTGGCCCTGGTCCGGCCACGGGATCTGCGGCTTGTCGCCCTCGAAGGAGACGGTCTGCTGCGCGGTGAGCGTCAGCTTCGGGGTCGGCAGCGGACGTACGGCCTGTGCGACAGCAAAGACGATCGCGAGAAGGAGCAGCAGCGGCGTCCAGATCTTGATCCGCCGCCCGACCGTCCGCATCGGCGTCTCCGCCGGGGGCGGCCGGTTCGTCAGCTCGGCGAGCAGATCGATCGGCGCCTTGGGCGGCAACGGCTGCTGGGCGGTGCGCTCGGGGCCGGCGTTGACGGGCGTGGGGGCGGGCTGCTCGGGGGCGGCGGGCGCGGCAGGCGCCTTCGGCTCGGCCTTGGGTGCTGGCTTGGGTTCGGCCTTGGGCGCGCTCTTGGGTTCGAGCGGCTTGAGTGCGACGAAGGTGCTGGTGCGCTCGGCGGAGGACTCGGCTTCACCGTCACCGCCGGCCTTCGCGTCCGGCTCGGCGTCCGCCTTTGCATCCTGCTTTACGTCTGCCACGTCGGGCTTCGCGTCGGACGGCGCGTCGCTCTTCGCGTCGGGGCGCACGGTGCGGAACATGGCCGTCGGCTGGTCGACGGGCGGCGGCACGGCCTTGAAGACGGCGGTGGCCTGGTCGACGGGGGGTTCGGCGTCGGCGTCGTCGGTGCCGTCGGTTCCGTCGGTTCCGTCGGTGTCTTCGCCGGCGGCGTCATCGGACTTGGCGTCCGCGGCGGTCGGGGCGTCCTCGGCGTCGGGCTCGGGCTCATCGGCGTCGGCGGGCTCGGGGTCGGGGTCGGGGTCGGGCTCGCTTGCGGCCTCGGGTTCGGTGTCAGCAGCAGGTGCCGCGGGCTCAGCCTCGGCCTCCGGCTCGACCTCGTCCTCGCCCTCGACCTCGTCCGCCGGCTCGGCGTCCGGCGCAGGCTCGGTCTCGACGTCCGCCTCAGCCTCGACCTCGGTCTCCGGCTCGGGCTCGGGCTCGGCCTCAGTCTCCGCCTCACCCTCGTCCTCGGCCCCAGAAGCAGCCTCAGCGTCCGGCTCACCCTCGGACGCTCCCGAATCCGCTCCCCCGGCCACCCAAGCCGCCACAGCAGCCCGCAGCCGCGCGTCCCCGTCGGAGTCACCGGATGCGCCGGGCTCGGCGGACTCGGCAGGCTCGCCGGACTCGCCGGACTCCCTCCCCGTATCCGCAACCGCCGCAGCGTCAGCGGCGTCATCGGAAGCAGCGTCCGAATCCTCGCCGGAGCCGGAGCCGGATGCGGCACCGGCACCGGATCCCGATGCGGCACCGGAGGCGGAACCTTCCGCCTCGCCTCCCGCCACCCCGCGCAACGCAGCCGTCGAGAACACCGCCGTCGCCTGGTCCGCCTTCGGCTCGCTCGCGCGGGGGCGGGACACGGCGATGCGGGGATCCGCGGCGCGTTCCTCGGACGGGGCCGGACCCTTCGGTTCCACCGAACCGTTCGCGTCCGAAGTCTTCCCCTGCTGCGCCCTGTCCGGGGTCTCGCCCGCCACCGATGCCTCCCTAGCTCCGACCGATCGACCTGAGTCCTGAGTTACGCCTCAACGACCCGTACAGCCTGAACGACCCGCACGACTCGCCGCTAAATGTGCCCGCAAGGGCGCCCACGCAGCCCGGACCCCGGTGTCCGAACCATGTACCAGTGTCCCTGTCTGCGGGGTTGGCCCACTGGCTAGACGAGAACGACATACCTACTGGTTCCCGTACAAAGCCCCCACGCACTCTCGACAGATGAATGTGAGAGGGGTCACCCTGTCAGACATCCACGCGGGGAGGCATGGATGGGCAGGAGCCGCAGAACGATTCCGGAGGAGCTTCTGCTGCTCGCTCTGGACCCGGCCACGGGTACCACAGCGCAGCCGCAGTCGCTCGACCTAGGTCTCGCCGGAGCACAGCTAGTAGAGCTGGCGCTGGCCGGACGGATAGCCCCAGATGGGGATCGTATCGCCGTGGTGACAGCACGGCCGACAGGTGATCCGACACTGGATTGCGCACTGGAGCTGCTGCGAAGGCGTGGCGCTCCGGTCCGTGCGGTCCACTGGATCGGCGGGCCCCGCCTGGGGCTGCGCCAGACGTATCTCTCGCATCTCGAACGCTGCGGCATGGTGCATGCCGTGGAGGGACAGATGTGCGGGGTGCTGCCGACGACTCGCTACCAGGCGACGCAGTCGGCGATCAGCCGCGAGATCAGGGCACGGCTGGATTCGGCGATCCGCACCGGCGTACCGCCGGACCCGCGGACCGCGGCGCTCGCCGCACTGGCCCACGCGGTCGGACTCGGCAAGCACCTGTATCCGGGGAACGAGGGGCGTTCATCACGCTCCCGGCTCCGCGATCTGATCAGGCACGACCCGATGGGCGGCCTCGTGGCGCACGCCGTGATGGACGTGCAGAACGGGGTGGCGGCGCAGCCACGCCGCTCACCCGCGGGAGGCCGGCAGCCGGCCAGGGCGACGACGGACGGAGGCCGTGTGCCTTCGCAGCCACGTCGCGGTTCGATGGCGCGCGTCGTCGCACACTGACGAGCGCCGCGCACCACTGAAGCACCGTCCGCTTCGCGCGGGGTGGAGACCGGCAGTCGCCGGCCGCCACCCCGCGCGTTGCGTTTGGCCTGGTTGCGGCAGCGCCGGGCGCTTCGGAGATGGTCCATTTCCCAGCGCGACCACGGCAGTTGGTGGCACTCTGCTGAACTAGCAGACACGGAGCGGATATACGCACCATTCGATCGGTGATACGCCCGATCGGAGCGGGTATCCCTACGAACAGACCGCTGTCCGGAGAGGTGGCACATCCCGTGGCGTCCAACGTCAATCCCACAGTCAGGCGACGCCGCTTGGGCCAGGAGCTGCGGCGATTGCGCGAGCTCAAGGGCATGACGGCCGAGGAGGTCGCCGAGCGGCTGCTCGTCTCGCAGTCGAAGATCTCCCGTCTGGAGAACGGCCGCCGGTCGATCAGCCAGCGCGATGTGCGGGATCTGTGCGGCGTCTACGAGGTCGAGGACGTCCGGATCGTCGACTCCCTGATGCAAATGGCCAAGGACAGCCGCCAGCAGGGCTGGTGGCATGCGTTCGGCGACATTCCGTATTCCGTCTACATCGGCCTGGAGACCGATGCCGCCTCGCTGCGCGTGTACGACCCGCAGGTCGTGCCGGGTCTGCTGCAGACCCGCGGCTATGCGGAGGCGCTGATCACCGGGGCACTGCCGGAGACGCAGCCGACGGATATCGACAAGCGTGTGCAGGTGCGCGTACGCCGTCAGGAGCGCATCCAGGCGGCCGAGAATCCGCTGCGGCTGTGGACGGTCCTGGACGAGGCGGCGCTGCGCCGTATGGTCGGCAACAAGCAGTTGATGATCGAGCAGCTGGAACATCTCGTGGAGATGTCCCAACTGCCCCATGTGACGGTGCAGGTGATCCCGTTCGAGATGGGGGCGCATCCGGGGGTGAACGGGCAGTACGCCATTCTGGAATTCCCGGACACCGCGGATTCCAGTGTGGTCTACATCGAGGGCGTCACCAGTGATCTCTATCTCGAGAAGGCGAACGACGTCCACAAATACAGCGTCATGTACGAGCATCTTCGGGCACAGGCGCTGAATGTGGAACAGACCCGGCAATTCATCACCGAGATCGCCAAGGAGTACGCCCGCTGAGGAAAAGCGGCGGCAAGGTACACCCTTGGCTCGCCGCACGGGAAGACCCGCATGGTATATGCCATCCGGTCGAGTGAATGGCCGCGTCATATACCGATGGTGGCGAGTAGCGTCGATCACGTCGATCAGATCAAGGGCGTCAGACCAAAGCCCGCTGAGCGACGAAGACCGTCATCGGCCCGTGGGGCCAGGGACGGTGACACTGCACTCACCCACAGCACAAAGCGGAGCAAACATGGCAATCCAGCAAGGCGCCACGAATGCGTGGACGAAGTCTTCGTATTCCACTGGAAACGGCGCATGCATTGAAGTCAGGTCCCCCGTCCTGCGCGAAGTCGCGGTGCGTGACTCCAAGGTCCCCCAGGGACCTGCCATCGCGTTCGAGCCCGACACCTGGACCGCGTTCGTCGGACAGGTCAGCCGAGGGGCCTACCGCCTCGGCTGAATGAGGACCCTGCGCAAGAACGACAACTGCACATGCACCACTGCACATGCACCATCGAAGAGCCCTCTCGACTGGCCCGCCGTCCTAGCCGAGAGGGCTCGGCATTTCAGCGCAGCCGGTCGACGTAGGTGTCGGTGCCCGGCACCGTCGGGATGAACGGCGCCACCAGCTCCACCTTCCCCAGCCCCGACGCGGCGATCTCCTCGTCGCGCCCCGCGAAGTGGTCCTGCCAGCCCTCGCGCGGGTCCTCGTTGAGGAACCACAGCAGGGTCAGCCGGGTGTCCACGCCCTCGACCTGCTTCACGTACGTCATCTTGTCGCCGGGCAACGGCGTCGGCCGGAAGATCACCACCATCGCCGCGGGACCACCCGCGAGCTTCCCCGGCAGGTGCTTCGAGCGCAGCCACTCCAGGAGCTCGGCGCGCTGCTCGGCCCCTTCGGCGTCCACGACCTCGACGACGAGGCCCTGGTAGGGGTGGTCGAGCGCGTGGTAGTCGCGCGGCCCGGCCGCCCCGTCGCGGTAGACGGTCGCCTCGTGGTCCTGGAACGACGTGAAGACGTGCGTACGGTCCTGGTAGACCCGGCCGTCGCGGTTGAGGCGCTTGTTGATGCCGACGGTCCACTTCATGTGGTCGTCGTAGCGCCCGTCGGTCACCCAATACGTGGAGATGTAGCAGCCCGCCGTGACGGGCTGGGCCACGGCGGACTTCTCCGGGTAGCGCAGCTCCTGCAGATCGCGTGTGGCGACCCAGCGGCGGCCCGCGTACATCCACGGCATGGCCATGGCGCCCGCGTAGTAGTGGTCGTCCTCGTACCAGCGGTTGTACGCGAACTCATGGCCCGGATGCGGCTCCACCATCGTGATCAGCGCGTGCCCGGGACGCACTCCGTACGGGCCGACCGAGGCCAGTTCCGCATAGACCTCGCTACGGGTCTGCTCACCCATGACGTTCCCCTTCCTTCCTCCGCTGGACGCCCCTACTCTGACGGGCCGTCAGGAAATCCACCAGGGTCCGTCCTCAAGTCGCGTCGGAGGTAGCCGTGCTGCTCCAAGGCAAGACAGTCATCGTGTCCGGGGTCGGAGCCGGGCTCGGCCAGCAGGTGGCCGCCGCGGTGGTACGGGACGGCGGGAACGCCGTGCTCGGGGCGCGGACCGCGGCGAACCTCGCGAAGGCCGCCGCCGAGATCGACCCGGACGGCAAGCACACCGCGTACCGGGCGACCGACATCACCGACGAGCAGCAGTGCGAGGCGCTCGCGGCGCTGGCCGTCGAGACGTTCGGCCGGCTCGACGCGGTGATCCATGTGGCCGCCTGGGACAGCTACTTCGGCGGGCTGCAGGACGCGGACTTCGAGACGTGGAAGGGCGTCATCGACACGAATCTGCTCGGCACGCTGCGGATGACGCGCGCCTGTCTGCCGGGGCTCAAGGAGCGCGGCGGCGCGGTCGTCATCGTCGGGACGCAGTCGGCCATCGCCTCTCCGTCGCAGGTCAAGCAGGCGGCGTACGCGGCGTCGAAGGGCGCGCTGACCTCCGCGATGTACTCGCTGGCGCGCGAGGTGGGCCCGGACCGGATCCGGGTCAACACCGTGCTGCCCGGCTGGATGTGGGGTCCGCCGGTGGAGGCCTGGGTGCAGTTCACGGCGAGCACCGAGGGCGCGCCTCAGGACGAGGTGAAGAAGCGGCTCACGTCGCGGATGGCGCTGCCGGATCTGGCGACGGACGGGGACGTGGCGGACGCGTGCGTGTTCCTGGCCTCGGATCGCTCGCGGGCGATCACCGGACAGCAACTCCTGGTGAACGCAGGGGAGATCATGCGCTAGCGGCAGACATTTCCGCAGGTCGTCGGCGGTACGGGAGTCTCTTCCCGTACCGCCGACGTGCGTTTGCGGGGCCTTGATTCAGGTCACGTACATGAACGCGAATCCTCAACTGGAACGATTTTACTTGCCCTTGACCTTACATCCGGTTGTCGCCACCCCGTGGTCGAACCCACCATGAGCGGGCCCGCGGCTAGCGCACCCGGACCCCTGGAGGGGGCAATGAAGAGTCTCGACTGGGCCGTACTCGGCGGCTACTTCTTCGTCATGGTCGGCATCGGCGTATGGGCCAAATCGCGCGTCGAGACCGTGGCCGACTTCTTCACCGCCCGCGGGCGCATCCCGTGGTGGCTGTCGGGGATCTCGCACCACATGTCGGGCTACAGCGCGATCATGTTCGTGACGTTTGCGGCAGTCGCGTACAACGACGGTGTCACCGTCTACTTCTGGTGGCCGCTGACCATCGGACTCGGCGTCGGCGTCGGCGCGTTCCTCTTCGCGCCGCGCTGGAACCGGCTGCGCGCCAAGCACGGCGTGAACTCACCGCTCGCGTATCTCGCCGTGCGCTACAACCTGCCCACCCAGCAGGTCCTCGCGTACTCCGGAGCGCTGCTCAAGGTCGTCGACATCGCCGCCAAGTGGGTCGCCATCGCCGTGCTGCTGCAGGGCTTCGCGGACATCCCGCTCGGCTGGGGCATCGCGATCACCGGCATCTGCACGATGTTCTACATGGCCTTCGGCGGACTGTGGGCCGATGTCCTCACCGACTTCGGGCAGTTCATCATCCAGGCGATCGCCGGCTTCGCGATGCTCTTCGCGGTGCTCGCCCATCTCGGCGGCTTCACCTCGCTGTTCACGTTCTGGGGCGATCTGCCCGAGGGCCACGCCGACCCGGTCAACGGCTCCATCACCACCGGCCTGATCATCGCGTTCCTCTTCGTGAAGACCTTCGAGTACAACGGCGGCATGTGGAACCTGGCGCAGCGCTACATGGCCGCGCCCAGCGGCTCGCGCGCCAAGAAGTCGGCGCTGCTCTCCAGCGCCCTGTGGCTGGTCTGGCCGTTCATCCTCTTCGTGCCGATGATCGCGGCGCCGCTGATCGTGCCCGGTCTCGAAGGCGGCGAGGGCGCGTACATCGCGCTCGCCAAGGAGCTGCTGCCGACCGGCATCATCGGTCTGGTCCTCGCGGGCTTCTTCTCGCACACGATGGCGATGGTCGCCTCCGACTCCAACGTCATCACCGCGGTGATCACCCGCGACCTCGCGCCGGTCATCGTCAAGAAGGTCCGCTACTTCACCCAGGCCCAGCAGCTGCTCTTCGCCCGGATCACCACGGTCGCCTTCGTCACCGTCTCGATGTCGATCGCGCTGACCGCGGATCCGAAGGGCTTCATCATGACGGTCGTGGTCTCGATCGTCGCGGCCACGATGGGTCCGATCTCCATCCCGCTGATGCTGGGCCTGCTGCCCTGGTTCAAGCGCACCGGGCCGACCGCGGCCCTCGTCTCGTGGGCGGGCGGTCTGACCGTCTGGGCCGTCCTCTACTGGGGCGTCGAGGACGCGAGCCAGACCGTCACGGTCTCCAGCCCGCTGGTCACGTCCCTCGTCCTGTACGTGGTGATCGGCCTGCTGAAGCCGGAGGGCACCCCGGACCGCTCGGCGATCGTGGACTCCCTCGACGACGACCCGAGCGACGCGGAACGGGAGGAGCTGGAGCGGAAGTTCCTCGCGGACCCGGTGCTGGTGCCGGGGCAGTCGACCGGCTCGGCGGATGAGCGGTCGGGGGCGCGGGGTTAGGTTCCGCGGCTCTGCGGATTGCGCGCCGCTCGCGGGGGTTCGCCTCGCGGGCGGCGCTTTCGTCTGTACGGATCGGGCGGTACGGATCCGGTGTACGGATCCGGTGTACGGCTAGGGCGGTACGGATCCGGCGGTACGGCTCAGCCCCGCGGATACCGCACCAGCCACCCCTGCGACGCCACCCCCGGCCCGTGCAGCGCGGCGCCCTGGGTCATCTCCATCGCGAAGTCGTCGGCGATCTCAAGGAGGGTCGGGCGGCCCTCCAGCTCCGCGACCCACGACGGCGGCAGCGCCGTCTCGCCGTGCATCGCGCCGAGCAGCGCACCCGCGAGCGCGCCGACGGCCGCGGAGTCGCCCCCGTGGTTCACGGCGAGCCGCAGCCCGCCGCGGACGTCCTCGCAGACCAGCGCGGAGTACACGGCGGCCGCGAGCGCGGCCTCCGCCGTGCGCTCCGCCGCCAGCTCGTCCACCCGGCCCGCGCTCGGCAGCCCCTGGCGCACCGCGCCGAGCGCGTGCTGCAGCGCGTCGGTCACCGGCTGATGCCCGGGCCGCGTCGCCAGCAGCCCAAGGACCCGCTGCACCGCCGCGTCCAGCGACTCCCCGCGCGCGAGCGCGTGCACGAGGACCGCGAACGCGCCCGCGCTCAGATACGCGGTCGGATGACCGTGCGACTGCGCCGCGCACTCCACCGCCAACTGCAGCACCAGCTGCGGCTCCCAGCCCACGAGCAGCCCGAACGGCGCGGACCGCGTCGCGGCCGCAGCCCCACGCTCCGCCGGGTTCTTGGGCTCCTGCAGCGTCCCGAGCCGCTCGTCCCCGAACCCACTGAGCAGCGCCCGCTCCGGATCCCGCCGCGCGTACAGCCATTCCTCACGCGCCAGCCACCCGTCGTCCTTGCGCCGCTCGTCGGGCCCCCACTCGTTCTGCGTGACGGCCCACCGCAGATACGCACGATGCACATCACTCGGCGGATGCCAGGCCCCGGTGTCGCGTCGCACCTGGGCCCGGATCAGCCCGTCGACCGTGAACAGGGTCAGTTGGGTCGCGCAGGTCACCGCACCCCTGCGCCCGTACGCGGGCACGAGATCGACGACCCCGTCCATGCCGTGCGCCGTCCGCAGCGCATCGAGCGCGAGCCCGGCCACGGGCGCTCCCAGCGCATCACCGAGCGCCCCGCCGAGCAGCGTCCCGCGCACACGGCTGCGGAAGTCCTGCTGCTCCACGCGTCCCCAGATGCCGGACCCGGATGTGCCCGGCCCGGATATGCCTGACCCGGCGCTCACGGATACCGCCTCCCCACTGTCCTGCGGTCCCGCAGCACTGTAATCGAACGGATGCGTCCTGATCAGGCTCCGGCCACCGCAGCCCTGTCCGCCGTCGGCCGTCGGCATCCCCGGCCCAGAGGGCCGCGCCGAGCCCGCCCTGCCGCTGGGCGGCGGGGGGCAACCCCAGGGCTCAGCCCATCAGTTCGGCGGCCGCCTCCGCGAACGCCCGTACCCGCGCGGAAGCGGCCCCCGCGTTCCGTACCAGTCCCCACACCACCGGGGGCAGGCCCTCGACCGGTACGTAGGCCACGTCATGGCGTGCGGCGTAGCGGCGGGTGTGCGCGCCGACCAGCGCGGCCCCCGCGCCCGCACCGACCAGGGTCAGGAGCTCGTTCGACGTGCCGGCCACGGCACCGGCCTCGATCGGCAGCCCGGCCGGTGTACGGGCCGGTGCCAAGTCCTCACGGAGTGCGGGCGGCAGGGAGTCGGGGTGCCGGAGGAGGGTGACGCGGGCGAGATCGTCCGGTGCGAGGGAGGATCTGCGCGCGAAGGGGTGCCCGGCCGCGACGGCGAGCACCCGGGCCTCCGTGATCAGCTCCGGCCCCAGGGCCAGGCCCTCCTGGTCGAACGGATGCCGCGTGAACGCCACATCGGCCTCGCCCGTGCGCAGCCAAGGGGCGACGTCCGCGAGGTGCGCCTCGCGGATGCGGACCTCGCACTCGGGGTGGCGTGCGCGGAAGGTCTGGGCGATGCCCACGACCAGCTGACCCGCCGCGGGCCCGGTGAAGGCGACGGTGAGCACACCGCTCAGGCCGCGGCCCGCGTCCACCGCCCGCGCGACCGCGTCCGCGATCTGCGCCCATGCGGGCCGTACGGATTCCGCCAGCTCCCGCCCGACCGGGGTGAGTTCGACCCGGCGGCTGGTCCGCTCGAAGAGCCGCACGCCGACCCGCCGCTCCAGCTTCGCCACGGTCTGGCTGATCCGGGCGGTGGAGACATGCAGCCGCTCGGCGGTCCGGCCGAAGTGCAACTCCTCGGCGAGCACGAGGAACGCCTCGATCTCGTACTTCTCCATCGCCCCCGCCCAGATCGTTTCCCCTCGCTTAACGATCCTTGCACGGAGGCTCATTGATGGCCTCCTCGGCCCCCGGAAGGATCAGTGGTGCAGCAGGCCACCGCACCAGGAACCCGAGGAGCCATCACCATGTCCGTCACGACCACCGCCGCACTCGACGCACCCGCCCACGACAGCACGGCCGCCCTCGCCGAGCTGCGCGACCGGACCGAGATCACCGACGCCCTCCACCGCTTCGCGCTCGGCCAGGACCTCAAGGACAAGGACCTGTTCGCCTCGTCCTTCGCCGAGGACGCCGAGCTGGACTTCCGTCCCGCAGCCGCCAAGTGGGGCGCGGCACCCCCGGTGATGGCCGGCCGCGACACCATCGTCACGACCATCCTCGGCCTGTTCACCGGCCGCGTGGACACCACCCACCAGGTCACCAACCCCCGCATCACGATCGACGGCACCACCGCCCGTCTGACCGCCCTGGTCGAGGCCCAGCACCTGCTCAGCGCCGACCACACGACGTACGCCCTGCTCAAGAACCCGTACGAGGCCGAGCTCGTACGCGAGGCGGGTCGCGACGGCCGGGGCGGGCGCTGGGTGATACGTCGGCTGGTCATCCACAACACCTGGTTCACCGGAAACCCCACGGCGATCTTCGGCTGACCGGCCCACCGCACATCCGGGGGCAACCTTCCGTCCACCCCGCGTGTCCCATAGATCGACCTGCCATACATCCCCCCACCGGAGGCATCATGCGCCGCCCGTTGATCATCGCTCTCTCGCTCACCACCGCACTCGGTGCCTCCCTGGTCGTCGGCGGTGGCTCCGCCGTCGCCGCGGACGGGCGTGGGGTTGTGGACTTCAATGCGGACGGGTACGCCGATCTGGCGGTGTCCGCCCCCGGGGCCACCGTCGACGGGAAGGCCGAGGCCGGGTATGTGTCCGTCGCGTACGGCGGGAGTGGTGGGGTCGGGGCCGGTGGGCGGGTGACGTTGACCGCCGGGGCCGGTGGGGTGCCCGGGCAGGTCGACGAGAACGACGGCTTCGGGTGGGTGACCACCGCGGCCGATCTCGATGACGACGGGTTCGATGATCTCGTCGTGCAGGCCGCCCGCGGGGAGACGGTGGTGCTGTGGGGGTCGGCGGACGGGCTCGGGAAGGGCTCGGTCCTGCCCGACGTCAAGGGTGCGAAGTTCAACAGTGGGGACTTCAACGGGGACGGGCACGAGGATCTGGTCTCCGACGACTACCCGTACGACATGGACGACGGCCGGGGCGGGATGACCATCCACTACGGGCCGTTCGGGCGGGACGGGAAGCCCGCGAAGGCCGATCCGATTCCGACGAGCGACACCTTCGGGCCGTACGACATCGTCGTCGGGGACATCACCGGGGACGGCGCCGACGAGATCGTGACGAGTCACGGCTTCGAGGAGATGGCGTACCAGGGGCAGTACTGGCAGGGCGGGAGCGGCGGTCTGAGCCACACGCCCAAGAAGCTGACCTCGTTCAACAACGGTGTCATCGGGGATGTGGACGGCGACGGGTACGGGGACCTCGTGTTCCGCGACACCGGCACGGTCTGGGAGACCGACCACATGCTGGCCGGGAACGTGAGCGTCATCTACGGCTCCGCGTCCGGTCTTTCGACCCGTACGAAGAAGATCACGCAGAACACCGCCGGGGTGCCCGGTGCCGACGAGGGCGGCAACGACAGCAACGAGGGCGACCAGTTCGGTGCCTCGCTCACCGTCGGGGACGTCACCGGTGACGGGATCGACGACGTGGCGGCCGGGGTGCCCGGCGAGGACATCGGCTCCGGCAGCTCCGCCAAGCGGGACGCCGGCGCGGTCGTGCTGCTCAAGGGCAGCCGTTCCGGGCTGACCGGGACGGGCGCGCAGGCCTTCCACCAGTCGACGACCGGGGTGCCGGGCGCGTCCGAGCACGGCGACAAGTTCGGCACCGAGGTGTTCCTGCTCGACGTGAACAACAACAACCGGGCCGACCTTGCCGTCGGCGTCCCGAACGAGGACGGCGCCCACCAGGACTCCGGCGCCTACTGGCTGTTCCGCGGCAGCAAGAACGGGCTGGTCACCAGCAACATCGCCTCGTTCGGCCCGGTCGACCTGGGCACGCCGGAGGCCGGTGCCCGCCTGGGGCACCGCTTCGCCGACTAGTCCGCGAGGACTGCTGCGTTCAGTCCAGCACCGGCAGCAGCTCCGGCAGATGCCCGTCCGAGGCCTCGGCCGCCCGCACCCGCTCCTGCGGCACCTCGCCGTAGAGCGTGGTGCGGGGGCGGGCCGGGCGGCCCGCCTGGTCCGCGATCGCGACGAGGTCCTTGACCGAGCGGTACGAACCGTAGGACGAGCCCGCCATCCGCGAGATCGTCTCCTCCATCAGCGTGCCGCCCAGGTCGTTGGCGCCCGAGCGCAGCATCTCCACCGCGCCCTCCGTGCCCAGCTTCACCCAGCTCGTCTGGATGTTGGGGATGTGCGGGTGGAGCAGCAGCCGGGCCATCGCGGTCACCGCGCGGTTGTCGCGGTCCGTGGGTCCGGGGCGGGCAATGCCCGCCAGGTAGACGGGCGCGTTGGTGTGGATGAACGGGAGCGTGACGAACTCCGTGAAGCCGCCCACGTTTTGGGACAACGCAGCCTGCTGGATACCGGCCAGCGTGCGCAGGTGGCCGAGCCAGTGCCGCGGCTGGTCCACGTGCCCGTACATCATCGTCGAGGACGAGCGGATGCCCAGCTCATGGGCGGTCCTGATGACCTCGATCCAGGTGGCCGTGGGCAGCTTGCCCTTGGTGAGGACCCAGCGGACCTCGTCGTCGAGGATCTCGGCGGCCGTCCCGGGGATCGAGTCGAGTCCCGCCTCCTTCGCGGCGGTCAGCCACTCCCGTATCGAAAGGCCGGTGCGCGAGGCCCCGTTGACGACCTCCATCGGTGAGAAGGCGTGCACATGCATGCCCGGGACCTTCTCCTTCACCGCGCGCGCGATGTCGAAGTACGCCGTGCCGGGCAGGTCGGGGTGGATGCCGCCCTGCATGCAGACCTCGACCGCGCCCACGTCCCACGCCTGCTGGGCGCGGTCGGCGACCTGGTCGAGGGAGAGCGTGTACGCGTCGGCGTCCGTGCGACGCTGGGCGAAGGCACAGAAACGGCAGCCGGTGTAGCAGACGTTGGTGAAGTTGATGTTGCGCGTGACGATGTACGTGACGTCGTCGCCGACCACGGATGTGCGGACGTCGTCGGCGATCCGGGTCAGCGCGTCGAGCGCCGGTCCGTCCGCGTGCAGCAGGGCCAGGGCCTCGTCGTCGGTGAGCTTCGTCGGGTCGTCGGCGGCGGTCGCCAGGGCCGCGCGCACATCGCCGTCGATCCGGGAGGGGACCATGCCGGGCGCCGCGGCCTCCCGCAGCGCCTCCCAGTCGCCGTAGACCTCGTCGAAGTCCTCGCGCCGGTCGCCCGTGCGCCCCTCGGTGTCGATCGTGGCGTGCAGATCGGTGCGGCCCGCGGACGTGAAGCCCTCGTCGGGCTCCTGCCACGGCCGGCCCACGACGGGCGCGTCCGCGACCGCCAGCCCGGTCTCCGCGGAGGCCAGTGCCCGGACGTGCGGCAGCACCCGCGGGTCCAGCCATGGCTCGCCCCGGGTCACGAACTCCGGGTAGACGCACAGCCGTTCGCGCAACTCGAAGCCCGCCTCCGCCGAGCGCTCCGTGAGCTCCTCCAGCTTCGGCCAGGGCTTCTCCGGGTTCACATGGTCGATCGTGACCGGCGAGACGCCGCCCCAGTCGTCGATCCCGGCGCCGATCAGCCGCTCGTACTCCCCCGCGATCAGGTTGGGCGGCGCCTGCAGATTGCCGGACGGGCCCATGATGTGCCGGGCCACGGCCACCGTAGCGACCAGCTCGTCCAGCTCCGCGTCCGGCATCCCGCGCATCGCCGTGTCCGGCTTGGCGCGGAAGTTCTGGATGATCAGCTCCTGGATACCGTGGTACGCGCGGGCCACGCGCCGCAGCGCGAACAGGGAGTCCGCGCGCTCCTCGTACGTCTCACCGATCCCGATGAGCAGCCCGCTCGTGAACGGCACGGAGGAGCGGCCGGCGTCCTCCAGCACCCGCAGCCGTACGGCCGGTTCCTTGTCCGGGGAGCCGTGGTGCGGGCCGCCGGGCTCGGACCACAGGCGCGTGGCGGTCGTCTCCAGCATCATGCCCATCGAGGGTGCGACGGGCTTGAGCCGCTGGAAGTCCGTCCACGACAGCACCCCGGGGTTGAGGTGCGGCAGCAGACCCGTCTCCTCCAGGATCCGGATGGAGATGGCCCGTACGTACGCGATGGTGTCGTCATAGCCGTGCGCGTCGAGCCACTCGCGGGCCTCGGGCCAGCGGTCCTCGGGCTTGTCGCCGAGGGTGATCAGGGCTTCCTTGCAGCCCAGTTCGGCCCCGCGGCGGGCGATGTCCAGGACCTCGTCCGGGGACATGAACATCCCGTGCCCGGCCCGGCGCAGCTTGCCCGGGACGGTCACGAACGTGCAGTAGTGGCACTTGTCCCGGCACAGGCGGGTGAGCGGGATGAACACGCTCTTCGAGTACGTGATGACGCCGGGGCGCCCGGCCGCCTCCAGGCCCGCGTCCCGCACCCGGGCCGCGGAGGCGGTCAGATCCGCCAGATCCTCGCCGCGGGCCTGCAGCAGCACGGCCGCCTCGGTGACGTCCAGCGCCACACCGTCGCGTGCGCGCCTGAGCGCGCGGCGCATCGCATTGGCCGTGGGGGGTGCGGGCTGGTGATCAGTCATGGATCGAGCATACGAGCGACCTCCGACATACGGACCGGCACCCGTGGCATCCCCGTGCCGCCCCGTCACAGGTACTGCCCGAAGTCGTCCAGGGTCTTCAGGACCTCGGTCTCCCCGGCCGCGGGCAGCTGCAGGATCACCTCGTCGATCCCCAACGACGCGTAGTACTCCAGCTTCCCGGCCTCGGGCACCACCGCCGTCACCGCCACGTACAGCTCCTCGGGCGCGCGCCCAGCCTCCGCCCACACCTCGCGCAGCTCCCCGAGCCGCGCGCTCAGACCGCTGCCGCCGACCGGCATCCACCCCTCCGTATACGCGGCGATCTCCGCGAAGAGCCGCGGCCCCGCGGCGCCCCCGATCAGCGTCCGGGGCCCGGTGAGCCGGCCCGGGCGCGCGACCGGCTTCGGGTGGACGTCGCTGGCGGCGACGCTCCCGAACTCCCCCTCGTACGCGGTCGGCTGCTCGCTCCACAGCGCCCGCATCAGCGCCATGCGTTCGCGGACGAGGGCGCGGCGGGTCGGCCAGTGGACGCCGTGGTCGGCGGCCTCCTCGCGGTTCCAGCCGTAGCCGATGCCGAGGGTGAGGCGGCCGGACGCGAGGTGGTCGAGGGTGGCGATCTGCTTGGCCAGGTCGATGGGGTCGTGCTGGCCGATCAGCGCGATGTTGGTGCCGAGCCGGAGCCGCCCGGTGACGGCGGCGGCCTGCGCGAGCGCCACGAACGGGCTCAGCATGCGGGCGCACTCGGGCGGCATCTCCCCGCCGGGATAGGCGGATTGGCGGGCGATGGGGATATGGGTGTGCTCGGGCAGGTACAGCCCCGCGAACCCGCGTTCCTCCAGCTCACGCGCCAGGCGTACGGGAGTGATGGTCTCGTCCGTCATGTACAGGGTCGCGGAGATGTCCATGGGGCTTACTAACCGGTGCGCCCTGGCAAGTCCATAGGGATCCGGTTCCCTCGGGCGTACTAGTTGCTACCAGTACCGCCCGGACTCGATCTCCACTTAGCGTTGTTCACGTCAAACACGGCAAACGCCTTGTTAGCGGGACATGACCGCTTTCATCAGGAAACGAATCGGGGGATGACATGGCCAAGCATCTGCGTACGTGGGCGGCAGCAGCCGCAACTGCCGCCGCCGCGGCGATCGTGGCGGTTCCGGGGACGGCTCAGGCCGGCAACTCGTACAGGGGCTGCGATTCCGGGGCTGTCTGCGCGTACACCGGCCTCGACATGAGCGGATCGATCGTGCGGGAGAAGCAGGGGGACTGGGGTGGGTCCACCGGCTACAAGGCCAGGTCGTTGTTCAACAACGGCAACAACGAGGGCGAAGTCGACCACATCCGCTACTCCGGCACCGTCGACCTCGGCGACGGCTGGTACCAGAGCGTGAAGGGCTGTCTGCACTACAGCACCGGGGCGGCTCCGGACGCCGACTCGTACGCCAACTTCCCGGGTCCGACGACGATCTCCAAGGCCGTATGGGGCAAGGAGTGCGAGTCGGGCGAGGGCACCCGGGTACTGGGCCCGCGGTTCCGAGCCTGACAACCCCGCACCGCGGCCGGCCGTCCGGGGGGACGACCGGCCGCGGCCGCGGCTTCAGCACTTGCTCGCCCACGTGTGGGACCGCACCCGCACCGGCTCCGCGAAGTCCTTCCGCTCACCCACAGGCGCACAGCCGAGGCGGTCCTTGAGTTCCTCCGCACCGAAGTAACGGACGTGGATGAACTCCTCGCCCGTGTTCCCGTTGTTGAACACGGACTTGGCAGCCGCGCTCCCGGTCCAGCTGCACTTGTCCTCGCCCGCCGCCCAGTTGGTGTCGTCCCCGGCCCACGCGCACATGCGGCCCTGCCCCTCCGGCTCCGTGAAGAAGCAGACGCTGCCCGGCAGACAGCGGTCGTAGCCGACGGGCTCGGGCGGGACGGACGGCTTCGCCGTGGCGGGCGGCTTCCCTTCAGGAGCAGCCTTGTTGTCCTGCGGATCGTCCAGGGTCAGCCCGAGCGCCGCCACCGCCGCGACGACGACAGCGGCGACCGCTCCGATGACCCCTGCCCGCCGGCGCGACCGACGCCCCGCCTGCACCGGAACACCGCCCGCGGCGGCCTCCCGGACGCGCGGCAGCAGGGACGCGGCATCATGCGGGGCCCGCTCCTCATGCGTACGGGCAAGGCAGTCACCGATGATTTCCCGCCAAACGAGGGGAAGTCCGGCGGACAGCGTGAGGTCCGCCTTGCCGCGTGCGTAGCGGACGGCCGCGTCCCTGCGGGCGTCCGGGGTGGGCCCGGGGAAGGGATGCCGCCCGCCGGTGAGCACCAGGTGGGCCAGCACGCCGAAGGCCCAGATGTCCGCGGTCGGGCGGATCTGCCGCCCCTGCTCACCGACCTGCGACCAGTGCAGCTCCGGCGGGGTGTAGTCGAGCGTGGCGAAGGCGGGCGCGTAGGCGTGGGTGCCGTCGAGTTCGGCCGCGAGGTTGAAGTCGGCGAGGCGGGCGGTGCCGTCGGGCATCAGGAGGACGTTGCCGGGCTTGAGGTCGCCGTGCACCCAGCCCGCGCGGTGCAACTGGCCGAGCCCCTCGCAGATTTGGGCGAGCAGCTCCGGGCCCTCGGCGACGAGGCCCTCCGCGACGGGGGCAGCCGCGCCGGGAGGCCCGTCCGTCACCGGGCCGCGCCCGGCGAGCAGCACGTCGAGGCTCGATGCCGCCTGCTCCAGGACGAGGACGGTGGCGCCGTCGAGTTCGGGTTGTCCGGGGTCGTCGACGGTGAGGACGTCGTACATCCGGATCAGCCGGGGTTCGAGGACCGTGCTGAGCACCTCCACCTCGCGCTCGGCGAGGTCCCGCAGATGACGCAGCTGGCGTGGGGTGCGCGTGCCGGTCGGCAGGAACTTGAGGGCGGCACGGACCGGCGGCACGGACCCGGCCCCTTCGTACCGCACGGTGTCCTCAGGCGCGCGCTCCGCCGCGTACACGGCACCGAATGCGCCCGCGCCGATGACGGCACCTACGGTCCACGGGCCGATGCGGTAGCCCTCGGGCACGGACAGGGAGCCGGTGATGACAAGCACCTCCTGCTGAGAGGCGGATGAAGGTCGGATCAGGGTCGGATCAGAGGCGGACGGACCCGGCGAGAAGCCCTACGTCGCCCTCGTTCACCAGGTCGAAGCGGAGAGCCAGGGACATCAGCGCCTCCTTCTTGCCGTGCAACCGGCGGTCGGGGTCCGGCTCCTCGGGGCCCGGGCGCAGATGCAGCTTGAGGCTCAGGTAGTCGATGTTCCACTGCACGGCGCTGCGCGTGGCCTCCGGCCAGACGGTCCGCAGGCGTTCGGTGAGCTGGGCGACGGTGGGGGCGAAGGCGTGCGGGTCACCGCGCAGCCGGGCCTCGCACAGGGCCGCGAGCACCAGGAAGTAGCGCTTCGTCCGGTCCAGGGGGAAGGCCCGGGCGGTGGGTTCTCCCACGGCCGCGAGCCCGTCCCCGGGATCCTCTGCGTAGTCGTGGCGCGGAGCCCAGACGTCGAAGCTCAGCAGACAGTCGGTTCCGGGCAGGACGACCCGCGAGAATTCGAACGGCATGGGCGCGCCGAGCCGGCCGGGCGCGATCTTGATGTGTTCGCCGGCGCCCTCGGGGTTGTCGACCACGTAGGTCGAAGTCGCACTGAGGTTGCTCAGCGACCAGAAGCTGCTGCTCGCCGTGAGCAGTCCCGCCATTCGGGAGACGCTGGGGTGCGGGATGGTCAGCCACTGGTCCGTATCCGGTCCGGCGTGCGGGGAGCGCCCGAATCCCAGGGTGTCCCCCGGGCCGAGCGTGATCTGTTCCCGCGGCTCGGACCGCTCGCCCGGAACCACGATGATGCTGTCCACTGACGCCCTCCCCCGCCCGCACCACGCTGTGCAAAGCCACCGCATCCTATGGGCGGCACACCTGCCCCACGGCGGCTCACGCGCCAATGGCCGGAAAGCGGCCGGAAAGCGCTCACCCGCCATCGTCCCGCCCCCTTCCCTTGCCTCACGGTTCACGGCTGAATACGAGGGTTGCTCTACACAACGCCTCCGACACCCGAGGAGCCGACGGCATGTGCGAGGCACACGAGTCAGGAAACTGCACGGAGCACGCGGGCAGTCACGGAGGTGAACACCTCCTGGGCAGACGCGCGTTGCTGGTGACGGGCGCCGCGGGCGCGCTTACGTTGGGCACCGTGACCTTCGCGAGCGCCGAGGAGCGCGAACCGGCCGGGGACGAGACCAAGGTGGTGCGCGGCACCCTGCCCACCGGCTCACCCGATTTCGTCTATCTGCCCGTCCAAGTACCCGACGGGGTACGCGAGATCCACGTCGCGTACACCTACGAGAAGCTGCCGGTCCCGGCCGGCACGCAGGGCAACGCGCTGGACATCGGCATCTTCGACGAGCGCGGCACCGAGCTCGGCGGGCGCGGTTTCCGCGGCTGGTCGGGCGGTGCGCGCAAGGAGTTCTTCATCCGCTCCGACGACGCGACGCCCGGCTACATCCCGGGCCGGATCCGCCGCGGCACGTGGAACATCGCGCTGGGTCCCTACACGGTCGCACCGCAGGGACTCCCGTACGAGGTGACGATCACGCTCAAGTACGGGGAGCAGGCGCCGGCCGTGAAGCCCAAGTACCCGCCGCAGCGCGCCAAGGGGCGCGGGCGGGCCTGGTACCGGGGCGACTGCCACATCCACTCCTGGTACTCGGACGGCAAGCGCACCCTCGCCGAGATCGCGGCGGCCGCGCGGGCGGCGGGCCTCGACTTCATCAACTCCTCGGAGCACAACACCCACTCCGCGCACGCCCATTGGGCGCCGGAGGCGGGCGACGACCTGCTGATCATGACCGGCGAGGAGATCACCACGCGCAACGGTCACATCGTCGCGCTCGGCATGGACGGCGGCACCTGGGTCGACTGGCGCTACCGCGCCCGCGACAACCGCTTCGGCCACTACGCGCGCGAGGTCCGTCGCGCCGGCGGCCTCGTCGTCCCCGCCCACCCGCACGCCACCTGTATCGGCTGCAACTGGAAGTTCGGCTTCGGCGAGGCGGACGCGGTGGAGGTGTGGAACGGCCCGTTCACGCCGGACGACGAAGTGTCCCTGCAGTCCTGGGACAACACCCTCCAGACCGACCCGCGCAGCTGGACCCCGGCCATGGGCAACAGCGACGCGCACAGCCCCGCCGACGCGATCGGCACCCCGCAGACGGTGGTGCTCGCGGACGATCTGACCCGTGAGGCGATCCAGGCGGGCATCAAGGCGGGACGGTCGTACGTGGCCGAGTCCGCGGCCGTCTCCCTGGACTTCTCGGCCGCGGGCGGCCGCGGCAGGCACGCCGGGATCGGCGGGCGGCTCGAGGTGGACCGCGACGACGAGGTGACGGTCCGCCTCGAGGCGAAGGGCGTCCCGGGCTGCACCCTCCGCTTCGTCACGGACCAGGGCACGCTCTTCACGAGCGCCACGGTCCCCGACTCGGGCACGCTCACGGCCGAGTGGCGCACGACGGCTTCGTACGCCTCGTACGTACGCGCAGAGGTCCGCCACGCGGCCCAGCTTCCCCCGCTGCCGGGCGCCCTCGCGGCGTTCACGAATCCGATCTTCCTGGGCCGCTGACACCGGGCGGCCACGCAGAAGGGCCCTGCCGGTGGTGCCGGCAGGGCCCTTCGCCGTACGGGTGCGCTCAGTCCTCCACGACCAGCGCCGGCGTCTCCTTCGTGAGCACCTCGCCGCGGAAGAAGGCCGGGCTGCGGTGCTGCATCACCAGCATGATGACCAGGCCCAGGGCCAGCAGGCCCACGCCGATGACGAAGACCGAGCCGACGCCGAGGACGGACGATCCGCTGCCGTACGCCGGGTCCCACATGTCGTAGAGCGTCTTGGCGAAGACGGCCGCGAGCAGGAGGCCGCCGAGGACCGGGAAGGCGCCCTTGAAGACGAGGTCGCGGGGCGAGCGGGTCAGTTCGTGGCGGAAGTACCAGGCGCAGGCGAAGGCCGTGATCGAGTAGTAGAAGCAGATCATGAGGCCGAGCGCGTAGATCGTGTCGACCAGGACGTGCTCGCTGACCAGCGTCATCACCGTGTAGAAGACGCCGGTCGCGACGCCCGCCATGACGGTGGCGCGGCCGGGCGTCTTGAAGCGCGGGTGGGTCTTCGCGTACGAGGGCGGCAGGGCCTCGTACGCGGACATCGCGAGGACCGTGCGGGCCACCGGGATGAAGGTGGTCTGCAGGCTCGCGGCGGCGGAGGCGAGGACCGCGACGAAGAGCAGGATGCCGAGCCCCGGGCCCATGACCGGTCCCGCGAGCGCGGCGAAGACGTTGTCCGAGGTGTCGGGGTTGGCGAGGCCGAGGCCCTTGTCGCCGGCGCCGACGGCCATCTGGGCGGCGATGCCCGTGGCGAGGTAGGAGCCGACGAGGACGATCATCGAGACGAGGGCCGCGCGGCCGGGGGTCTTCTCGGAGCCGATGGTCTCCTCGTTGGCGGTGAGACAGGCGTCCCAGCCCCAGAACATGAAGATCGACAGCGAGAGCCCCGCGGTGAAAGCGGCGAACGAGCCGACCGCGAACGGGTTCAGCCAGGACCACGAGAAGTCCACGCTCGTCGCGAAGGAGTCGGCCTTCTGCAGCGCCATCACGACGAAGAGCGCCAGGACGACCAGCTGGAGTCCCACGAGCGCGTACTGCACGCCCTTCGTGGCCGTCATGCCGCGGTAGCTCACGGCCGTGGCGAAGGCGATCAGGGCGAGACAGGTGACGATGTGGACGGCCTTGTTGCCGTCGAGGGCCGCGACGTCGGGGTTGCCGGTGATCTCACCGGCCAGCAGCCAGAAATACGAGGTGGCCACGCCCGCGAGGTTGGAGAGCACGATGATCGTGGCGATCACCAGACCCCAGCCGCACATCCAGCCGATCCTCGGCCCGAAGGCCTTCACGGTCCAGGTGAACGAGGTGCCGCAGTCCGGCATGGACTTGTTGAGCTCGCGGTAGGCGAAGGCCACGAGCAGCATCGGCAGGAAGCCCGCGAGGAAGATCGCGGGCATCTGCACGCCGACCTCGCCGGCGGTGGAGCCGAGGGTCGAGGTCAGGCAGTAGACGGGGGCGACCGTGGAGATGCCGATGACGGCGCTTCCGGTCAGGCCGACGGAGTTCTTGCCGAGCCCTTTGGCACGGACACCGTCCTGCCCGTCGCCGTCGGTGGCGACCGTCCGTACCGCGTCTCCGGCCTGGGGCCGGGCATCCAGCTGCGTCATGAACAGGACGTTAAGTGCTGCGGTTTCCACGGTTGCGAACGCGAAAGCTCCCGGTCACGGGCCCAACGGCCGGTGAAACCAAGGAATTCCGCTACGCGGAAACCGCAGCACTCTCCGTTTTGTACAGGTTCTAAATTTTCCGGTGACTCCTGCTCGGCCACCGCCCCGCTTCAGGTGGTCCAGACCACCGACTGCAGCTCGCTGTAGGCCGCCAGCGCGTACGACCCGCAGTCCCGCCCCACCCCCGACTGCTTGAAGCCGCCGAACGGGGCCTCCATGTTGCGGCCGATCGTGTTGATGCCGACGCCACCCGAGCGCAGACGGCGGCCCACGCGGAAGGCGCGGGCCACGTCGCCGGACCAGACGTAGGACAGGAGGCCGTAGTCGCTGTCGTTGGCGAGGCGGATGGCTTCCTCCTCGTCGTCGAAGGGGACGACCACGACGACCGGGCCGAAGATCTCCTCGCGGACGATGCGCATGTCGTTGGTGCAGTCCGCGAAGAGGGTCGGGGCCACGTAGAAGCCGCGGTCCATGGCCGGCCGCTCGCCGCCCGCCACCAGCCGCGCGCCCTCCTTCCTGCCGAGCTCGATGTAGGACTCGACGCGGTCGCGGTGCGCGGCGGAGATGACCGGGCCGACCACCGTGCCCTTGGCCGCCGGGTCGCCGACCTTCATGAAGCCGATGTACTGGGTGAGCTTCTCGATGAGCTGCTCGTAGACCGAGCGGTGGGCCAGGACACGCGTGGGTGCCGTGCAGATCTGCCCGCTGTAGAAGGCGTACGTCGTGCCGATGCCCATCATCGCCGCGTCCAGGTCCGCGTCGTCGAGGACGATCGCCGCGCCCTTGCCGCCGAGCTCCATGAGCTGGCGTTTCATCGTGCGCCCGCAGACCTCGCCGATCGCCTGGCCCACGGACGTCGACCCCGTGAAGCTCACCATGTCGACGTCCGGGGAGTCGACGGCCGCCTGCCCCACGTCCACCGACGTACCCGAGACGACGTTCACGACACCGGCCGGGGCGCCCGCCTGCTCCAGCGCCTGGGCCATCTTGAACACGGAGAGCGGGTCCTGCGGCGCGGGCTTCACCACGACCGTGTTGCCCATCGCGAGCGCCGGTGCCACCTTGCCCGCGGGGTTCGCCCACGGGTTGTTGTACGAGGTGATGCAGGTGACGACGCCGACCGGGGCCCGTACCTCCAGGGCCCCGAACGCGCCCGCCTTGCCCATCGGGCCCGCCTCGTTGATCTGCGGCGGCAACGCGTGCTCGACGGGTTCGAGCGCCCCCTTCGCGTACCGGCTGAAGCGCGCCGTACCGACCGCGACCTGCATACCGCGCGCGGTACCGGTGGTGGCGCCGGTCTCGGCGCGGGCCAGTTCGGCGTATTCGGCGGAGTTCGCGTGGATGATCTCCGCGGTCCGCGCGAGGATCGCCGCCCGCTCCTCGGGCTTCGTCCGCGACCAGGTCTCGAACGCCTCCCGTGCGCGGGCCGCCGCCTCGTACACCTGCGCACGCGACGCCTCGGGGGCGAGCCCGACGGCCTCCTCGGTCGCCGGGTTGATCACTTCGTAGTGGCCGCCCTCGGGCTCGACCCACTCACCGCCTATGAACAGGCGCTGACCATCGGTCACTGAAAGCCTCCGAAGATGCGTGGAAATGGGCAACTTGGACTCAACTGTCATACCTCCTAGGTATGTTGGAGGCGATGAAGACGACACCAGAAACGGCGAAGGTGGTGACCGGGTTTGCCCGGTACACGTACCGCCTGCGCGTGTCGTCGACCGCTCGCTCGGCTCTTGAGGCGGAATGGGACCGGTGCCGCTGGATCTGGAATGAATGCGTGGCCAAGTCCACGGCCATGCATCTGCGCAACAAAACCACCGGCGAGCAGCGGACCTGTGGACCCGCTCAGCTCGACAAGATGCTGACCAGCGCCCGTGCCACGACGCCCTGGCTGCGCGAAGGAAGCTCTGTCCCGCAGCAACAAACGATTCGGGACTTCAGCGCTTCGAGAGCGAAGGCTCAAAATGACATGAAGGCCCGGTTGCCGATGAAACAGCGGGCCGGAATGCCCCGCGCCAAGAAGAAGCGGGAAGCACTCCCGACGCTCAACTACACGCGGCGCGGATTTCGGTTGCTGGAGGATCGTCTGCATCTGGCCGGTGGGATCGTGCTGAGCGTGGTCTGGTCCCGCGACCTGCCGGCTGCTCCATCGAGCGTACGAATCCACCGGGACAACCTCGGCCACTGGTACGCCTCGTTCGTCGTCCCGGCAAGTGTTCAGCCACTGCCGGAGACCGGAGCGGTCATCGGCGTGGACTGGGGAGTCACTGAGACGGCGACCACCACCAGCGCCGCGCATGATCTCCCACATGCTGAGCACGGCAAGAAGGCGTCCGACCGGCTTAGGCATTACCAACGGCAGATGGCGCGCCGCCGTCGCCCGAAAGGCAAAGCGCAGTCCAAGGGCTATCGCCGTGCACAGAAACAGGCAGCGAAACTGCACAAGAAGGTTGCCCGACAGCGACAGGACACTGCACGCAAGTGGGCCAAGGCTGTTGTGACCGACCATGACGTGCTGGCAGTGGAGGACTTCCGTCCGAGGTTCCTCGCGAAGTCGACCATGGCGCGCAAGGCCGCTGATGCGGCAATCGGTGCGACAAAGATGGCCCTTGTCGAGATGGGTCGCAAGCACGGGCGGGACGTTCGCCTCGTGCACCCCGCGCACACCACAATGGACTGCGCGCAGTGCGGTGCGAGAACCAAGCACGCTCTACCTCTTTCCGAACGCACGTATACGTGCACCGCGTGCGGGCTCGTGTCCCCCAGGGACAAGAACTCTGCTTACGTGATGCTCGTCCGGGCAGGTCTGAACCCGGCTGGCGTTGATCGCGGAAGACCAGACGGGGCGCTGCCCCGTCTGGCAGCGTGAGCTAGAAATCCCACTGTCCCTGAAGGAGAGCTGCCCCTTCAGGGACAGGGAGCAGTCAATTGGTGCTCACCGTCCTGGTGTCCTGGCCGGAACGCAGGACCTTGCCGGGAACGGCACCGGTCACGACGTCCTCACGGATGGCCTCGACGCCGTTGACCCACACGGCGTTGATGCCGATGGCCTTGGAGTCGAGACGGGGGCTGTCGCCGGGCAGGTCGTGGACCAGCGTGGCCTTGCCGGCGTCGATCTTCTCGGGGTCGAACAGGACCAGGTCGGCGAAGTAGCCCTCCTGGATCCGGCCGCGGTCGATGAGTCCGAAGAGCCGCGCCGGGTCGTCGGTGAGCATCTTGACCGCCTGCTCCAGGCCCGCCAGCTTGCGGCCGCGCAGACAGTCACCGATGAAGCGCGTCGTGTACGGGGCTCCGCACATGCGGTCCAGATGGGCACCGGCGTCGGAGCCGCCGAGCATGATGTCCTCGTGCTCCCAGGACTCCTTGCGCAGCTCCCAGGAGGCCGGGTCGTTGTCGGTCGGCATGGGCCACAGGACCGTACGCAGCTCGTCGTTGGCGCAGATCTCGACCAGGCACTGGAAGGCGTCCTGGCCGCGCTCGGCCGCGATGTCGCCCACGACACGGCCGCTGAGGCCCTCGTTCTCCTTGGAGTACGTGTCGCCGATGACGTACCGCCCGAAGTTCGCGAGCCGCCGGAAGACACCCGCCTCCTTGGAGTCGGCGCGCCGCAGCATCTCGGCCCGCACCTCAGGGTCCCGCAGCTTCGCGATCCGCTCGGGGACGGGAAGACCGAGGATCTCGCCCCAGCCGGGGATGAGGTTGAGGGCGCAGAACGTGCCGAGGGACATGTTCATGGGCGCGAGGATCGGCATGGTGAGCGCCACGATCCGGCCGCCGGCCTTGCGGGCCCGCTCGGAGGGGATGATCTGGCGCGGCACCCGCTCGGGGACGGCGGCGTCGATGGTGAGGACGTTCCAGTTGAGGGGCCGTCCGGCGGCCGCGCTCATGTCCACGAAGAGATCGATCTCGTCGTCGCTGAACTGGTCGAGGCAGCCCGCCACGATCGCTTCGAGCTGGGTGCCCTCGTGCTCACCGACGGCCTGGGAGAACGCGATCAGCTCTTCCCGCTTCGCGTGCCGGGAGGCGACCGGCTGCCCGTTGCCGTCGGAGTGCGTGGACGACTGGGTGGTGGACAGACCCCACGCGCCCTCGTCCATGGCGGTGTGCAGCAGGTCGAGCATCTGCTGCAGCTGCTCTTCGGTGGGCTGTCCGCCGACCGCGTCCTCCCCCATCACGTACCGGCGTATCGCGCAGTGCCCCACCATGAACCCGGCGTTGACGGCGATCCGGCCGTCCAGCGCGTTCAGGTACTCGCCGAAACTGGACCAGTTCCAGGGCGCGCCCTCCTCCAGGGCGACCAGGGACATGCCCTCGACCTTCGACATCATCCGCCGCGTGTAGTCCGCGTCCTCGGGCCGCGCGGGGTTGAGCGGCGCGAGCGTGAAGCCGCAGTTGCCGCCCGCGACCGTGGTGACGCCGTGGTTGAGGGACGGGGTCGCGTACGGGTCCCAGAAGAGCTGGGCGTCGTAGTGGGTGTGCGGGTCGACGAAGCCGGGCGCGAGCACCTTGCCGGTGGCGTCCTCGCTGGTGCGCGCCTCCTCGGCGATCGTCCCCGGCTCCGCGATCACGGCGATCCGGCCGTCGCGGATCCCCACGTCCAGCGTGCGTGCGGGGGCGCCGGTGCCGTCGACTACGGTCGCGCCCTTGATCAGGTGGTCGAGCATGACGGGTCCCTTCGGGTGCGGTGCGTTTCCTGTACGTGGGGTGCTGTCCATGGGGTTCTGTACGTGGGGTCGTGCGTGTGTCCCGGCCGGGTCCCCGCCGGTGTGGCCGCCACCGTGCGGGGATCCGGCCGGGTCGTACGGGAGGGTGCGGTCCGGGAAGACGCACCGTCCCGCTCCCGGGCGACGGCGCCAGGGCCTGCGGACAGGGCCTAGGCCGTCTGCCGGAACCTTGTGGTCCGGTGCACCGGATCCGTGTCGATCTCCGGGATGACGTGCTCGCCGACGAGTTTCAGCGTGGTGAGCACGTCCTCCTTCGCCACCCCGACCGGGATGCCGAAGGAGAGCTGGTCGGCGCCGGCCTGCTCCCAGCGCCTGCACTGGGCGAGCACCTCGTCGGGGTCGCCGCAGACCAGCAGCTCTTCCTCGATGAGGAGTTCGACGATCTCCTCGTTGAAGTCGGGCAGCATCTCGGGCCAGACGGGCAGGCCCTCGGGCTTGGGGAAGGTGTCGTGGTAGTAGAAGACGAGCGACTGCAGCCGGTTGAGCCCGCTGTTCACGGCGATCTGCACGGCCTTCTCGTGCGTCTCGGCGCAGATCGCGGTCGTCGTCACCATGACGTTGTCGTTGACGAAGCCGCCGACCGGTTCGGCCTCGGTGATCGCGCCTTTGTACTGCTCGAGGACCCACTCCATGTCCTGCACGCGCTGCACGCTGAACCCGAGGACACCGAGCCCCTTCTTGGCGGCCATCGCGTACGAGGACGGGGATCCGGCCGCGTACCACATGGCCGGGTGCGAGGGGCCGTACGGCTTCGGGAAGACCTTGCGCGGCGGCAGCGACCAGTGCTTGCCCTGGAAGCCCTCGTACTCCTCCTGGAGGAACATCTTCGGGAACTCCGCGACGGTCTCCTCCCACATCTCCTTGGTGGCGTTCATGTCCTCGATGCCGGGCAGAAAGCCGAGGATCTCGTGGCTTCCCGCGCCGCGGCCCGTACCGAACTCGAAGCGCCCTTTGGAGAGGTGGTCCAGCATGGCCACCTTCTCGGCGACCTTCACCGGGTGGTTGACCTTGGCGAGCGGGTTGAAGATGCCCGAGCCGAGGTGGATGCGCTCGGTGGCGTGGGCGAGGTAGCCGAGGAAGACCTCGTTGGCGGACAGGTGCGAGTACTGCTCCAGGAAGTGGTGCTCGGAGGCCCAGGCGTACTTGAAGCCGGACTTGTCCGCCTGGATGACGTACTCGGTCTCGTCCATGAGGGCGTGGTGCTCGGCCTGCGGGTCCACGGCACGTCGGGTGTCGGGCACGTACCCCTGGACAAATATCCCGAATTCCACGGAGGTTCACCGTCCTCAATCGGTCCCGCACATCGATGTCTGACGCCGCCCATTTCTGACGACCCGTCAGATGAGCCGCTTCGCACTGTTTCACCACCCGTGCGGGCCGTCAATACTGACGGCCCGTCAGGTCCCTGCGGACGGACACCTATATGACACTGACGCCGGCAAGCCAGCCGCCGTCCACGACGAACGGCTGCCCGGTGATGTACGAGGAGTCGGGCCCGGACAGGAACAGCGCCAGGTCCGCGACCTCCTTGGCCCGGCCCACGCGGCCGAGCGGGACGAGCTTGCGGTAGAGCTCGTCGAGCGCGGCGGTCATCTCGTCCTGGTCGACGTCCGGGTCGAGCTGCGCGGGGTTGGACATCGGGGTGTCGATCGCGCCGGGGCAGACCGCGTTGACCCGGATGTTCATGCCGGCCAGCTCCAGGGCCGCGACGCGGGTGAGGCCGACGATGGCGTGCTTGGTCGCGGCGTACGTGCCGACGGCGCCCATGCCGGTCAGGCCCGTGTACGAGGCGGTGTTCACGATCGTGCCGCCGCCCGCCTCACCGATCACGGGCGCGACGGTCTTGATGCCGAGGAAGGCGCCGACCTGGTTGACCTGGATGACGGTCATGAACTCTTCGAGCGGGGTGTCGACGAGGGCGTTGAAGCGCAGGATCCCGGCGTTGTTGACCAGCCCGTCGATCTTCCCGAAGGCGCCCTTGGCGGTCTCGACGGCGGCCTGCCACTGCTCCTCCTGGCTCACGTCGAGGTGGACATAGACCGCGGCGTCGCCGATCTCCTTGGCGACCGCCTCCCCCTGCTCGTCGAGCACGTCGGCGAGCACGACCTTGGCACCCTCGGCCGCGAACAGCCGCGCCTCCTGCTCTCCCTGACCGCGCGCGGCGCCGGTGATGAATACGACACGTCCGTCGAGCTTGCCCATGCGGGTTCTCCTTGGTTGAGGGGTGCGGGGAGCGAAGAAGAGGGTCAGTCGTTGAGGAGCGGCGCGACCTCGGCGCCGAACGCCGCCATCTGGTCGGTGAGTTCGGCGAGGCTCCGGTTCGGGAAGCGGATCTGGATCTGGTGGACGCCCATCGCGCCGTAGGCGCGCAGGGAGTCCGCGACCGCCTCCGCCTTGCCGCTGATGGTCCACGGTCCGGCGTCGAAAGCGGGTTCACCGATGTAGAGCGGCTCGGTGATCGTGCCGATGACGAGCGGGGTGCCGACGCCCGCCGCCTCGCGCAGCTCCTTCAGTTTCGCGATCTTCGCGGGCAGTTTGGTCCGCGGGTCTCCCTGCGGCAGCCAGCCGTCGCCGCGCGTGGCGGCCCGGCGCATCGCGGCGGGCGAGGAGCCGCCGACCCAAATCGGCACGCGCTCCTGCGCGGGGCGCGGGCGCTGGCCGAGTCCGCTGAACCGGAAGCGTTCGCCGTGGTGTTCGGGGTACTCCTCCTGGCCGAGCGCGGCCTTGAGGGCGTCGACGGTCTCGTCCAGGACGCGGCCGCGCCCCGCGAAGTCGACGCCGAGCGCCTGGAACTCCTCCTCCACATGCCCCGCGCCGACCCCGAGGATCAGCCGTCCGCCGGAGAGATGGTCGACGGTGGCGTACGCCTTCGCGGCGGCCAGCGGGTGGCGCAGGCCGACGATCGCCACGTGGCTGAGCAGCTTCACGCGCTCGGTGACGGCG
The DNA here is from genome assembly GCF_044458745.1 of Streptomyces sp. NPDC050418. NCBI lineage: Bacteria > Bacillati > Actinomycetota > Actinomycetes > Kitasatosporales > Streptomycetaceae > Streptomyces > Streptomyces sp. NPDC050418. The sequence continues at coordinate 340,221 of NZ_JBITIG010000005.1, forward strand.
GCCAGGTAGGAGAGGGTGGCGACCGGGTCGTACCAGGTGGTGCGCATCGCGTCGGCGAGGCGGCGCGGGATGGCGATGTGGTCGCAGTTGGCGATGTAGTCGAAGCCGGCCCGGTCGGCGGTGCGGGCGATCTCGACCAGTTCGGCGGGCCCCGCCTGGGCTTCCCACTCCTCGGCGAAGATGGCGCTCTGCGCCTGGACCGGCAGCTGCATGCCGTACACCAGCCGCCCCTGTTCGTACACCATGCCGCACACCCCTCATCTGACGAACCGTCATATCCAGGTACCGGCACATCGTGGTACCTGACGGTTCATCAGGCAAGGGGTGCGAGCGGGGAGCCGGGCACGGGATGCGCGTGCAGGCGACTCAGCCCAGGAGCGCGTACACCGTGCTCGCCCGCGCCGCCGGCTCCGTCGCGCCCTCCGCCGTCATGTCGACGTCGGCGAAGGCCATCCTGCGGCCGAGCTTGGTGACACGGGCCTCGATCCGGACGTCCGCGTCGAGGACCGCGCGCTGGAACGAGGTCGACTGCTGGACCGTGGTCATCGGCACGAAGCCGCCGCGCGCCGCGGCCACGGCGATCACGGTCGCCGTGTCCGCGGCCGCCATCAGGGCCTGGCCCGAGAGTCCGCCGCCCTCACGGGCGAGCCGCGAGGACCACGGCAGCCGCAGGACGGCGCTCAGTTCGCCGGTTCCGACGACGGTGAGGCCCAGATCCAGCACCCAGGGTGCGAAGTTGGCGGCGAGGATCTTCTCGGCCTCGGCAGGAGTGAGAGTCATGCGGAGGTTCTCCCCTGCCGAGGCCGCGGCCACGCACCCGGTACCCGGCCGCCCCGGCCGCTCCCGCCCGCCTACGCCCTGGGCGCCGACGGCCCCCACAGCCCGTCCTCGGTGAGCCCGAGCAGTTCGATCGCGTTGCTGCGCACCAGCTGGTCCACGACATCCGGGGCCAGGTGGCCCATCTGGGACTCGCCGACCTCCTTGGACTTGGGCCAGGTGGAGTCGGAGTGCGGGTAGTCCGTCTCGTAGAGGACGTTCTTGACGCCGATCGCGTCGAGGTTCTTCAGGCCGAAGGCGTCGTCGAAGAAGCAGCCGTAGACGTGCTCGGCGAACAGCTCGGACGGCGGCCGGAGCACCTTGTCGGCGACCCCGCCCCAGGCCCGGTTCTCCTCCCAGACCACGTCCGCGCGCTCCAGGATGTACGGGATCCAGCCGATCTGGCCCTCCGCGTACATGATCTTCAGGTTCGGGAAGCGCTCGAACTTGCCGCTCATCAGCCAGTCGACCATCGAGAAGCAGCAGTTGGCGAAGGTGATGGTGGAGCCGACGGCCGGCGGGGCGTCGGCGGAGGTCGAGGGCATCCGCGAGGACGAGCCGATGTGCATCGCGATGACCGTGCCGGTCTCGTTGCACGCCTCCAGGAACGGGTCCCACTCGTCCGTGTGGATGGAGGGCAGCCCCAGGTGCGGGGGTATCTCGGAGAAGGCGACGGCGCGGACGCCGCGGGCCGCGTTGCGCCGGACCTCCTCGGCCGCGAGCCGCGCGTCCCAGAGCGGGATGAGCGTGAGCGGGATGAGCCGGCCCTGCGCGTCCGGGCCGCACCACTCCTCCACCATCCAGTCGTTGTACGCCTTCACGCCGAGCAGTCCGAGCTCGCGGTCCTTGGCCTCGGTGAAGGTCTGGCCGCAGAAGCGCGGGAAGGTCGGGAAGCAGACCGCGGACTGGACGTGGTTGATGTCCATGTCCGCGAGCCGCTCGGGCACCGAGAAGCTGCCCGGGCGCATCTGCTCGTACGTGATGACCTCGAGCTTGATCTCGTCCCTGTCGTAGCCGACGGCCGTGTCGAGGCGGGTGAGCGGGCGGTGCAGGTCCTCGTAGACCCACCAGTCGCCGATCGGCCCGTCGTCTCCGGGTGCGCCCATCACCGGTGCGAACTTGCCACCCAGGAAGGTCATTTCCTTCAAGGGCGCGCGTACGATCCGGGGGCCGATGTCCTGGTACTTGGACGGGAGCCGGTCCCGCCAGACGTTGGGGGGCTCAACCGTGTGGTCGTCCACCGAGATGATCTTCGGGAAGGTCTCCATGGTCCCCACGGTAGCCCCTATCTGACGGATCGTCAGCTCCCTGGATGGCCTCGGTTCCGGTCGTATCACCATCCGCCCCCGCTCCTACCGCCACGCACAGACTCTTCGTACGGTGTGCGGACCCCGTGAGAGGTGCCTCACGCGGCTGACGTCATGGCCGTGCACAGGGCAAACTGGGGCAGGTGATTCCCGTACACCCGACGGGAGTTACCACGAAACAGGGCAAAGCAGGGCCAAACCAGGGGCCAGGGGGAGCAGGATGGACGGTGTACCGCGTGTGCCGGCCCAGCGAGGTCCGGAGGCGATGACTGCCGGTACGCCGCTGCAGTTCAGTGTGCTCGGGCCGGTGCGGGCCTGGCGCGGCGGCGACTCGCTGCCGACCGGCTCCCCGCAGCAGCGCGCGCTGCTCGCGGCGCTGCTCCTGCGGCAGGGGCGCACCGCCACCGCCGCCGAGCTGATCGACGGCATCTGGGGCGACGAGCCCCCGACGCAGGCGCTGGCCGCGCTGCGCACGTACGCCTCACGGCTGCGCAAGATCCTCGACGAGGACTCGCTGGTGACCGAGTCCGGCGGCTATGCGATGCGTTTCGACGCCGACGCCCTCGACCTGGCCCTGGCCGAGGAGCTGTGGGCGGAGGCCGAGCAGGCGCGCGCCGCGGGCGACCTCTGCCAGGCCCGCGCGCTGATCAACAAGCTGCTCGGACTGTGGGACGGCGAACCGCTGGCCAACGTCCCCGGCCCGTACGCGGACACCCAGCGCACCCGTCTCGTCGAGTGGGGCCTGCAACTCCTCGAATCCCGCCTCGACATGGACCTGGAGCAGGGCTGCCACGCGGAGGCGGTCTCCGAGCTGACCGCCCTGACCTCCGCGCACCCGCTGCGCGAGCGGCTGCGCGAGCTGCTGATGCTCGCGCTGTACCGCAGCGGCCGGCAGGCCGAGGCGCTCGCCGTGTACGACGACACCCGGCGGCTGCTCACCGAGGAACTGGGGGTGGATCCGCGCCAGGGCCTGGCCGAGCTGCACCAGCGGATCCTGCAGGCCGACCCGGCGCTCGCGGAGCCCGAGGCGCCGCTCGCCGAACCGGCCGCCGTGACGGTGAGACCGGCTCAGCTCCCCGCGACCGTCTCCGACTTCACCGGGCGCACGTCCTTCGTTGCCGAGCTGCGCGACGTCCTCGCCTCCGCCGAGGGCCAGGTCATGGCCGTGTCCGCGGTCGCGGGCATCGGCGGCGTGGGCAAGACGACGCTCGCCGTGCATGTCGCGCACGCCGCGCGCGCGTCCTTCCCCGACGGGCAGCTGTACTTCAACCTGCAGGGCACCGGGCCGCGCGTCGCCGAACCGCAGGCGGTGCTCGGCGCGTTCCTGCGGGCCCTCGGCACCGCCGACGCGGACATGCCCAAGTCTCTCGACGAGCGCGGTGCCCTGTTCCGCTCGCTGCTCGACGGCCGCCGCGTCCTCGTCCTCCTGGACAACGCGCGCGACGCCGCCCAGATCCGCCCGCTGCTCCCCGGCACCCCGGGCTGCGCGGCCCTCGTCACCTCGCGGCACCGCATGGTGGATCTCGCGGGCGCGCATCTCGTCGACCTCGATGTGATGGCGCCCGACGAGGCGCTGCAGCTCTTCACCCGCATCGTCGGCGAGGAGCGGGTGGGTGCCGAGCGCGAGGCCGCCCTCGACGTCGTCGCGGCCTGCGGTTTCCTGCCGCTCGCGATACGCGTCGCCGCATCGCGGCTCGCCTCCCGCCGCACCTGGACGGTCTCGGTGCTCGCGGCGAAGCTCGCCGACGAGCGGCGCCGTCTGGACGAACTGCAGGCGGGCGACCTGGCCGTGAAGGCCACCTTCGAGCTGGGCTACGGACAGCTGGAGCCCGCGCAGGCGCGCGCGTTCCGCCTCCTGGGCCTCGCGGACGGGCCCGACATCTCGCTCGCGGCCGCGGCCGCCGTCCTCGATCTGCCCGAGGAGGACACCGAGGATCTCCTCGAATCCCTCGTCGACGCCTCGCTCGTGGAGTCCGCCGCGCCCGGCCGCTACCGCTACCACGACCTCGTCCGCCTCTACGCGCGTTCCTGTGCGGAGCGCGACGAGCAGCCGCCGAGCGAGTGCACGGCCGCGCAGTCGCGGCTGCTCGACTTCTATCTGGCGACCGCGGCCCAGGTGTACGCGATCGAGCGGCCCGGCGACCGCACCACCTCGCACCTCGCGCCGACCAGCCACCCGGGGCTGACCTTCACCAGCGGCGAGGACGCCCTGGACTGGCTGCACTCCGAGGCCAACTGCATCCTGTCCTGCGTACGGCAGTCGCTGCACGGCGAGAGCCTGGAGCGTGCCGTGGACCTGCTGCTCGTGGCCAAGGATCTCGGGGAGTCCGGGGCGAGTTCGCGGCCGTACGAGTCCGCGGCGCAGGCCGCCGCCGAGGCCTGCGCGGGCTCCCCGCGCGCCGAGGGCCGGGCCCGCACCACGCTCAGCCAGGTGCACAGCCGGCTGGGACGCTTCGACGAGGCGGCCGAGGAGGCGCGGCGGGCCGCCGCGCTCGGCCGGGCCGCCGGCGACCCCTGGACCGCGGCCAACGCGCCCAACGAGAGCGGCATCCTCGCGCTCTACCGCAAGGAGTACGCGGATGGCGAGCGGTACCTGCGGGACGCGATCGAGGCGTTCAGCGCCGACGGGAACGGTCCTGGCGAGGCCAGCGCGCTGTGCAACCTCTCGCGCATCCTCGTCGCGATGGGCGACACATCGGGTGCGGTGAAGCTCGCCGAGCAAGGGATGGGGATCTACGACGAGTTGGGCCTCACCGTCCGGCTGGCGAACGCGCGCCTCGCCCTGGGCATCGCCCTCACGGCGGCGGCCCGTCCGGCCGATGCGCTGGAGGAACTCCAGTCCGCGCTCACGGTGTTCACCGAGAACCGGCAGCGGCTGTGGGAGGGCACCACGCATCTGCGGATCGCCCAGGCCCACCTCGCCGCACGCCGCCCGTCACCGGCCGCGCTGCACGCCGAACAGGCCCTGTCGCTCGGCTGCATCGGCGGCGACTGGGCCCGTGCCAACGTCCTGACCGCGCTCGGCAGGGCGCTCGACTCCCTCGGCCAGACGGACCGCGCACGGGCCTGCTGGCGCGAGGCACTCGGTCTGTACGAGGAGACCAACTCCCCCGAGGCAGCGGAGATCCAGGGCCTGCTCACGCCGCTCGCGGCGGCCTGACGACCGCCCCCCGGAAGGCTCTGCTCCGGTTCGGGTCAACGGCGTTCATCAATCGTTTATGCCGCTCCCCCATGCTCTGAATCAGCGGCCCGTTGCGTCGGGGGGCAGACGGTTCGCCGGGAAGGCCCACGTTCTAAGGTGGGCGGTCCAGAACGCCCGTTCGGCGGTCCTCGGGGGAGTCGCCGAACGGGCGCTCGACATCATCGATCACGACGTACAGGGGAGCACGATGAGCGACGCCGCGAAGAAGCCCACCGAGAACGACGAAGAGATCACCACGCAGGACAGCCACGCCGGGAGCGAGCCCGTGAAGCCCACGGACAGCCACGCGGGCAGCGAGCCGGCGAAGCCGACCGACAGCCACGCGGGCTCGGAAGGCGCGTAACGACTCTCCTTGACGGGGGATCGCGGCCGCGGCGCGGGAGGGGGAGCCCACGCCGCGGCCGACGTACATAGGGGGACGGGGGGAAAAGGACCCGGGCAGCGCGAAGACGCTGCCCGGGTCCTTCCGTCTTTGTGCCCGAGCCTGCTCAGAACACAGCGAGCCGGTCCACCACGAGCCGCACCCGCTGCTCCGTGTACTCCGCGGGCAGCCGCCCGGAGCGGGCCAGGGTCGCGATCCCGTGCAGGCAGGACCAGAACACCTCGGTGAACAGGCCCGGTTCGACCCCTTCGCCGGCCACCGGGCCCAGCGTCTCGAACAGCGCGGCGAAGCCGTCCTTGAGCTGGGCCGGGGTGTCCTCCTGCGCGAACGCCAGGCCGCCGTCGAGCTGGAACATGGCGTCGTACACCGCCGGATTGCGCGCGGCGAAGTCCAGATAGCAGCGGGCGAGGGCCGTGACCCGCTCGCGCGGATCGTCCACGCCCGTGGTCGCGGCGCGCACCGCCGCCGCCATCTCCGTGGCGCCCTCCAGGGCGACGGCGCCGATGATCTCCCGTTTCCCGCGGAAGTGGCTGTAGAGGACGGGCTGGCTGTATTCGATGCGCTCGGCGAGCCGGCGCGTGGTGACCGCGTCCCAGCCCTGCTGCTCGGCGAGTTCCCGGGCCGTCGCCACGATGAGGCGCTCGCGGCTCGCCCTTTCGCGCTCCTTGCGTTCCTTGACCGACATACAGAAATTCTAGCACCGCTAGACAAGCGAGCGATAGAAGCGCTAGCGTTGCCCCATCGACTAGCAACGCTAGATTCCGTACGGAGGGGTCCTCATGTTCAGCACACTGCAGGTCATCACCACCGTGGTCCTCGGCGTGATGGTGGGAGTGGAGTTCGCCGTCCCGGCCTTCATCAATCCGATGGTCAACTCCCTGCCGGAGGACGCCGGTCAGCTCGCCCGCGCCTTCGGCGGCCGCCGGGGCGGCAAGGTGATGCCGTTCTGGTACTTCGGCTCGCTCGGCCTCGTCACGATATGGGCCGTCGCCGGCTGGGACCGCGACGGCACGGGGCTTGTCGTCGCCTCGGGCGTCCTGCTGATCGTCAGCGTGATCATGTCGATCGCCCTGCTCGTCCCGATCAACAACCGGACCAAGAACTGGACCCCGGAGAACCGGCCGGCGGACTGGAAGGAGCAGATGCGGCGCTGGGACCGCTGGCACCACGGCCGCATCGCGGTCATCGTCGCCTCCTTCGCCTGCCTGGTCGCCGCCCTCGTCTGAGCCCGCCCACAGACCACAGACCACAGACCACCGACCACAGACAGCCGTACGACGAACCCGAAGGAGATCCGCCATGTCGCTGAAGAACCTCAACAACACCCTGATCGCCGTCATCACCCTGTTCGTCCTCTACCTCGGACTGTCGTTCATCCTCTTCCCGGCGGCGTCCACGCCCGGGGTCGGGCTGCCGACCTGGCCCGAGGGGGACGGGGGCGGCTTCCTCGTCATGAAGGGCATCCGCGAGTTCTCGATGGGCCTGGTGCTCGTCGCGCTGTGGCTGACGCGGCACCGGCGCGCGCTGGGCTGGGTCCTCCTGATGGAGGCCGTCGCCCCGTTCGGCGACATGATCAACGTGCTGACCCATCACGGCTCCGCGGCCGCCGCGTTCGGCATCCACGGTCTGACCGCGGCCCTGATCGCGGCCACCGGGGCGCTGGTCCTGCGCGAGACCCGCACGTCCGCGCCGCTGGGCACCACCGCACCCGCCACGGCCGCACCCGCCACGGCCACCCCGGTCCGCGCCCCGCGGCCCGTCGCGTAACAACCCGGTTGACCGTACGAGAAGGGCGCGGAGACGATGCCGACCATGACCTCACACGTGCGCCACATCACCTTCGACTGCCATGACGCCTACGCCCAGGCCCAGTTCTGGGCGGAGGTCACCGGCGGGAAGGTGTCCGACGAGGACGCTCCCGGGGATCCGGAGGCGCTGGTCGAGTACGAGGGGACGCCGATCCTCTTCGTCACCGTGCCGGAGAGCAAGACCATCAAGAACCGGGTCCATCTCGACGTACAGCCGCAGGACCGCACGCGCGACGAGGAGGTCGAGCGGCTGATCGCGCTCGGGGCCACGCTCGTCAACGACATGCGGCAGCCCGACGGGCGCGGCTGGCAGACGCTGGCCGACCCCGAGGGGAACGAGTTCTGTGTGGAGCGGAGCGCGAAGGAACGGGGCTGAGCCCCGCTCCCTCGCGGGCCACGGGATCCGGGGCGCTCAGACCCGCGCCCGCAGCTCCGTCTTGAGCACTTTCCCGCTCGGGTTCCGCGGCAGGTCGGTCACGAACTCCACCTGCCGCGGCACCTTGTAGTTGGCCATCTCCCGTCGCGACCAGGCGATCAGGTCGTCGGAGGTGAGGGTGGAGCCGGGGCGGCGGACCGCGTAGACCTTGCCGACCTCGCCGAGGCGCGCGTCGGGGACACCGATGACCGCCACGTCGGCGATGTCCGGGTGCAGCCCGATGAGCTGCTCGATCTCCGCCGGGTAGGCGTTGAAGCCGCCGACGATGAACATGTCCTTGATCCGGTCGGTGATGCGGATGTTGCCGGCCTCGTCGATGACGCCGACGTCGCCCGTGCGCAGCCAGCCGTCCGGCGTGATGGTCTTCTTCGTTTCCTGCGGATCCTCGAAGTAGCCCTGCATCACGTTGTATCCGCGCACCAGGATCTCGCCGGGCCTGCCCGCGCCGAGCGCTTCGCCCGCCGGGTCGACCACCTGGACCTCCGTGCCGGGGATCGCCCGGCCCGAGGTCTCGGAGATCACCTCGGCCGCGTCGCCGCGGCGGCACATGGAGACGATCCCGCTGCACTCCGAGAGCCCGTACGCCGTCAGGACGGTGGCGATGCCGAGCTCCGAGCGCAGCCGTTCGACCAGCTGCAGCGGCACCACCGCGGCGCCCGTGACCACGAGCCGCAGCGCCGACAGATCGTGCTGGGAGCGCGCGGGGTGGTCGAGCAGCGACTGGTGGAGGGTGGGCGGTCCGGGCAGCACCGAGATGCGTTCGCTTGCGATGTTGGCGAGGACGGTCTCCACGTTGAACACCGGCTGCGGCACCATCGTCGCGCCGCGCATCAGACACGCGAGGATGCCCGCCTTGTAGCCGAACGTGTGGAAGAAGGGGTTGACGATCAGATAGCGGTCACCTTCCGCCAGACCCGCGATCTCGCTCCACGTGTCGTAGCCGCGCAGGGTCTGCGCGTGGGTGATCACGGCACCCTTCGGGTGACCGGTGGTGCCGGAGGTGAAGATGATGTCGGAGGGCGAGGAGCCGTCGATGCCCTCGACGCGTGCGGTGACCTCGGCGGTGTCCACGCCGTCGCCGGCGGCCAGGAAGTCCTTCCAGGTACGGAAGTTCTCCGGGGCGTCGTCGGAGAGCACGACCACCTGCTCCAGGTGCGGCAGCGCGGGCAGCGGCCCCTCCCCCGTGCCCTCGGCGGTCGCGCGGCGCAGCGAGGCCACGTACGAGGTGCCGAGGAAGGTGCCGGTGACGAAGAGCAGCTTCGCGCGGGAGCGGCCGAGGACGTACGCCGCCTCGGTGCCCTTGTAGCGGGTGTTGAGCGGGACGAGCACCGCGCCCGCGCTCACCGCGCCGAGCGCGGAGACGATCCAGTCGAGGGTGTTGGGCGCCCAGATGGCGACCCGGTCCCCCGCTTCGACGCCGCTCGCGATGCACGCGGCGGCGGCGCGGTCCACGCGTTCGCCCAGTTCCGCGTACGTGATCCTGCTCCGGCCCTCGACGACGGCCTCGCGCTCGGCGTACCGTCGGGCCGCCGCACGGACCAGGCCCGGAATGCTCCCCCACTCAAGGTCGCCGCGCATCTCCTGTGCTTCCCCGCGCATCGAAGCCCTCCCGACCCAGTAGCCGACGCAGTAGCTGACTATCCGTCAGATTAGCTGTAGCCTCCTCCGCTGTCAGCAGGGATGCAGGCCGGGATACCGGCAGTTGATCTCGGAGGTGGCCATGGCCGCGGGGACCTTGAAGGACGCTACAGCGATAGTCGGGATCGGCCAGACCCCCTTCGCGAAACACCTTCCCGAATCGGAGAAGGCGCTGGCCTGCCGCGCCATCCTGGCCGCGCTGGACGACGCGGGCATCGCCCCGTCCGAGGTCGACGGCTTCGCCTCGTACACGATGGAGGAGACCGACGAGGTCGAGATCGCCAAGGCGATCGGCGCGGGCGACGTGACCTTCTTCTCCAAGGTCGGCTTCGGCGGGGGCGGTTCCTGTGCGACGCTCGCGCACCTCGCCTCCGCGGTCGCCACCGGCCAGGCGAACGTCGCGGTCGCCTGGCGCTCGCGCAAGCGCGGCTCGGGCAAGCGCCCCTGGACCAACACCCAGGTGCAGCTGCCGACTCCGGCCCAGTGGACCCGTCCGTACGGACTCCTGCGCCCCGCCGACGAGATCGGGATGCTCGCGCGGCGCCATATGCACGAGTACGGCACGACCCGCGACCACCTCTTCAACGTGGCCCTCGCCTGCCGCAACCGCGCCAACCAGAACCCGGCGGCGCAGATGTACGAGCGCCCGCTGACGCGCGAGATGTACATGAACGCCCGCTGGATCAGCGAGCCGCTCTGCCTCTTCGACAACTGCCTGGAGACCGACGGGGCGCTGGCCTGCGTCATCGTCTCCGCCGAGCGCGCCCGCGACTGCCGCCAGAAGCCGGTGTATCTGCACTCCGTCGCCCAGGGCCTGCCCGCGCAGCACCACGGCATGGTCAACTACTGGAACGACGACCCGCTGACCGGACCGGCCTGGACGGCGGCCCGACAGCTGTGGAAGCAGGCCGACTTCGGGCCGCAGGACGTCGATGTCGCCCAGATCTACGACGCGTTCACGCCGCTCATCCCGCTCTCCCTCGAGGGCTACGGCTTCTGCGGGCGCGGCGAGGGCGGCTCGTTCACCGAGGGCGGCGCCCTGGAGATCGGCGGCCGGCTGCCCATCAACACCAGCGGCGGCGGCCTCTCGGAGGCGTACGTGCACGGCTTCAACCTGATCAACGAGGGCGTCAAGCAGCTGCGCGGCACCTCCACCGCCCAGGTCCCGGACGCGTCCACCTGTCTGGTGACCGCGGGCGAGGGCGTCCCCACGTCGGCCGTACTCCTGAGGAGCTGATCCCGATGTCCCTTTCCGACCTCCTGGCGCCCGTGACCGACGACGACGGCGCGCCCTTCTGGGAGTACACCGCCCAGGGCGAACTGCGCGTCCAGGCCTGCGGATCCGAGTCCTGCGGCGAACTGCGCTTCCCGCCGCGCCCCTGCTGTCCGCACTGCCAGTCCTTCGACAGCGAGTGGCGGCGCATGAGCGGCAAGGGCCGCATCTGGTCGTATGTCTTCCCGCATCCGCCGCTCCTTCCGGCGTACGCGGAGATGGCCCCGTACAACGCGATCGTCGTCGAACTCACGGACGCCCCGCGGATCCGGCTCGTCGGCAACCTCGTCACCGAGGCGGGCGCGCCGCTCAACTCGGTCGACCCCTCGCGCCTGAAGATCGGCGCCAAGGTGCAGGTGGTGTTCGCGCAGGCGGGCGAGTTCACGCTGCCGCAGTGGGTTCTGGAGCGCTGATGGCCCTGCGTGTGGAGTGCGACAAGGAGACCGGCGTCGCGGTCGTGACGCTGGACCGGCCCGAGAAGCACAACGCGATCGACCTGGAGACCGCGGCCGAACTGACCGCCGCCTGGCGGCAGTTCCGCTTCGACGCCTCCGTACGCGCGATCGTGGTGACGGGCGCGGGCGACAAAGCCTTCTGCACGGGGATCGACCGGGGCGCCGAGGTGCCGCAGCCGCACTCCCCGTACTCGATCGACGATCCGCTGCTCGCGATCGGCCCGAAAACCTGCGACCTGTTCAAGCCGGTGATCGCGGCGGTCAACGGGATGGCGTGCGGCGGTGCGTTCTATCTGCTCGGCGAGAGCGAGTTCGTCGTCGCGGACGAGCGCGCCTCGTTCTTCGACCCGCATACGACGTACGGGATGGTCAGCGCGTACGAGGCCATGTACATGGCGCAGCGCATGCCGTTCGGCGAGGTCGCGCGGATGTCCCTGATGGGGACGGCCGAACGGGTCTCGGCGCGACGGGCGTACGAGGTCGGGCTCGTCTCCGAACTCGCCGCGCCCGGCGAGGCGTTGACGGCCGCGCTGCGGTCCGCCGAGGTGATCGCCTCGTACCCGCCCGCGGCCGTGGAGGGCACGGTACGGGCGGTGTGGGCGGCGTCGTCCGGCGCACGGGCGCAGGCCGTGGCGCAGGCACCCCAGCTGATCGGTCTGGGGAACCTGCCGCCCGAGGAGCAGGCCGGGCTGTTCGGCGGGCGGCAGCAGGGGTTCCGGCTGCGGTGACCTGACCTGCGTTGTCGCCCTCTGGATGTCGCCCTCTATACGGCGGTGCGCTCGACCTCGGTGAGCTTGCAGGTGACCTTGCCGAGGCGGGCGCCCTTCGGGACGTCGTACGGGGTCGCCGTGTCCTGCGCCTCGTCCTGGCCCGGCAGCACATACGGGATGGCCGGGTTGGAGGTGTCGAGCACGGTCCCGTCGTGGCCGGTGAAGGTCAGCTTGTACTTGTACGTGTACGTGGTGTTGTTGCTGCTGTTGGTGGCGCGGACGCGGGCCGCGAGCTCCGAGCCGTTCCAGGTGCAGGACTCCAGGCGGAGGTCCTTGGCGGCCGCGCTGCCGCCGCCGCCCGGGCCGCCGGAGCCGCCGCTGTCGCCCGTGCCGGTGGTGCCGGTGCCCGCGGTGGTGCCGCCGTCGTCGTCCGACTTGCCGACGTCACCGCCGGAATCCGTGCCGGAGTCGCTGTCCGAGCCGCCGGACGAACTCGAACCCGAGCTCGAACCCGACCCGTCCGACGAGCTGTTGTTGTCGCAGCCGCCCCCGCCGGAGCCTCGCGCTCCGGTGAGCGCGACCAGCGCGACAGCCGCTACGGCGACGGCACGGATGTGACGGATCTTCATGATCAACCCCCCCGGGTCTGGTGCTGATGGGCCCTTGCGGGCACTGATCGACAGTAACAGCGCGCGGTGTCCGCCGCTCAGTCGAGCAGCGTGACCTCGTCGACCTCGCAGCCCTGCACCTTCGGGGCCTGTGCGGGCCTGGTCATCGGGACGCGGACGGTACGGGTCTCGTCCGCCTTCAGGGTGAGCGTCACCTCGTTGCCGTCCTGCCGGACGCCCATGACATCGGTGAACATGACGCCCACGCGGTACTTGCCGCCGGTCACCGCGTGCACCTTGACCTCGCTGGCCTTGTCGTAGCCGGCCTTGCGGCGCTTGGTGGTGCTCCCGCGCTTCTTCCTGCCGCTCTTCTCGTCGTCGCCGAGGCACTTCACGACGACGGCGGTCGTGCCGTCGGTGGCCGCCGTGGGCTCGGCGGTCGGCTCCTCCGTCGGCTCCTCGGCGCCGCCCGACGACCCGTACCCGGAGTCGTCGCCGTAGTCGTCATCGTCGTGGTCCGTGTCCCGGTACCCGCCGCTCGTGGACGAGCTGCGCGACTTGCCGCTGGAGCAGCCGCCGCCCCCGCCGCCCGAACTGCTCCCCGACCGGCTCTTGCCGCTGCCGCTCTTGCCGCCGGACGTGGACGACGTCTGGAAACCGGTGAGCGCGAGCACCACCGCGACCAACACGACTGCGAACCTGACCCGGCCAAGCCGCATGGCGGCCCCTCCCCCGATGTGTGAACGGAAACCTGCGGAACCTTAGCAGCAGCGAACCGGCTCCGAATCCGCCTGTGGACAACCGCAGTTCGCCCGCCCGCGGAAGGGTCAGCTCCCGGAGGACGGCGGGGGGCGGTGCCACGCGGGTGGCGGGTTCTCCGGCGGGACGTCAGCCGCGGGCGGACCCGGGGCGGGCGGGTACGGGCTGCTGGACGGATCCGGGTCGGGCCCGTCCAGCGTCGGCACCGTGGGGCCGGGCGGGGCTGCCGCGGGGGCGGGGGCCGGGCGCTTGGCGCGGCCCGACAGGACCAGGGCCGCGAGCAGGATCATCGCGCCGCCCGCCCACGAACGCGCTGCCCGCGCCGACGTCGAGTCCGTTGCCCTCCGAGTCCACGGAGAGCGAACCCTCGGCCTGTCCGACCCGGACCATCCACAGCACGGAGAAGCCCATCGCGACGATGCCGGCGAACGCGAGCAGCAGCCGCGAGCGCAGCACCACGCCGACGAGCGTCACCAGGGCGACGAAGAGGAACGGCAGGAAGAGCGAGGCGAAGAGCCCTGCCTCGGCGTCGGTGACGCCGTCGGCGGAGAACAGCTCACCGAGGCGGTAGTCACGGCCGAGACGGCCGTCGTACCAGGCACGGAAGGGGCTCCAGACGACGGCCGCCGCTCCGGCGAGAGCGAGGAGTGAACCGAGGACGTTGCGGACGCGCACCGGTGACCTCCTGACGTACCCCCGAGGCTCTCGCCCACGACGCTACGCCGCCCCGGTTCCCTCCGCCATTCGGCCCAGATGCAGCCCCATTGCCCCCGCACCCGTCAACAACCTCAGCGCGCCGTCCCCGTCCCCTTCACCGCGTCCAGCGCGTACACGCACCGGTCCTTGCTGCACGCGTACACGACGCCGGCCTGCGCGACCGGCGCCCCGGTGATCTCGCCGCCGGTCGCGAGCTTCCAGCGGAGCTGGCCGCCCGCCGCGTCCAGCGTGTACAGACAGTGGTCGGCCGAGCCGAAGTGCAGCCGGCCCTCCGCCGCGACGGGCGAGCCGATGACCTCGCCGCCCGCCTGGAAGCGCCACTTCGGGGTGCCGGTGACGGCGTCCAGGGTGTAGAGCCCGTTGCCCGCGCCCACGTGGACATGGCCGGCGGCCACGAGCAGCGGGTCGATCGAGGAGCGGGACTCGGTGGCGATGCGCCAGCGGTCGCGCCCGTCCTTCGCGTCGAGCGCGTACACGGTGCCGAGGTAGTCCGCGAGGTACACCCCGCCGCCGGTGACCGCCGCGCCCGGCGCGTACGCGGGCGGCGACAGGAAGACCGCCGGGGCCTCGAAGTGCCAGCGGACCTGCCCGGACGCGATGTCGATGGCGAGCACGCGGGTGCCGGCCGCCACGTACACCGCACCGTCCGACGCGGGCGTCAGCCGGACGGGCACCCCGCCGCAGGACGAGGCGTCGCCGATCGGGTACGACCAGCGCTCGATGCCCGTGCGCGCCTCCAGGGCCCGCAGCCGCGCGTCCTGCCAGACGAACACCGTGCCCTCATGGATGACGGGCCCGGCCTCGGGGGTCTCGAAGTCGGTCTGCGCGCCGGTGATCTCCCAGAGCCGCTCGCCGTTCGCCGCCTCGTAGCCGTGGACGGTGCCGCCGCGCAGGCCCGCGACGACCGTGCCGCGGTCGGCCTTGAGCGCGTACACCCAGGAGTCGGTGGAGAAGCGCCACAGGTCGGTGCCGTCGGCGGCGTCGAGGGCGAAGAGCGTGGGCCCGTCGGAGGCGTGGATCCGGCCGTCGGTGATCGCCATGGACCAGGCCACGTCGCGGGTCTTGAACTGGCGCCGCCCGGTGGCCACGTCCAGGGCGTGCACCTCGAACGACGTCACGTACACGCGGTCGCCGACGACGTGCGGCGTGCCCCAGACGTCGTTGGACATCCGGAACCGCCAGGGCCGCCAGGCGGCCGGTCCGGTGCCCGCTGCCGCGACGGGCGCGGGTTCGGCGCCGTTGACCGCGGCGGCGGGCGCGGCGGCCGAGCGCGACCAGGACGCGGCGAGCGCCGCCTCGGGCGCGCCCACCCGCTTGTCGGCCTCGCGCCGCGCGTCGGCCACGCGCGGTCCTGGACCGATGGGCACGGGCGCGCCGGGCAGCCGTACGGGCTCGGGGTCGGGCGAACGCCGCCAGGCCTCGTCCCAGTCCTCACCGCCGGGGCCGGGGCCGGGACCCGCGGCGCCGGGGCCGCCGACCGGCTGCGGCGGGCGCGGCGGCTGCGAGGGCTGCGGCGGTACGCCACGGCCGCCGCTGCGTCCCGATGTCTGGGTGCGCACGGGCGGCCGCCCGCCGCGGCGGGACTCGATCAGCGCGGTGGCCCGCTCGGGCAGCCACGCCGAGGCCGTACCGGAGTCGTCGGAACCGGCCGCGAACAGGTGCGGGGCGAGCTGGGCCTGGAGGTCGGCGGGGCTGGGCCGCATCGCCGCTTCCATGTGCATGCAGTCGAGGATCAGCGAGCGCAGCTCGTCGGGAAGGCCTTCGAGGTCCGGGCCCTCGCGCAGCAGCATGAAGACGGTCTCGACGGGGTTCGCACCGTGGAAGGGCGCGTGCCCGGTCGCCGCGAAGACCAGCATGGAGCCGAGCGAGAACACATCGCTCGCGCCCGTCACCGAGCGCGAGTCCTTGGCCTGCTCGGGCGACATGTACGCGGGCGTGCCCACGGCCACGTTCGTCATGGTCAGACGCGTGTTGGAGACACCGGACGCGATACCGAAGTCGATGACGCGGGGACCGTCCTCGACGACGAGCACATTGGACGGCTTGAGGTCGCGGTGCACGAGGCCCGCGCCGTGGATGGACTGCAGCGCCTCGGCGACCCCGGCGGCCAGCCACCGTACTGCCTGGGCCGGCAGCGGCCCGCACTCGTTCACTATCTCTTCGAGGGAGGGCGCGGGAATGTACGCGGTGGCCAGCCACGGCACGGCGGCACGCGGGTCGGCGTCGACGACGGCCGCGGTGTAGAAGCCGGAGACGGCACGCGCCGCCTCCACTTCACGGGTGAAGCGGACACGGAAGAGCTGGTCCTCGGCGAGCTCGGTCCTGACGGTCTTGATCGCCACCCGCCGGCCCGCGGCCGAGCGCGCGAGAAAGACGAGACCCATGCCGCCGGCACCGAGCCGGCCGAGCACCTCGAACGGCCCGATCCTGCGCGGATCGTGCTGCGTCAGCTGCTCCACCACTTGCCTGCCACCTCCCCGTACGAGACGCGGGACACCCGCTACGAGCACGCGGGTGCTCCTCGTCAGCGTCTCACCACCGAGCCGCCCTGGCGGCACGCACCCTGATTCTTCCTGGCGAGGGCGGTGGTGGCGAACCCGGGGCCCGATCGGGATGTCTCACCTCATAACAGGATCAGTCACGCCAAAACGATCCGGCTCATTCCGCGAGATCCTGCAGGACCGCGAAGGAGGCGCCCTGATTGTCCACGAGCGTTGCGATACGTCCGTACGGAATGTCGACGGGTGGGCTCTGGACGCGGCCGCCGAGGCGTGCGGCGGTCCGGGCCGCCTCGTCGCAGTCGCCGACCGCGAAGTAGACGAGGAAGTGCGCGGGCAGCATCGCCGGGTACCCCTCGCCCATGAGCTGGCGGCCGCCGACGGAGGTGTCGGGGCCCGGTGCGGTGCCGGCTGGCGACCAGGTACGGAAGCCCTTGATCACCCCGCCGAGGTCGAAGCCCTCGAAGCCGAAGACCTCCTCGTAGAAGGTGTCGGCGCGGCCCGCGTCCCGTACGTACACCTCGGTCCAGCAGAACGCCCCCGGCGCACCGGACAGCTCGAAACCCTCATGGGTGCCGCCCTGCCAGAGCCCGAAGACCGCGCCCTCGGGGTCGGTCGCGAGCGCCATCGTGCCGAAGCGGCCGATCGGCATCGGTTCCATGACGAGCCCGCCGCCCGCCTCCTTGACCGCGCGGGCGGTGGCCGGGGCGTCGGGGGTCGCGAGGTACACGTTCCACACCGTCGGCATCCGCCCGTCCTGCTTGGGCGCGAGCGCGGCGACGGCCTTCCCCTCCTTGTACGCCTGCACATAGTGGCCGTGCGCGGGCCCGGCCCCCTCGTCGAAGGTCCAGCCGAACAGCTCCCCGTAGAACCGCTTGCCCGCCTCGACGTCGGGCAGCAGGGCATCGGCCCAGCACGGCACACCTCTCGGATACGCGGCCATGGCGCACACCTTCCTGGGGCTGCTGTGGGGCCCGTCACAGCCAAGTTAGTGGCGTATCCGGCGTACCGCAGGAAAACGATTCGAACATTTGGTCAATTCCATGGGGCTCCGCTCGCCTCGTACCGGAGCATCACCCTCACGAACCCTCCCGAGTCCCCCTAACTCCCCTGTATCTCCTCCGTCCCCATTTGCAGTCGGCCGAATCGCGCCCCGATCACCCCTCGGTAAGCTGACGGCATGACAGGACAAGTGCGTACCGTCGACGGCCGTGTGGCCGGACGGCGCGGGCAGGCGACGCGCCAGAAGCTGCTCGACTGCCTCAGCGAGATGCTCAGTTCGTCGCCCTACCGTGACGTCAAAGTCATCGATGTGGCGCGGAAAGCGGGCACTTCTCCCGCGACCTTCTACCAGTACTTCCCCGATGTCGAAGGCGCCGTCCTGGAGATCGCGGAGCAAATGGCCGCGGAGGGCGCCGGGTTGACCGACGTGCTCGCCGAGCGCTCCTGGGTGGGCAAGGCCGGCTGGCAGACCGCACAGGAACTCGTCGACAGCTTCCTGGAGTTCTGGCGGCGCAACGACGCGATCCTGCGCGTGGTGGACCTCGGCTCGGCCGAGGGGGACAAGCGCTTCTACAAGATCCGTATGAAGATCCTGAACTCCGTGACCAACTCCCTCACGGACACGGTCAAGGACCTCCAGGACAAGGGCAAGGTCGACAAGGACGTCAACGCGGCGGCGATGGCCGGCTCCCTAGTCGCGATGCTCGCGGCGGTCGCCTCGCACCAGAAGGGTTTCTCCACCTGGGGCGTCAAGCAGACCGAACTGAAGCCGAACCTGGCCCTGTTGGTCCACCTGGGCATCACGGGCAAGAAGCCCGCGAAGTGAACCCGGCGGCCTGACGCCACCTGCTCCTGTCATACGGGCGGCGGCCACCCTCTGCGTGAGGGTGACCGCCGCCCGTTCCGTTCCCCCGGCTGCACGAATCCCTGGCTACGGGGTGCGCCGCTCCAGCCGGAACAGCCGTATCTCCCGGTCGACCCGCTGCTGGTAAGTGGCGTACGGCGGCCAGAACTTGAGGCATGTCTCCCAGGTCGCCGCCCGCTCCTCACCCTCGAGGAGCCGGGCCGTGACGGCGATGTCCGTGCCCTTCCAGCTGATCTGCGCATCCGGGTTCGCCAGCAGGTTCACCGTCCACACGGGGTGACCGGGGCGCCCGAAGTTGGAGCCGATGAGCACCCAGGTGCCACTGTCCTCCTCGGGCATGCACGCGAGTGGCGTACGCCGTTCGATGCCGCTCTTGGCGCCCTTCACGGTCAGGATCGCGCCCGGCAGCATCTGGGCGCTGAGCATCACCTTGCCGCGGGTGAGCCTGTGCACGGCGCGGTCCATCGCGGGCACGAAGTGCGGGCCGACCTTCATGAACAGCCTGCTCGACGACACCTTCTGCATGAGCTTGATTCCGGGCGGCATCAGACCGCGTCCTCCTCGGTTCGGTACGGCATCAGACCGCGACGTCCTCGGCGACGAAGAGGCCCGCGTGGTCGGCGGCGTGGGCACGCAGCCGGTGCACGGGGCCGAAGAGCAGTTCGTCGCCGGCGGCCCGCTTGAAGTAGAGGTGCGCCTCGTGCTCCCAGGTGAAACCGATCCCGCCGTGCAGCTGGATCGCTTCACCCGAGGCGGTGCGCAGGGCGTCGAGCGCCTGAGCGAGGGCGAGGCCGCCCACGCGCTCGCCGTCCTCCTTGCCCGCGGCCCACGCGGCGTAGTACGCGGCGCTGCGGGCGGCCTGCACGGCCACGTACACGTCGGCGAGGCGGTGCTTCACGGACTGGAACGAGCCGATCGCACGGCCGAACTGCTCGCGCTGCTTGGCGTATTCGACGGTGCGCTCCAGGGCGCGGTCCGCCGCCCCGACGGCCTCGGCGGCGAGGACCGCGGCGGCCGCGTTGCCCGTCGCCGCCAGCGCCTGGGCGACGACGGCCGCGTCGTCCGGGCCGAGCAACTCGGCCGCCGCGTCGCGCAGTTCGATCCGGGCTTGCGGCCGGGTCTCGTCCAGGGTCGTCTGGCGTACGCGGACGACTCCGGCGCTCTCGGCCCGTACGAGGAAGAGGAGCGTGCGCGACCGGGCGAAGCCTCCGGTGTGCGCGGCGACCAGGAGCACATCGGCGCTGTGCCCGTCGAGCACCTGCTCGGCCTGGCCGTACAGCCGCCAGCCCTCCTCGTCGCAGCGGGCCTGCACCCCGCCCGCGCGGCCGCCGCCCGCCCAGTCGCCCTGGCTGTCGCCCGCGAGGCCGAGGGCCGTGGCGAGGGCGACACCCGGGACGGCGAGGGCCGCGGTCAGGTCGCCCCCGGCGATCTTCGGCAGCAGCTCGCGGCGCTGCTCCTCGGTGCCCAGCCGGGCGATCAGGGGTACGGCGAGCGCGGCCGTGGCGAGCAGCGGTGACGGCAGCAGGACACGGCCGGTCTCCTCGCAGGCGAGGGCCAGTTCGGTGGCGGTGCAGCCGACCCCGCCGTCCTCCTCGCCGAGCGCGAGACCCGGCAGGCCCAGCTGGGCCGCGAGGGTGCGCCACAGGTCGGCGTCGTGGCCGGCGGGGGTGCGCACCGCGGCCTTCACCTCGTCGGGGCCGGTGCGCTTGGCCATGAGCTCGCGCAGCGTACGGCGGATCTCGTCCTGCTCTGCGGTGAACGCGGCATCCATGGGCGGGCTCCTCCCCCGGGGACCCCCTTGCGGGCCCGGATCTGACGGCGCGTCATGTTAGGACTTGCGCGACGAGATGCACAGGGGTGGGGGACGCATTGTCCGGACGGGGCGGGGGCGGGTGGGCCGCGCGGGTTCAGCAGACCTGCCCCTGGCTCTTCGCCGTCGCCCTCAGCAGGTCCCTGACCAGCTCGAAGTCCACGTTCTTAGCGCTGCGGAACCGCAGGCACCCCTTGCCCATGTTCTGCCCGGCCAGCCGTTCCTCGAAGGCCTCACGCACGTCGGTGCGCATCAGATAGAAGGCGATGTACTGCTTCTGATTCGCGAAAGCGATCTCCTGCGAGCCGTTCGCCTTCCGTACATACCCGGGCATCCCGTACGCCATGACCTCGTCGAACCCCTTGAGCTCGGCACGGCACAGCTCCCGGATCCGGGTCAGGGCCTCGCGCCGGGCCTCGTCCTCGACCTCGGCGAGATAGGCGTCCGCGTCGGGGGCATCACTCTGGACCATGCTGCGAGTATCACCCCGAGCGGCGCGGCTGTCGCGAGATGCGCACCCCGGTGACCCGATGCACTGCCCCGACGAGGCCCGGACCACTGCCCCCGACCCCGAATCTGATGTACCGTCAGATTTATGTCCACCGTCATACCCAGCGCCCCTCGGCGCAAAGTAGCCGTGGCCGGAGTCGCCCTGTCCGACTGCGGAAAGGTCGACGACGCCACCCCCTACGCCCTGCACGCGCAAGCCGCGCGCCGGGCGCTCAACGACTCCGGGCTCGACAGGAGCGTCATCGACGGGTTCGCCTCCGCCGGGCTCGGGATCCTCGCTCCCGTCGAGGTCGCCGAATACCTCGGGCTCAAGCCCACCTGGGTCGACTCCACCTCCGTGGGCGGCTCCACCTGGGAGGTCATGGCCGCCCACGCCGCCGACGCCATCGCCGCGGGCCACGCCAACGCCGTGCTGCTCGTCTACGGCTCGACGGCCCGCGCCGACATCAAGGCCCGCCGCCGCACCTCGAACCTGAGCTTCGGCGCCCGCGGACCGCTCCAGTTCGAGGTCCCGTACGGGCACACGCTCATCTCGAAGTACGCGATGGCCGCGCGCCGCCATATGCACGAGTACGGCACGACCCTGGAGCAGCTCGCCGAGGTCGCCGTACAGGCGCGGGCGAACGCCGCGTCCAACCCGGACGCGATGTTCCGCGACCCCATCACCGTCGACGACGTGCTCGGCGGCCCGATGATCGCGGACCCGTTCACCAAGCTGCACTGCTGCATCCGCTCCGACGGCGGCGCGGCCGTGCTGCTCGTCGCCGAGGAGTACGTGGCGGACTGCGCGAAGGACCCGGTCTGGGTGCTCGGCGCGGGCGAGCACATCTCGCACACCACCATGTCCGAGTGGGACGACTTCACCGTCTCCCCCGCCGCCGTCAGCGGAAAGCTGGCCTTCGAGCGGGCGGGCGTCACGCCGGCCGACATCGACATCGCCGAGATCTACGACGCCTTCACGTACATGACGCTCGTGACGCTGGAGGACCTCGGCTTCTGCGCGAAGGGCGAGGGCGGCGCGTTCGTCGAGAAGGGACGGCTCACCCTCACCGGAGACCTCCCGGTCAACACGGACGGCGGCGGGCTCAGCGCCCAGCACCCGGGTATGCGCGGCCTGTTCCTCCTGGTCGAGGCGGTACGGCAGCTGCGCGGCGAAGCCGGCGACGGCCAGGTGCACAAGGCGGGCGGCCGCCTGCCGGAGCTGGCGGTCGCCTCCGGTACGGGCGGCTGGTTCTGTTCGTCGGGGACGGTGGTCCTCGGGCGCTGAGCGCCTCCGTACGGCGTTCACCCGGGTCCGCGCACGGGAAGCCCCGTATGCCGTACGAGAATCCCCGTATGACGTCGTACGAGGACTCCGCACCCCAGCCGCCCACCACCGCACCGGCTCCGACCGCCGAGGAGTTCCTGGACCTCCTGCACGCGCAGCGCGTCTGGGATCTGCCCTCGCTGCCGCCGTTCGACCCGGCCACCGCGCCCGCCGCACCGCTCGACCTGTTCCGCACCTGGTTCGCCGAGGCGGTGGCCGCGGGGCAGACCGAGCCGCACACGATGCAGCTCGCGACGGCGGACGCGGCCGGCCGCCCGGACGTCCGCACCCTGATGCTGCACGGCGCGGACGCGTCCGGCTGGCACTTCGCCTCGCACGCCACCAGCAGCAAGGGCCGCCAGCTCGCGGAGCGCCCCGAGGCGGCCCTGCACTTCTACTGGCCCGCCCAGGCGCGGCAGATCCGGCTGCGCGGCACGGTCACCGCGGCGCCGTCCGCCGCGGGCCAGGCCGATCTGCACGCCCGCTCGACGGGCGCGCTCGCGGCGGCACTGGTCGGCCGGCAGAGCGAACACCTCGGCTCGCGCGAGGAGTTGGCCGAGGCTTCAGAGCAGGCATGGCGCCGGGCTCAGGACGAGCCCGGCGCACCGGTCGCGAGCTGGACGCTGTACGTCATCGACCCCGTCGAGGCGGAGTTCTTCCAGGGCGACGCCCGCCGCCGCCACGTACGCCTGCGCTACCGCCGGACGGGCGCGCAGTGGCACACCGAACTCCTGTGGCCGTAAGGCTCAGTGCTGGGCCACGACCGGCCGGAACACCGCCACCCGGAACCCTTCCGCCTCCCGGAAGGTGACCTCCAGCTCCATCCCGACCGTCAGCGCGTCCTGGGCGCACTCCACGACCTCGGTCATCATCCGCGGCCCCTCGGCGAGGTCGACCACGGCCGCCGTGTACGGGGTGCGGGTGCCGAAGGGCGGCAGGTCGTTGCGGTGGATCACGGACCACGTGTAGAGCGTGGCGCGGCCGCTCGCCGGCGCCCACTCCACGTTCTCGCTCCAGCAGTGCGGGCAGAACTCGCGCGGGTAGTGGTGCGTACGGCCGCAGGCGCGGCAGTGCCGCAGCAGGAGCCGCCCCTCGGCCGCCGCCGACCAGTACGGCTCGGTGAAGGCGTCGGGCTCGGGAAGATCGAAGCGTACGGACGAAGCGCCGGTGGCCGAGGTCATCAGAAGAGTCCTATCGCGCTGTCGAGGGACCAGGTCTGCCAGGACATCCCGAAGAGGGCCACGAAGGAGATGAGGCCCATCATCGCGTTCTGCCCCTGCTCGGCCCAGTCGTGGATCATCAGCACGAGGTAGAGGAGATTGAGCAGCAGTCCGCCCACGAGCGCGATCGGGGTGAGGAAGCCGAGGATCAGGCCGAGGCCGAGCGCCAGTTCGGCATAGACGACGATGTACGCCATCACCTTCGGCCGCGGCTCGACGACCTTCGTGAACCCGCTCTTCACGAAGCCCCACTTGTGCTTGCCGGCCACGTCGGCGGCCCAGGCTATGCCGGTCCCACGCTCGAACCAGCCCTTCCTGTCCTTGTGCCGCCAGCTCTCCAGCCACCACAGACCGAGCCCGATCCGCAGCACGGCGACCCACTCGGCCCCGCTGAGCCAGACCGTATCCATCGGCACTTCCCCTCACGCGAAGCCGTTTCTGACGGTACGTCAGTTCAGCGGATGGGGGTGGGTGTGCGCAAGAGGCTGAGGCGGATCTCGCACGGCCGGCAGGGCGCTCGGAGCGGCCTGTGATCAATTCGCAACCGGTTTGCTGTTTGACCGCACCCCATCAAGCGGAGCTGTCATTACGCTCGCGCTCATGACCGACGCCTCGCAGACCCAGCCCTCCGGCATAGACCGCACGGAGGACCGCCCTGTCTACGTCGTGGGCGGCGGCCCGGGCGGCCTCGCCACGGCGGCCGCGCTGCGCGCCAAGGGCGTACGGGCCGTGGTCCTGGAGAAGTCGGAGCAGATCGGCGCGTCCTGGCGGCGGCACTACGACCGCCTCCATCTGCACACCACGCGCAAGCTGTCCGGTCTGCCCGGACTGCCCATGCCGCGCCGCTTCGGCCGCTGGGTCTCGCGGGACAACGTCGTCAAATACCTCGAGAAGTACGCGGAGTTCCACGAGCTGGAGATCATCACCGGCGTAGAGATCTCCCGGATCGACCCGGCCCCCGACGGCCGGGGCTGGCTTCTGCACGGCAGCGGCGGCCGCGAGCTGACCGGCTCCGCGGTTGTCATCGCCACCGGCTACAACCACACCCCGCGCCTGCCCGACTGGCCCGGCCTGGCCTCGTACGAGGGCGAGCTGCTGCACGCGAGCGACTACCGCAACGCGAAGCCGTACGCCGGGCGGGACGTCCTGGTCGTCGGCGTCGGCAACACGGGTGCCGAGATCGCCGTGGACCTTGTCGAGGACGGCGCCTCCCGCGTCCGTCTCGCGGTCCGTACCGCCCCGCACATCGTCCGCCGCTCGACCGCGGGCTGGCCCGCCCAGCGCACCGGCATCCTGATCCGCCGCCTCCCGGTCGCCTTCGTCGACCGCCTGGCCCGCCCGATGGCCAAGCTCTCCACCCCGGACCTCTCCGCCCACGGCCTCCCGCGCCCGGACACGGGCCTCTACTCCCGGGTCCGCGAGGGTGCGATCCCGGTCCAGGACGTGGGGCTGATCGACGCGGTCCGCACGGGATCCGTCGAGCCGGTCGCCGCGGTGGAGTCCTTCGAGGACGGCAAGGTGCTCCTCGCGGACGGCACCTCGATCGCACCCGACGTGGTGATCGCGGCGACCGGGTACTCGCGAGGGCTCGACAGCCTCGTCGGTCACCTCGGAATTCTCGACGCCGACGGCCGCCCCACCATTGAGGGCGCCAAGACATCGCCCTCGGCGCCGGGCCTCTACGTGAACGGCTACGTCAACCCGATCTCCGGAATGCTCCGCGAAATCGCGCGGGACGCGGAACGCATCGCGCGCGCCCTGTCCCGCTGAGCACACGGACGCACGGACGCACGGACGCACGGACAGACGCACGGACGCACCCCACAGCACACGGCCCCCGCACCGGCCTCGAACCCGCACCACTGCAAGTGAGTTCATCCCACATGACCTGATGGAGGACGCACGTGGCACGTGAAAGACGGATCAGCCGGCGCGGCATACTTGGCGCCGGAGCAGCCGCAGGAGTGGCCGCGGGCGTGGGGCTCACCACCGCCCCCGCGGCGCGGGCCGCGGATGTCCGGGAGGCCGATGTCGTCGTCATCGGCGGCGGGCTCGCCGGGCTCACCGCGGCCCGGGACCTGAAGAAGGCCGGAAAGAGCGTGCTCGTCCTGGAGGCGCGGGACCGGGTCGGCGGCCGCGTCCTCAATCTGAAGGTCCCCGGGGGCGGCGTCACCGAGGGCGGCGGCGAGTTCATCGGCCCGACGCAGGACCGGATGAAGGCCCTCGCCGACGAGCTCGGCGTCGGCACCTTCCCCACGTACAACGCGGGCAAGAACCTCCTCCGCAAGGACGGCAGGAACACCCCGTACGCCACCGACGGGCTGCTCGGCGCGGTCCCGCCGATCGATGTGGCGGGGCTCGCGAACGCCGCGGCCGTGCAGGCACTGCTCAACGACATGGCCAAGAAGGTTCCGGTGGGCGCCCCGTGGACGGCGCCGAAGGCGGCCGAGTGGGACCAGCAGACGTTCGAGACCTGGCTGAAGCACAACGCGATCGTGCCGTCCGCGAAGTTCCTCTTCGACGTGGCCTGCACCTCGGTCTTCAGCGCCGAACCGCGTGAACTGTCGCTCCTCTTCGTGCTGTTCTACATCGCGGCCGCGGGCAACGAGTCGAACCCCGGCACCTTCGAGCGCCTCACGGAGACCGCGAACGGCGCGCAGGCGATCCGCTTCAAGGGCGGCTCGCAGCTCGTGCCGCTGAAGCTGGCGGAGACGCTCGGCGACAGCGTCGTCCTCGACGCGCCGGTGCGTCGCGTGAGCGAGAGCGGCGGCACGTACACCGTCACCGCGGACGGGGTGACGGCCCGCGCCCGCAAGGTGATCGTGGCCCTCGCGCCCCCGCTGGCGGCCCGGATCGACTTCGACCCGGTGCTCCCTGCCGTCCGCGACCAGCTCTCGCAGCGCCTCCCGATGGGCTCGGTCGGCAAGGCCATCGCGATCTACGAGACCCCGTTCTGGCGCGCCGCAGGTCTCAACGGCCAGGCGCTCAGCGACACGGGCACGGTCCGCTCGACCTTCGACAACTCGCCCGAGGACGGCTCGTACGGCGCGCTCATGGGCTTCATCGAGTCCGACCAGATGCGGGCGATGAACGGGGCGAGCGAGGCCGAGGTGAAGGCAGCGGTCCTCAAGGACTACGCGACGTACTTCGGCGACAAGGCCAAGTCCCCGACGGGCTTCCTGCTCCAGCGCTGGGACAACGAACGCTTCACGCGCGGCGGCCCGGTCGCCTACGCCCCGCCGGGCGTCCTGACGTCCTACGGCCCCGAACTGCGCCGCCCCGTCGGCGGTATCCATTGGGCGGGGACGGAGACGTCCACGTACTGGATGGGTTACATGGACGGTGCGGTCCGGTCGGGCGAGCGGGTGGCGAAGGAGGTTGCGGCGGTGCTCTGAGCGATGCCCGGAGACGGATTCGACTTCCGGTGGAACTCGCACCACACCGTCTTGCCGGGATCCCGCTCTCCCACACCCCACTTCGCGGCCAGCGCCTCCACGATGCGCAGCCCGCGACCGCCCTCGTCAGCGGCGTCGGGAATCCTCGGGATCCCGGCGCCGCTGTCGTGTACCTCGATCCTTAATACGGGGCCGTCGCACCGTAGTTGCAGGAGGAGTCCGCGCCCTGGGGGCACCCCGTGCAGCAGCGCGTTGGTGGCGAGCTCGCTCACGCAGAGCAAGGGGTCGTCGGGGGCGGGCCAGCCCCAGTCGGCGAGGGCTTCGCGGGCGAAGCGCCTGGCGGCGGGGACGGACTGGCGCTCGCGGCGGAGGAACTTCTCGCGTACGTACGGGAGTTGGAGTTCGTCGTTCATGGGACGAAGGTCGCGGAGCGTGACTACCGTGGAACAGTCCGGCCACCCCGACAGATTATCTGTCGGGGTCGGCAGGGGGTCAGCTCACGCTGGGGGTGGGGAATTGGCCATCATGCGTCCCGGGAAGCCCGTGCAGAAGAACGCGTCGACGATGAAAATGGTCGGCCGCCTCGTCGCCCTCTTCCGCCGCGCGATAGACCTCACCCAGCACGAGCTTGCGGACCGGCTCCTCGTGGCCGAGGCGACCATCGCGGCCATCGAACAGGGCCGTCGCCCTCTGCTGCCCGACATGGCGGAGGCCATGGACGGGATCATGGACAGCAAGGGCGCGCTGTCCGTGGCGGTGGCGAACATGCCGGAGATCGACCAGTTCCCGCTCTGGGCCGAGTCGTACATCGAGCACGAGCGTGAGGCGATCGCCCTGTCGTTGTACGCGAATCAGGTGCTGCCCGGCCTGCTGCAGACCGCCGAGTACGCGCGGGCGGTGTTCCGCGAGCGCGTGCCCGCGTACGACGTGGACGAGATCGAGACGAAGGCGGCGGCGCGTGTCGACCGGCAAGGCGTACTGCACAGGCAGATCCCGCCGACGGTCAGCTTCGTCATCTGGGAGCCGGCACTCGGCCTCGCAATCGGCAGCCGCGAGATGCGCCGCGCCCAACTGGAGCACTTGCGCGAGTACGCACAACTTCCGTGCGTGTCACTGCAGTTCTTGCCGTTTGACAGCCCGCATCATGCCGCCCTCGACGGCTCCTTCGTTCTACTGGAAAGTCCGGAGCACCACCACCTGGCCTACACCGAATCGCAGCGTGGCAGCCAGTGGGTCGCCGATCCGGACGAGGTGTCCCTCCTGGAGCGCAGGCATGCGATGCTGCGAGCACAGGCCCTCACCCCACAACACTCCCTGGGCCTCCTGGACCGCCTGCTAGGAGAGCAATGAGCAGCACCGCACTTCACTGGTTCAAGTCGAGCTACAGCGGTAGTGACGGCGGCGAGTGCGTCGAGGTGGCAACCCACCCCACCGCCATCCACATCCGCGACTCCAAGCGCCCCGAGGGCGCCATCCTCACGGTCACCCCGGACACGTGGTCCGCGTTCACGACGTACGCGACGGTCCCACCGCACAGTGGCGGGACCGTCGCGGATCGGGCCTGAGCAGGCCTTCTGAGGCACCCGTCACGCGAAGCGCGCCCCGAGCATCCCCAGTACGGCACCCACGCTCAAGCCACCGTGTACTCCGTGTCCCCGAAGTCCGCCACCACGCGCAGCCGGCCGCCGAGGGCCTCGACGTAGGAGCGCAGGGTCGCCACCTCGGTCCGGTCGATCTCACCGTGCTCGATCGAGGAGACACGCGGGGGCGAGACGCCCATGACTGCGGCCACCTTTCGCTGGGTGAGCGCCTGTTCACGCCGCAGCTCGGCCAGCTGGTACGCACGCACCTCGGCCGCCAGCCGGTCCATCGCGGCCCGCTTCTCCTCGGCGGATCGGACAGGAAGCCCCGCCGCCGTCCGCCGTTCGCGGACTTGCCGCTTGGCTTCCTCCCAGTTCACGCTGCTCATTCGTACTCCCTGGAATCCAGCTCCGCGAGATGGGCCTGGTATCGCTTCTCCGCCAACGGAACATTCTCGTCGTACCAACCCTGCCAGCGCCCCGCCTTGTCGCCTGCGACCAGCAGCACCGCTCTGCGCAACGGGTCGAAGACGAAGAGGATCCGGATCTCCCCACTGCCACATGAGCCCGGACGCAGCTCTTTCATGTGGTGCTGATCGGATCCTTTGATCCGGTCGACAAGGGGTCGGCCCAGTGCAGGCCCGATCGCTGCGAGCATGTCGATGGCATCCTCCACCTGTTCGGCACTGCCCCAGTCCTCGTCAGCGAGCGCTTCACGCCTCCAGGCTTAACGCAAGCGTTAAGCCTGGAGGTCATACCGGGTAATGCACACCCGAACGAGTGATGGACGCCGCAGTGGACAGCGACGACGCCACGGCAGGTGCGTAGAGGTTGCCGCCCACCCTTCGGCCATCCACATCCGCGACTCCAAGCGCCCCGAGGGCGCCATCCTCACGGTCACTCCGGACGGGCTACCGGCCGCCTCAGTCGGCGGTGGGGCCGGTCTCCCGTGTCCCGAAGGGGTTGTCGATGGCGTAGCGCCAGCGCCCGTCGGGGCCCCGGCGGGCCACGTCCGTCGCCGTGCCCTCGACGTGCACGCGCCGGCCGTCGGGCCCGGTCCCGACGAGGGACCAGTCGACGATGAGCAGGGCCAGGTCCCCAGTGCGGTACACGTGCCGGGGGCGGACCTCGATGGGGATGCCGAGCCCCTGCAGCCGACTGTTGGCCGTGCGCACGTCCGGTCCGGTGACCGGGACGCCCGGCTGCGGGACGAGCACGCCGGTGTCCTCGTAGACCTGGGCCAGCGCGGCGGCGTCGAAGGTGTTGAAGCGTGCGGCGAAGACCGCGGGTACGTCCTCGGGGCGTTCGGCCAGTTCTCGCATGACCGTCAGGTGTCCTTCCGTGCCGTGCCGGGACAATGGGCTGTCCCCCACGCTAGGAGGCGCGCTCGTGACTCACCGAACGGTTGGTCACCCATCAGGACCGCCTGCCGGTCCGCCCGGCCACCATCCGGCCAACGGCCCAAGTGGGCCTCCTGGTCTGCCCGATGACCCGCTCGCGCAGGTCACCGCACCGGCCTCCGACTGCCCGGTGGAGATCACGCTGGCCGCGCTGCACGGCCGGTGGACGACGCTGGTGGTCCGCGAAATGCTGCGCGGTGAGCGCTCGTACAGCGAACTGCGGGACGCGCTGCCTGCGTTGTCGGACAAGGTCCTGTCGGACCGCCTGTCACACCTGGTGACGGCGGGCGTCGTCGAACGCGACCGACGCCCGGGCTGGCCCGCCCGCGTCCACTACCGCCTCACCTCGCACGGCCACCGCCTGGGTCCGGTGCTCCAGGCGCTGTGGGACTGGGGCGCGCAGGCCGGGGAAGACTGACCAGCGCCGGATGCGGTTGAGCTCCACGTTGTACCGCACCTCACCCACCGCAACGCCTGCGCTCCTTGAGACGTCCGAGCACGCCGGCCGGCGCGGGGTAGGGATCCGGTCACCTCGGTCCGTACCACTGGTGCGGAGCCGATGGTGCGGCGATCGTGTGACCGATGTCGGTCACACGGGACTCGTGGTGCCGCGCGGAGATGGGGGAACACATGGACTCGAGGGACTTCGTACAACTGGTGGGGCGTCGCGCCGCGCTGCGCTACGTCCTGGCAGGGGTCGCGGCCGCGACCATGGCCGCCTGTTCGGGAGAGGGCTCCACCAGCGTCAAGTCCCAGACTCTGGGCGCGTTCCTGAAGGGCAGCTGGAAGTTCGAGGCCGAGGACTCCGCTGGGGTCCGGATCGACGTCGCCGAGGGCGGGTCCTGGATGGTCACCGGCGGGGAAGCGGACGCGCCGTGGACGACCGAGGGCACCTGGTCGCTCGACGGCGGACGCCTCACTGTGGAGCTGACGGAGGAGGAGCGCGCGCCTTACGTGGTCCAGGAGGTGCCCGACAAGGTCGAGAAGACGCTCAAGGGCAGCTACGCCCTGTCCGGGGGCCTGATCGACGACGGCGGGCAGGAGGAGGGACTCTCGAAGCTCGAGATCAGCGGCAGCAAGGACAAGATGGTCCTGACGTTCGCCGGGAACGACGGCGGCGAGGAGCAGGTGGCCACCTGCACGAGGGTGGAGTCCCCCGAAGCGCCCTGAGCGTCCGCCCGGATCATGCCGTACGAGGAGGTCCGAGGTCCGCCGGGATCACGCCGCGTGAGGAGGTCTGACCACGGTCCGGGACGGCAACGGACCCACAACCCGCCACGATCCCGTGCCCTTCCGGTCCAGATTCCTCTGCAGACCTGTTCCTGACGGGCCGTCAGTTCAGTAATCTGACTACGCGTCAGTTCTATTGGTCGTGTCAGGACGTAACTCAGGAGGCGGGCGTCAGCGATGCTTGGATCGACTCACGGCACCCTCACCACCGACTCCCGCCCGGCCCGTGTGGTGGCCTGCGGCGAGCGCCCCACCCCGGCGGTGCACAGTGTCGCGGGCCCTCCCGGGGCCAGTGACCTCGATGTCAGCGGGCGGCCGCTGCACGCGGACGTGCCCGACCTCGACAAGTTCTTCCGGCCCGAGTCCGTCGCGGTGATCGGCGCCTCCGACGCCGAGGGCCGGCCCAACACCGGGATCACCAAGCAGCTGATCGCCTGGGCGGAGCGCGTCGGTGCGCGGCTGCACCCCGTGCACCCGACCCGCGAGTCCGTGTTCGGGATACCCTGCGCCGCCTCCGTACGCGATCTGCCCGAGACCGTGGATCTCGCGGTGCTCCTGGTCGGCGATCCGCTGCCCGTGATCGAGGAACTGGCCGAGTCGAAGGTCAGGTTCGCTGTCGCGTTCGCGTCCGGATTCGCCGAGACCGGCGAGGAGGGCGCGCTCGCGCAGACGCGGCTCACCGCCGCCGTCGAGCGCTCCGGGCTGCGGCTGCTCGGGCCGAACACCAACCTCAACGCGTTCGAGAAGTTCCGCGACGACCTCGACGGTCCCGCCATCGCCTTGATCACCCAGTCCGGCCACCAGGGCCGCCCGGTGTTCGCGATGCAGGAGATCGGCGTACGGCTCTCGCACTGGGCGCCGACCGGCAACGAGGCGGATCTGGAGACCTCGGACTTCCTGTCGTACTTCGCCGAGCAGCCCGAGGTGGGGGCTATCGCCTGCTACATCGAGGGGCTGAAGGACGGGCGGTCCTTCCTGCTCGCCGCCGACCGCGCGGCCCAGCGCGGGGTGCCGGTCGTCGCGGTGAAGGTCGGCCGCACGGAAGCCGGGGCGAAGATGGCCGCCTCGCACACCGGGAAGCTGACCGGCGCGGACGATGTCGTGGACGCGGCGATGCGGCAGTTCGGGGTGATACGGGTCGACGGACTCGATGAACTCCAGGACGTGTCCGCCCTGTTGGCGCGGGCACGGAAGCCGCAGGCCGACGGGGTGGTCGTCTACTCGATCTCCGGCGGCACGGGCGCCCACTTCTCCGACCTCGCGACCGAGGCGGGCCTCCACCTCCCGGCCCTCTCGCAGGCCAAGCAGGACGAGCTGCACGAGTGGATCCCCTCGTATCTCAACGTCGCCAATCCCGTGGACAACGGCGGTCATCCGGTCGGCGACTGGCGCGGGCGGAAGATCATCGACGCGATCCTCGCCGACCCGTCCGTCGGCGTCCTGATCTGCCCGATCACCGGCCCCTTCCCGCCCATGAGCGACAAGCTCGCGCAGGACCTGGTGGACGCGGCCGAGCAGACGGACAAGCTGATCTGCGTCGTCTGGGGCTCCCCGGTCGGTACGGAGGAGGCGTACCGCACGACGCTGCTCGGCTCCTCGCGCGTGGCGACGTTCCGTACGTTCTCGAACTGCATCACGGCGGTCCGGGCCTACCTCGACCACCACAAGTTCACCGACGGCTACCGCTCGCCCTTCGACGAGGCGCCGCGCACCCCGTCCCCGTCGTTCCGCAAGGCGCAGGCGCTGATGCGCCCGGGCCAGCAGCTCAGCGAGCACTCGGCGAAGCAGCTGCTGCGCGCGTACGGGATCCGGGTGCCACGCGAGCAACTGGTGACGAGCGCCGCCGCGGCGGTGCGGGCGGCGGGCCTCGTCGGCTACCCGGTCGTCATGAAGGCGTCGGGCGCACAGCTCGCCCACAAGACCGAACTCGGTCTGGTCAAGGTCGGATTGACGTCCGCCTCGCAGGTGCGGGACGCGTACCGCGAGCTGACGGACATCGCGCGCTACGAGGGGATCAAGCTCGACGGGATCCTCGTCTGCCAGATGGTCGAGAAGGGTGTCGAGATGGTCGTCGGCGTCACCCATGACTCGCTCTTCGGGCCGACGGTGACGGTCGGGCTCGGCGGCGTGCTCGTCGAGGTCCTGCGGGACGCCGCGGTCGCCGTACCACCGTTCACGGAGGATCACGCCCGCGCGATGCTCTCCCAACTACGGGGTGCGGCTCTGCTGGAGGGCGTACGGGGTGGGCCGCCCGTTGACGTCGACGCGCTGGTGGAGGTGGTCCTCCGGGTCCAGCGCATGGCACTGGAACTCGGCGACGAACTCGCCGAACTGGACATCAACCCGCTGATGGTGCTGCCGCGCGGGCAGGGCGCGGTGGCGCTGGACGCGCTGGCCGTGTGCCGCTGAGAACATCACGTACGCCGAGGAAAGGCAGCTCTGTGCCCGAGGACCAGCAGGACGTACTCCACAGCCTGGAGAACGGCGTCTCCTGGATCACGCTCAACCGCCCCGAGGCGATGAACGCCGTCACCTGGGACCAGCGCGAGCGGATCATGACGCTGCTCGCGACGGCCTCCTCCGACCCGTCCGTACGGGCCGTGGTGATCACCGCGACCGGCAAGGGCTTCTGCGCGGGCGCGGACCTGCGCGGCTCCCCGGACACGGGCTCCGGCTCCGGCTCCGCGGAGCGGGTGGCGGGCGACGTGGCCCGGATGATCCGGCAGGGCGCGCAGCGTTTCATCGCCTCGGTCATGGACTGCGAGAAGCCGGTGATCGCGGCGGTGAACGGGACGGCCGCGGGCATCGGCGCGCACCTGGCGTTCGCGTGCGATCTGGTGCTCGCCGCGGACTCGGCGAAGTTCATCGAGGTCTTCGCCCGTCGCGGCCTGGTCCCCGACGGCGGCGGCGCGTATCTCCTGCCCCGTCTCATCGGCCCGCAGCGCGCCAAGGAGCTGATGTTCTTCGGCGACTCGGTGCCGGCGGCCGAGGCGGAACGGCTGGGGCTGGTCAACCGGGTCGTCCCCGCGGCCGACCTGGAGAAGACGGCCCGCGAATGGGCCGAACGCCTCGCGCAGGGCCCGACCCGCGCCCTGGCCCTGACGAAGCAACTGGTGAACGCCTCCCTGGACTCGGACCGCGCGACAGCTTTCGCGGCGGAGGCCACGGCCCAGGAGATCAACATGACGACCCGCGACGCGAACGAAGGCGTGGCGAGCTTCGTGGAGCGGCGGTCGGCGTCGTACGAAGGGCGCTAGCCGGACCGTCCCGCCGGGCCCGGGCGCGCCTCGCGCGCCCGGGCCCGAATGGCTCCGTAAAGGCTTTATGAACCCCCGTCCACCCCTTCCAATCTGACACCCCGTCAGCTTCAATGACGGACGTGATGGGACACGCAGGGATGGCGGCCACCACCATCCGATACCTCAGGTCAACCGGCGCGCTTCCCGACGCCGAACCCGTCGAGGCGCTTCCCCGCCCCGACCTACGCGCCGTGCGCGAGGACGAGCGGCTGCCGCTCGATCCGGCCGAATTCCGGCGCGTGCTCGGGCACTTCGCCTCCGGCGTCACGGTGATCACGGCCACGACCCCGGACGGCACCCCGGCAGGCTTCGCCTGCCAGTCGTTCGCCTCGCTCTCGCTCGACCCGCCGCTGATCGCTTTCATGGTCGCGCGCACCTCGACGACCTGGCCGCGGATCGCCGAGGCGGGCTCGTTCTGCGTGAACATCCTGGGCGCCGACCAGGGCGAACTCTGCCGCGGCTTCGCGGTGAGCGGCGCGGACAAGTTCGCGGGCGTCGGCTTCGACGCCGCCCCCGTCTCGGGCGCCCCGCGCCTCGACGGCGCCCCGGCCTGGCTCGACTGCACGATCCACGCGGTCCACACGGGCGGCGACCATCTGATCGTGGTCGGCCGCGTCAACGCCCTGGACGCCTCGGACGACGGTGAGCCGCTGCTCTTCCATCAAGGGAAGTTCGGGCAGTTCGTGCGGTAGGGCGAAAGACGAGGGGCGAGGGGCGAGGGGCCCGCAGGGTCAACTCGCGAGCAACGGCCGCGGATTGTCCGCCCGGAACGTCCGGCGGTACGCGGTCGGGGTGACCCCCAGCGCTCCCATGAGGTGCTGCCGCAGCGACTGAGGCGTGCCGAAGCCGGCGTCCCTGGCGATCTGGTCGATCGTGAGGGCGCTGGATTCCAGGAGGTGGCAGGCACGTTCGATGCGTCGGCGGGCGAGCCACTGGCCGGGGCTCACGCCCACCTCGTCGCGGAAGCGGCGGGTGAAGGTGCGGACGGACATCGACTGCTGTGCGGCCATGTCGCGGAGCTGGATCGGCTCGTGCAGCCGCGCGAGCGCCCAGGCGCGGGCCGTGCCGGTGGTGGCGGTGGACGGTTCGGGGACGGGACGCTGGATGAACTGCGCCTGGCCGCCGTCGCGGTGCGGCGGTACGACGGTGCGGCGGGCCACCTCGTTGGCGATGGCCGTGCCGTGGTCGCGGCGCACGATGTGCAGACAGAGGTCGATGCCGGCCGCGACGCCCGCGGAGGTCAGGACGTCGCCGTCGTCGACGAAGAGGACGTCCGCGTCGACGGCGACCTGCGGGAAGAGCGACTGGAAGTGGTCCGAGTGCCACCAGTGGGTGGTGGCGGGCCGTCCGTCCAGGTAGCCCGCGGCGGCGAGGACGTAGCCGCCGGTGCAGATCGCCACGAGCCGGGTGCCGGGGCGGATACGGCCGAGCGCGGCGGCCAGTCCGGGCGTGAGCCGCCCCTCCTCGTACACCGGCCCGAGCTCGTACGAGGCCGGGACGACGACCGTGTCCGCGGTGGCCAGCGCCTCGGGGCCGTGCTCGACCTGGATGGCGAAGTCCGCGTCGGTCCGTACGGGGCCGGGCGGGCGGATCGAGCAGGTGATGACCTCGTACAGGGGCGCACCGCCCGGGCCGACGGGGCGGCCGAAGATGCGGTGCGGGATACCCAGCTCGAACGGGAGCAGGCCGTCGAGGGCGAGGACCACGACGCGGTGGCGGCGAGGAGCGGGCTCGGCTGCGGCCGGTTCACGGACGGTCATACCGGTCATGGCCCGATCCTATCGAATGCTGGCCTTCAGGCCACTCGATGCGGGTGACGGGCCACGGTCAGGATGATCCCGTGAGCCAGACAACCGATACCGCAGCCACGGGGACAACGGCCCCCGCCCCGCGCACCCCCCGTATCCACCGCGCCTGGTGGGTCGCCGCCGTCGCCTTCGTGACGATCCTGGGCGCCGCCGCCTTCCGTTCGCTCCCCGGTCTGCTCTTCGGGCCGCTGGAGGAGGACTTCGGCTGGTCGCGCGGCACGATCGGCTTCGCGGTCTCGTTGAACCTCGCGCTGTACGGACTCACCGCACCGTTCGCCGCGGCCCTGATGGACCGCTTCGGCATCCGCAAGGTCGTGGCCGTCGCCCTCACGATGATCGCCGTCGGCGCGGGTCTGACCGTGTGGATGACCAGCTCGTTCCAGCTGATGCTCTACTGGGGCCTCCTCGTCGGCCTCGGCTCGGGTTCGATGGCGCTCGCCTTCGCCGCGACCGTCACCAACCGCTGGTTCACCGAGCGCCGCGGCCTCGTCACCGGCCTGCTCACCGCCGCGAGCGCCTCCGGCCAGCTGATCTTCCTGCCGCTGCTCGCGTGGATGGTGAAGGACGGCGAATGGGAGCCCGCGTCGGTGACGGTCGCGCTGGCCGCCCTCGCCGTCGTCCCGTTCGTCTGGCTGCTGCTGCGCGACCACCCCGCGGACGTGGGCCTCGCGCCGTACGGCTCCAAGGAGTTCGTGCCGAAGCCCCCGCCGGTCCAGGGCGCGGCCCGCCGCA
This sequence comes from Streptomyces sp. NPDC050418, assembly GCF_044458745.1. Classification (NCBI taxonomy): domain Bacteria; kingdom Bacillati; phylum Actinomycetota; class Actinomycetes; order Kitasatosporales; family Streptomycetaceae; genus Streptomyces; species Streptomyces sp. NPDC050418. The sequence goes on from NZ_JBITIG010000005.1 coordinate 376,987, forward strand.
CGCTCGGCGTGCTCGCCAAGGCCGCCCGCACCGGCCCGTTCTGGCTGCTCGCCGGCACCTTCGCGATCTGCGGCGCCTCGACGAACGGCCTGATCCAGACCCACTTCGTACCCGCCGCCCACGACCACGGCATGCCGGTACCGGCCGCCGCCTCGCTGCTCGCCGTGATCGGTGTCTTCGACATCCTCGGCACGATCTTCTCGGGCTGGCTCACCGACCGCTTCGACTCCCGCCACCTCCTCGCCGTCTACTACGCGCTGCGCGGCATCTCGCTGCTCTTCCTGCCGATGCTGCTCGCGGACTCCGTCCAGCCGCCGATGATCTTCTTCATCGTCTTCTACGGCCTGGACTGGGTGGCCACCGTCCCGCCCACGCTCGCCCTGTGCCGCGAGCACTACGGCGAGGACTCGGCGATCGTCTTCGGCTGGGTCCTGGCCTCGCACCAGGTGGGCGCGGCGATCGTCGCCTTCCTCGGCGGGGTGGCCCGCGACACCTTCGGCTCGTACGACGTCGTCTGGTACGCGTCCGGGGCACTGTGCGCGGCGGCGGCGATGATGGCCGTGGTGATCCGGAAGGGGCGGACGGAGGTGGTGAAGGCGGCGTGAGCCGCGCTCACGGCCTCCAGGGATCAGCGGCCGGCGGCCGCGACGGGTCGTCCCACCCCTTCCCGTACCGCCTTCTCCTCCGCGTCCGCCAGCCAGAAGTACACCGGCGGCAGCCCGAGTTCGAGCACGGTCAGGGCGATCTGGAAGCCGTGCGGCCCTCCGGCGACGGCGAGCGAGAGCAGCCGGGCGAGGCCGCCCAGGAGGAAGACCCCGGCCAGCCACCGCACGATCTGCGCGGGAATCGGGTGCTGCCGCGCGGCCCACAGCCACGCGAGCCCGTACCCGGCGAAGGCCGCGCCCATGAAGCGGCCCCAGCTGTCGACCGTGGCGCCGGCGTCGGTGGCTCCGGGGAGTGCCGCGTTGCCGAGCAGCACGTGCAGCAGGCCGATCGCCACACAGGCCCAGCCCATGAGAAGTGTGAGTGCGCGCAGAGCCCTGGCCATGACGGCCTCCCAGCGAGTCGGTCTTAGTGGACGTGTGTCTACTAAGACCAGACTGGGCGCACTAGTAGACGCATGTCAACTAGAATCGGAGCGTGCCTCCCCGCCAGCGCCTCAACCCGGCCGACCGCCGCGCCCAGCTCCTCGCCGTCGGCGCGCGCCTCTTCGCCGCGCACCCGTACGACTCCGTCCTGATGGAGGAGGTCGCCGAACAGGCGGGGGTCTCGCGGGCCCTGCTCTACCGCCACTTCCCCAGCAAGCACGCGCTGTTCGCGGCCGTCTACCAGGAGGCCGCGGACCGCCTGCTCGCGGACACCCGCTTCGACCCGGCCGACTCCCTGGTCGAGCAGCTCACCCAGGGCATGGACGTCCACCTCGACTACTTCATCGCGAACCGCAACGCCGTCCTCGCCGCGAACCGGGTCCTCGCCGGCGACCCCGTCATCCAGACGATCATGACGAACGAGCTCGACGCGCTGCGGACACGGCTCCTGGCCGTACTGCCCCTCACGGACCCGGCCCTGCGCGAGGCCGTGTCGGGCGTCCTGAAGAGCTGGCTGGTCTTCGTACAGGTCCTGGTCGTCGACTGGCTCACCCACGAGACCTGCACCCGCACCACTCTGCGCGACGTCTGCGTCGGCGCGGCGATCGGCGCCCTGCGCCCGCTGCTCGCGGAGGACCCCGCTCCGGAGTGGTGACCGCCCGGGCGGACGGTCACGTCCCGTAGCCCCGGGCGCCCTCAGAACGTGAGAACCCCGCGCGCCACCCGCCCCCCATGCAGATCGTCGACGGCCTTCGCGAAGTCCTCGACCGGATACGTGGCCGTCACCAGCTCGTCGAGCAGCAGCCGCCCCTGCTGGTACAGGGACGCGTAGAGCGGGATGTCGCGCTGCGGGCGGGAGGAGCCGTAGCGGCAGCCCAGGATCGACTTGTCCAGGAACATCGCGGCGGGCAGGAACGAGGCTTCGACCTTCGCGCCGGTCATGCCGAGCAGGATCGCCTGACCGTGGCGGTCGAGGAGGTCGACGGCCTGGCGGATGAGGGCCGGGTTGCCGACGCACTCGAAGACGTGGTCGGCGCCGGTGGGCAGCAGCTCCTTCACGGCCGCGCCCGTGTCGTCGACCGCCGAGGCGTCGATGAAGTGCGTGGCGCCGAACTGCCGGGCCGCGGCCTCCTTCGCGGGGTTCGCGTCCACGGCGACGATCGTCGTCGCGCCCGCGATCCGCGCGCCCTGCAGCACGTTGAGCCCGATGCCGCCCGCGCCGATCACGACGACCGAGTCACCGCGGTCCACACGCGCCCGGTTGAGGACGGCGCCGACGCCGGTGAGCACCCCGCAGCCGATCAGCGCGGCGGACGTCAGCGGGATCTCCTTGGGGATCTTCACCGCCTGGACGGCCTTGACGACGGTCCGCTCGGCGAACGACGAGTTGGAGGCGAACTGGAAGAGCGGGTTGCCCGAGCGCGAGAACGGCTGCTTCGGCATCCCGATCGCCTTGCGGCACATGGTCGGCCGGCCGCGGTCGCAGTCCGCGCAGGCACCGCAGCTGGCGAGCGTCGACAGCGAGACATGGTCACCGGGGGCGACATGCCCGACGCCCGCGCCCACCGCTTCCACCACGCCCGCGCCCTCGTGCCCGAGCACCACCGGCACCGGGAACGGGATCGTCCCGTCCACCACGGACAGGTCGCTGTGGCAGAGCCCGGCCGCGGCGATGGCGACGAGGACCTCCCCCGGCCCCGGATCCCGTATCTCCAGGTCGTCGACCACCTGGGTCTGCTTGCCGTCGAAGATGACGCCCCTCATCGGTCCCCTCCTTGGGATCCCTGTGCCCCTTGCGCCCGCTGCGGGCCCTTGGGTTCCTTGGGCAGCCCGAGCACGCGCTCGGCGATGATGCCCCGCTGAATCTCGTCCGAGCCGCCGTAGATGGTGTCGGCACGGGTGAACAGGAACAGCCGCTGCAGCGCGTCGAGTTCGTACGGGCGCTGCTCGCTCCAGTCGTACGGGCCGATCGTGGCGAGCGTGCCGCGCACCTGCATCGCCAGCTCGCCCAGGCGCTGGTGCCAGCCGCCCCAGAGCAGTTTGGCGACGCTCGGGGCGCCCTGGTCGGACGTACCTCCGAGGGTCCTGAGCGCGTTCCAGCGCATGGTCCGCAGCTCGGCCCACTGCCGTACGAGACGGTCGCGGAGCACGGGATCCCGGTCGGCCGCGCCGCTCGCGGCGGCCTCCTTCAGGACGCGCCCCAGCTCCTCGGCGAAGCCGATCTGCTGCACGAGCGTGGACACGCCGCGCTCGAACGCGAGCAGCCCCATGGCGACCTGCCAGCCGTTGCCTTCGCCGCCGACGACGTGCGCGGCGCTCGCCACCGCCCCGTCGAAGAACACCTCGTTGAACTCGCTCGTCCCCGTGAGCTGCTGGATCGGCCGGACCTCGATCCGGCCCGGCTGGTCCATGGGCACGAGCAGGAAACTGATGCCCTGGTGCCGCTTCGAGCCTGCCTCGGTGCGGGCGAGGACGAAGCACCAGTCGGCGTCGTGGGCGAGGGACGTCCAGATCTTCTGGCCACTGACGCGGTACGTGTCCCCGTCCCGTACGGCGGCCGTTCTGATCCCCGCGAGATCCGAGCCCGCGCCGGGTTCGCTGTACCCCTGGCACCAGAACTGCTCCCCGCGCGCGATGCCCGGCAGGAACTCCTGCTTCTGCTCGTCACTGCCGTACGCGAGGAGGGTCGGGGCGAGGAGGTTCTCGCCGATGTGGCCGTAGCGGGCGGGGGCCTCGGCGCGGGCGAACTCCTCGGCCCAGATCACCTGTTGGGTGAGGGTGGCGGTGCGGTTGCCGTACTCACCCTTGCCCGTGAACGTACCGGGGCCCGTCTCCCACCCGATCCCGATCCACCCGCCGCCTCCGAGCTCCCGCTCCCAGGCGCGCCTTACGTCTCCGCCCTCGTGCTCACTCCCGGGGCCGCCCCGGCCCTTCGCCTGGGCGAAGTCCCCGACGAGGTGCTCTCGCAGCCAGGCGCGTGCCTCGGCTCGAAACGCCTCGCCTTCAGCTCCGAACTCGAAGTCCACGTCTGCCTCCGTTCAGCCCTTTTGATTTCCCCCACCCCGCCCTTTCACCGTTTCCCGGGGCTGCGCCCCGGACCCCGATGCGACCTTCGGTCGCAGGCCTCAAACGCCGGCCGGGCTGAAGTTGCCGGTCTGGGGAAGAAAGCCCGCCGCAGGCGCAACGGCGAGCACCCCCAACCCACCCGAACACCTCACGCGTTGGGCCGCTCCTTCGCCGCCGCCGCCTTCGCCATCGCCTCCAGCTGCGCCAGCATCGGCATCGGATCCGTCCCCACCGTCCCCGGCAGGAAGTCCGCGATCCGCTCCGGCGTCCACGCCCCGTCCGCGTACCCCGCCCGCAGCTCCCGCGGCTGGGCCCACACCGCGATCTTCGGCCCGGCGATCGTGTACACCTGCCCGGTGATCTTCTCCTCGCGGGCCCGCTCCGACAGGAGGTAGACGACGAGGGCCGCCACGTCCTCCGGGGAGCCGATCTCCTTGAGCTCCATCGGCACGTTCGCCGACATCCGCGTACGGGCCACGGGAGCGACCGCGTTCGCCGTCACCCCGTACTTGTTCAGACCGAGCGCCGCCGACCGTACGAGCGAGATGATCCCGCCCTTCGCGGCCGAGTAGTTGGCCTGGGCGACCGAGCCCTGGTGGTTGCCGGACGTGAAGCCGATCAGCGTGCCCGTGCCCTGCTTCCGCATGACCGCGGACGCCGCCTTGAACACCGTGAACGTGCCCTTGAGGTGCGTGGCGACCACCGGGTCCCACTCCTCCTCGGACATGTTGAAGAGCATCCGCTCGCGCAGGATCCCGGCGACGCAGACGACACCGTCGATACGCCCGTACTCCCGCAGCGCGGTGTCCACGATGCGCTGGCCACCGGCCATCGTCGAGATGTCGTCGGCGACCGCGACGGCCGAGCCGCCCGCCGCCTCGATCTCCTTGACGACCTGCTCGGCGACCTCCGAGGATGGCTCGCCGCCCTCGATCGAGACTCCGTAGTCGTTGACCACGACCTTGGCTCCCTCGGCGGCGGCCGCGAGCGCGACCGCACGGCCGATGCCCCGGCCTGCGCCGGTCACTGCCACGACCTTGCCGGCCAAGAAGTTCCCCACGTCGTGCCCCTTCCCGCGGTTTCTGACGGACCGTTAGATTCTAGAGGGCACGGGATACGCGAGCACAAGCCCCAGCAGGCAATGGAGTTGAGGAGAACGCAATGGGTCTGCCCCCCGAGTTCCACGACATCGCCAAGCGCGTCAACAACTGGGGACGCTGGGGCGCCGATGACGAAGCGGGCACGCTGAACCTGATCACCGACGAGGTGGTGAAGGCCGCGGCGGCCGGGATCCGTACGGGCCGGCGCATACCGCTCGCCCTGGATCTCCAGGACAACGGCGTCCAGACGGGCATGATCCCGGGCCGGGTCAACCCGATGCACACGATGGTGATGCTCAACTTCGAGATGTTCGGCCCGGGCACGGTCGCGACCAGCGACGACGCCGTCACCATGGGCCTGCAGTGCGCGACGCACTGGGACGCCCTCACGCACGTCTCGCACTCGGGGAAGATCTACAACGGCCGCCCGGCGGACTCGATCACGGCTCACGGCGGCGCCGCGTTCAGCGGCATCGACAAGGCCAAGCACGTGGTCTCACGCGGCGTCCTGCTCGACGTCGCCGCCGCGAAGGGCCTCGACCGGCTGCCCGGCGATCACGCGGTGACGCCCGAGGACCTGGCGGAGGCCGAGGAGTTCGGCAAGGTGAAGGTGCGCGCGGGCGATGTGGTGCTCGTCCGCACCGGCCAGATGCAGCTGTACCTGCAGAGCGACAAGCACGGGTACGCGACCCCCTCGCCCGGCCTCTCCATCCGTACGCCCGAGTGGTTCCACGCCCGCGACGTCGCGGCGGTCGCGAACGACACGATGGTCTTCGAGATCTTCCCGCCGGAGATCGAGAACCTCTGGCTGGGCGTGCACGGTCTGCACCTGGTCGAGATGGGCATGATGCAGGGCCAGAACTGGAACCTGGAAGAACTGTCCACAGCCTGTGCACAGGAGCGGCGCTACGCGTTCCTGCTCTCCGCGATGCCCGAGCCGTTCGTCGGCGGCACCGGCACCCCCGTCGCCCCGGTCGCGGTTCTCTGACCGCCGCAACACCCGGGATATTCCTCGTAACACGGGATCAATGACCCACGAGGTGTTGACGTGACGTGATGGCCTGATCACGCTGATGGGTGGCGATTCGTCGCGAGGGGACGTCGAGGGCGTGGATACGGGCGGCTTCGACCTCGGCGAGTGCGAGTCGTACGTTCGGCGTCAGCCCTCAGGGCCAGTAGGGCAATTCACTGAACGCCGGATCCGGTCGGTGGGGCGCTCCCGCACTCGGTGCGGGGAGCGCCTCACCGCATCAGCAACGAGTCGTCGTACGCGGGCGATACCGGACCGGACGCGAGCGGCACCGACCCCCGGTCCACCTCGCACCAGATCCGCTTCCCGCCGGTGGACTCCGTCTGCCAGCCCCATCGGTCCGCGAGCCCGTCGACGAGCGCGAGCCCGCGGCCGTTGGTGTCGTCCCCGTCCGCGGCCCGTGGCTGAGGCGCGCAGGAGGACGAGTCGTCGACTTCGACGCGGACGGTCCCCGAAGGGTCGGGCACGCCGGGCAGGAGCATGCGCAGCACGGCCGGACAGCCCGTGTGCACCACGGCGTTGGTGACCAGTTCGGAGATGAGCAGCACCAGCGTCTCGGCGACCGGCTCATCGGCCGCTATGCCGCAGACGGCAAGCCGCGACCTGGCCCACCTGCGGGCGCGCCCCACCTCGGCGGGGTCGGCCCCGACCTCCATCTGAACCTGAAGCACCTGCACCGCTCACACCATCCGAATCCGGCGGGACCGCTGGGGTACTGCCTCGTGCCACGACAGAGTCACGGAACGTGATCCCCGTACGGGACAGCATGGTTGACGTACAGTCACCCCAACAAGCGCTTCGGGCATATTCCAGCGCGAAGGAGTACGCATACGGCATACTGTGCGACGCGCGCTCGGGGGGCTCGGACTGTCCGGCGCGTGACAGCGTCGGCCAGGGCGGGCGGGGCGTGTTCCGGCCCCCGGCGCCACCGCTGAGGCGACTCCGGGACGGCTCGTCAACTGGACCACTCGCACCTCACGGAGCGTACCGGAGCAAGGGCCCGACTCCATGACGTGACGAGTCGGCCGGGCGACTCAACCCGATCGTGGCCCCGCTCCGTTACTCAGCGCTGTCGTTCAGGGGAAAGCTGAAGCGCGTCAGCCCACTTCGACGAGCAGCTCCGCGAGAAGTTCCGTCAACGCGGACGACGACACCCACCGTTCCCTGCGCACCCAGGCGCGCTTGAGATGCAGATGGACATCGGCCTCCCAGGTGAAACCCATCCCGCCGTGCACCTGCAGACAGTCCCGCGCACAGCGCACCGCCGCTTCGTCGGCGAGCAGTTTGGCGCCCGCGATATCGGCGTGATTGCCGGTGACGGCGGCCGCGTAGACGGCGGCGCGGGCCAGTTCGGTGCGGGCGAGCATCTGGGCGCACAGGTGCTTGACGGCCTGGAACGAGCCGATCGCCGCCCCGAACTGCTCGCGCTCCTTCGCGTAGTGGACGGCCATCTCGGTGGTGCGGGCCGCGCTGCCGAGCTGTTCGGCGGCGGTGAGGAGACCGACGAGCGGGCCGGCGGCCGGTGCGGGTTCGTGCAGCCGGTGCAGCGGGGTGAGCGGGTCGACGGAGCGCACGGGGACGCCCGCCCCGTCCGCGACCACGTCCCCGGCGACCGCGTCCGAGGCCTCGTACCACTCGACGAGCGGGCCGTCGGCCTGGGTGACCACGACCTTGCCCTCCGCGGCGCCCGGCACCACGCCCGCCGCGAGGTGCGTGGCGATCAGCGGTCCGGGCAGCAGGGCGCGGCCGGCCTCCTCGAACAGCAGGACCGCCTCGGGCAGTCCGAGCCCGACCCCGCCGTCGTCCTCCGGCAGCCGCAGCGCGAAGAACCCCGCGTGGCCGAGCTCGCGCCACAGCGCGCGGTCGAGGGTGCCCGGCGCGTCCACGGCGGCGCGCAGGGCGTCGCGGCCGAAGCGCCCGGCGAGCAGTTCGCGCATGCCTGACTGCAGGGCCCGCTGGTCCTCGGTCAGTTGGAAGTGCACGGCTCACCGGCCCTTCGGGAGGCCGAGGATGCGCTCGGCGATGATGTTCTGCTGGATCTGCGAGGTGCCGGCGGCGATCGTGTACGAGAGGGAGGAGAGCCGGTCGAGCACCCACTCGTGGTCCAGGTCGAGCGCTCCCGCGCCGAGCACCTCGGCGGCCGTGTCGTACAGCTCCTGGCGGGCGTGCGAGTAGCGCAGTTTGAACACCGAGCCGCCGATGCCGGGGACGCCGCCGGTCGCCTGGGACTCGCTGACGTTCCACTGCGTGAGCCGCCACAGCGCGGCGAACTCGGCGCTGAGCAGCGCGAGTTTGCGGCGCAGCGAAGGGTCGTCCCAGCGCCCGTTCTTGCGCGCTTCGGCGGCCAGGGCGGCGAGCGTACGGCGGCAGGCGACGACCTCGCCGACGAAGGCCGTACCGCGTTCGAAGGAGAGCGTGACCATGGTGACGCGCCAGCCGTCGTTCTCGTTCCCGACCCGGTTGCCGACCGGCACCCGCACCTCGTCGAGGAACATCTCGGCGAATTCCGTGGACCCGGCGAGCGTCCGCAGCGGACGGATGGTGACCCCGGGCGCGTCCATGGGCATCGCGAGCCATGAGATGCCGCGGTGCTTGGGCGCATCGGAATCCGTGCGCACCAACAGCTCGCACCAGTCGGCGACTTCGGCGTGCGAGGTCCAGATCTTGGAGCCGGTGATGACGTACTCGTCGCCGTCCCGCACGGCCTTCGTGCGCAGGGCGGCCAGATCGGACCCGGCGTCCGGCTCGCTGAAGCCCTGGCACCACACCTCGTCGCCGCGCAGGATCGGCGGCAGCCACTGCTGCTTCTGCGCGGCGCTGCCTTCGGCGGCGATCGTGGGTCCGGCGTGCAGCAGCCCCACGAAGTTCGCGCCGACGTACGGCGCGCCCGCCTTCTCCGTCTCCTCCAGGAAGATCAGGTGCTGCGTGGGCGTCGCCCCCTGCCCGCCCGCGTCCACGGGCCAGTGCAGTCCCGCGTACCCGGCGTCGTACAGCCTGCGCTGCCAGCCCATGTCGTACGTGCGCCGGCCGGGCCAGTCGTTCGGGTCGGGCCTGGGGGGCAGCGCGGGCAGCACCTGCCCGAGCCACTCCCGCAGCCGCGCCCTGAACTCCTCTTCCTCTTCCGTATACGTGAGGTCCATGGTCCGTCCGGCTACTTCGCGGACCAGGGGAAGGTGAGCCCGCGGTCGAAGTCGAGGTCCAGCATGCGGATCGCGTTGCCGCGCATCAGCTTGTAGATCGTCTCGTCGTCGAGGCCCTTCACGTGGTCGAGGGCGACCTCCTTGGTGTTCGGGAAGGTCGAGTCCACGTGCGGGTAGTCGGTCTCGAAGGTCGCGTTGTCCCGGCCGACGACGTCCAGGGACGCGACGCCGTGCTTGTCGCGGAAGAAGCAGCAGAAGATCTGCCGGTAGTAGTACGAGGACGGCGGCTCGGGGATCAGGTCGCGCACCCCGCCCCAGGCGCGGTGCTCCTCCCACACGTCGTCGGCGCGCTCCAGGGCGTACGGGATCCAGCCCATCTGGCCCTCGGAGTAGGCGAGCTTGAGCGTCGGGAACTTCACCAGGACACCGCTGAAGAGGAAGTCCATCATCGAGGCCATCGCGTTGTTGAAGCTGAGCGAGGCCTGCACGGCGGGCGGGGCGTCCGGGGACGCGGCCGGCATCTGCGAGCTGGAGCCGATGTGCATGTTGACGACCGTGCCGGTCTCCTGGCAGGCCGCGAAGAACGGGTCCCAGTAGCCGGAGTGGATCGACGGCAGGCCGAGGTGCGTCGGGATCTCCGAGAAGGTGACGGCCCGCACGCCACGAGCGGCGTTGCGGTGGATCTCGGCGACCGCGAGGTCGATGTCCCACAGCGGGATGATGCAGAGCGGGATCAGCCGGCCGCCGGAGTCACCGCACCACTCCTCGACCATCCAGTCGTTGTACGCCCGCACGCAGGCCAGCGCGACCTCCTTGTCGTGGGCCTCCGCGAAGGTCTGACCGCAAAAGCGCGGGAAGGTCGGGAAGCAGAGGGAGGCCTCGACATGGTTGAGGTCCATGTCCGCGAGGCGCGCCTTCGGGTCCCAGCAGCCGCGCCGCATCTCGGCGCGGGTGATCCCTTCCAGGGTCATCTCGTCGCGGTCGAAGCCGACGGCGGCGATGTTGCGCTTGTACGGGAATTTCAGGTCCTCGTAGATCCACCAGTCGGTGGGCGGCCCCTCCGGGTCCATCGTGATCTGGTACTTGCCGGCGACGTAGGCGAGTTCACCGATGCCCGCGGTCAGCGGCTTCGGTCCGCGGTCCTGGTACTTCTTGGGCAGCCAGGTCTCGAAGAGATGCGCGGGCTCGATCACGTGGTCGTCGACGCTGATGATCCGAGGCAGTTCCATTGGGGGTCCCCTCACCCGACGCGCACGGGGCGTCGACTGTTTCTGATGGATCGTCAGATAGAGGCTAGCTCCCGCACCTCTGGACCGACAAGGCGCGGAAGCCTACGCTCTTCTGCAATCTGACTATCCGTCAGGAACACAGTGCTGCGGCATTACGGAGGCCTGCGCGATGAGCGACGCGACACTCGACTCGGCGCCCACGTTCTGGGAACTGATCTGCCGCCGCGCGGCCCGCACCCCGCACCGCCGCGTCCTGATCGAGGCGGCTTCCGAGCCGGGCGACGACCGCACGGTCACCTTCGCCGAGCTGCGCGACCGCAGCGAGCGGGTCGCGGCCGGACTGTGGGACATGGGCGTACGCCCCGGCACGGTCGTCGCATGGCAGCTGCCGACCCGGATCGAGACCGTGCTGCTCTCCGCCGCGCTCGCCCGCATCGGCGCCGTCCAGACGCCGGTCATCCCCTTCTACCGCGACAAGGAAGTCGGCTTCGCGCTGCGCGAGTCGAAGGCGGAGTTCTTCGCGTCTCCCGGTGAGTGGCGGGGCTTCGACCACACGGAGATGGCGCGGCGGCTCGGGGCGCGCGGTGTCTTCGAGGCGTACGAGACCCTGCCGGACGGCGACCCGCGGATCCTGCCGCCGCCGCCCTCCGAGGGCACGTCGGTGCGCTGGATCTACTGGACCTCCGGCACGACGTCCGACCCCAAGGGCGTGCTGCACACGGACCGTTCACTGATCGCGGGCGGCTCGTGCCTGGCACACGCGCTGCACCTGACCCCCGACGACGTGGGCTCCATGGCCTTCCCCTTCGCGCACATCGCGGGCCCCGACTACACGGTGATGCTGCTGCTCTACGGCTTCCCCGCGGTCCTCTTCGAGAAGTTCGCGATGCCGGACGCGCTGGACGGCTACCGGCGGCACGGGGTCACGGTCGCGGGCGGCTCGACCGCGTTCTACACGATGTTCCTCACCGAGCAGCGCAAGGACCCGTCCCGGAAGCTGATCCCCTCGCTGCGGCTGCTCGCGGGCGGCGGCGCACCGAAGCCGCCGGAGGTCTACCACGCCGTCGTACGGGAGATGGACTGCCAGCTCACGCACGGGTACGGGATGACCGAGGTGCCCATGATCACGATGGGTGCGCCCGACGACACCGTGGACAACCTCGCCACGACCGAGGGCAAGCCGCCCTCCGCGATGTCCCTCCGCATCACGGACGCGGAGGGCAAGGAGCTGCCGGCGCGTGCGGACGGTGAGGTGCGGTTGAAGGGGGAGGCGGTGTGCCAGGGGTATCTCGACCCGGCGCAGACGGCCGAAGTCTTCGACGCCGACGGGTACTTGATCACCGGCGACCTCGGGCATGTGACGGAATCCGGCCATCTGGTGCTCACGGGCCGCGCGAAGGACGTGATCATCCGCAAGGGCGAGAACATCTCCGCCAAGGAGATAGAGGACCTGCTCCACCAGCACCCCGGGGTGGGGGACGCGGCGGTGATCGGGCTGCCGGACGAGGTCCGGGGCGAGCGGGTGTGCGCGGTGATCGAACAGCGGGCGGGGGCGGCGGGGTTGACGCTCGCCGAGGTGACGGAGTACCTGCGCGGGGAGGGGCTCTCCACGCACAAGCTGCCGGAGCAGCTGGAAGTGGTGGAGGCGTTGCCTCGCAACGAGACCTTGCGGAAGGTGCTGAAGTACAAGCTGCGGGAGCAGTTCGCGTAGCTCCGGGTGCGTGGTGCGCGGGCCGGTGAGAACCAGGGCCCGCCCACGCCGCGTTGTTACGCCTCCGGTTCCGGAGTCGTGAAGTAGGCCGCGAACGCCGCCAGGAGCTGCTCCTCCGACGGGATGCGGCCCGTGCCCGCCGTGTCGAGGGCCGCCGACGCGACCGGGATCGCCTCGGGGGTGACGCCCAGGACGCGAAGGACGCGGCCCGCGTCGGTGACCGTCACGCCCTGGCCGTCCACGTTCGCGACGGCCACCACGGCCCGCAGGAACGGGCGCGCGATCTCGGCGAACCGCTGCGGGCTGTCGCGCAGGCGCTTGACCGCGCCCGTCACGAACTCCTCGCGCGTGACGCGCTGGTCGCCGTCCACGTCCGCGATCCCGGCCATGCCCTGCCAGAACGCCTCGGCCCCGATGTACAGCGCCTGCCCCTTGTCGCAGCGGGCCGTCACGCCGAACTCGGCGAGCAGGGCCTTGGCCGCCGAGGAGAAGTCCTCACGGTCGATGTAGCCGTTGCCGTCCTGGTCGAAGCTGGCGAAGCGGGCGGCAATCCTGCGCTCGTACTCTGCGCTGTCCATATCGGCTGCCTCACACGGTATGCGTCGGGGATGCGGATGCAATCACGTCAGGGGCGAGCGTACGTCGGTGCGTGGCCCCCGCACCCGGAAAATGCACCGCCGTATCAGGACTATCGCGAATCTGCGACAACCCGCCGCCGCGCGGCGCCCTGTGATCGACTGTGCGCGTGGAAGCTGTTGCGAGTGTCATAGCCGTGGTGGGAACGCTGCTGGGTGTCGGGGTGAGCCAGCTGCTGCAGCAGCGATCCGTCGCGCGCAGCGAGCGCTTCACGCGGACCGAGCAGGTGCGGCAGGAACGGCTGCAGGTCTACAGCTCGTTCGCGGGCTCCCTGATGATGTACCGCCGTGCGCAGATGGAGCGCTGGCTGATCTGCAACGGCGGGGAGTTCGAGGAGTCCGACGCCGCACTGCGGGCGCGCGCCTTCGATCTGCGGATGGAGGTGTACGAGGGGCTGTTCCGCGTACGGCTCGTGACCACCGGGTCCGCGGCGGCCGATGCGGCGCAGGAGGCGATGGAGGTGATCTCGCGGATACCGAAGGCGGCGGACGAGGATGCCTACGTCGCGCTGGCCCGGGAGGCGAAGCAGAAGGTCACCGCGTTCGTGACGGTCGCCAAGGACCACATGTGACGGCTGCGCTGCTACGCGGAGAGCGGCTGGGCCGTGTCGTCCGAGGCCGCGTGGGCGTCCGGGTAGACGTCGAAGAGGCGGCGGACTCCCAGGGCCGCGAGGACGCGGTTGACGTGCGAGCCGTCCTCGGCGCCGCGGGCGGGCAGGATCAGCCGGAGCCGGCCCGAGCAGGAGCGCAGGAGGCGGCGTGCGGCGATGAGGACGCCGACGCCGGAGGAGTCGCAGAAGAGGACCTCGGACAGGTCGAGCACCACATTGCGGCGGCCGTCGGCGACCGCGTCGTGCACGCGCTGGCGCAGGGCCGGTGAGGTCACCAGGTCCATCTCGCCGCTGACCTCGATCACGGCCCAGCCGCCTCGCTCCGCCTCGGTCACCTTGAGCGCCACGCCATGCCTCTCGCTCGCCGGACTGGTCAGGGCCCGCGCCCCGAAGATCCGGAAGCTCATCTTTCGCTTCCTGGTTTCGCGGCTGCCCCGCGGTGCCCGGCTGAAACACGTGCTGGAACACACGCCCGGACCGCGCCGCAGTCGAAGCCCTATCACGATTCGTCTGGTTCGATCTAACTAGATCGACTTCGCTCACGTTCGTTCAGTTGCTCCGCGCAACGGAAGGTGACGCATTCGTTACCATCCCCGGCCCGGGTATGCCCGCACATTGCCGTAAAGGGGCGTACGGAAAGGGTCGCGCGGACTACATTCGAAGCTCAGGGGAAGCGAACCGGCGCGGAGGGGGCCCGATGGCGAAGGACGCACCACCCCGCTGGGACCGCAAGATGCAGCAGCGTCTCGCCCGCGGGGAGGCCGCGGCGCTCGGCGAGCTCTACGACCGCTTCGCCTCGCTCGTGCACAGCCTCGCCCACCGTGTCCTCGACGACGAGGACGCCGCCGACCGCGTCACCCGCGAGGTCTTCGCCCTCGTCTGGGAGAACCCCGAGGCGTACGAACCGCGCAACGGGTCGATGCGCTCCTGGATCGCCGGGCTCGCCCAGCGCCAGGCGGTGCAGCGGCTGCGCAGGGACGGCGCCGAGGCGCTCGCCGAGGGCCGCGGGGGCAGCGCCGAGGACCTGGAGCGCAAGGTGCGCGAGGCGTCGGCGGCCGCGCGCGCCGACTACATCGTCACCTCGATGCCCGCGCCGCTGCGCGCCGCGCTCGAACTCGCGTACTTCCAGCGCCGCGACTACCGCCAGACCGCCGCCGACCTCGGCGTCACCGAGGACGAGGCGCGGCGCAGGCTGCGGCTCGGGCTGCAGCTGCTGTCCTCGGCCAACGACCGCAAGAACGGCGGCAGTACGGGCCGGCAGGGATACGGGAGAGCCACATGAGTCCCGGCCCCTTCGAGCCGGGCGACGGCACCCCGGGCGACGACGAGCGCCCCGAGGCCGCGTCCGCGCCCCGCATACCGCCCCCGCGCGAGTCCGTCGAGGACAGCGGACGGCCGCTGCCCGCCTCCGTACCCCCGCCGCCGCCGGAGCCGCCCGCGCTCGACCACGGCGTCCTGAAGTCCCTGCTCGGCGCCTGGGCGCTCTCCGCCTGCGCGCCCGACGAGGCCGCGGCCGTCGAGCTGCACCTGGGCGGCTGCGGCCCCTGCGCGGACGAGGCGCTGCGGCTGCGGGACGCGGTGGGGCTGCTGCAGCCCGAGGAGAGCCTCGACCTCGACCCGGGCCTGCGCTCCCGGGTCCTCGCGGGCTGCCTCGACAAACGGCCGCCGCGGATTCCCGTACCGGACTGGGCCGTCGCGTACGACGCGGAGACGGCGCGGCTCGACGCGCTCCTTCAGGACATCGGGGACGGCGAGTGGCATGCCCCGGTGCGTCTGAAGTGGTACGACGGCGACTCCGACCGGCCCGTCAACCGGCGCACCACCGTGGCCGGGGTCATCGCGCATCTGCTGACCGTCGACGGACTTGTGGCGCTCGCGCTCGGTCTGGACGATCCGCTCGGCGAACTCGCGCCCGAGGACGGCTCGCCCTTCGCCCGCACGGAGACGTACTGGACGGCCTCGCACTTCCCGCCCACGCGGACCGTACGGATGCCGTGGCGCGATCAGTCGCACGCGCTGGTGCGCACGGTGTCGTTCGCGGGTGCGTCCTCGGGTGAACTGTCCGTGCCGTACGGAGAGTTCACCCTCCCCCTGCGGGACTCCTTCGTGGACCGCGCCTTCGAGTGCTGGGTGCACGCCGGCGACATCGCGGACGCCGTGGACTACCCGTACGCGCCACCGGCTCCCCGGCACCTCAACCGGATGATCGACCTGGCGGCCCGGATGCTGCCGTCCGCGCTCGCCGACCGGCGCCGCTCGGGACGGGCCGCACCGGCCCGCGGCCTGGTCCGCGCGGGCTCACCCGGCCGGAGTCTGCGCCTGGAGGTGGAGGGTCTGGGCGGCGGCGAGTGGCTGATCGCCCTGGACTCTCCCGGCGCGATCGGCTCCGCCGACCACGAGGTGGCCCATGTCGCCCTGGACGGCGTGGAGTTCTGCAAGCTCGCGGCGGGCCATGTCCTGCCGGAGGAGGCGGCGGCCGGGCAGGACGGGGACCGGGAGGCGATCCGGGATGTGCTGTCGGCGGCGGCTTCCCTGAGCCGGATGTGACAACCGGGAACCGCTCGGCAGGTTCATGGACCCTCGGTGTGCTCCCGTTCCGCGATCCGGGCCAGCTTGGTGAGCATCATGCCGTTGCGGACCCGGACCAAGTAGTCCACCGGGAGGCCGTGCATACGGCTGCCGGGGCCGCGGATGGGGTGCCAGTCCAGGATGAAGAGGGTGTTTGCGCCCCATGGGATGAGCTTCATCGCGATCCGGGCCGCGCCGAACGGGCCCGCCTTCGCCTCCAGTTCGAGGCGCTGAAGGGGTTCGCTGATGCGGACCGTGCTCGTGTCGTCGAGCGTCAGAGCACCCGCCCCGACCCGGACCTTGAGCTGCGCACCGACCTCGGGCCAGTGCGGGTCCGTCGACAGGACCTCCTGGGTTCCCGTGACCCACTCCCCGTACCGGCGGCCGGTGGACAGGAGCGCCCAGACCTCGGCCGGTGAGCTCAGGATCAGACAGCGGTTGCGGGCCATGGCACCCTCCACGGGGCTCGGCGGCAGGTGCGGGGCGGTCAGGGACGGTCAGTAGCGCAGGACGCCCGCGATACGGCCCGCTCCGGTCAGCAGATCGTCGGGGACGAAGCGGACGTCGGCGCCCGTGGAGAGGGCCTGTTCGACGATCTCGTCCACGATGTCCTCGCGTGCGTCGAGGTCGCCCGCCTCGGCCGGCTCCAGATGGTCGCGGTAGTCGCGGACGACCGCCCGGTAGTGCTCCTCGACCGCGAGCAGCCGCAGCCGCCCGTCCCGTACCGCCTGGAAGACCTCGTCGAGACCGCCCGCGAACTCCTTGCGGCCCTGGGCCGCGTCCAGCTCGGAGACGACGGCCGCGCTGTCCGCCGCCGCCTTCTCGGTCCGCAGCGGCTCCACGGTCCGCTGCACCTGGGCCGCGGGCCCGGACGCGAGACCGCCGTGCTGCACGGCCGTGAGGTCCTTGGCGAGCGGCGGTCCGGATTCCTCCAGGAGCGAGAGCGCGGCCGCCTCGCCGATCACGTACAGCGGACGGGGCGAGGCGGCGGACACCGCGCGCATCGCCTCGTGCGCCTCGCGCAGGAACTGGCGGGTCTGCTCGTCGCGGAAGGTGCTCGGCAGATCGCCGATGCGCTCCTTGCGTTCCGCGTCGGGGTCCTCCAGGCTCCGCGTCAGCGGGAAGCCGTCGCCGGTGTGCTCGGTGACCCGTTCCGCGTCGCCGCTCCACAGCGAGACCCGGTCGGCCGCGACGGCCAGCGCCCAGTACGGCTCCGCGGCGGCAGCGGCCGAGGCGAGGTTGCGGGTGAGGTAGGTGTCGGCGATCACCACGCGCTCGGGCACCTCGCGGGCCAGCGACCACACCTGGTGCTCGCCGGGTGCCGCGTAGATCACGAGCCCGTCCTCGGCGTGGACGAGGTCCACCTCCTGGACCGCCTGTTCCAGCTGGCCGAGGACGTCCGTACACCGCTCGCGGGTCACTGCCGGATCGTCCTGCAGCTGCTGCCGGGCCTTCGCGAGCAGGTTGCGGAGCCGCACGGGATCCTGCGCGTTCTCCGGCTCTCTGCGGTGGGTCGGCATGAGCAGGGAGACGGCCGGGTACGGGCGGGGGCGGCGCAGCTCGGCCAGTACCTCGCTGCTGAGGACGGAATCCATGGGAGCGGCCTTTCCGGGTGCGCCCCGAACGGGCGCCCCACGTGCCATCGTCGCCCCGGCCGCCGCCTGCCGCGAGCCGGACAGGCTCCGTCGGCGGCCGCTGGGCCAGAGGTCAGAAGTCCACCGGCTCGCGGATGATCGGGCATGTCATGCAGTGCCCGCCACCCCGCCCGCGCCCGAGCTCGGCGCCGACGATGGTGATGACCTCGACGCCCGCCTTCCGCAGCAGCGTGTTCGTCTGCGTGTTGCGGTCGTAGGTGAAGACGACGCCGGGCTCCAGGGCGACGGCGTTGTTGCCGCTGTCCCACTGCTGGCGCTCGGAGGCGTAGACGTCGCCGCCGGTCTCGATGACCTGGAGCTTCGGCAGTCCCAGGCCCTTGGCGACCACGTCCACGAAAGCGGCGTCGCCCTCGTCGGTGACGTCGAGGCCGGGTGCGCCGTCGCCGGGACGCAGCGAGAACGTGTGCACCGAGTCCATGATCCGCGGGTACAGCGTGACGATGTCCCGGTCGGCGAAGGTGAACACGGTGTCGAGGTGCATCGCGGCCCGCAGCTTCGGCATCCCGGCGACGATCACATGCTCGGCGGCGCCCTGCTCGAACAGGGCCTTGGCGACCTGCGTGATGGCCTGCCGCGAGGTCCGCTCGCTCATGCCCATGAGGACGACGCCGTTGCCGACGGGCATGATGTCGCCGCCCTCGAACGTGGCCTGGCCCCAGGACAGTTCGGGATCGCCCCACCACACCTTCGAGCCCACGAAGTCCGGGTGGAACAGATAGACAGCCTTCATCAGGAGCGTCTCGTCGTGCCGCGCGGGCCAGAACAGCGGGTTGAGCGTGAGGCCCCCGTACAGCCAGCAGGTGGTGTCGCGGGTGTAGAGGGTGTTGGGCAGCGGCGGCATCAAGTACTCGCGGACGCCGGTGGATTCGCGCGCCATCGACACGTACCCGGAGCGGAACTCGTCGGGCAGATCGGTCGTGGCGAGACCGCCGACGAGGTACTCGGCGAGCTGCCGCGGCTCCAGGGTCTCCAGGAACGCGCGGGTGTCCTCGATGAGGCCGACGCCGACCTGGTTGGGCACGATCTTGCGGTCGAGGAGCCACGACTTCGCCTCGGGGATCGCCATGGTCTGCGCGAGGAGCTCGTGCAGCTCGACGACCTCCACATCGCGCTGCTCCAGCTTGTTGACGAAGTCGGCGTGGTCGCGCTGCGCGTTCTCCACCCACATCACGTCGTCGAAGAGCAGATCGTCCGAGTTGGTCGGGGTGAGCCTGCGGTGGGCCAGGCCCGGCGCGCAGACGAGGACCTTGCGCAGCCGCCCCACCTCGGAGTGGACGCCGTATGCCTGGGACGGGGTGCTCGGGCCGGTCATGGGTGACTCCTTGGAAGGACGGGAACCTCGTTACGGGGAGGGGGCGCCGGTGCGTCAGAGGCTGATCCAGCCCGCGGCGAGCGCGACGATGCCGACGACGGCGCCTGCGATGGAGACCGCCAGGATGACGAGTTCGCGCGGCGAGAAGAGCTGTCGTCCCTGCTCACGGCGGGCCATCACGAAGAGGATCGTGGCGGGTGCGTAGAGGATGAACGACAGGAGCAGGAAGCGGAGTCCGGCCGCGTACAGCAGGAAGGCCGTGTAGACGGTCGCGATGAGGGCCATCGTGAGTTCGCGGCCGGAGGTGCGGCCGCCCTCGGTGAGCGGATCGTTGCGCGTGCCGATCTTCACGGCGAAACCGGCGGCCAGAAGGTACGGGACCAGGGACAGGGCACTGGTCAGGTCGAGCGCGAAGTTGAACGCGTCGTCGGAGAAGGCGGTGACGACCAGCACGATCTGCGAGAGCGCCGTGGTCATGATCAGCGCGGGCACGGGGACGTCGGCCGCGGTCGCGCGGCCGAGGAAGCGCGGCATGTCGTCGTCCTTGGCCGCGACGTACAGGACCTCGGAGGCCATGAGGGTCCAGGCCAGGTAGGCACCGAGCACGGAGACGATCAGGCCGACGCTGATGAACACCTTGCCCCAGGTGCCGACCGCCTCCTCCAGCGCGCCCGCCATGGACGGCTGGCGCAGCTCGGCGAGCTGCTCCATCGGCATGATCCCGTACGAGACGATCACGACGGACGCGAAGACGGCGAAGACGCTGAGGAAGCCGAGGATCGTGGCCTTGCCGACGTCCGAACGCTTCTTGGCGTGCCGCGAGTAGACGCTCGCGCCCTCGACGCCGAGGAACACGAAGACGGTGGCCAGCATCGTGCCGCGGACCTGGCTGAACAGGGATCCGGCGTAGTCGGCGCCGCCCCAGTTGTCCGCGAAGACATCGGCCTTGAAGTAGAAGAGCGCCAGGAGGATGAAGACGAGGATCGGCACGACCTTCGCCACGGTGACGATCTTGTTGATCGCCGCGGCCTCCTTCACACCGCGCCGGATCATGAAGTAGAAGGCCCACAGGCCGACGGAGGAGAGCACGATGGCCAGGGCGGTGTCGCCGTCGCCGAGGGCGGGCCAGATCGCGCCGACCGTCGACATGATCAGGACCCAGTACGTCACGTTGCCGACGCAGGCACTGGCCCAGTAGCCGAAAGCCGAGAAGAAGCCCATGTACTCGCCGAAGCCGGCCTTCGCGTAGGCGTAGACACCGGCGTCGAGGTCGGGGCGGCGCACGGCCAGGGACTGGAAGACGTACGCGAGCATCAGCATGCCGGTACCGGCGATGGCCCAGGCGATCAGCGCGCCCGCGACACCCGTCTCCTCGGCGAAGCGCCGCGGCAGGGAGAACACCCCGGCGCCGACCATGGAGCCGATCACCATCGTGGTCAGCGTGAACAGCGGCAGCTTCGCGGGTGCGGGCGACTCCTGCTGCGCCCCGGCGGCAACCTGTGTCATGGCGTCCTTCCGCGGTTCCGTTCAGACGGCCATTCACACCTTTGCCGCATATGGCGCTTCGGGCATCTTTTACGGGTCAAGCGGGGGGCTCGGCCTTCTCGGCCTTCTCGGCCGTCTCCGTCTTCTCGGTCTTCTCGATCTTGAAGCCGGTGATGCCGTACAGGACGCTCAGCGCCGGGCTCGCGTAGTTGAAGACGGCGTACGGCAGATACGAGAGCGTGGGGACGCCGAGGACCGCGCCCATGAAGGCACCGCAGGAGTTCCACGGGACGAGCGCGGAGGTGACGGTGCCGCTGTCGGCGGCCAGCCGGGACAGGTTCGTGGGCGCGAGCTGCCGCTTCTCGAACTCCAGGCGGAACACGCGGGCGGGCAGGACCAGGGCGATGTACTGGTCGCCCGCCACCACGTTCAGGCCGAAGGCGCAGGCGAAGACCGTGACGAAGAGCCGTCCGGTGCTCTTCGCGGAGGCGATCAGCGGGTCGATCAGCCGCTTGATGAGCCCGAACTCCTCCAGGAGCGCACCGAACGTCACCGCGCCGATGATCAGCCACAGCGTCAGCAGCATGCTGTCCATGCCGCCGCGGGACAGGAGCTGGTCGATCAGCGGGATGCCCGAGTCGATCGAGAAACCGTTGGCCATCGCGCTCCAGACGCCCTTGAGCGACTCGATGACGGCATGGCCCGAACCGGCCACGAAGTCCCGCATCACGGACGGCTGGAGGAAGGCACCGAGCAGCCCGGCGAAGAGGGCCGCGCAGATCAGCGCGAGCGGCGCGGGGACCTTGCGTACGGAGAGATAGGCCAGAAGCAGCAGCGGGAGCAGATTGAGCGGCGTGATCGCGTAGATGTCGCCGAGACGGGCGAGCTCGATCTCCTCACCGACGGGGTTCTGCACATCGTCGGCGCGGACCAGGCCCAGGACCAGGAAGGCCACGAAACCCAGGACGAAGGCGGGGACGGAGGTCCACGCCTGCCGTCTGATGTGCGCGTACAGATCGACCTTCACCATCTGCGCGGTGAGGACGGTCGTCTCCGAGAGCGGCGAGAGCTTGTCGCCGAGATACGCCCCCGAGATGACGGCACCGGCGGTGATCGCGGGCGAGCAGCCCAGCATCTCGGCGACGCCGACGAGCCCCACACCGATCGTGCCCGCGGTGGTCCAGGAGCTGCCGATGCTCAGGGCGATCACGCCGCAGATGACCGTGGTCGCCGCGTAGTACCAGGACGGCGAGAGGATCTGGATGCCGTAGTAGACGAGCGTCGGGATGGTGCCGCTCAGATTCCATACGCCGATGAGCGCACCCACGGCGAGCAGGATGAACAGCGCGCCGGTGACCGAGGACAGGGCGCTCTGTCCCGCACGCTGCACGGCCGCCCAACTGTGACCGTTCTTCAGGGCGATGAGCGCGGCCGCCATCGCGCAGAGGATCAGGGCGACCTGGATCGGGCCGTCGAGGGCGTCGAGCCCGAAGAGCGCGAGGGAGCCGCCGATCAGGAGGGCGAGCAGAACGAGCGGCAGGACCGCGTCGAGGAGGGACGGGGAGCGGACGGCCCGGGGGGTGCCCTCGTCGTCGGACTCGGTCATGCCAACCCCTTGGTCCTCGGCCCTCTGGCCTGACGACATTAGGCATAAGTCGGGGCACACCGCCCGGCGGCGGCTCCGATGGCCGATCCCGTGGGGAGGGCTGATGCTGGATCAGTCGTGCACGGTTCCAGACGGAGGTCCTGTCCATGAGTTCCGGTCCCATGCGTTCCGGTCCCCTGCGTTCCCGCAGATTCGCCCTGGCCGTGGTGGCCGCCGTCGCCGGTGCGACGCTCGTGGGCTGCAGTACCGAAGGGGCCGGGGAGGCCGCGGCGACGTTCAGTGAGCGGGCCTCGGCGCCGGCCACCGAGAACTTCTCCGGGGAGCCGCCGTCGCCGATGGCCTCGGCCGCGGAGTCCAAGAAGGCCGAGGTGAAGGCCTCGGCGTCCGCCGCGGAGGCGTCCGCATCCGCGCGCGCCGACGCCTTCGAGGAGTCGGTCTCGAAGGAGACGAAGCAGCGGAAGCAGGAGTACCAGGATCAGCTGGACAAGGCCGACGGGCAGGGCAACGCGATGGCGGACGTCTCGCTGACCGGGAAGCCGCTGGCGCAGACGAACGGGGTGCGGGCGCTCATCGTCAACATCCGCAACCGGACGGATGAGACGGCGTCGTACGCGGTCCAGGTCGATTTCAGTGACGCGGACGGCAAGGTGGTCGAGACGCGGATCGTGGGCACCCAGGACCTGAAGGCCGGCGGGCTCGCGCAGCCGCTCGCCATCAGCCGGAAGCCGGCGGAACCGCCGCTGACGGCGAAGGTGGCGAAGGCGCAGAGGTATTGAGGGTGCGGGTGCTCGCCTCAGACGCCTGCGGGGCTGACCTGCCCCACCACCACCCGAGCCCCCCACTCCTCGCTCTCCACCACCCGCGCCACCAGCCCCGCCGCCTCGAACACCCCTAGGGCCGACGGGACCTGGGCCTCGCTTGCCTCCATGAGGACGTGGCCGCCGGGGGCCAGCCACTCCCGCGCGCCCTCGGCGACCCGGCGGGCCACCGTCAGGCCGTCGGCGCCGCCGTCCAGTGCCGTGTGGGGCTCGTGGTCGCGGGCCTCCGTGGGGAGGAGGGGGATGTCGCGGGTGGGGACGTAGGGGACGTTCGCGGTGAGGAGGTGGATGCGGCCGCGCAGGCCGGGGGGCAGGGCCGCGAACAGGTCGCCCTCGTGGACGCGGGACGGCGGCAGGTTGCGGCGGGCGCAGGCGACCGCCGCGGGGTCGATGTCGGCGGCGTGGAGATCGCCGTCGGGCTGGGCGGCCAGGAGCGCCGCGCCCACCGCGCCCGAACCGCAGCAGAGGTCGACGAGAACCGGTGCGTCGGGGCGCGGGAGGCCGAGGGCCACGTCGACCAGGAATTCCGTACGGCGGCGCGGGACGAACACTCCGGGGTCGAGAAGGATCCGCAGGCCCGCGAACTCGGCCCAGCCCACCACCTGTTCGAGTGGTTCGCCGGCCACGCGGCGCGCGGCGAGCGCGTCCAGTGCGGCGGGTGAGGACGCCGCGTCCAGCAGGAGCCGGGCCTCCTCCTCGGCGAAGACGCAGCCTGCCGCCCGCAGTCGCGCGACCAGGGGTGCGTATGCGTCCTGCGCGTCGGTCCGCGCCCGTTCCGGAGAGCCAGTTTTCACCACCCCCGCACCCTACGTGACCATGCCCGCGCACCGCGCGCGCCGATATCGTGAGCACCATGCGGACGTCCCGTGGCACCTACAACTCCGGTACGGCACAGGAGAGTTGGCGCGTCCGCCTGTTCCGCGCCGAGGGCCGGACCGAGCCGCTGGGCGCCGGGGTGCTGCTGCACCGCCGCTACGTCGTGAGCTGCGCGCAGGTCGTACTGCCGCGGCGGCACGACGCCACCCGCCCGTACGAGGACGTGTACGTGGACTTCCCGGGCGCACCCGGCTCCGCCGCCCCCATCCGCGCGACCGTCGTCGCGGGACGGCTGGTGCGGCCGCGGCCCGGGCGCGGCGGCGATCTCGTCCTCCTGGAGCTGGCGGAGGAGCCGGGCACCGGGATCACGCCCGCGCGGCTGCACCGGCAGATCCCTGCGCGGGGCGCGCCGGTGCAGGTCACCGGGTACCCGTCGGATCTGCTCGGCGGCGAGCTCGCCGAGAGCGCGCTGCTCGGGCTCGGCGATCCGGAGAGCCTCGCGGGCGCCGGCACCACGCCCCCCGGGGCGCGCCCCGCGTCCGGCTGGGTGGCGCTGGACCTGGAGGGCACGCACGCTCCCGTACGGCAGGGCTACAGCGGTGCCGGGGTGGTGCACGGGCGGTCCGGGAAGCTGATCGGGGTGCTCACGCACCGGCTCGGGCGCCGCGGCAGCGCGCTGGGCGCCGACCGGCTCGACCACGCCTCGCTGATCCCGACCGAGACGATTCAGCGGGAGTTGGGTCTGGAGGAGCTGGGGATCGAGGTCACGGGGGTGCGGGCCGTCGCGGGCGACATCGCGCGGCCGGTACGGGAGTCGGCGCGCGAGCCCTCGCGCGACACCCCGGACCCGGCGTTACGGCGCAGGCTCGTGCGCTGGCTGGACGGCGAGGCGGGTGCGCTGCCGGTGGAGATCGTGTTCGTACGGCCGGAACGGCCCGGCGATCTGGACACCCTGCGCACGACGCTGCTCGCCGCGGACCGCGAGCAGCAGCAGGCGCGACGCAGGGACGCCGCGGGGTGGGAGGTGGGAGGCGCCGGGGAGGAGGGGCCCGCCAGGGAGGACGGACACGCCGGAGACGACGGACACGCCGGTGACGACGGGCCGTTGACCGGCGCGATCGACTTCGCGGTCGACGCCACGTCCCGTACCGCCTCGACCCTCATCCGCCGCTTCGCCGAACGCGCGGGCCTGGCCGGGGAGCCGGCCACGGACGCCGCCTTCCCGCACCCGGAGGCCGCGTCCCCGCACACGGGCGCCGCTTCCCCGCACACGGTTGCCCCCACACCCGACGACGACACCCTCCTCGCCCGTATAGCCGCGGACTGCCCCGGCATGACCGCCGCGCTCCTCTTTCCCGACGACGCGGCCTCCGCACCCGAGGACGTCCTCGCGCTGCTGACCGCCGCGCGGGCCCGCAAGCGGGCGCGGCTGCTGCTCGCGTTCCGCGACGAACGGGCGCCGCTGCTGCGGCTGCTCCTGGAGCGGCTGCTCGGGCCGGAGTGGCGGGCCGCCGTCGCCGAGCGGATCGAGCAGCGGCTGCAGGAGCTGCGCGGGGTGCGGCGCCGGCTGTCCGCCGACGGAAACGGAAAAAGGTACGGAGACAGGGACGGGGACGAGGACGGGAACAGGGACGAAGACGGGCCGCGTCCGGACCGCGGCGCCGACGAACTGCCCGACCGTCTGGAGGCGCTGCGGCGGATCGCCGTGAAGGATCCGGCGCGCGCGGTGCACGGTCTGTTCCGGCTCGAACTCGACGTGGAGAACCGTCTCCTCGCGCTCCGCGAGCGCGAGGCGCGGCTCGCGGCGCCGCTGGAGATCAGCATCGAGGCGCCGGGCGACGGTCTGGAGGATCTGCCGCGCGTCACCGTGGAGGTGCCGCAACCGGGGACCCCCGCGGAGACGGACGACGTACCGGGCCCGGTGGCGGGCGGTTCCTGGCTGGTGCGGCCCGAGCAGCAGTACCTGAAGGTGGGCGAGCTCGCGAAGGGCAGCTTCGGGAACGTGTATCTGGCGTACGACCGTGCGCTGCTCGACCGGCTCGTCGCCCTCAAGCGGCACAACCCGCGCAACCGCAGCGCCGCCGAGCAGGCCGCCCGCGAACGGATCCGGCTCGTGGACCTCAACCACCCGTTCATCGTCAAGGTGCACAACGCGATCCTCGACACGGACGGCGAAGGCCCGCTCCTGGTCATGGAGTTCGCCGCGGGCGTGACCCTGCAGCGGATCCGGGAGCGGATGCTGCGCCGCGAAGCGCCGTTCCACGACGGGCGGGTGCATGAGTTCATCGCGGTGTACGGGGTGAAGATCCTCGACGCGCTGCACTATCTGCACACCGAGAAGCAGCTCGTGTACGGGGATCTGTCGCTCAGCAACGTGCTGCACTGCGGCGACACCATCAAGCTGATCGACGTGGCGGCGGTCCGCGGCTACGGCGAACAGGGCCCGACCACGATCACCCCGCCGGAGGCGGGAGCGTACGGGCGGATGGGCCCGGCGGGCGATCTGTACTGCCTGGGCAAGGTGCTCGACGCGCTCCTCGAAGCAGCACCCGCCGTGCAGGGCCCCGGCGCGCGCTCGCTGCGCCTCGTGGTGGCCCGTGCGATCCGCACGGCGCCGCAGGAGCGGTTCGCGTCCGCGCGGGAGATGGCGGGCCAGCTGCACGCCGTATTACGGGAGTTACGGTCGCTGCGGGTCAACGAGGAGACCTTCGCCCCGTCCCTGCACTTCGGCTCGGTCGGCGACACCCTCGACGGCGGCCTGGGGCTCGCCCCGCCGCTCGACCAGTGGGCGGGCGGCGGCTCGCACAAGCGGCCGCTCGGACCGCAGGAGCCGCCGGAGCCCGAGGACGCCGCGGCCGATCTGCCGCCGCCGCATCCCGACCGCGAGGACGCCAACTGGAAGCAGTTGCAGCGCACCGAGTACAACGACCCGAAGGCGCTCCTCACGAAGATCGCGGTCTGGGAGCCGACGCCCGAGCTGCTGTTCCTGCGCTGCCGGCTGCACCTCCAGATGGCCCGTGCGGCCCGCCGCGCCCTGTCCGGCCCGCGCCCCTTCGCGGACTGGCCGGACGCGGAGAGCGCCCGGGAGCGCCCCCTGGCCCCGATCGACGAGCTTGCCCGCCAACTCGCCAAGGCGAGCGGCGCGTTGAAGGAGGCCGAGCGCCTGATCGGCGCGGACAGGGCACCGCACGACTGGCGGATCCGCTGGCACGAGGGGCTGCTCGACCTCGCGCACCAGCGCATCGAGCGGGCCCGCGACCGGTTCACCCAGGTCTACGAGGACATCCCCGGCGAGTACGCGCCGAAGCTGGCCCTCGGCTACTGCCATGAGCGGCTCGGCGCGAACGAGGCGGCCAAGGAGTTCTACCGGTCGGTGTGGTGCCGCAACCATGCGCAGGGCTCGGCGGCGTTCGGGCTGGCCCGGATGCACCTCAACGAGGGGCAGCCGCGCGAGGCGGTGGTCGCCCTCGAAGGCGTGCCCGCCGACTCACGGCACCGCACGGCCGCGTGCACGGCGCTGGTGCGGATCCACGCGGGGCTGCACGAGGGCGTGCCGGCGCCGGCGCTGAAGGATTTCGCGCGCGCGTTCTCGGCGTTCCGGCGGCTCGTCCAGTACGAGGGGCTCACCGACACGGCGGCCGAGGAGCGGCTGCGCACCGATCTGTTCGAGCTGCTCGTGCACACGGTCACGGCGGTGGCGCGGGCGGGCGGCGACCCGTGGCCGGAGCTCGCGGACCGCCTTCCGGAGGACCTGGACCACGGCCTGCCGCTGCGGCTGCACGCCCCGCACTCCGACGAACAGCTGCTGCTCCGCCTCTCCGACGGCTACCGGCGCCTGGCCCGCCAGGTCCCGCGCTCGGGCCTGCCGAAGGACGACGCCCTGATCGAGGCCCTGATGGACAACCACCACCGCGTCCGCCCGACCGGCCTGCACCTGCCCGGCAAGGGCTTCCGGCTGCCGCGGTGGCTGAGCGGCGGGGAGGGCGAGGGGTCATGATCCGCGCAGGCCTCGACCACCGGATGCGGGAGGCACGTTGAGAGCCATCGACGGCGTACGGGACCGGTCGCGTCGCACGGCCCGGCAGGCGCGCCACCACCTCGCCCGCGCCGACCCGCGGCGCTCACTGCCCGCGCTGTGGCGCTGGGCGTGCGGGGAGCCGGGACCCGGCCGGCCCCAGCCCCTGACCTCCGAGTTGCTGCGCGCACGCCGTACGGTCCTGCCCGCGCTGGCGCTCCTCGTGTTCGCGCTGACCGCCGCCACGTACTTCGACGTGCACGGCCGCACCGACCAGGTACGCGACCGGATCTCCCCCGCGCTGACCGATCTGGCGCAGGCGCGCGTGCAGTTGGATCTGGCGCAGGACGAGGCGGTACGGCGCTTCGGTGACCGCGACGGCGAGAGCGGCGGGGCGGACGGGCCGCGGGTCGCCATCGGCGAGCGGTACGAGAAGTTCATCAGCACGAGCATGCAGGCTCTGAACAGCGCCACCCGCACCCGCGCGTTCGACGCCGCGCAGGCGCAGGAGCTCGGCGTCGTCAACGGCCTGGTGCAGTCGTACCGCAACGCGATCTCCATGGCGAGCGAGAACCGCGACAACCCCGCGCTGCGCAAGGCGGGACTCAGTTACGGCGCGGCGGTCCTGTGCGACGCGGCCACGCCCGCCTTCGAGTGCCGCGCGGCGAAGGACACGAAGGCCGGGCCCACGGCCGTACTCGGCCGGATCGCCGCCCTGGAGGAGCAGCTGGCCCACGAGGCCGATGAGCAGCCGCGCGCGGCCATGCCCGTGGTGCTCGCGGTCGCGGCGGCCCTGGCGATCGGCCTCTTCGCGACGGTCCTGTGGGGCACGCTGCGCTTCCGCAGCCGCCGGCTGCGGCTGAACAGCCCCGCGCTGTGGGCGCTCGCGGCGGTCGCGACGGTCGTCTGCGCGCTGCTCCTGGCGGGCGCCGTCGTCGAGCAGGTGGCGCAGGCCGCGGTCCGCGACGACCTCGACGAGCTGACGCGGTACGCCACTTCCCCGGAGTCCGTCGCCGCCATCGAGACGGAGGCCCAGGGCATCGCGGCGCGCTTCGACGACGCGGGCCCCGTCGGCTGGGCGCAGACGGCCCGGATCGCCGTGGGCTGCGGGGCGGCGGCGGCCCTGGCCGCGGGCCTCGCGCTGTACGGCTACGGCCGCGAGTACCCGGCGGCGCGCCCCGCCGCGGCCCCGCGCCGGGCGGCGGCACGCGACCGCGGACGGCGCCCCGTGGTCGTACGGCTGCTGCTCGGCGTGACCGTCCTCGCGGTGCTCGGGGTGTCCACGTATGCCTGTACGGGCCCGGAGCGGCGGACCGTGACGGTGCTCGGGCCGTGGACGGACGGCGAGGAGAAGCCGTTCGTGGCGGCGCTGCGGTCCATCGAGCGGCGCACGGGCGTGCACTACGCGTACACCGGCACCCGCGCCCTGCGCGACACGCTCCTCGCGCAGCTGCAGGCCGACGCGCCCCCGGACGTCGCGATCCTCAACAGCCTGGGCGAGCTCTCCG
Organism: Streptomyces sp. NPDC050418; assembly: GCF_044458745.1. Taxonomy (NCBI): domain Bacteria; kingdom Bacillati; phylum Actinomycetota; class Actinomycetes; order Kitasatosporales; family Streptomycetaceae; genus Streptomyces; species Streptomyces sp. NPDC050418. The sequence continues at coordinate 406,380 of NZ_JBITIG010000005.1, forward strand.
AGTACGCGGACGCCGGTTCCGTCCTGCCGCTGCCCAAGGCCGTCGACGGCGCGGCGATCGGACCGTGGGCGCCGGACGTGACGGCGAAGGTCACCGGCGACGCGCAGGTGACGGCGCGGCGCTACTGGGTGCCGGTGCGCGTGGACCTCAAGTCGATCGTGTGGCGCAAGCAGGGCGGCCGGCCGGAGAACCCGCGCTGGTGTCTGGGCCTGAGCTCGGGCGCCACCTCGGGCTGGCCCGGCACCGACTGGGTGGAGGACCTGCTGCTGCGCACCGAGGGCCCCGCGGTGTACGAGGCGTTCGCGACCGGCGAGCTGCCGTGGACCTCGCCCGCGGTGCGCCGGGCCTGGGAGAAGTGGGGCGAGCTGCTGCCCGACGACCCGGAGCAGGCGGCTGCCGCGCTCACCCGCTCCTTCGAGGACGACGGCGGGCTGCTCACCTCGGCCGGCTGCGACCTCGAGCACCAGGGTTCGTTCATAAGGCGCCACTACCCGGACTCGTACGTCCCGGCCCCGACCACGGAGTTCGTGCCCCGGCTGCGCGCCGAGCACGCGGACAGCTACGAGGTCTCCGGCGACATGGCCGCCGTCTTCCAGGACGGCGACGCGGCCTGGGAGCTGCTCTCGGAGCTCACCGCGCCGCGCGCCCGTACGGCCTGGGACAAGGCCGCGGACCCGCGGGAGCGGCCGCTGTTCCCGGGCGCCGCACCGGGCGCCCCGAGGCCGGGCAGCGCCACGCAGAAGGTGCGCACGCTGCTCGACGAGGCCGAGCGGATCTGTTTCGACGCCTCCGACGCGATGCCGCCGACGCTGCGCAACGCGTTCCAGCGCGCGGCGCTCGAATACGTCGGCAGCAAGAACCGTGCCGGCGATCTGGGTCCGCTCCTGGAGAGCCTGGAGCACGAGCGCCAGTTCCAGGACGAGGACCGCGCCTTCCGCTTCGACGACCTGTGCGAGGCGCCCCCGGAGACTTGACCCGCCTGTGGGGGTCGGAAACAGACTCTCAGGCGAAGACGACCGTCCGCCGCCCGTTGAGCAGGATCCGGTGCTCCGCATGCCACTTCACGGCCCGCGCGAGCGCCTGGCACTCCACGTCACGGCCGACCGCGACGAGCTGCTCGGGCGTCACCTCGTGCCCGACGCGCTCGACCTCCTGCTCGATGATCGGGCCCTCGTCGAGGTCCGCGGTCACGTAGTGCGCGGTGGCGCCGATCAGTTTCACGCCGCGCAGGTGCGCCTGGTGGTACGGCTTCGCGCCCTTGAAGCTCGGCAGGAACGAGTGGTGGATGTTGATGATCCGGCCGCTGAGCTGCTTGCACAGGTCGTCGGACAGCACCTGCATGTAGCGGGCGAGGACGACGAGTTCGACCTTCTCCTCGCGGACGAGGTCGAGCAGCTGCGCCTCGGCCTGCGCCTTGGTGTCCCTGGTGACCGGGATGTGGTGGAACGGCAGGTCGTACGAGGCGACCAGCTCGGCGAAGTCGGTGTGGTTGGAGACCACGGCCGCGATGTCCACGGGGAGCGCGCCGATCCGGGCGCGGAACAGCAGATCGTTCAGGCAGTGCCCGAACTTCGACACCATCAGGACGATCCGCATCCGGTCCTCGGCCCGGTGCAGCTGCCAGTCCATCTGGAACGAGTCGCCGACGGCCGCGAACGAGGCCCGCAGCTTCTCCAGGGTGACCGGCGCCTCGGCCGAGAAGTGCACCCGCATGAAGAACAGCTTCGTGTCGTGGTCGCCGAACTGCTGACTGTCCTCGATGTTGCAGCCCGTCATGAACAGATACGACGACACCGCATGCACGATGCCCTGCTTGTCGGGGCACGACAGGGTGAGGACGTACTGGTCGGCTGACGGAGGCGACACGGGGCCGGGCTGCTCGCTCATCCCCGCAGGATCCCATACGGGACCGGGCTCAGGCCGAGCGTGTCATGATCCGGAGCACTTCGAGCGTGCGCGGCTGCGCGTCCGGGTCGTCCCCGTCGCTCTCCGCGAGCCGTACGTGGGCGTCGCGCGCCGCCCGGACCGCCTCGGGCCACCCGTGGTGGTCGAGATAGGCCTGGACGGGAGCGTCGGGACCGACCTGGTGCATGATCCGCAGGACCCGCAGCACGGCGGTGTCGACGAGGGCGGCCTCCTGCGGGTCACGGAAGATCGTGCCCACGTACTTCTCGGCCGACCAGTTGTCGAGCCAGGTGTCCTCGACCAGGCGGTAGACGGCGTCGGTGACGTCCCCGTACTCCTCACGCCCGGCCAGCCAGCACTCGTGCTGGAACGTCGGGTCGGAGAGCATGTGCAGCGCGGAGCGCACATTGCTGCGCCAGCGCCACCACGGCATGTCGTTCAGTGGCATGCCGCCCATGGTGGAGGAGCGGCGGCCACGACGGGAAGACTTCTCCGAGCTTTGCACGGTTGCCGATCGTACGTTCTTCGCTCAAGCGGCTTTCCGGGCCCCCCATGTTCACCTTGACGTCACTTTCCGTTGAGCCAACTTCACTCAAGGGTTCGGAACGTGTCGCAAAGGTGCATGTCCATGACCCCTCGTCTCCGTACGCGTCTCCCGGCTGCCCGCACCGCGGCCGCGCTCGCCGTCATCGCCTCGCTCACCGCGGGCTGCGGTGCGATACCCGGCTTCTCGTCCGACGAGAAGGAGCCGGTCACGGTGATGACATGGGCGCCGGAGAACACCGAGGGCAGCAACGCGCCCGGCGTCCCCGCGATGGCACGGGCGTACGCGCGCTGGGTCAACAACAACGGGGGCCTGGGCGGCCGCGACCTGAAGGTCATCACCTGCAACGAGCACAACAAGATCTCGGGCGCCTCGGACTGCGCCCGGCGCGCGGTGGACTCCGAGGTCGCGGCGGTCGTCGGCTCGTACAGCCAGTACGGGCGCTCCTTCCTCTCCTCCCTCGAGGCCGAGGGCATCCCCTTCATCGGCGGCTTCGGGCTCACCGACGACGAGTTCACCAGCCCGCTCTCGTACCCCGTCAACGGCGGCCAGGTCGCGCTGATGGCCGGCAACGGACGCCAGCTCGCCGAGCACTGCCAGAAGGTCTCCCTCGTCCGCCCCGACACCATCGCGGGCGACGACCTGCCCGAGCTCCTCGACTTCTCCCTGAAGGAGGCCGGCCGCCCCGCGGCCGTGGACATCCGCGCCAAGGAGGACGTCAACGACTTCACCGTCCAGGCCGGCAGGGCCCTCGACGCGGCGGGCGCACCCGTCTCGCTCGCCACGACCCTGGGCACGGAAGGCGCGCGGGAGCAGGCGCGCAAGGGCTGTGTGACGGCGGCGCTCGGCGACCGCACGCCCACCTTCTTCGACTCGTTCCGCCGCGTCCGCGAGGACTTCCAGGAGGTACAGGTCAGCTCCGTGGCCGGCTCCGTCGACCAGACCGCGATCAACCGCGGCGGCGGCAAGTCCGGGGTGTACGAAGGCGCGTACGTCACCGGCTGGTACCCCGCGGCGGGCGACAAGCGCTGGGAACCGATGCTCAAGACCATCCGCGAGCACGCCTTCAACGACAACCGCATCGACCCGGCGGACGCCAGCGTCCAGAACACCTGGGTCGCCTACACGGTCCTCAAGCGGGTCGTCGAGTCACTGGGCGACGGCACGGTCGACGCCGATGCCCTCACGCGGGCGCTGAACGACGGCGTCCGCGTCGATACGGGCGGTCTGACCCCGACGCTGAGCTGGCGCTTCGAGGACACGATCGCCGTCCGCGACTACCCACGCATGGTCAACGCCCACGTCTGGTTCCAGCAGGTGCGCGGGGGGCAGCTGCAGGCCGTGGGCCGGGAGTCGGTGGACATGACGGACACGCTGGAGCAGACGATCTAGGCAGCGTGTCCGGGCGCAACTGCGGGGTGGGGGGGGGGGGGGGGGGGGGGCCGCCCCCCCCCCGCGCGCCCCCGGGGCGCGGGCCGGGGGGGGGGGGGGGTGGGCGCGGAAGACATCCGCCCCGCGGGGTGGGGTTTGTCGGGG
>NZ_JBITIG010000005.1:410374-546392 GCF_044458745.1 Streptomyces sp. NPDC050418
CCTACCCCCCGCGCGCGCGGGGGGGGGGGGGGCGGGCGCGGGGGGGGGGGGGGTGGGGGGGGGGGGGCCCCCCCCCCCCCCCCCCCCCCCCCCGCACTGCTGTCCTGCTGTGTCGTGTGTGCCCGTCGTGCTCAGAGCTGCTGAGGCGTGCGGTTCGGCAGACCCCACTGCTCGGCGATCTCGTTCCACAGCGGAGCCGCTTCGTTCTTCGCGTTCGTCGCGTCACCACTGGCCTTGTTCGCGGCGCGGGTCTGGTTCGTCGCCCGCGCCTGCCCCTTCGGGCAGCCCTTCTTCTGGCCCACCTGGTCGGCCCAGGCCGCGTAGTGGTTGTCCGCCGAGGCGGACGCCTTCCAGGCCTTGTTGAGCGCGTCCCGCAGTTGCTGCTGCTGCGGCAGCTTGTCCGTCTTGAGCTGCGCGAGCCGGGTCACCAGCGAGGTGCGCTGGCGGGCGGCGTCCCGCAGATCCGTCGCGGCCTGGCCCAGGTTCTTGCAGGTCTTGATCGCCTCGACGGAGCGGATCACCGCGTCCCGGCTGTTGTTGGAGTCGGCGAGCAGCTTGTCCAGCGCCTGGGCCTGCGTCTTCGCCGGGTCGACGGCGGGCGGCGCGGACGAGGACTTCTCCGCCGGGGCCGTGGCGGCCGCGGGCTCCGGATCCTTCTCGCCGCCGTCGTCGTCCCCGCCGAGCAGCCCGATCAGCCCGCCGGCCGCGATCCCGACGACAGCGATCCCGACACCGACGACGGCGAGGATCTGGTTACGGGACGGCCCGTTGCCGCCACCGCCGCCCGCGCCACGCCGCGCGGCGGCGCGACCGCCGGCGGGGGCCTGGTGGGAGGCGGCCCGGGGGCGCGAGGGCTCCTCGAAGCGCGGCATCTGCTGGGTGGAGTCGGCCGGTTCGCTGCGGAACAGGCTGTCGAACTCGGCCGGCGGCTGCCGGTCCTCGGGCGCCCCGGGCCGAATGCCGTACGGGGCTCCGGTCGGCGCGGGCGGGACCGGCGGCAGGTACTGGGTGGCCTGGGCATCGGGCGCAACGGGTGCAACGGGTGCCGTGGGCGGCACCGGGGGCTGCGCGGCCTGGCCGCCGAGGATGTACGTGGACTCGGCGGACTGCTCCGGGGGGAGCGCGCCGGGCGGGGTCTGCGGGGGCAGCGGCACACCGGGAGCACCCGGGCCGCCCATCACGGGCGGGATCATCTGCGTCGCGGCCTCGTCGACCGAGGGCTGGGCGTGCTGGGGCTGAGCGTGCTGCTGGGGCGGGAGCGGCGGCTGGGCGTGGGGATCCGGCTGCATCTGGGGCTGGGGCTGGGGCTGCAGCTGGGGCTGCCCGTGAGCGTGGGCCTGCGGCTGTGCGTGCTGTTGAGGCGGGAACGGCGGCTGGGCATGGGCCTGCGCCTGCGCCTGGACCGGGGATATGTACTGCGTGGCGTCCGCGTCCATCCCCGGGCCGCCGGTACCGCCCGGGGAGCCGGGACCGCCCGCACCCGCCGCAGCCCCGGGCACCTCCGGCGCACCCCACGCCTGTCCGGCGGCGGGGGTCGGCTCCGGCCCCCAGGGCTCACCCCACGGCTGACCGCCCGCGGGCACCGCGGGGTCGGCGGCGCCCTGACCGGGCAGCAACGGTTCTGCACCCTGGCCGTACGACGACGGGTCCGCACCCTGGCCGGGCAGCAGGGGCTGTCCGCCGTCGGCGGGCAGCACGACGCCTTCGTGGGCGGGCCGCTCGGACTCCGGGCCCTGTCCGCTCTGCGTCACCGGGACTCCTACCAATGGGGAACGCTCGAATCGCCGGACACGCTACCGGCTCCCCACCCCACCCCGATACGCAGCTCCGATCCGCCCCTTTAGCCCCAATTGACGACTCTGCGACGCGGACTCACGCCGCCTGGATGTCCAGGCGCGCCCCGAATTCCCGTACCACCGCCTCCTCCCGGAAGGGTTCGAGGCGGGTCTGGAGGTCGTCCAGGTACTCCGCCCCGCGGTTCGAGCGCAGCGAACCGAGCAGCTCCACCGCCCGCATCCCCGTATGGCAGGCCTCCTCGACCTCCCGTTGCTGCACCTGCGCGGAGGCGAGCAGCACCAGGCCGATGGCCCGCCGCCGCACCCGTGTGGCGGGGTGCCCGTCGAGCGAGGCGCGCGCGGCCCGCTCGGCTTCCTCGGCCTGCCCCAAGTCCCGGTAGCAGTGGGCGAGTTCGTCCGCGAGATACGCCCGGTCGAAATGACGGATCCATACAGGGTCGTCGCCCGAGCCGGAGCCCGAGGAGGAGCCGGAGGACGACGCGTCCCCTTCCGCCCGCTCCATCGCCGCCTCGGCCCGCGCCACGACGGCCTGCGTGGCCCGCGCGTCACCGAGCAGCGCGTGCCCGCGCGCCTCGGCCGCGTAGAACATCGCCTCGGCGCGCGGCGTGACCCGCCCGCGCGCCCCCTCCTGCGCGGCCCGGGCGAGCTGCGCGATCTCGCGCGGGTTGCCGAGCTGGGCGGCGAGGTGGCTCATGGAGGCGGCCAGGACGTAGCCGCCGTAGCCACGGTCGCCGGCGGCCTGCGCCAGGCGCAGGGCCTGGATGTAGTAGCGCTGGGCGAGGCCCGGCTGGCCGGTGTCGACGGCCATGTAGCCCGCGAGCTCCGTGAGCCGCGCCACGGCCGCGAAGAGCTCGCGCCCGACCGCTTCCCGGTACGAGCCGGCGAGCAGCCCGGACACCACGGAGTTGAGGTAATGCACGACCACGGGGCGGACGTGCCCGCTGCCGAATTGATGGTCGAGCTGCGTGAGCGCCTCGGTCATCGCCTTGACCGCCGCGACGTCCGCGGTCCCCACGCGCGCCCCGGCGGACCGGGCGACCTGCTGGTCCATCGCCGTGATGAGCCAGTCCCTGCTGGGCTCGACGAGCGCGGACGCGGCCACGGACGAACCGGACAGGAAGTCGCGCCGCCCCACATCGCTGCGCCACAGCTCGCAGACCTGCTCGATCGCCCCGAGCACGGTCGGCGAGAACTGCAGGCCGACGCCCGACGCGAGGTTCTTGCCGTTGGCCATCCCGATCTCGTCGATCGTGACGGTCCGCCCGAGCTTGCGGCCGAGCGCCTCCGCGATGATCGCGGGTGCCCGCCCGCGCGGCTGCTGCCCGCGCAGCCAGCGGGCCACGGAGGTCTTGTCATAGCGCAGATCGAGTCCGTGCTCCGCGCCGCACATGTTCACCCGGCGCGCGAGCCCGGCGTTGGAGCAGCCGGCTTCCTGGATGAGCGCCTGCAGCCGTTCGTTCGGCTGCCGCGCCACGAGAGGCCTTGCGGCCATGACGTACCCCCTGTGTGCGCCGAAATGATCACTGATGCGATCAATGCCCAGGTACGGAGGGGAAGATGCAGGCATCCGTACAGCCCGTGACCGACCCCTCACACGTGGCTACCCATCCCCGCGGCTGATCCGCACGCGCGCCCCCGCCCATGCACCCATGCGCCCCGTATGCAGGATCGATGCGCCTGGGCGGCGCGCGCGGAGCCCGTAACCCGGGGTGACGGCCGAAGTTGAACACGCCGTGGAAGAGACCATCACCCCCGCAGCGACCGACCGGATCCCCCAGCAGCGCGGAGAGTCGCTGCTCGACACCGCCGTGCGGTATGCGGAGGAGCGCCACTGGGATGTGTTCCCGGGCACGTGGCTCGAGGTCCGCGAGGACGCCTCCGGTACCGAATCCTGCTCGTGCCACGCCCCGGCGTGCGCCCTGCCCGGCGCCCACCCGGCGCGCGAGGACTGGGCGACCCAGGCCACCGGCAGCGCCACGGTCGCGCGCCGGCTGTGGTCGAAGCAGCCCAAGTCCTCGATCCTGCTGCCGACGGGGCGCACGTTCGACGCCATCGACGTCCCGGAGACCGCGGGCTTCCTCGCCCTGGCCCGCCTCGAGCGGATGGAGCTGACGCTGGGCCCGGTGACGCTCACGCCCAATCGCCGGATGCAGTTCTTCGTGCTGCCGGGCGCGGCCGCGAAGGTCCCCGAGCTCGTACGGAAGCTGGGCTGGCCGCCCGCCGCGCTCGATCTGCGGACCCTCGGCGAGGGAGACTGGGTGGCCGCCCCGCCGACCCGCTTCGGCTCGCAGGGCGCGGCCCAGTGGGCGCGCCGCCCCACCCCCGCCAACCGCTGGCTGCCGGACGCGGAGGAGCTGATCAGCGCGCTGGCGTATGCGTGCGGGCGCGAGGCCCGGCGCTGAGGCGCCGGCGCGCCCGCGTGTGTGCAGGCGCTGAGGCGAGGGGCCGGGCGGGCGGTGTCCGCCCGCTGCCTCAGCCCGTGAGCACCCCGTCGAGGAACGGTTCGACGACGGCGCGCCAGCCCTCCGGCTGGTCGTAGTGCACGAGGTGGCCCGCGTCGGGCACCTCCGCGTACTTCCCGCGGGGCAGCACCCGCACCATCTCCTGCGCCTCGGCGCGGCCCAGCTCGCCGTCGAGTCCGCGGACCACGAGCGTGGGGCACTGGACCTGGGCGAGCTCTTCCCAGTGCGCGTCGTACACCCAGGTCTCGCGGGTGTGCAGCATCTGCTCGCGGTCGAAGACGGGGCCCCAGCCCTCCTCGGACTCGGTCATGACCTCGGCGTAGAACGTGCCGCGCGCCGGATTGGGCCGCTCGACCCACGGGTCGTCCTCGCCGAACCATTTGCGGACGTCGGCGAGGGTGGCGAAGGGGACGGGCCAGGCGCGGAACCAGTCGGACCACTCGCGCTGCGAGGCGGCGCCGAGCGCGGAGGCCCGCATGTCGCAGATGACGAGGCCGCTGACGAGGTCGGGGCGGCGGGCGGCGAGCTGCCAGGCGGTGAGGGCTCCCATGGAGTGGCCGATGAGGACGGCGGGGGCGAGATCGAGCTGTTCGAGCGCGGCCTCGGCGTCGTCCACATAGGCCTCGCGGGTGAACGGGCCGCCGGCCGGCTTGTCGCTCTGGCCGTGCCCGCGCTGGTCGAGCGCGACCGCGCGGTGCCGCTCGGCGAGCCAGCGGGCCGATCCCGCCCAGTGCGAGGCGCGGCCCATGAGGCCGTGGAGTAACAGCACACCGGGCTCCGAGCGCCGCTGGTCATCCTTCGGGGGATCGGCGAACTCCCAGGCGGCCAGGCGCACGCCACCCGCTCCGGTCACATCGATGCGCCGCACCATACGTCCTGGCACCCCCCTCGCTCGGGCCTCTTGCCGTCCTGCTGCTGCCGTCCTGCTCCCTGGAACCCTTGCCGTACGGTCCAACGTACGGCCACGTTATCGAACCCCCATTCGAAACTGCTGTTTCGCGGGGCAACACCCCTCGTTCGAGTGACCGCGCTCAAGGATTGACCGGCGCGGCCGAGGGGAGATCTTCTGCGGGAGGCGGACCGCTCGGGGAAACCGGTCCGACGGGGCTGACCCTGGGAGCTCGGGGCTCCGGGTCAGCGCAGGGGAGGACAGGCCCCGGCACCGCGAGGTGCCGGGGCCCTCTGCTGTGCGGCGGCCTGGTGACGCGGCGGAGACGGCTACCGGGGTGGGGCAGGCGTGCGCCGTCTCCGTACGGCGGGTTGTACGGCACATCCTCCCGCCCCTCCCTCACCGGTGCCCACGCGGTCAAGAGCCCTCAGATCCATGCCTTACGGACAGCCTCGCACCTAAATCGCCCGCGCGGGGCGAATCCGTCCGTGAATCTTGAAAACGCTTTCCCCAACTGCCGTGGCGCCCGAGGCAGTTGGGACCTGCGTCGTCCGGTGCGCCTAGCGCTTCGCGACGAAGACGTGCGAGGCGACCTCGGCATCCAGCTCCGCGGCCTCGCCGCTGCTGCCCACGAGCACCCCGCCCGCGGCCGGCGTCACGCTGACCACCGCGCCCGGCTGCACGCCCGCGCGCCGCAGCGTGTACATCAGCTGCGCGTCCGTCTGGATGGGCTCGCCGATGCGGCGGACCACCACGGTCTTGCCCTCGTCGCCCGGGTCCAGGTCCGCGAGGGAGACCATGCCCTCGTCCAGGAACGGGTCGGCCTCGGCCTTCTCGCCCAGCTCCTCCAGGCCCGGGATCGGGTTGCCGTACGGCGACTCCGTCGGGTGCCGGAGCAGCTCGAGGACGCGGCGCTCCACGGCCTCGCTCATCACGTGCTCCCAGCGGCAGGCCTCCGCGTGCACCTGCTCCCACTCCAGACCGATCACATCGACGAGCAGGCACTCGGCGAGGCGGTGCTTGCGCATCACGCGCGTGGCGAGGCGGCGGCCCTCGTCGGTCAGCTCCAGATGGCGGTCCGCCGCCACGGACACGAGACCGTCGCGCTCCATGCGCGCGACCGTCTGGCTGACCGTCGGACCGCTCTGATCGAGGCGCTCGGCGATCCGGGCGCGCATGGGGACCACACCTTCCTCCTCGAGCTCGAGGATGGTGCGGAGATACATCTCCGTGGTGTCGATCAGTCCGGACATACGTGCCCCTCGATGAAGTTCGTCGCGCTGGCCCTGGGCTCAATTGTTACGCATCGGACTGACAACCGTGCCGCGCCGGAGATTCCCGGTCCCGGAACCGTCGTACGGCCCGGGTTCCAGGTGCCTTTTCCGGGCATACGGCGCCCCCGTCCCGTATTGACAGCGGCTTGGTCCAGACCGCAACGTGATCCGCGGCACGTTGGCACCCACCCCCGGAAAGGGGCACCAGGCGATGAGCCCTACGCGCGAGAACAAGCTCGCCGACCAGTACTTCGACGCGGCCATCGGCCTGCTCGAGCGGGTGCGCGACGAGGAGGCCGCGCACATCGCGGCCGCGGGCGGGCTGATCGCCGACACCGTCGAGGCGGGCGGGCGGCTCTTCGCCTTCGGCGCGGGCCACTCCTCGCTGGCCGCGCAGGACATCGTCTACCGCGCGGGCGGACTCGCCCTGATGAACCTGCTCGCCGTGCCCGGCGTGGTCGGTGTCGACGTCATGCCCGCCACGCTGGGCTCCGCCCTGGAGCGGGTCGACGGCCTCGCGGGCGCCGTGCTCGACTCCTCGCCCGCCCAGCCCGGCGACGTACTGGTGATCATCTCGCTCTCGGGCCGCAACGCGCTGCCGGTCGAGATGGCCATGAACGCCCAGGCCCTGGGGCTGCGGGTGATCGCCGTGACCTCGGTCGCGTACGCCACCGAGACCCGCTCGCGGCACGTCTCCGGCACCTTCCTGAAGGACCACTGCGACGTGGTGCTCGACAGCAAGATCGCGGTCGGGGACGCGGAGCTCACCACGGACGGCATCGAGGCGCCGTTCGCCCCGGCCTCGACGGTCGTCACCAGCGCGCTCCTGCAGGCCACGCTCGCCTCGGCCGCCGGCGAGCTCGCCGCCCGCGGCATCGAGCCGCCGCTGCTGCGCTCGGGCAACGTGGACGGCGGCCACGAGTGGAACGGCCGGATCCTGACCGAGTACGGCGACCGGATCTTCTACCGGCACTGACGGTTCACGGGCGGGCGGCGCCCGGGCCCGGTGGGGTCACCCTCCCGCCGGGCCGAGCCCCGCCAGGTCCACCGCGCCCGCCACACGGCCCGCCACGCTCTCCGCGTACGTCGCGTCGGAGCGCTCGAAGGCCGGACGGCTCCCGCTGCGCAGGAACGTCACGACCCCCAGCGTGCGCCCCCGGCTCCGCAGGACCGCGCACAGCGCGTGCACGGTCGGGTCCGGCCACTGGCGCGCCGTCGCCCAGCCCTTTGCCGCCTCCGCGGACGCCGCGCCCGCCGAAGCCCGTACGGAACCCGTCCGGTGCACGCACTGCAGCGCCGGGTGCCCCTCCGGATAGCGCACCGGGATCCCCGCGACCGGCACCGGGAGCACCGGCCCGGGCGAGCCCACCGGGCTGGCCGCCGCGCGCACCAGGCGCACCGGTTCGAGCGACGACGCGAGGTCGATCAGCGCGTGGTCGGCGAAGCCCGCGAGCGCGAAGTCCAGATGGACGGTCGCCGCCTCCATCGGGTCCTCGCACTCCCCCGCCGCGCGTCCGGCGCGGTGCAACTGGTTGCTGCGGAAGCGCAGTTGGGCCGCCTCCTGCTCCAGGACCTTCGCCTCCGTGACGTCCTGGAACAGCCAGCCGACGCCCAGCGGCACGGGTTCCTCCGCCAGCGGCGAGCCGAGCCGCAGGAAGCCGCTGCGCCAGCACCGCCGCTCCGCCGCACCGGAGGCGGTGCCGCGCACCGACACCCACAGCTCCGCGGGCGCGGGCGGCGCGCCCTCCGCGAGGACATGGGTGAGCGCGCTCTCCAACTCCTCGACGCCCTGCGTCAGCAGCTCCCCGAGCGGCCGCCCGAGCACCGCGGTGCGTCCCACGCCGAGGGCCCGCGCGGCGTGCGCGTTCACCACGGCGGGGCGCAGGTCCGCGTCGACGAGGACGACGCCCCACGACGCGTCGTCGAACAGCGCCTCGCTCAACGCGATGGACCGCTCCAGGTCGATCTGCGCGTGCACCTCGCTGAACGCGCAGTACAGCCCCGCGGGTTTGCCGTCGGGGCCGGGCACGGCCGCCGACTGGGTCCGGACGAGGACCCGCCCGCCGTCCTTCGTCACCAGCGCGAACTCATGCACCTGCCGCCCCGGCGCGTGCATCGCCGCGAGCAGCCGTCCTTCGATCTCGTCCGCGTCGGCCGTCCGTACGGCCCAGCCCGCGAACCCGCGCCGGCCGACCGCGTCCTGAGCGCTCCAGCCGAGGATGCGGGCCGCCTCGCGGTTCCAGTGCGTCACCACACCGTCCGCGTCGAACGCGCAGAGCGCCGCGTCCATCCCGTCGAGGAGCGCGGCAAGGAGTTCGGCGGACCCGGGACCGCCGGACGCCCCTGGAACATCGGCGCCATCGGCACCCCCCGGACCCTCGTCCGGATCTCCGGGATCCCCGGGATCCGCGGGCCGCGCAGTCCCACTGCGCCGGGAAGCACTCACCTGGCCACCCCCTGCAGGTCGAGTCCAACGGCCGGCCCGCGCCGCTCCCTCGCCGGGCGCGCACCGCACACGGATCATTCAACTCGAACGTGACGCAGCCCACACCGGGTTCGCGGAAATCGTTGCAGCCCGGCAACGTCCCGGCCACATCACCGGGCCGCCCCGGCCCCTCCGTGCCAGCCTGGCCTCATGACCATCACCGTCCGCGCGGCCACCGTCTACGAGGATGTACGTGCCGTCATCGGCCCCAAGTCCCCCACCGCGAACGTCTGTTTCTGCCTCAGCTACCGCGTCCCGTCGAAGATCGCCAACGCGCTGACGCCGCCCGAACGCGCCGCCTACGTCGAGGGCCTGTGCCGCGCCGACCCGCCGCCGGGCGTCCTCGCGTACGACGGCGACACCCCGGTCGGCTGGGCCGCGGTGGCCCCGCGCGCGGACACCACGTTCGCCCGCAACCGCAAGATCCCGCACGTGGACGACCTGCCGGTCTGGTCCCTGTGGTGCATCCGGGTCCGCGCCGGCCACCGCAAACAGGGCATCACCCACCCGCTGATCGAGGGCGCCGTCGCCTTCGCCCGCGAGCACGGCGCCCCGGCCGTGGAGGCGTACCCCTTGGACAACGGTGACGCGAAGGTGGATCTGACGATGGCGTACGCGGGTCTGCGCAAGAACTTCGAGCGCGCGGGCTTCACTTGGGCTGCGGACACGACGTCGGTGCTCGCGGGGCATCCGCGGGTGCTGATGCGGCTCGACCTGAAGTAGCGGCGGGCCCGTCCCCCTGTGGAGACGGGCCCGCCGGCCGCGGTTCAGACCCGGTCGGCGGCGATGAGGACGTACTGGAACGAGCCGTCCTTGTACGAGTTGATGAACGCCTCCTCGATCCCGGTGACCAGCGAGGAGGTGGCCCGCAGCTCCCAGTAGGGCAGCGTGGCGGGGGTGAGGTCGACGACGGCCTGCGGGACGAGGCGGTTGTCGGCCATGGCGCGCAGGTACTCGCGGCGCGAGTGGATGTTGCACTCGAAGTGCGCGTTGATCTGGGAGACCCACTTCGAGGGCTGGCCGTAGCGCGGGTTCCAGCAGCCGGTGATGGTCACATAGCGGCCGCCGACCTCCAGGATGCGGGAGTGCTCCGCGAAGAGGTCCTGCAGATCCACGTACATGCTCGACTCGTTGTTCCACGAGGCCGCGGCCTCGCCGGTGCCGAAGGGTGTGGCGAGCATGTTGCAGACGCGGGCGCGGACATGGTCCTGGATGCGGAGTTCCTGGGCGCGCCGGTTGGCGAAGTCGGCCTGTTTGGCGGAGAGCGTGACGCCCTCGACCTTGCAGCCGAAGCGCTGGTGCGCCATCACCATCGAACCGCCGCGCCCGCAGCCCGCGTCGACCAGGGTGTCGTCGCTGCTGATGGCGCCGAGGTGGTCCAGGAGGGCGTCGGCCTGCGCCGATTCCAGCCGGTGCAGCTCGGCGATCAGCTTCTTCTCGCTCTCGCTGTCCTCGGGGTCGCCGAGCGCGGCGCGGTCGACGTCGCCGATGCCGTAGTGGTGGTGGTAGAGACCGTCGACGTCGCCGAGCCGCAGGTTCACGGGCCGGGCCTCGCCGTCCCAGTAGCGCGCGATGTCGCCCTGGTAGGGGGTCGCCGGGCCGGGGACGGACACGGTGGGCGGGGCGGTGGCGGTGGCGGTGGCGGAGCGCTCGGTGCTGGACGTGCTGGTCACGCTGGTCACAGATGAGTCCATTCTTGCTACCAGAAGTCGGGCAGGCTGTAGCGGTAGGTGTTGGTCCGGTGCCAGTGGTGGTTGCCGTCGACCCAGGCGGCCACGCCGCGCAGGAAGCGGTGCACGGCCGGGACCGGGCAGTCGGCGGCCAGGGCCGCGGCGTGCCGCTCGAAGGCGTGCATGAGCTCGTTGTGGACCTCGACCGCCTTCAGATAGGCGTCCCGGGCGGAGCGGCCCTCGCGTTCGGCGATCACGACGGGCAGGTTCAAGTGCCGTCCGGGAGCGGCGAGTTCCTTGGTGTACGAGTAGAGGTCGTTCACGATCGTCGTGGCGTTGCCCGCGAGCGCGATGACCTTCTGCAGCGCGGGCTGTGCGTGCAGGTCCGCCGGCAGTTCGTAGCCGCCGACGGTGTCGGTGATGGTCGGGCAGGGGCGGAAGTTGTTGAACTGGCGCATCGCCAGGTACTCCCACACCTCGGGTACGTGGTCCTGCTGCGCCCAGGCCGCCTCGGCGAGGTAGCCCAGGTGCAGGCGCGCCATGTCGTGCCGGTACCGGTCGCTCTGGGAGGGGCTCGCCGCCTGGTCGAAGTAGGCCATCGCGGAGCGGTAGGCGCGCCGGGGTGCGTCCGAGTGCAGCGACTGCGCCCAGGGCTCCTGGTACTCCTCCGTCGTGTACAGCGGGTCGAGCGCGGTGTGGGCCAGGAGCAGGCGTTCGCCCAGGCCCTCGGGCGAACCGCCGTGGTCCTCGCAGTAGCAGTCGTCCACCGCGTTCTCGGCCACCATCAGGCGGGTGGCGATCATCAGGTGGTCGACGGTGGGGGCGTCCGGGTGGCAGCCGGCCATGTAGCGGCCCACGGAGAAGCCGTCGAACTGCTCCTCCCACTCCTCGGGGTACAGATGGACCTCTTCCAGCGCCCAGGCCTTGATCCTCCGGCTGACCTCCTCGACGCGCGCCGGGTCGGGCTCCGCCACCGGGTGGTGGTAGAGCCCGGGGATCGCCCGGCCCGCCACCGTGCTGCCGGACGGGGACGGGGACGGGACGACCGGGGCCGGGACGACCGTGACCGGAGCGCCGGGCGGTGCGGGTGGTGTGCCGGGCCGTTCGCCGGTGACGGCCATGATGTCGCGGGCACGGGCCGCGGCCCCGGCGAGGAAGTGCGCGGGCAACGTGGGCTCCTTCGTGGGACGGGCGGGCTTGCCCTACCTGGGCCTGCGGGCGATCTGCACGTTCTCCAGGACACCGACCGCGTCCGGCACGAGGATCGCGGCGGAGTAGTACGTGCTGACGAGGTAGGACGTGACGGCCTGCTCGTCGATGTTCATGAACCGCACCGAAAGACCCGGCTCGTACTCGTCCGGCAGCCCCGTCTGGTGCAGCCCGATGACGCCCTGGTTGTCCTCGCCGGTACGCATGCACAGGACCGAACTGGTCCCCTCCTTGGTGATGGGGATCTTGTTGCACGGCAGGATCGGCACCCCGCGCCAGGCCGGAACCTGCTGGCCGCCGAGGTCGACATGGTCGGGGTAGAGCCCGCGGGCGTTGAACTCGCGCCCGATCGCCGCGATGGTCCGCGGGTGCGCGAGGAAGAACTTCGACCCGCGGCGGCGGCAGAGCAGCTCGTCCAGGTCGTCGGGCGTGGGCGGCCCCGAGTACGGCTGGAGGCGCTGCTTGAAGTCGGCGTTGTGGAGCAGGCCGAACTCCCTGTTGTTGACCAGCTCGTGCTCCTGGCGCTCGCGCAACGCCTCGATGGTGAGCCGGAGTTGCTCCTTGGTCTGGTTCATCGGCTCGTTGTAGAGGTCGGCGACCCGCGTGTGGATCCGCAGGATGGTCTGGGCCACCGAGAGTTCGTATTCGCGCGGTTCGAGTTCGTAGTCGACGAACGCGCCGGGCAGTCCGTGCTCGCCGGTGTGCCCGGCCGACATCGCGATCTCCGCCTCGCCGCGGTGGTTCTGGCGCTGGCGGGGCAGCGCGGTGAAGCGTGCGATGTGGTCGCGCAGGGCGGGCGCCGTGGCGAGCACCGCCTCGAAGTCGGCGCGCGACAAGGTGAGGAGGGTGCCCGCGGTCTCGGCGGTGGCCGTGTGCTCCCAAGGCCCGCTGCCGTCCAGGAGGGCGTCGTCCCCGAACCGGTCGCCGTCGGCCAGGACGTCCAGGGCGACGTCGTCGCCGTACTCGCCGGCGGCGGTCCGGCTGATGCGGCCATGGGCGATGAGGTGCAGCCGGTCGGCGCTCGCGCCGCGCTCCACCAGCGTCTCGCCGGCCAGGAAGTCGCGCTGGACGCAGCGGTCGGCGAGTGCGGTCAGCACGCCGACGTCGTCGAAGCCGCGGAGCAGGGCCAGTTCGCCGAGTTCGCGGGGGATCACGCGGACGTCGCCGCCGTCCTGGACGAACTCCACGCGTCCGTCGCCGACGGTGTACGTCAGCCGGCGGTTCACGCGGTACACGCCGCCCTTGGTCTCCACCCAGGGCAGCATCTTCAGGAGCCAGCGGGAGGTGATCTCCTGCATCTGCGGGGCGGACTTGGTGGTGGTGGCGAGGTTGCGGGCCGCCGCCGTGCCGAGGCTTGATGGCCGAGGTGTCTCCGGCTGCGTCTGCGGGCTCGAGTCGACAGTCATCGGTGCGCGTTCTCCTTGTTCAGAGCGGTGAGGGAACGTCGTGTCCGGGGCGGTACGGGCACGTCCGGATCCACCTCGACGCTAGGAGTCGCGCTGCCCCGCAGACCATGGGAAGCCGGGCACATTAACTCGATCCGTTGATCATGACCTGACGGTGTTTCCCGGACACCAGCGGAATTCGGCCCCGATTCGGCCCTTCTCCGGCCCGGTGTCCCGGGCCGGGCCCGCATCGCCGGGGCGCAAACGCGCCAGGATCCGGCCGGGCGGTCGCACGGCTGACCGGAGAGTTCGGTATAGGCGTCGAAAAACCGGTTGTACGGGCCCGGAGGTCTTCCTAATGTGTGGTGCACACGAGAAGGGAGGTGGTTCGGCAGATGTATGACAACCGGACGCGTGAGGTGACTGCGGGCTAGCGGCCCGTCGTCGTTTCAATGTGCGGTGCCGGACCAGTGCGGGAGCGATCCGCACAGCCGGCCCAATCCCAGCAGTCACCCGACCCGCGGTCTCGCCGGTACGTCCGGCCGGCTCCCCCAGGGGAACCCGAGACCGCGGGTCGTCTGCGTGTGTCTGCGGTTACGACGCCTCGAACCCCTCCACCGCCTCCGGCCCCCGGGACGCGGGCCCCACGTACCGGGCCGACGGCCGGACCAGCCGGCCCGTGCGCTTCTGTTCCAGGATGTGCGCCGACCAACCCGCCGTACGGGCGCACGTGAACATGGACGTGAACATGTTCGCGGGGACTTCCGCGAAGTCGAGGACGATCGCCGCCCAGAACTCCACGTTCGTGGCGAGGACGCGGTCGGGGCGGCGGGCGTGGAGTTCCGCGAGGGCCGCCTTCTCCAGGGCCTCCGCGACCTCGAACCGCGGCGCCCCCAGCTCGCGCGCCGTGCGGCGCAGGACGCGGGCGCGCGGGTCCTCGGCGCGGTAGACGCGGTGGCCGAAGCCCATGAGGCGTTCGCCGCGGTCGAGGGTCTTGCGGACGTATGCCTCCGCGTCCCCGGTGCGCTCGATCTCCTCGATCATGCCGAGGACGCGGGAGGGCGCGCCGCCGTGCAGCGGTCCGGACATCGCGCCGACCGCGCCGGAGAGGGCGGCGGAGACATCGGCGCCGGTCGAGGCGATGACGCGCGCGGTGAACGTCGAGGCGTTCATGCCGTGTTCGGCGGCGGAGGTCCAGTACGCGTCGACGGCGGCGACATGCTTCGGGTCGGGCTCACCGCGCCAGCGGATCATGAAGCGCTCGACGACGGACGCGGCCTTGTCGATCTCCCGCTGCGGCACCATCGGCTGCCCCTGCCCGCGCGCGGACTGCGCGACGTACGAGAGGGCCATGACGGCGGCGCGCGCGAGGTCGTCGCGGGCCTGCTCGGCATCGATGTCGAGGAGCGGTTTGAGGCCCCAGACCGGGGCGAGCATGGCGAGCGCTGACTGCACGTCGACGCGGATGTCGCCGGAGTGGACCGGGATCGGGAAGGGTTCGGCGGGCGGGAGACCCGGGTTGAAGGCGCCGTCCACGAGGAGGCCCCAGACGTTGCCGAAGGAGACATGGCCGACCAGGTCTTCGATGTCGACGCCGCGGTAGCGGAGCGCGCCCCCTTCCTTGTCCGGTTCGGCGATCTCCGTCTCGAACGCGATGATCCCCTCAAGCCCAGGTACGAAGTCGGACATCTGGCGGCTCCTCAACGATTTTGTCGTGATGGTCAGGAACGGTTCGGGTGCGCTGGCGGCTCGTATGCTGCGGGTGATGCTGCGGTGGTGACCGACGGTCAGAAGTGGGCTGCCGCAGTCCGGTTACGCGGTCTCTCTCGACTCGCGGTCCGTCCTCGGCCACCCCGGTGATGCCCCGTGGGCCAGGACGATATCCCTTGGTGCCACCGATGGGGAGAGTTGCTGGCACTGAGTGCCGCGAACCACACTCGTGCGGGACGCCGGGTGCGGCAGGGTGACGGCGCCCGCGATACGACAGGATGACGCCGTGAACGATCAGCACCGCAACCCTGCGGACGGGACCGGCGGACCCGATCCCGCCGCCATGCGCGAGCAGTACCGCACCACACCGCTCCTGGAGGGTGACCTCGCGGCGGACCCGATGAGCCAGTTCGGCCGCTGGTTCGCCGAGGCCGCGTCCGCGGGGCTCGACGAGCCGAACGCGATGGTCGTCTCGACCGCCGACACCGACGGCCGGCCCAGCGCACGGACCGTGCTCCTGAAGGCGTACGGCGTCCGGGGCTTCGTCTTCTACACGAACTACACCTCGCGCAAGGCCCGCGAGCTCGGGGCGAACCCGGCGGTCTCGCTGCTGTTCCCGTGGCATCGGATGGCCCGGCAGGTGAACGTCACCGGGCGCGCCGAGCGGGTCACCCGCGAGGAGACGGAGGCGTACTTCGCGTCGCGTCCGCACGGCTCGCAGCTCGGGGCGTGGGCGAGCGCGCAGTCCTCGGTGATCGGCTCGCGCGCGGAACTGGAGCGTGGGTACGAGGAGTTGGCGGCGCGCTATCCGGCGGGCGAGCCGGTGCCGGTGCCGCCGCACTGGGGCGGGTTCCTCGTCGTGCCCGAGGCGGTGGAGTTCTGGCAGGGGCGCGAGAACCGGTTGCATGACCGGCTGCGGTATGTCGCCGAGGGCGACGGGTGGCGGGTGGAGCGGCTGGCTCCGTAGCGGCCGGGTTCCTCGGCAGCGGCCGGGTTCCTCGGCAGCGGCCGGGTTTCCTCAGCCGAGCGCCTCGTCGAGGAGCTTGCCCCACTGCGCCACGACGCGGTCGCGGCGGCCCGTGTCGTCGGTGAGGACGTTGGCGAGGCCCAGGCCGCGGGCCATGTCGAGGAGGCCCTGGACGGTTTCGCGGACGCCGGGGCGTGATTCGTCGGCGTCGAGGAGGCGGATCGCGATGCGGTGGGTCTCGCGGCCGACGCGGGCCTCCAGCTCGGCAACCCGGGCGTGCAGCTGCTCCTCGTGGGACGCGGCGACCCACAGGTGGAGTGCGGCCCGGAACAAGGGCCCGGTGTACAGGTCGACGAGGGCGGCGACGACCTCGGCGCGGGTCTTCGCGGAGACCTCGCGCAGGGCGTCGGAGCGCTGTTCGGCGACGTACTCGACGGCGGCCGTGAACAGGTCCTCGCGGGTGGGGAAGTGGTGCTGGGTGGCGCCGCGCGAGACGCCGGCGCGTTCGGCGACGACGGAGACGGTGGAGCGGGCCCAGCCGAGCTCGGCGAGGCAGGCGACGGCTGCCTCCAGGAGGCGCCGGCGGGTGGCGCGGCTGCGGTCCTGCTTGGGGGTGCGGTCCTGTTTCGGGGTGCGGTCGGCCGGGGTCGTGGCGGCCCTGGTCACAGCACCCATGGAGCGTCCCGTCGTTCGAAGAAGGCGGTCATGCCTTCGCGGGCGGCGGCGGAGGCGAAGAGCGTGGCCGACCGTTGCACCAGGTCTTCCGCGTCGCGCTCGAAGGCTTCCAGGACTCTAGCCGTGACAAGGCGTTTCGCCTCGGCCAGCCCCTGCGGTGCGGCCTTGCGGAAGGTCTCGCAGACCTCGCGTACCGCCGTGTCCACGTCGTCGGCGGCCATGGTGATCAGGCCGGTCCGGGCGGCCTCGGCGGCGTCGAAGCGTTCGCCGGTGAGGTAGTAGCGGCTCGCGGCCCGTGCGTCCATACGGGGCAGCAGGGTCAGGGAGATGATCGCGGGGGCCACGCCGATCCGGACCTCCGTGAACGCGAAGGTCGAATCGGCGGAGGCCAGGACCAGGTCGCAGGCGCCGAGCAGCCCCAGGCCGCCGGCCCGCGCGGAGCCGTTCACGCGGGCGACGACGGGTTTGGGGAGTTCGACGATCGCGCGCAGCAGGTCGACGAACGCGTACGGGTTCGCCGGGGACTTGAGGTCGGCGCCCGCGCTGAACGTGGGCCCCTCGTGGGTCAGGACGACGGCCCGCACGTCCTGGTCGACAGCGGCGCGGCGCAGGGCGGTGGCGAGCTCGCCGACGAGGTCGGCGGAGAGGGCGTTGCGGTTGTGGGGCGAGGTGAGGGTGAGGGTGGTGATGCCGCGGTCGTGGGTACGGCTGATGTGCTTCACAGGGGCCTCTCGGGTGGGTGCGGCTGCGTGAACCGGGAACCTACTCCCGCAGTTCCCTGCGGAGGATTTTGCCGGTGGCCGCCCTCGGGACCGACTCGATGAACGCGACCTCCCTGACCTTCTTGTGCGGCGCCACGTGCCCGGCCACGTACGCCTGCACGTCCTCCTCCGTGAGGGACGGGTCCGCGCGGACCACGAACGCCTTCGGGTACTCGTTGCCGTCCTTGTCGTAGACGCCGATGACCGCCGCGTCCGCGATACGCGGGTCCGCGATCAGGAGTGCTTCGAGTTCGGCGGGGGCGACCTGGAAGCCCTTGTACTTGATGAGTTCCTTGACGCGGTCGACGATGAACAGCCAGCCCTCCTCGTCGACCCGTCCTATGTCGCCGGTGTGCAGCCAGCCGTCCTCGTCGATCATGGCGGCGGTCGCGTCGGGGCGGCCGAGGTAGCCGTGCATCACCTGCGGGCCACGGAACACCACCTCGCCCTCCTCGCCCGGTCCGAGATCCTTCGCGGGGTCGTCGAGGGAGACGATCCGCATCTCGGTGCCGGCCAGGAGTTTGCCCACGCTGCCGTGCGGAATGGGGCCGTCGATCGGGGTGACGTGGGTGGCCGGGGAGAGTTCCGTCATGCCGTAGCCCTGGCCGACCGGGACGCCGCCGAGACGGGCCGAGCAGGCGGCGGCGAGGGCGCCGTCCAGGGGTGCGGCGGCGCTGATCACGTAACGGACCGAGGAGAGGTCGAAGCGGTCGACGACCGGGTGCTTGGCGAGGGCGAGGGCGATCGGCGGGACCACGTACAGGCCGGTGATGCGGTGTTTCTCGATGGCGGTGAGGAAGGCTTCGAGGTCGAACTTGGGGAGCACGACCACCGAGGCGCCGTGGCCGAGCGGCGCGTTGAGGAGCGCCGTGAGTCCGTACGCGTGGAAGAACGGCAGCACCGCGAGGATGCGGTCGCCCGGGCCCATCGGCATCGTCGGATGGAGCTGCGCGAGGTTCGTGGCGATGGACCGGTGGGTGAGCATGACGCCCTTGGGGACGCCGGTGGTGCCGGAGGAGTACGGCAGGACCGCGAGGTCCGTGGCGGGGTCGATGGTGACGGCGGGCTCCGGGAGGTCCGCCATGACCATCGACAGGAGTGAGCGGTGGTCCGGCGCCTCGTCGCAGACGATGATCTCCCGGATGCCGCCCGCGAGTTCGGCGGCGGCCTGCGCGACGGGCAGCAGCAGCGAGACCGTGATGATCCAGCTCGCCTGCGCGTCGCGCAGCTGCCGCGCGAACTCCTCGGGCGTGTAGAGCGGATGGACGGTGGTGGCGGTGGCGCCCGCCCGGGTCGCCCCGTAGAACGCGACCGGCCACAGGATGGTGTTGGGGCTGTGCAGGGCGACCACGTCGCCCTGGCGCACCCCGGCGTCCGCGAGCCCGGCGGCCACCTTGCGGTGGAAGCCGTCGAGCTGCGCGTACGTGAGCGTCCTGCCCTCGACGCCGTCGATCAGGGCGGGCGCCTCGCCGTAGGCGGCGGCCCCTCCCAATACGGCGTCGTGGATGGCCAGTTCTACGGGTGGTACAGGTGCGTACTCGCTGCGGAACACCATCGTCGAGTCCTCCGTACGGCCGGTAGCGCTTCCTGGTACGACTGCTTCCTAGTACGACTTGGGCAGACCGAGGGTCTGGTGGGACACGTAGTTGAGGATCATTTCCCGGCTGACGGGCGCGATGCGCGCCACCCGGGAGGCGGTGATGAGGGATCCCAGACCGTACTCGCGGGTGAGGCCGTTGCCGCCGAGGGTGTGCACGGACTGGTCGACGGCCTGGACGCAGGCCTCACCGGCCGTGTACTTCGCCATGTTGGCGGCCTCACCGGCGCCGGCGTCGTCGCCCGCGTCGTAGAGGTACGCGGCCTTCTGCATCATCAGCCGCGCCGACTCCAGGGCGATGTGCGCCTGCGCGAGGGGGTGCGCGATGGCCTGGTGCGCGCCGATCGGCTCCTTCCAGACGCTGCGCTCCTTGGCGTACGAGATGGCGCGCGCGAGCGCGTAGCGGCCCATGCCGATCGCGAACGCGGCCGTCATGATCCGCTCGGGGTTGAGGCCCGCGAAGAGCTGGAGCAGACCCGCGTCCTCGTCGCCGACGAGCGCGTCCGCGGGCAGCCGCACGTCGTCGAGGACGAGCTCGAACTGCTTCTCGGCGGCCTGGAGTTCCATGTCGACAGGGTGGCGCTGAAAGCCGTCGGCGTCACGCGGAACGATGAAGAGACAGGGCTTGAGTTTCCCGGTACGGGCGTCTTCGGTGCGGCCGACGATGAGGGTGGCGTCGGCGATGTCCACACCGGAGATGAAGATCTTGCGGCCGGTGAGCACCCACTCGTCGCCGTCGCGTCGCGCGGTCGTGGTGATGCGGTGGGAGTTGGAGCCCGCGTCCGGCTCGGTGATCCCGAACGCCATCGTGCGCGAGCCGTCCGCGAGGCCGGGCAGCCAGGCGCGCTTCTGCGCCTCGGTGCCGAAGCGGGAGATCACCGTGCCGCAGATCGCGGGACTGACGACGAGCATGAGCAGAGGGGACCCGGCGGCCCCCAACTCCTCCAGAACTATGGAGAGTTCGGCGATCCCGCCCCCGCCGCCCCCGTACTCCTCGGGAAGGTTCACGCCGAGATAGCCGAGCTTGCCGGCCTCCGCCCACAGCTCCTCGGGGTGGCCGCCCGCGCGGACGACCCGGGTCAGATAGTCCCGGCCGTAGCGGGCGCCGAGCGCGGCGACGGCCGCGCGCAGATCCTTGTGCTCCTGGGTCTCGAGAACGGTCATGTCTGTGGTTCCTCCTCGGGCACGGGCTGTACGACGGCGAGCAGGGTGCCGACCTCGACCTGGCGGCCGGGGGCGGCGTGCAGAACGGTGAGCGTGCCGGAGACCGGGGCGGTGACCCGGTGCTCCATCTTCATGGCCTCCAGCCACAACAGGGGCTTTCCGGCCTCGACTTCGACCCCGGCGGCGAGCCCGTCGGCGATGCGGACGACGGTGCCGGGCATCGGGGCGAGCAGGTCGCCGGGGGCGGTGGTGGTCTCCGGTTCGGGGAACCTGGACTGTTCGGTGAGGGTCCAGGTGGGGCCGCCCGGGGTGTCGACGTAGACCTTTCCGTCGCCGTACGTGGCGATGTGGAACTCCCGGCGGATGCCGTGGATTTCGAGTGCGACTCGGCCGGGTTCTGCCTCGATGAGGCGGACCTCGGGGAGGTCGGGGAAGTGGATGCCGGTGCGGGTGCGGTAGTAGCGGATCGTGTGCCGGGTGCGGCCCTCGTAGGTCTTGACCTGGGGCTGGGAGGGGAGATTCCGCCAGGCGCCGACCCAGCCCCGCCGGCGTTTGAGGCGATCCGAACGAAGTTCGGATGCGGGGGTCTGGGGGCGGAGCCCCCAGTTTCGGGAAGGGGCGGGGTGGGGGAGAGAAGCAGTGGCCGCAGCCCCGTACACCTCCGCGACCACCCCCTCCGCGGGGGCCACCAGCTCCGGCAGGTACCGGTCGAAGAACCCGGTATCCACGCCACCCCCCACGAACTCCGGATGCCGCAGGGCCCGGACCAGCAGGTCCCGATTGGTGACCGGTCCGTGCAGGCGGGAACGGGTGAGGGCCCCCGCGAGTCTGCGCAGGGCAGCGGCCCGCGTCGGGGCGTACGCCACCACTTTGGCCAGCATCGGGTCGTAGTGCACCCCGATGGCGTCGCCCCCGGTGAAGCCGGTATCGACCCGTACCCCCTCGGGCACTTCGAAGCGGTGCAGGGTGCCGGTCTGCGGCGCCCAGTCCGCCGCGGGGTCCTCGGCGTACAGCCGGACCTCGACGGCGTGCCCGGTGGCCGACGGAGGCCGCGCGGGCAGGGCCTCGCCCTCCGCCACCCGCAGCTGAAGCTCGACCAGGTCCACCCCGAACACGGCCTCCGTCACCGGGTGTTCGACCTGCAGGCGCGTGTTCATCTCCAGGAAGTGCGCCGTGTCCCCGGCGACCAGGAACTCCACGGTGCCCGCCCCCACGTACGACACGGAGCGCGCCGCCCGCGTCGCGAGGTCGAGCATCCGGGCCTCCAGGGCCCGGGTGAGCCCGGGGGCCGGTGCCTCCTCGATGACCTTCTGGTGGCGGCGCTGCAGCGAGCAGTCGCGGGTGCCGAGGGTCCACACGGTGCCGTGGGTGTCGGCGAGGATCTGCACCTCGACGTGGCGTCCGCCCTCCACGTACGGCTCGACGAAGACCTCGCCGTCCCCGAAGGCGCTGAGAGCCTCGGCCCGCGCGGCTTCCAACTCACCGTCCAACTCGGCGAGTTGGCGTACGACGCGCATCCCGCGCCCACCGCCGCCCGCCGCGGCCTTCACGAGGACCGGCAGGTCGTCCTCCGTCACCTTGTCCAGCGGCGCGAGGCCCATCAGGGCCTTGGCGCGGGTCTTCGAGGCCATCGCCTCGATGGCCGCGGGCGGCGGTCCGATCCAGGTGAGGCCCGCGTCGGTGACGGCGCGCGCGAAGTCCGCGTTCTCGGAGAGGAAGCCGTAGCCGGGGTGCACGGCGTCCGCGCCGGCCGCGAGCGCGGCCTTCACGATCAGGTCGCCGCGCAGATACGTGTCCGCGGGCGCCGACCCCGGCAGCCGTACGGCCGTGTCCGCCTCGCGTACGTGCAGGGCGGCGGCGTCCGCGTCCGAGTACACGGCGACCGTGGCGATGCCCAGGTCGCGGCAGGTGCCGAAGATCCGGCAGGCGATCTCGCCGCGGTTCGCGACGAGCACGCTGGCGATCATCCGGCTCTCTCTCTGTCCCATGGGTTCCTCACATCCGGAAGACACCGAAGCCACCCCTCGCCCCTTCGTACGGCGCCGTGTGGATCGCCGACAGACACAGGCCGAGGACCGTGCGTGTGTCGCGCGGGTCGATGACCCCGTCGTCGTAGAGCCGCCCGGACAGGAACATCGGCAGCGACTCGGCCTCGATCTGCTGCTCGACCATGGCGCGCAGCGCGGCGTCGCCCTCGTCGTCGTAGGGCTGTCCCTTCGCGGCGGCGGAGGCGCGCGCCACGATCGACAGGACGCCCGCGAGCTGCTGCGGGCCCATGACGGCGGACTTGGCGCTGGGCCAGGCGAAGAGGAAGCGCGGGTCGTAGGCGCGGCCGCACATGCCGTAGTGCCCGGCGCCGTAGGAGGCGCCCATGAGGACGGAGAGGTGCGGTACGCGGGAGTTGGAGACGGCGTTGATCATCATCGCGCCGTGCTTGATGATCCCGCCCTGCTCGTACTCCTTGCCGACCATGTAGCCGGTGGTGTTGTGCAGGAAGAGCAGTGGGATGTCGCGCTGGTTGGCGAGCTGGATGAACTGCGCGGCCTTCTGGGACTCCTCGGAGAAGAGCACTCCCTGGGCGTTGGCGAGGATGCCGACGGGGTAGCCGTGCAGCTGTGCCCAGCCCGTGACGAGGCTCGGGCCGTACAGCGGCTTGAACTCGTCGAAGTCGGAGGCGTCGACGATCCGGGCGATGACCTCGCGCGGGTCGAAGGGGATCTTGAGATCGCCGGGGATGATGCCGAGGAGCTCTTCCTCGTCGTACTTCGGCGGCGCGGCGGGGCCCGGGTCCTCGTACGCCTTGCGCCAGTTGAGGCGGCGGACGACGCTCCTCGCCTGGCGCAGCGCGTCGTGCTCGTCGGCCGCGAGGTAGTCGGCAAGTCCGGAGGTACGGGCGTGCATCTCGGCGCCGCCGAGCTCCTCGTCGCCGGACTCCTCGCCGGTGGCCATCTTGACCAGGGGCGGGCCGCCGAGGAAGACCTTGGCGCGCTCCTTGACCATGATCACGTGGTCGCACATCCCGGGGACGTACGCGCCTCCGGCGGTGGAGTTGCCGAAGACGACGGCGACGGTGGGGATGCCGGCGGCGCTGGACTGCGTGAGGTGTTTGAAGAGGGCGCCGCCCGGGATGAAGATCTCCTTCTGGGAGGGGAGATCGGCGCCGCCGGACTCGACCAGGTGGATCGAGGGCAGCCGGTTGGCGTGCCCGATCTCGTGGGCGCGGAAGGCCTTCTTCAGGGTCCAGGGGTTGGACGCGCCGCCGCGTACGGTCGGGTCGTTGGCCGTGATCAGGCATTCGACGCCCTCGACGATCCCGATGCCGGTGACCATCGAGGCGCCCACCGGGTAGTCGCTGCCCCAGGCGGCGAGCGGGGAGAGTTCGAGGAACGGGGTGTCGGGGTCGAGCAGCAGCTCGATCCGTTCGCGGGCCAGGAGCTTGCCGCGTCCGCGGTGCCGTTCGGTGTACTTCTCGCCGCCGCCCGCAAGGGCCTTGGCGTGCTCGGTCTCCAGCTCGGTGAGCTTGGTGAGCATGGCCTCGCGGTGGGCGCGGTAGTCGGGGCTCGCGGGGTCGAGTGCGGACGGCAGGACCGTCACAGGAGTACCTCCGGTATGTCCAGGTGGCGGGAGCGCAGCCACTCCCCCAGGCCCTTGGCCTGCGGATCGAAGCGGTGCCGTGCGGCCACGCCGGCGCCGAGGATGCCCTCGATCACGAAGTTCAGGGCCCGCAGCTCGGGCAGCGGATGCCGCGTCACCGTCAGCCCCTCGGCCTCCGGCAGAAGTCCGACGAGCCGCTCGACGGTCAGCTCGTGCGCGAGCCATCGCCACGCCGCGTCCGACCGCACCCACACGCCGACGTTCGCGTCCCCGCCCTTGTCACCACTGCGCGCCCCGGCGACCCTTCCGAGCGGGGCACGACGCGTGCCGCCGTCGCGGGGCAGCGGCGGTGGCAGCCGCGGAGGCGGTACGGGGTCGAGTGCGCGCGTGACCGCCGGCGCGGTGATGGTCTCCCGTGTCCCGTCGGGCAGCACGGCCACGTGGGTGACCTCGTCCTGCGGTACGTACGCGGCCTCGAACACCCCGTACGGCGCCCCGCGCCCGGGCGGCCCGGTGAGCGTGAACCCCGGGTAGCCGGAGAGTCCCAGCTCCACGGCCGCCCCGCTCAGCCGCCGCCCGACGAGCTCGGGGTCGGCGTCCCGTACGACGAGGCGGAGCAGCGCGCTCGCGGTCTCCTGGGTCGCGGCGTCCTCGCGGTCGGTCCGCACGAGCTCCCAGCGCAGCTCCTGAGGCCGCTGCTTGCCGAGCGCTTCCTCCAACTGGGCTTGTACGAAGGCGGCCTTGGCCTCGATGTCGAGCCCTGTCAGGACGAACTCGACCTGGTTGCGGTGCCCTCCGATGCGGTTGAGCCCCACCTTGAGCGTGGGCGGCGGTGCCTCTCCGCGGACGCCCTCGATCCGCACCCGGTCCGGGCCGTCACCGCTCAGCCGTACGGAGTCGAGGCGGGCGGTGACGTCGGGTCCGGCGTAGCGCACCGGCCCTGTCTCGTAGAGCAGTTGGGCCGTCACCGTGCCGACGTCGACCACGCCGCCCGTGCCCGGGTGCTTGGTGATGACGCTGCTGCCGTCGGCGGAGAGTTCGGCGAGCGGGAAGCCGGGGCGGAGCATCCGCGCGCGGTCGTGCTCGGTGAAGAAGGCGTAGTTGCCGCCGGTGGCCTGCGCCCCGCACTCCAGGACATGCCCGGTGACGACGGCTCCGGCGAGCGCGTCGTACGCCTCGCCGTCCCAGCCGAACCACCAGGCCGCGGACCCGGTGACCAGCGCCGCGTCGGTCACGCGCCCGGTGACGACCACGTCCGCGCCGGCCCGCAGACCGGCGGTGATCCCGCCGCCGCCGAGGTACGCGTTGGCGGTGAGCACGCCCGCGCCCCAGCCGCGGTCCCGCAGATCGTCGCCCTCGACGTGGGCGACGCGCGTCGCGACGCCGACCCGGTCCGCCAGCTCCCGTACCTTCGCCGCGAGTCCGGCGGGGTTCAGCCCACCGGCGTTGACGACGATCCGCGTCCCCTGCTCGCGCGCGAGCCCGAGGCACTCCTCCAACTGCCGCAGGAAGGTCTTCGCGTACCCGCCCGCCGGGTCCTTCATCAGGTCCCGGCCGAGGATCAGCATGGTCAGTTCGGCCAGATAGTCCCCGGTGACGACATCGACCGGCCCTCCGGTGAGCATCTCCCGCATCGCGTCGTGCCGGTCCCCGTAGAACCCGGACGCGTTGGCGATCCGCAGCGGACGGCCCGGATCGGGCGAGGGAGCCGGCGAGGGCAAGAGCGAAGGAGTCGGCGAGGGCGAGGCAGACGGCGAGGGCGCCGCGCCGCCCGTCACCGGGCCCCACCGCCCTCGGGGGCCCGCCCCTTCCCGGGCGGCCCGGCGAAGGCCTGGGCCAGGTCGAGCCAGCGGTCCGCGTCGGGGCCCTGGGCCCGTACGTCGACGTCGTCCCGGTGGGCGCGCTGTGTGACGAGGCGGCAGAAGTCATACGCGTCGCCGCTCACCCGCTGGGCCGCGTCCTCGGGCCCGAAGGTCCACAACTCACCGCTCGGCGCGCGCAGTTCGATCCGGAACTCCTCCCCCGGCGCGTCCTGCCCGTGCACCAGGAACGAGAAGTCCCGCGCCCGCACCCCGATCCGTACGACATGCCGCAGCCGCTCCGTCGGCGCGCGGTGCACGCCCAGCGCGTCGGCCACGTCCTGTCCGTGCGCCCAGGTCTCCATCAGGCGTCCGGTCGCCATCGAGGCCACGCTCATCGGCGGACCGAACCACGGGAACTTCACCCCTCCGGGCGCCGCCCGCAACGCGTCGAGCAGCCGCTCCCGTCCGCCGCGCCAGCCTGCGAGCAGCTCGGCGGGCGCGAGACGCGCGCCGTCTTCGGCGGCCTCGTCCACAAAGGTGTCGGGCGCTTCGAGCGCCTTCTCGACCTCCGCACCGAACCCCTCCGGGTCGGTCACGGCCAGCAGTGCGGCGCGGTCGGTCCAGGCGAGATGCGCGATCTGGTGCGCGACGGTCCATCCCTCGGCAGGCGTCGCGAGCCGCCAGGCCGCCTCACCCAACTCGCCGACGATCCCGTCGAGTTCGCTCGATTCCTGGGCCAGATCGTCGAGTACAGCCCGCACGACTTCGGACACGGCACGCACTCCCCTTCACGGGACATCGCGGGACGTCGGTGTGTGCGGCGAGCATGGCAGCGCGACCAGAAACAAGCAAGCGTGCTTGGAAATTTTCCGGACGGCGCACCGGTGCGACCGATGACTTTCGCGGACCCCGGCCGTCAGAGAGGGTGTAACCAACGCACCCGTTCTTTGGAGACCGCGACATGCGCACCCTCATCAGCACGGCCTTCGTTTCCCTCGACGGCGTCATGGAGGCCCCCGGCGGCGAGCCCGGGCACCGCAGCTCCGGCTGGACCTTCAAGGACCTGGAGTTCCTGCCCGAGGCGTACGAGCTCAAGGGCCGGGAGCAGGAGGAGGCCGGTGCGATGCTCTTCGGCCGGGCCAGCTACCAGGCGTTCAGCCCCGTGTGGCCCGCGATGGAGGAGTTCACGCGGTACAAGACGCTGCCGAAGTACATCGTGTCCACCACCCTCAAGCAGGAGGACCTGGTCGACGGCTGGGGCGAGCAGACGATCCTGCGCTCGCTCGACGAGGTCGCCGCCCTGAAGGAGACCGAGGGCGGGCCGATCAGCATGCACGGCAGCACCGAACTGGGCCGTAACCTCTCGGACGCCGGCCTCATCGACCGCTACCACCTGCTGGTCTTCCCGCTGCTGCTCGGCGCAGGGAAGCGCCTGTTCAGTGACACGGACAAGGACAAGCAGATGCTGAAGCTGGTGGAGCAGCAGGCGTACTCCAACGGCATCCAGAAGATGGTCTTCGACGTCGTCCGGTGACGCCGTCCCCCGTATCCCCTCGGTGATGCGGGCACCCTGAGGGGCATGGACAACGACATCCAGGAGTTGAGGCAGGCCCTCGAACGCGCCGTCCGGGGCGACGTGGCGTTCACGGCCGGGCAGCGGGCGCTGTTCACGATGGACGCGTCCAACTACCGGCGGGTGCCCGACGGGGTGGTGGCGCCACGGGACGCGGCGGACGTCGAGGCCGTCCTGGAGATCTGCCGCGAGCGGCGGGTGCCCGTCGTGGCGCGCGGGGCGGGGACCTCGATCGCCGGGCAGGCGACGGGAGTCGGGGTCGTCCTCGACTTCACCCGGCACATGGACCGGATCCTCGACCTCGACCCGGAGCGCCGCGAGGCCGTGGTGCAGCCCGGGGTGATCCTGGACGGGCTGCGGACCGCGGCGGGCGCGCACGGTCTCACCTTCGGCCCCGACCCGTCCACGCACAGCCGCTGCACGCTCGGCGGGATGATCGGCAACAACTCGTGCGGCTCGCACTCGGTGGCGTGGGGCACGACCGCCGACAACGTACGGGCCCTGAAGGTGCTGTCGTACGGCGGCGAGAGCTTCACGCTCGGACAGGGCTGGGAAGGCGCGCCGCAGGGGCTGCGGCCGCTCGTCGACGGGCAACTCGCGTTGTTGCGCACGGGATTTCCCGAGCTGCCGCGGCGGATCTCCGGGTACGCGCTCGACGCGCTGCTTCCCGAGCACGGGGTGGACCACGCACGGGCCTTCTGCGGCAGCGAGGGCACGCTGGGTGTGCTCACCGAGGCCACCGTCAAGCTGGTCGAGGCGCCCGCGTCCCGTGCGCTCGTGATCCTCGGATACGCCGACGAGAGCGCCGCCGCCGAGGCCGCGCCCGGGCTCCTTCCGTACGGTCCGCTGACCGTGGAGGGGATGGCCGCCGATCTCGTACGCGGCGGGGCGCAGCGGCAACTCCCGCGGGGCCGCGCCTGGTTGTTCGTCGAGACGGGCGGCGCGAGCGCGGCCGAGGCGCGGGCGCACGGCGAGCGGATCGTACGGGCCGCCGACGCGGCGGACGCGAGCATCGTCACCGACCCGGCCGGGCAGCGCGCCCTGTGGCGGATCCGCGAGGACGCCTCGGGGACCGCGACCCGGATGCCGGACGGCGCGGAGGCATGGCCCGGCTGGGAGGACTGCGCGGTACCGCCCGCGCGCCTGGGCCCGTATCTGCGGGAGTTCCGCGCGCTGCTGGCCGCGCACGGCCTGCGCGGCACGCCGTACGGGCACTTCGGGGACGGCTGCATCCACGTCCGGATCGACTTCGACCTCCTCACCGCGCCGGGCATCGCGCGCTTCCGCCGCTTCTCGGAGGAACTGGCCGGGCTCGTCGTCGCGCACGGCGGGTCGCTGTCCGGTGAGCACGGGGACGGGCAGGCGCGGGCCGAGCTGCTGCCGAAGATGTACGGGGAGCCGCTGGTCCGGCTGTTCGAGCGGGTCAAGGGCGTGTGGGACCCGGCCGACGGGCTCAATCCCGGGATGCTGGTGCGCCCCGACCCGCTCGACGCCAACCTGCGCTTCGCACCGCTCCCGCGCGAACCGGTACCGGTCGCGTTCGGCTATCCGCACGACGGCGGGGACTTCTCGGCGGCCGTGCGCCGGTGCGTCGGGGTCGCCAAATGCCGTAATACGAGCGCGAGTCCGGGCGCCGTGATGTGCCCCTCGTTCCGCGCCACGGGCGCCGAGGAGCACTCCACGCGAGGGCGGGCGCGGCTGCTGCACGAGATGCTCGCCGGCGAGGTGATCACCGACGGGTGGCGGTCCGAGGAGGTACGGGACGCACTCGATCTGTGTCTGTCGTGCAAGGGGTGCCGCTCGGACTGCCCGGTGGGCGTGGACATGGCCACGTACAAGAGCGAGTTCCTGCACCAGCACTACGCGGGACGGCGACGGCCGCGCGCGCATTACACGCTCGGGCGGCTGCCGCGCCGGCTGCGGCTCGCGGCGCCCTTCGCGCGCCTGGTGAACGCGCTGGTCGCGGTGAAGCCGCTGGCCGCGCTCGCGGGACGGATCGCCGGGATCGCGCCTGAGCGGGCCATCCCGCGCCTGGCGCCGCGTACCTTCCGCAGCTGGTTCCGGCGGCACCGCGCACCGGAGCGCCCCTCGGCCGCCCCCGCCGTGACCCTCTGGCCCGACACCTTCACCAACCACCTCTCGCCTTCCGTCGGCGCCGCGGCCGTCCGGGTCCTCGAAGCGGCCGGGCTCGACGTCGCGCTGCCTCCGTCAGGGGTGTGCTGCGGCCTGACGTATCTGTCGACCGGGCAGCTCGACCTGGCCCGTACGGTCCTGCGCCGCACGCTCGACCGGGTCCCTGCGGACCGGCCGCTCGTCGTCCTCGAACCGAGCTGCGCCGCCGCCCTCCGCTCCGACCTGCCGGAACTCCTCGGCGACGATCCGCGCGCCCACCGCCTCGCCGCCTCGGTCCGCACCTTCGCCCAGGCCCTGGAGGAACTCGCCCCTGATTGGACCCCGCCCCGCCTGGACCGCCCGGTCGTCGGCCAGACCCACTGCCACCAGCACGCGGTCCTGGGCGAGACGGCCGAGCGCGCGCTGCGGGAGCGGGCCGGGCTGAGCGGTGAGCTGAGCGGTGGCTGCTGCGGCCTCGCGGGGAACTTCGGCTTCGAACCCGGGCACCACGAGGTCTCCGTGGCCTGCGCGGAGGACCAGCTGCTGCCCGCCGTACGGGAGGCGCCCGCGGACGCGGTCCTGCTCGCCGACGGCTATTCCTGCCGTACGCAGCTGGAACAGCTGGCCGGCCGGCGGGGTTTTCATCTTGCGGAGGTTCTCGCCCGGGCGCTGGACGAGCGGGCCGGTGCGTGAGACACCGGGCGGAGTCGTCCGTGTCACGTTCAAAATGGGGTTACAAGCCTGACTCAGTCCAGTACCTTGGACGTGACAGTCCAAGATGATGCACCGTCCAAGATGATGCACCGCCCTCTCCAGGAGCCACCGTGAACGCACAGCCCGGGACCGACCGCTCCACCGTGGTCGCCGCGGGGGCTGCCGTCGCCGAACCCGAGGCCGTCGGGGCGTTCGGGCGGCTCAGGCAGCGCGGCACGCAGGGGAATCTCGGCCCGATCGGGCTCGTCCTCGCGGCCGGGCTCTCCGTGCAGTTCGGCGCCGGGCTCGCGGTGAGCCTGATGCCGCGCGCCGGTGCGGTGGGCGTGGTGACGCTGCGGCTGGTCGCCGCCGCGCTCGTCCTCCTCGTCGTCTGCCGTCCCAAGCTGCGCGGGCACTCGCGCCGGGACTGGGGCACCGTGCTCGCCTTCGGTCTCTCGCTCGCCGCGATGAACGGGCTGTTCTACCAGGCCGTCGACCGCATCCCGCTCGGCCCGGCCGTCACCCTGGAGGTGCTCGGCCCGCTCGCGCTCTCCGTGTTCGCCACCCGGCGCCTGGTCAACCTGCTGTGGGCGGGGCTCGCCCTGCTCGGTGTGCTCCTGCTCGGGGGCGCGGGCGGCTTCGGGTCCCTCGACCTGGTGGGTGCGGCGTACGCGCTCGGGGCCGGTGCGATGTGGGCCGCGTACATCGTCTTCAGCGCGAAGACCGGGCAGCGCTTCCCGTCCGCGGACGGGCTCGCGCTCGCGATGGCCGTCGCGGCCCTGGTGATGCTGCCGCTGGGCATCGCGGAGGCGGGCTCGAAGCTGCTCGTGCCGACCACGCTGATGCTCGGCATCGGTGTCGCCCTCCTCTCCTCGGTCCTGCCGTACACCCTCGAACTCCTGGCTCTGCGCCGCCTCCCCGCCTCCACCTTCGCGATCATGATGAGCCTGGAGCCGGCGATGGCCGCGGCGGCGGGCTTCCTGCTGCTCGACCAGGGCCTGGCCGTGGCACAGGTCGTGGCGATCGGCCTGGTGATCGTGGCGAGCATGGGAGCGGTGCGGACCCAGGTCAAGCAGTCACCCTCGCTGTAGGTCCTGCGCCGGGCGGCCGGGGGTACGGGGGCGTCAGCGCCCATCTCGCGGGATGGACCACCCCATCCCCGTACATCGCGAGCCGCTAGGCTCCCCTCGTGGCTGAGATCCAGATCCCGAATGACATCAAGCCCGCCGACGGCCGATTCGGCGCGGGCCCCTCCAAGGTGCGTACGGAAGCGCTCGACGCTCTGGCCGCCACCGGCACCTCCCTGCTCGGCACCTCCCACCGCCAGGCCCCGGTCAAGAACCTGGTCGGGCGCGTACGGGACGGGGTGAGCAACCTGTTCCAGCTCCCCGAGGGCTACGAGGTCATCCTCGGCAACGGCGGCTCCACCGCGTTCTGGGACGTCGCGACCCACGGGCTCATCGAGAACAAGAGCCAGCACCTGAACTTCGGCGAGTTCTCCTCGAAGTTCGCCAAGGCCGCGAAGCTCGCGCCCTGGCTGGCCGAGCCCACCGTGATCGCCTCCGACCCGGGCACGCACCCGGACCCGCAGGCCGAGGCGGGCGTGGACGTGTACGCGTACACGCACAACGAGACCTCGACCGGTGTCGCCGCCCCCGTCAAGCGGGTCGCGGGCGCCGACGAGGGTTCCCTCGTCCTGGTGGACGCCACGTCCGGCGCGGGCGGTCTCCCGGTCGACATCACCGAGACCGACGTCTACTACTTCGCCCCGCAGAAGTCCTTCGCCTCCGACGGCGGCCTGTGGCTCGGCGTCTTCTCGCCCGCCGCGATCGAGCGCGCCGAGCGCATCCACGCGAGCGGCCGCCACGTCCCGGAGTTCTTCAGCCTCCCGACGGCGATCGACAACTCGCGCAAGAACCAGACGTACAACACCCCCGCCCTCACCACGCTCTTCCTGCTCGCCGAGCAGCTGGACTGGATCAACGGGCAGGGCGGTCTGGCCTGGTCCACGGCCCGTACGAAGGACAGCTCGGGCCGGCTCTACGGCTGGGCCGAGGACAGCAAGCACGCGACCCCGTTCGTCACGGACGCGGCCAAGCGCTCGCAGGTCATCGGCACGATCGACTTCAACGACGACGTGGACGCCGCGGCCGTCGCGAAGGTCCTGCGCGCCAACGGCATCGTCGACACCGAGCCGTACCGCAAGCTCGGCCGCAACCAGCTGCGCATCGCGATGTTCCCGGCGATCGACCCGGCGGACGTCCAGGCCCTGACGGCCTGCATCGACTACGTGATCGAGAAGCTGTAGCGCGACCCCGGCACGACACGGCGGAGGGCCGGCACCTGTGGGTGCCGGCCCTCCGCCGTATTGCGGTTGTGTTGCATTCATCAAGGCCTTCTAACGGCGCTTATCCACCGCTGACGCGAGGCGGGGGACCTTCGTCCCTAATACGTGGGCAAAGGGCGGGCCAAGGGTTCGGGAAAGCCCGCAGATGGAGCCCCCGATGGCGGGGAGGACCTTCGGCGAAGGGCCCTGGTCATGGACGTGCGGGCAGGAAACCGCACGCTCAGGATGAACCTCATGAACAGTGCACCGGGGAACAATTCCCCGGCCCTGCAAGGAGGTTCGTTCATGCGTAAGGCACTCACCGTCTCGGCGATCGCCGTAGCAGCTTCGATGGCCCTCGCCGTACCGGCGACTGCTTTCGCCGCGGACGCCACGCCGTCCGACAACCCGTCCCCCTCGGCGACCGCGCCCTCGGACCCGACCACCCCCTCGGACCCGACCGCCCCCTCGGACCCGACGACCCCTTCGGACCCGACCCCTACGGCCCCGGCGCCCGACAAGGCCGAGGCCCAGGTCTCGATCACGTCCTCCCCCAAGGACGAGACCGGCTACAAGGCGGGCGAGCAGGTCACCTTCCAGGTCACCACGTCCGGCAAGGCGCAGGTCACCGCCTCCTCCGACGCGCTCAGCGGCATCTCGGTCAGCGCGCAGGGCGACACCACGTACACCGGCACGGGCACGGTGAAGGCCGGGTACGGCATCGGCACCGGCAAGCTCACGGTCACCGCGAACTACGGCGACACGGGCGCCCAGGGCTCGGCGTCCTTCGCGGTCAACACGGGCGACACCCCGAAGCCCACCCCGGACCCGGCCAAGCCCTCCCTCGCCCTGTCCACCGACGGCGGCAAGGTCGGCGACAAGGTCTCCGTGACCGTCAAGGACGCGGGCTCCGACTCCGTGGCCACCGTGAAGTCCGACGCCTTCGGCGGCACCGTGAAGCTGGAGCGCGACCCTCAGCACGAGGGCACCTGGCACGGCACCGCGACCGTCGCGGACAGCGCCAAGTCCGGCTACTACCGGGTGGACGCGCTGCTCGACGGCAAGGTCGTCGACTCGGCGAAGTTCGGTGTGCAGGGCAGCGACAAGCCCACGCCGCAGCCCACCCCGGGCAAGTCCACGCTCGCCGTGAACCCCGGCAGCGGCTCGAAGGGCGACAAGATCGCCGTCACGGTCGACGCGCCCTCGATCAACCCCAAGAGCGACGTCTCCGCGAACTCGCAGGCTTTCGGCGGCAAGGTCTCCCTGGCGCTCGGCAAGGACGGCAAGTGGCACGGCACCGCGACGGTCGCCGATGTGAAGTCCGGCTCCTACCAGGTGTCCACCGGCACCGGCGCCCACTCGGTCACCTTCAAGGTGACCACCAAGAGCGCGGTCAAGCCGCTGAACCCGTCGGACCACAAGACCCCGCAGGGCTCCGTGAACACCGGTATGGCCCCGGCCTCGCACGGCCAGGAGGGTCTCAACTCCGCGGCGGTCGTGGGCTTCGCGGCCCTCGGTGCCGGCTCGCTCGCGGGCGCCGGTCTGCTGCGTCAGCGCAAGAACCGCGGCTGAGGTGCCCATGCGCACCGAGGTCCCGGCCAGGACCCGCACCAGGGCGCGTACCTCCGCGGCCGTGCTCGTGGTGACGGCGGCCCTGTCCGTCGCCGTCACCACGGGCTGCTCGTCCCAGGCGGACGACCCGGCGGGCAGCGCGCAGAACGCCGCGCATGTCACGCCCGTCTCCGTCCTGAAGGCCTCGGTCCCCGACCACATCGCGATCCCCTCGCTCTCCGTGGACGCGGACCTCGGCACGGTCGGCCTGGACGGCAGCGGCGCGATGCAGACCCCGCCGTACGACCGGCCGATGGAGGCCAGTTGGTACAAGGACGGTCCGACGCCGGGCGAGAAGGGCGCGGCGGCCATCGCCGGCCACATGGACACCCCGCAGGTCGAGAAGGCGGTGTTCCACGACCTCAAGGACCTGAAGAAGGACCAGGAGATCGACATCCGCCGCGAGGACGGCACGACGGCCGTCTTCAAGGTCGACGCGGTCTCGACGTACAAGAAGGACGCCTTCCCGACGCAGAAGGTGTACGGCACGTCGGACCGGGCGGAGCTCCGTCTGATCACCTGCGGCGGCAGCCTCACGAAGGACCGCCACTGGGACTCGAACGTCGTGGTGTTCGCGCACCTGACGGGCGAAACCAGCCCCTCCGGCGTTTGAGGAGATCCGGACGAAGTCCGGTTGCAGGCAAGGAGAGGGCGCCCTCTGCGTGAAGGGCGCCCTCTCCTCGTATCAGCGACTGAGCTTCTGGAACCTGCGCACGGCCAGCGGCAGGAACACGGCCGTGATCACCAGCGGCCAGACCACGGCCATCAGCGTCGCGTTCTGCTCGATCCAACTGCCGTCCGCGGCCACGGGGTTGCCGAACAGATCGCGGACCGCCGTGCCCGTCGCCGAGATCGGGTTCCACGCGGCGACCGTGCCGAGCCAGCCCGGCATCGACGAGGTGGGGACGAAGATGCTGGAGACCATCGTCAGCGGGAAGACGACGGCATACAGGCCGCCGGCCGCCTCCGGGGACGGCACGAGCAGGCCGAGCCAGACACCCACCCAGATCAGGCTGAAGCGCAGCAGCAGGAGCAGCGCGAAGCCGGCGGCGGTCGCGGTGAACGAGCCGTGGGCGCGCCAGCCCATCGCGAGCGCGGTGAGCGCGAGGATGGTCAGCTCGGCGCAGGCCACGATGATGTCGGTCAGACCGCGCCCGGAGACCACCGCGGACGGGGCCATCGGCATGGAGCGGAAGCGGTCGATGACGCCCTTGGTGGCGTCGTAGACGACGGAGGTCGCCGTGTTCATGAAGCCGAAGGCCATCGTCATCACGAACATGCCGGCCATCAGGAAGTCCCGGTAGGCGCCGCTGCCGCCGCCGCCTTCCGGCGCCTTCATCGCGCCGCCGAAGACATAGCCGTACAGGAGCACGGAGATGATCGGGAACCCCAGCTGCCAGAGCAGGTAGGAGGGCTTGTTGCGGTAGTGGGTGAGGAAGCGGCGGGTGATGTTGGCGCTGTCGGCCACCGCCCAGTACAGGCGGCGCTGTGCGCCGGAGTCGACGCGCAGGTCGACGCCCGCGCCCGGGGGAATCGTGGGGGCGCTCATGCCGCCACCTCCTCGCGTACGGCCCGGGTCCGTTCGGTGTCGTCGGCCCGGGTGGTGTGGCCGGTCAGGGTCAGGAAGACGTCGTCGAGACTGGGCCTGCGCAGTCCGATGTCCTCGACCTGGACTCCCTGGTCCTGCAGGGTCCTTGCGACGTCGGTGAGCGCCGCCACGCGGTCGGCGACGGGGGCGTGGACCCGGCGCTCCGCACGGTCGAGCGACGGCTCGCCCTCGCCCACGCGGGCCACCACGGCGAGCGCGGCGACGAGGTCCGCGTCGTCGGCGACCACGACCTCGATCCGGTCGCCGCCGACCGTGTTCTTGAGCTCGGCGGGGGTGTCGTCCGCGATGGCGCGGCCCTGGTCGATCACGGTGACGCGGGAGGCGAGCTTGTCGGCCTCCTCCAGGTACTGCGTGGTGAGGAGCACGGTGGTGCCGCCCGCCACCAACGCCCGTACGGCCTCCCAGACTTCACCGCGGCCGCGCGGGTCGAGGCCGGTGGTGGGCTCGTCGAGGAAGAGCACCTCGGGCGCGAGGATCATCGACGCGGCGAGGTCGAGACGGCGGCGCATACCGCCGCTGTAGTCGCCCGCGGTCTTGCCCGCGGCCTCCACCAGGTCGAAGCGCTCGAGGAGTTCGTCCGCGCGGAGCTTGGCTCGGCGGCCGCCCAGGTGGAAGAGACGGCCGAACATCTCCAGGTTCTGGCGTCCCGTGAGGTTCTCGTCGACCGCCGCGTACTGGCCCGCGAGCCCGATCCGGCGGCGTACGCCCCGCGGGTCCTCGTTCACGTCGACGCCCGCGACCCGCGCGCTGCCGCCGTCGAACTTCAGGAGCGTGGCGAGGACGCGGACGGCGGTGGTCTTGCCCGCGCCGTTCGGGCCGAGCAGGCCGTGCACCGTGCCGCGGTGGACGGTCAGGTCGAAGCCGTCCAGGGCGCGCTTCTCGCCGTACCTCTTCTGCAGGCCCTCGGCCCGCACGGCATACGTGTCCATCTGGTCCTCCCGACCACTCGCCAAGCCATCTGAGTACACCGTACCCTAAATCGAGTACACCGTACCCAGTTTCCGTGGAGGCGGTGGTGCGAGGACATAAGGTGAGGCCATGAGCAGCAAGGACAGCGGCATCGCGACCAGCGGCAGCGGTGACATCCAGCGCAGCCTCGAACTGCTGTGGGGCACCGCCGAGCGGCCCACACGCGGCCCGAAGCCGGCCCTCACGCTCGACCGGATCGTCGGGGCCGCCGTCGAACTCGCCGACCGCGAGGGGATCGCCGCGGTGTCGATGCGCCGGCTCTCCACCGAGCTCGGCACCGGCACGATGTCGCTCTACCGGTACGTGCCGGGCAAGGCCGAGCTCCTCGATCTGATGCTGGACCGGGTACAGGGCGAGGCCGTGGCCGAGGAGGCGGAGGTCCCGCAGCACTGGCGCGAGTGCGTCGAGTCCATGGCCCGCACCCAGCGCGACTACTACCGCTCCCACCCCTGGCTGCTCAAGGTCAACCAGGCGCGCGCCGTGCTCGGCCCGAGCGCGATCCGCAGCATGGAGGTGGTGATCGCCCCGCTGCGCACCATGGGCCTCACCGACCCCGAGCTCCTCTCCGTCATCATCACCGTGACCAGCTGGGTCACCGGCCACGTGAGGACCGAGGTCGACGCGATCGAGGCGGCCAGGGAGACGGGCCTGAGCGACGAGGAGTTCTGGGGCAGCCAGCAGCCCTTCCTCGAACGGGCCATGCTCAGCGGCGCGTTCCCGCAGATGGCCTCGCTGTCCGAGGACACCTTCAGCACCGACTACGACCACTTCGAGTTCGGCCTGCGGCGGCTGATCGACGGCTTCGCGCAGCTCGTCGAGGAACGGGGTTCCGGCGCGGGGGCGTGACAGAACGCGCGATCGGTGCATCCATGAAAGGCATGCCTTCTGACAGCGCCACCCCGAGCCCCGAACTCGCCCCCTTCGTGAAGCAGCGCAACATCCTGCTCACCACGTACAAGCGGGACGGCACGGCCGTCGGCACTCCGGTCAACATCGCCGTGGACGGCGACCACGCCTACATCCGCACGTACGACAAGGCCTGGAAGGCCAAGCGGATGCGGAACAACCCCGAGGTGGAGATCGCCCCGTCCACCGCACGCGGCGTGCCCACCGGGCCGTCCTCCAAGGCACAGGTGCGACTGCTCGACGTGGACAGCGCGGAGGCGCTGCGCGCGGCCCAGCTGCTGCAGCGCAAACACCGGCTCCTGCAAGGGGTGTTGGTACCGCTCTTCCACCGGATGAAGAAGTACCGGACGCTGCATTACGAGGTGCGGATGGCCGGCGAGTGAGACGGCGGTAACGCCCGCCGCCCCGCCGCCTCCAAGGGAGTTACTTCTCCTTGCGCTTGAACAGCGCCTTCAGGCCGAGCATCGCGAGCACGGCCGCCCCGAGCGCAAGGGCCCCGTTCTTGAGCCCGTCGCCGTCCCCGCCCGAGCCGCCGGATCCGCCGGAGTCCGAACCGCCGCCGCCCGAACCGCCCTCACCGGACGCCTCGGGTGCGCCCGGCGCCTCTTCGGGGACGACGTCGCTGCTCTGCCCCTCGGAGCCGAACATCAGCGTCGTGCCGTCCGGCGAGTACGTCACGGACTCGCCCTGCCGCTGGATCGGCACGTCCACCCGCTCACCGCCGTCGGGCTTCCCGTCCTTCCAGGTGTACGACTGGGCGCCGAAGTAGCTGCGCAGCACGAGGGTGCGGCCGTCCGGCGAGAACGCGCCGTCGGTGGTCCACAGGTCGATGCCGGAGATCCGCTTGAAGACATTGCCCGCGCCGGGCTTCAGCTCGTCGGGACCTTCGTACAGACCGCCGGTGCCGTCGTCCTTCTTGTCGGCGATGTAGACCTTGCCGGTCTTCGGGTGCACCATCAGCGCCTCCGCGTCCCGGGCCCCGTCCGCGTATGTCACGTCGTACTGCGTGGCCTTGACGGTCTGGTCGCGCAGCTCGGCGGGCTCGGGCAGCCGGTAGATCCACACGTGGTCCCATGTGCCGCCGAGGTTGTCGCCGATGTCGCCGACGTACAGATCGCCGTCCGGACCCATCGAGATCGCCTCGACGTCCCGCGCCTGGCCGACGCCCGCCATCGTGATCCGCGCGAGGGTCTTCCCGGACTTGCTGTCCACGGCGTAGAGGTACGAGCCGTCGTCGCTGTCGTTGTGCGTCCAGTACACGCCGGGGTGCTTCCTGCTGGCGACGAGGCCGCTCGACTCCGTGATCCGCGGGTCCTCGATCGTGAAGCCGTCGTTGCCCTCGCCGTCCGCGAACGCGCCGGAGGCAGGGCCAAGGACCAAGGCGGCCGTGACCGCCGCACCGAGAAGCAGACGCATGCGCCCACCG
Source organism: Streptomyces sp. NPDC050418 (assembly GCF_044458745.1). Taxonomy (NCBI): domain Bacteria; kingdom Bacillati; phylum Actinomycetota; class Actinomycetes; order Kitasatosporales; family Streptomycetaceae; genus Streptomyces; species Streptomyces sp. NPDC050418. Next base: position 449,040 of record NZ_JBITIG010000005.1, read on the forward strand.
TACGTGGCCGGGAGCCGCTCACGGGGGCCGCGGGCGTGGGCAGCCTCACAGCGCGGCGGGGCCGCCGATCCGCCATGATGAGCGGATGCTCAGGCTCCTTTTCGTCGGTGACTCCATGACCATCGGCAGCGCCGGCGAACACACCTGGCGCCACCGCATGTGGCAGCACCTGCGCACCTCGTACGACGGCCCGTTCCAGGTGGTCGGCCCGCGCACCGCGCTGCACGACAAGGCGCTCGACGCCCCGGTCTCGTACGAGTACGCCGACCCGGACTTCCCGCAGCAGCACCTCGCGGGCTGGGGCGAGGGCTGGCAGCACATGGCCCCCGTGATCGAGGAGACCGTGCGCGAGAGCCGCGCGGACCTGCTCCTGATCTCGCTCGGATTGATCGACCTCGGCTTCTACACGGACGCCGAGGCCACCGCGCGGAACATGCGCGCCTTCGTCGGGAACGCCCGCGCGGCCAACCCGCGGATCGCCGCCGTGATCCTGCCGGTGATCCCCAACGTCCGCGCGCGCGACGACCACGCTTTCGCCGCCGAGGTCGCCCGCTTCAACGAACTGCTCGCGAAGGCCGTCGCCGACCTGGACACGGACCGTTCGCCGCTGCTGCTCGCCTCGCCGCCGGCCGGGTACGACCTCGACTTCGACACGTACGACGGCACGCACCCGAACGCGAGCGGCGAGCACAAGCTCGCCGCCGCGTTCGCGGACGCGCTGCACCAGGCGTGGGATCTGTGCGGGCCGTACGACCCGTCCTGAGGCGACACCCGCTCTAGGCAACTGCCAGCTTGCCGCGCTTGAGTTGAAGGACCTGGTCCGAGGCCTCCGCGACCTCCCGCGAGTGGGTCACGACGATCACGCACTTGCCGTCGTCGTGCGCCAGCTTCCGGAACACCTCGATGATCCCGGCCGCCGTCTCCTGGTCGAGCGCTCCGGTCGGCTCGTCCGCGAAGAGCAGGTCGACCTCGCAGGCCAGCGCGCGGGCGATGGCCACGCGCTGCTGCTGGCCGCCGGAGAGCTGCAGGGTGCGCCGGTGCTGGTCCTCGCGCTCGACTCCGAGCAGGTCGAGAAGCTCGACGGCGCGCTGCTTGCGGCGGCCGCCCCGCAGACCCCGTACTCCGGTGATCTCCATGGCGGAGGTGATGTTCTGGACGGCCGTCATGTACGTGAGCAGGTTCAGGGACTGGAAGACGGTGGCCGCGTGCCGGTTGCGGTAGCGGCCCGGGCCCAGGTCCGCGATGTCCCGGCCACGGAAGCGGACCGTGCCGGTGGTCGGCGCGTCCAGGCCGCCGGCCAGGGACAGGAGGGTGGACTTGCCACTGCCGGAGGGGCCGACGATGGCGTACATGCGGCCGGGTTCGAAGGCGTAGTCGGCGTTCTTGAGGACCGTACGGCGGCGGGTGCCGCTGGTGTACGTGCGGCTCACCCCGGCGAGTTCGAGGATCGCGGTCATGTCAGTCGCCCTTCGTGAGGATGTCGCGGGGGTTGAGGCGCAGCACCCGTGCGCCGGGGACGAGGGTGGCCAGGGCCGCGATGCCCAGGCCGGTGGCGCCGACCTTGGCGATGTCGGCGGCGCCGAGCCGCACATCGATCGAGTCGATGGGATCGGCCTCGGGCTCCTTCTCCTGCGGGAGCGCGTTGGTATTGCTGTGGTCGGGGCCGGTGTCGCCGGAGGCGGCCTCGTCCGCGGCCGCGGATACGTTGCCGGCCAGGAGCCGGTCGCCGACGGCCTGCGACAGGAACTGGCTGCCGGCCGCCGCGAACCCGACGGCGAGCAGCGCGCAGGCCATGACCTCGACGAGCTGCTGGCCGAGCAGCTTGGGCTTCTTCTCGCCGAGCGACAGCAGGATGCCCAGCTCCTTGCGGCGTTCACGCAGGGACGAGGCGATGATCAGGGCGAGGATGACCGTGCCGGCCACGGCGACCAGCCACACGGTGACGGTCGCGAAGTCGGCGGTCTTGGTGATGGGCCCGACGACTTGCTTGTACTGCTTGTCGTTGACGGCCATCGGGAAGATCTTCAGATCCGCGCCGGCCGCCTCGGCGTCCTTCTTGAGCCGCCCGAGGTCGGCCGGGTCGCGCAGGGTGAACGTGGCCTGCCTGAGGTTGCCGCCCTCCTTGCCGACCTTCTTGCCGTCGAGCCGGGTGGCGCCGTCCGGGGTGACGTAGATCTGGTTCGAGGGCGCCATCATCGGCGGAACGTACGTGTCGGTGTCGGGCCTGCTGTCGCGGAAGATGCCGACGACGGTGAACTCGGTGTCCTTGCTGGTCAGGCGTCCGTCCGGGTGCTGAATGTTGGCGCCGAGCTTGATCCGGTCGCCGACCTTCAGCCCGTTGTCCTTCGCCACCCGCTCCTCGACGACCACCTCGTCGTCCTTGCTGTCCGGCTTGATCGCGGAGCCGGCGATCAGCTTCGCGTCGCCGTTGCGGAACGCGGAGACCTGGTCGAGGTCGCGGATGCCGTCCGCCTTGAAGAACGGCGGCGAGCCGTCCTGCCCGGCGGGGGCGGGCACCGGCTCGTGCAGCTCGACCTCGTCGGTGGGCGCGGCCACTCCGTCCTTGGAGTAGTTGCACTTGGCGACCACCGAGGAGGCGCAGATCCGGTCCACGAGCGCGCGCTTCAGATCGCCCTCGTCGCCGATCATGCCGGGCTGCGCACCGTCGGACTTCGTTCCGCCACCCGCGTCGAGCAGCGCGTTGATGTCCAGCTGCATGGTGGCCACGGCACCCACGCTCTGCTTCGCCTCGGCGGCGGCGCGCGCGGCGGCCGACCGGATCAGGAATCCGGACAGGACAAGGGTGCAGATGACGAAGAACAGCCCTGTCATCAATGCCGTCTTGCCTGGATGGGCGGTCAGCCGCCACCAGGCACGCTTGAACAAATTCATGCGCCCCACGCTAGGAGCGGGCCGTTTTGAGCAGCGTTTCGCGAAGTCGGCGCGGGGCGTGCGCCTCAAACACCGTTCAAATACGGGCTCTGATAAACCTGAGGAGCCTGAGGAGCCTCCGAAGGAAAAGGTGCGGGCCGTGCGGGTGCTGGTGGTGGAGGACGAGCAGTACATGGCGCGCGTCCTGGAAATCGGACTGCGCCGCGAGGCCATCGCCGTCGACGTGGTGCACGACGGGGCGAGCGCTCTGGAGCGGGTGACGGTGTACGACTACGACGCCGTGGTGCTCGACCGCGATCTGCCTGGGGTGCACGGCGACGAGGTGTGCCGGCGGATCGTGGAGATGGACCTGGGCTGCCGGATCCTGATGCTGACGGCCGCGGGACGGCTCGGCGACAAGGTGGAAGGGCTCGGCCTCGGCGCCGACGACTATCTCGCGAAGCCCTTCGACTTTCCCGAACTCGTCGCCCGGCTGCGCTCGTTGTACCGGCGCAGTCCGATGGCCCACTCCCCCGTCCTCACGTTCGCGGACGTGGAATTCGATACGCACCGGCGCCGCGTGACGCGCGCGGGCGCGGAAGTGAGACTCACGCCCAAGGAACTCGCGGTCCTCGAACTCCTGATGCGCGCCGAAGGCGGTGTATTGAGCGCCGAGTATCTGCTCGACAAAGCCTGGGACGCCCGGACCGACCCGTTCACGAATGCGGTACGGCTGGTCGTCCACACCCTGAGGAAAAAGCTGGGGGAACCGCAGCTCGTGCACACCGCGATCAGTGCGGGTTATTACCTGGGGACGAAATGACGGCCGTACGCCGCATGTTCAGCATCCACGGCCGCCTCTTCGCCGGCTTCGCCACCGCGCTCGGGCTCTGCGCGGCGCTGATGGTCGCGGTCATCTACGTCGGGATGCGCTACGTGCCCACGTACGACCTGACCACCCCGGTCCGTATCGACCCCTCCAGCACACCGCTGCCCGAGTACACGCCGGCCAAGCCGGTGGAGAGCGCCGATCCCGGCCAGAAGTTCGACACGCGTGCCATCACGTCCAAGGAGGACGTCTGGAACACCGTCCTGGTGATCTCCATCGGCGGGGTGCTCGTGGTCGGCACACTCGGCCTGACCGCGGGCTGGTTCCTGTCCAAGCGGCTGCTCGCGCCCCTGCACACCATCAACGACGCGGCCCGCAAGGCTGCCGGCGGCAACCTGAGCGGCCGGATCGCCGCGCAGGGACCGCCCGACGAACTCCATCAGCTCGCCGACACCTTCGACGAGATGCTGGCCCGTCTGGAGGAGTCCTTCGCGGCCCATCAGCGCTTCGCCGCGAACGCCTCCCACGAGCTGCTCACCCCGCTCGCCACCACCCGCGCGGCCCTCCAGGTCGCGGGCGACGCCCCGACCCGCGAGGAGCTGGCCGAGCTGCTCCCGATGCTGCGGGAGACCAACGAGCGGGGCATCGCGATCGTCAGCGCGCTGCTCGGCCTCGCGAGCGCCGGGAACGTGCCCTTCGACCCCGAGCCCGTCGACCTCTCCCGGCTCGCGACGGCCGCCGCGGCCGAGCGCGCGGACCGGGCCTCCTCGTACGTCCTGCGGCTCGACACCGAGATCGAGCCGCAGGTAGCGGTGACCGGCAGCACCACCCTGCTCCGGCAGCTGCTGCTCAACCTCCTGGACAACGCGCTCACGCACAACGTGCCGGACGGGAGCGTGCACTTGGCGCTGTTCGGCACGACGGACCAGTCGGCCACCGGCCCGGACCAGGTGGTCGTGGAGATCACGAACACCGGTCCGCACGTGCCGGAGTCCGAGGTGGACCGGCTCTTCGAACCCTTCCACCGCGCGGACTCCTCCCGGATCGCCAGCGACCGCTCCGGCCACGGCCTCGGGCTTCCCCTGATCCGCTCCATCACGGCCGCCCATCACGGCACCCTGGACGCCCGCCCCAACCCCACCGGCGGCCTGACCATCCGGATCACACTTCCGCGCGCATGAGGCGGTTGGCGAAGGTGGACATGGTGTAGGCGCCGATGGCCAGGACGACCTCCAGGGCGTTGCGCCGCGTGTAGCCGTGGGACAGGAACTCGGCGAGCCGCCGGTCCGACACCGCACCCGTCGTGGCGAGCAGGTCGAGGGTGAACTGGCGGGCCGCTTCGAGGCGTTCGTCCGACAACTCCCGCTGCTCACCCAGCTCCTTGATCAGCTTCTCGACGCGCTCCGGTTCCGCGTCCAGGCCCCGCAGCTTGCCGGTGTGCATCAGCACGCACACATGGCACCCGTTGCGTACGGCGAGGGTCATGATGACCACCTCGCGGGCCAGGGGGTCGAGGGTGCTGCCCTCCAGGGCGGCGCTCAACTCCAGGAAGCCCTTGAGCAGTTCGGGCGATTCGCCGAGGAGTGCCATGACCTTCTTCTGTGCCTGTGCATCGAGCATGCGTACGCCCCCTAAAATCGACAACATGGTTGACGAGAAGAAGGTAAACCAGGTTGTCGATCCGGGCAAGGAGGTTTCCGCGCGCCCAACTCCCGCCCCAGGTCCGGGCTTCGAGCTCCCCCTGCTCCTCTTCGCGGGCTTCCGCACCCTCATCGACGCGCTCCACACCGAGCTCGCCGACCGCGGCCACCCCGACAGCAGGCCCGCGTACGGCTTCGCGCTGCAGGCCATCGGCCCCGACGGCGCCTCCGCCAGCGAGATCGGCCGCCGCCTCGGCATCTCCAAGCAGGCCGCGGGCAAGACGGTCGACCGCCTCATCGCCCTCGACTACGCCGAGCGCACCGACGACCCCGCGGACGCCCGCCGCAAACTGATCCGCCGCACCCCCCGCGGCAACGAGATGCTTCGCCTCTCCGCCGAGATCTTCGACCGCCTCCAGGCGGACTGGACCCGCACCCTGGGCGAGGACCGCCTCCGCGCCCTCACGGAGGACCTGCGCACGGTGGTCCCGGCACGGACGGCGCTGCGGCTGGACGCGGCGGCTTGGATGGGCGGGCCTTAGCGGGTGTCCGTCCGGGGACCCGCGAGCCCGGAGTCCCAGACCCAGGCGGCGATCCCCACTCGGTTACGGGCTCCCAACTTGCCCTGGATATGGGCGATATGCGTCTTCGCCGTCCCCGCGGAGATGAACAGCGCGGCACCGATCTCGGTGTTGGTCAGCCCGTCCGCGACCAGCCGCGCGACCTCCTCCTCGCGGGCCGTGAGCGGGGACGGTCCTCTCGCGGGGGCCTGGGCCTCGACGGGCGGCGGCGTCCGCAGCAGCCGCACGGTGATCTGCGGGCTGATCAGCAGGTCGCCGGACATCGCCGCGCGTACCCCTTCGATCAGCAGCCCCGGGCCCGACCGCTTGAGCAGGAAGCCACAGGCGCCGTCCCGCAGGGCTGTCCGTACGTGGTCGTCGTGGTCGAAGGTGGTGACGACCAGGACCGGGATCGGGTCGGCGGCCTCCGGGCCCGCGAGGCGCCGGGTGACTTCGAGGCCGTCGAGTCCCGGCATCCGGATGTCGGCGACGACCAGATCGGGGCGCAGGCTCCGGGCCAGTTCGACCGCGGTGAGCCCGTCGGCGGCCTCGCCCACGACGGTCATGTCCGGTTGCGAGCCGAGGATCAGCCGGAACCCGCTGCGGACATCGTCCTGGTCGTCGGCGAGGAGGATGCGGATCACTGCGGCTCCTTCGTGGGGCGGGGTGCGCCGGGAGTCCTCGGCAGCAGGGCGGTCACGTGCCAGCCACCACTGTCGGCCGGTCCCGCGGTGAGCGTGCCGCCGACGGCCTGCGCGTGCTCCGTCAGCGCGGGCAGCCCCAGACCGCCGCGGCGCGCGCGAGGGGTCCGGGCCCGGGTGGCGGGTGCGTCGTCGGTGACACGGAGTTCCACCTCCGTGGGTGTCGACGTCAGCGAGACCTGGGCCAGCCGGGCGCCGGGTGCGTGCCGGCGGATGTTCGTCAGAGCCTCGACGACGATGCGGTACGCCGCCGCGCCGGCCTCCCGGGAGAGAGCGTCCGGCACGTCCGGTGGCATACGGAGCTCGGCACGCGTCGCACCCACCGAGGTGAAGTCGTCGATCAGCGACGGCAGTTGGGCCAGTCCGGGCAGGCCGTGCGCGGTCGCGCTCTCCGGTCCGTGCAGCATCTCGACCGTACGGTCCATCGCCGCCAGCGCGCTCAGCCCCGCCCGCTCGATCCGTTCGAGCGCGAGCACCGCCTGCTCGGGATCGGTGGCGGCGATGAAGCGGGCTGCCTGCGCCTGGACGACGATCCCGCTGACGTCATGCGCCACGAAGTCGTGCAGATCGCGGGAGAGCTGGAGCCGCTGAGCCCGCCGGGCCGCTGTGACGGCGGCCCGGCGCCGGCTCTCCATCCGGCGCAGATACGCACCGGCCGCCACCGCCCCCAGCGCGGGCAGCAGCCAGAACGCGAAGGCGCCCGCGCGTTCCAGGAACGACCCGTCGATCAGCACCGCGGGCCAGACCGCGACGGCCAGGGCGGCGAGCGGCACGGCGGCGCGGGGCTCCCACCGCGGCACCGGGGGCGACCAGCGGACGACCGCGGCGAGCAGCGGCAGCAGGAGCGCGGCCTCCAGGAGCTTCCAGCCGGACCCCGTCGGCAGGCCCGGCGCGGGCTTGCCGAGCGAGGTGGCGAGGGAGAGGGCCGCGCAGACGAGAGCGGGGCGGGCGAGCCGGGTGCGATGGGCGCGGGGGCGGAACAGAACCCAGGCCAGGACGCCGAGCGCCGCCGCCGCGGGCAGCGCCCCGAGCACCAGGTCGCGAGCGCCTGTTGCGGCGGCGAGCGTCGCGGTCACCACGGTCCCCTCCGTCCCCCCGGACCTTCCCCCGGCCCGTACGGCACCCCATGGCAACCGCATGGCAACCGCACACCACCCGCCAGCGTACGAGAGGAAGATCCCTCCCCGCCTCTGCCGATCGGCAGAAAGCGCCTCCGTGCGAGGCCGGGCTTTGTGCCGATCGGCGGATGGGACCGGCGGCCGCCGCACACAAGAGTTGATCCCGTCCGGCAGGCAGACGGCTGGCAGTCAGACGGCTGGCAGGCCGGCAGACAGTCCGGCAGTCAGCCCGGCCGGACAACAACAGGCCCACCTCACACGGGAGTTCACCATGGGACGCACCACCCTCACTCGCCCCGCCACCCGACGAGGGCGCCGCATCGCCTCGCTCGCCGCCGTCGGTATCGCGCTCGCCTCGGTGGCCGCGGCCTCCCCGGCCGCGGTCGGCGCACCGGCCGGCTCCCCGCACACGGTCAAGCCGACTGCCGTACGGAAGGCGAGTGTTCACGGCTCGGCGCGCATCGCGTACGCCTACTCGCCCGACCACACGATCCGCTTCACCGTGCACGCCGAGGCTGCCCCGTTCACCCGCCCCATGCCGGGCCTCGACCTGCCGGGACTGCCCACCGACGCCAAGGGCACCGTGCGGATCAGCCACTACGTGCCGGAGACGGGCGAGACCGGCACCTCCACCGCGCGGATCGACTGCATGGTGACCGGCGGCCGGACGGCGACGCTCACCGCGATCGTCACCAAGTCGAACGTCCAGGAGGTCGGCCGGCGCATCGGGATCAGCGTCCAGGAGAGCCGGGGCGCGGAGCCCGGCCGGCTCGGCTTCGGCTGGGACATCGTGAACTTCGAGCCGCGCGAGACCGACGACGAGGGCCGCGCGGTCCAGCCCCCGGTCGGTACGTGCATGGCTCCGGCGCCGTTCGCACCGGTGATCCGGGGCGGGTTCGACGTGGTGCACGCCGGTCTTCCCGCACTCCCCGAGGCTGCCCCCCGTGGCTGAGACCTTGCCGGCCGGCGCCGCACCGGCCGCGGCCCGCCGCTCCCGGCACGCACCCGCCCCGCGGGTGTCACGCCCCGTCCGCTGGGCCGCGCACGCCGCGGCCCTCACCCTCGTACCGACCGGGCTGTGGCGCACGGCCATCGCCCTGGGCTGGGACTCGGGGTTCGGCGGGGACCTCGATCCCGCGCACTTCCCGGGCCCGCACTCCTTCCACCTGATCGGCCTGAGCCTGTTCGCCGAGGCGCTCGGCCTGCTCACGCTCGGTCTGGTCCAGCGCTGGGGCGAGGTGCTGCCGCACTGGGCTCCCCGGCTCGGCGGCCGCACGATTCCCCCGCTCGCCGCGGTGGTCCCGGCCGCGCTCGGGGCGGCGCTGGTCACCTTCATCACCATCAGCGGGGCGTTCTCCTGGAACGAGCCGGACACCATGGGCTCGCCCGACGCACCCCAGGGAGCCCTCCGGTGGGTCATGACGCTCTGCTACGCGCCCCTGCTCGCCTGGGGCCCGCTGCTCGGCTTCGTCACCGTCGCCTACTACCGGCGGCGGAAGGTCTGACCGGGGTGGCCGCCCCGCGCGAGGCGCGGCGGTCACCCCTGCCGACGACGCAACCGCCTACCAGGCAAAGGCTTCCGGCGAAGGACCCGGACCCGGGAAGATCTCGTCGAGACCGGCCAGGACTTCCTCGGACAGCTCCAACTCGACCGCCCGCAACGCCGATTCGAGCTGCTCGGCGGTGCGCGGGCCGACGATCGGGCCGGTCACGCCGGGCCGGGTGAGCAGCCAGGCGAGTGCGGTCTCACCCGGTTCGAGGCCGTGCTTGTCCAGCAGGTCCTCGTACGCCTGCACCTGCTCGCGCACCTTCGTGTTCGCGAGCGCCTCCGCGCTGCGGCCGCTCGCGCGGCGCCCGCCCGAGACCTCCTTCTTGATGACCCCGCCGAGCAGCCCGCCGTGCAGCGGCGACCAGGGGATGACCCCGAGGCCGTACTCCTGCGCGGCCGGGATGACCTCCATCTCGGCGCGGCGTTCGGCGAGGTTGTAGAGGCACTGCTCACTGACCAGGCCGTACGAGCCGAGCCTGCGGGCGGTCTCGTTGGTCTGGGCGATCTTCCAGCCGGGGAAGTTGGACGAGCCCGCGTAGAGGATCTTGCCCTGCTGGATCAGTACGTCGACGGCCTGCCAGATCTCCTCGACCGGGGTGCGGCGGTCGATGTGGTGGAACTGGTACAGGTCGATGTGGTCCGTCTGCAGCCGCTTGAGGGAGGCGTCCACGGCGCGGCGGATGTTGAGGGCGGAGAGCCGGTCGTGGTTGGGCCAGACGTCGCCGTCGCCGGCCATGTTCCCGTAGACCTTGGTGGCGAGGACGACCTTGTCGCGCCGGCCGCCGCCCTGCGCGAACCAGGTCCCGATGATCTCCTCGGTGCGGCCCTTGTTCTCGCCCCAGCCGTAGACATTGGCGGTGTCGAAGAAGTTCACGCCCGCGGCGAGGGCGGCGTCCATGATCGTGTGGCTGTCGGCCTCGTCGGTCTGCGGACCGAAGTTCATGGTGCCGAGCACGAGGCGGCTGACCTTGAGTCCTGTACGTCCCAGCTGTGTGTACTCCATGGGGCCCAAGCCAACGCCTTGGAGCCCACTCCAGGCAAGGGTGGGCGAGCGGGGCGGGCCAGGGGCGCTACGCCCCGACGACGGATGCCACCGCGATCACAGCGAACATCAGCACGAGCACACCGGCCATGATCCGGTTACGAGTCTTCGGGTCCACGCCATCGAGGTTAGCCGCTGCCTTCGAGCGGCCACCGCCCGACCTCCTCGTACCGCGGCTGTTCGCCGGGGACGCCGCTCCTGGGCAGATGGCTGCGGACGAGGCTGAGGTGCTCCACGGTCCACGGCGTCCCGGCGAATCCGTCCAGCTCGGCGGCGTACGGGACGAGGTCCACGAGCGGAGGGTGCGTCTGGTGCCGTCCGGCGCCGCTGCGGGCCAGCGTGAGATGCGGCACGAACCGGTGCGGGTCCTCCAGGGCGAGGCCCGCCCGGCTCCCGGCGGCGTGCGCGCGCTCGGCGAGCCGCCGCAGCGTCGCGGTGTCGCCGTTGGCCCCGGCCCACAGGGCCCGCTGCCCGAACCGCCCGCTGCGGTAGAGGCCGAGTTCGAAGGCCGGGGTGCGGTGCGCGGCCCTGCGCAGCCGCTCGTCGAGGTCCGGGCGGACGGTGTCCGGCACCTCGCCGAGGAAGGCGAGCGTGAAGTGCCAGCCGTCCGGCTCGGTCCACCGGAGCTTGTCGGCGCCCGGGAAGTTCCTCAGCTCATCGACGACATACCGCAGTTCGTCCACGGCTGCGGGCGGCGGCAGCACCGCCACGAAGAGTCGCACTCTCTGGCCTCCATCCCAGCCTTCACGGATCCGCGGCAGCCTGCGCATCCGGCCGCCGCGAACCCGCAGCAGCCTACGCAGCCACCGCCGTGGCCACCTGGTCCCGCGGAACAAACCGCACATGCGGGTGGCCGTGATGCCAGCGGACCCGCATCCGCAGGTCCCCTGCGCGGGCCAGCATCAGGCCGACCCCCGCCGCCGCGAGCAGCGCGATGAGCCCGCCGAAGGCCATTCCGGTCCGCACGCCGTACGCGTCCGTGATCCAGCCGACGAGCGGCGCTCCCACCGGCGTACCACCGGTGAAGACCATCATGAAGAGCGCCATCACGCGGCCCCGCATGACCGGGTCCGTGGCCATCTGGATCGACGAGTTGGCGGTGACGTTCACCGTCAGACCGGCCACGCCGAGCGGCACGAGCAGCAGGGCGAAGATCCAGAAGGACGGCGAGAGCGAGGCCATCACGAGCAGTCCGCCGAAGGCGATGGCCGCCCCGACGAGCACCCGCAGACGGGTGGCCCCGCGCCGTGCGGCGAGCAGCGCACCGGCCAGCGAACCGGCCGCCATGAGCGTGTTGAGCATGCCGTACGTGCCGGCGCCGGCGTGGAACACGTCGTCGGCGAAGGCGGAGAGCCAGATCGGGAAGTTGAAGCCGAACGTGCCGATGAACCCGACGAGCACGATCGGCCAGATCAGTTCGGGCCGTCCGGCCACGTACCGCAGGCCCTCCTTGAGCTGGCCCTTGGCGCGCGGCGACGTCTCGACCTCGTGCAGCTCGGACGTGCGCATCAGCGCGAGTGACAGGAGCGGCGCGATGAAGGAGAGTCCGTTGAAGAGGAAGGCGTAGCCGGAGCCGACCGCCGCGATCGAGACACCGGCGACGGCCGGTCCGATCAGCCGCGCCGACTGGAAGTTGGCGGAGTTGAGGCTCACCGCGTTGGCGAGCTGGTCCTTGCCGACCATCTCGGAGACGAAGGTCTGCCGGGCCGGGTTGTCGACGACGGTGACGAGACCCATCACGAACGCCGTCAGGTAGACGTGCCACACCTGGACGTGCCCGGTGAGCGTCAGGGTCGCGAGCGCGAGGCCGGTGAGGCCCATCGCGGACTGCGTGAAGAAGAGCAGGGGGCGCTTCGGCAGACGGTCCACGAGGACGCCGCCGTACAGGCCGAAGAGCAGCATGGGCAGGAACTGCAGGGCCGTGGTGATACCGACGGCCATGGCGGATCCGGTGAGGCTGAGCACCAGCCAGTCCTGGGCGATGCGCTGCATCCAGGTGCCGGTGTTCGAGACGACCTGTCCGGTGAAGAAGAGCCGGTAGTTACGGATCTTCAGGGAGGAGAAGGTCGAAGGCTTGGTACGGGCGGTGGAGTCGTGGGCGGTCGGTGCGGGGGCGGAGTCTGCTCCGGATCCCGTACTCAAAAGGGCTCGCCTCCTCGGCGTTCAGGGCTTCGTTCGTCGCGGCGGCCGCGGGTGTGGCGCCACAGGTGCGGCGCTACAGGTGCGCGAGCTTCTCCAGGACGGGGGCGGCCGCGCGCAGCTTCGCCCATTCGTCCTCGTCGAGCCCGTCGGCGAGCGTCGCCAGCCAGGCGTTCCGCTTGCGGCGGCTCTGTTCGAGCATGGCCTCGGCCTGCTCGGTCTGGCTGACCACCTTCTGCCGGCGGTCCTCGGGGTGAGGCTCCAGCTCGACCAGCCCCTTGGCCTCCAGCAGTGCCACGATGCGGGTCATCGACGGCGGCTGGACGTGCTCCTTGCGGGCGAGCTCGCCGGGTGTGGCGGAGCCGCATCGGGCGAGGGTGCCGAGCACCGACATCTCGGTCGGGCTGAGCGACTCGTCCACACGCTGGTGCTTGAGCCGGCGTCCGAGCCGCATCACGGCCGAACGCAGGGAGTTCACGGCGGCTGCGTCGTCGCCATGGGAAAGGTCAGGCATGTAGTTAGAGTAACTCATTACTCTCGCTAAGGAAACAACCTGACACCCCACGCGCCTCAAGAGTTCCTCAAGATTTCTACGCCGCTCACAAGGGAAGATCACCCATATGGGTGAGCCCATCGCGGAAAGTGACGCGGAACCGGAGCGCTCCCGGCGACTCTGGACCGCATGGGGACCAGCGTGCTCAGCCTGCGTATAGACGGAGAGCTGCTCGACCGACTCCGTCACCATGCCGGCATAAGGGGAATGAACGTCCAGGACTATGTGATCCGCGCCCTGGTGCGGAACGACTTCGACGAGCGCTTCAAGGCGGCCGTCGAGGAGACACAGAGGTTCTACGGAGAGCAGTACGGGGAGACGCACGGGGAGGCGTACGCGGACCAGGCGCCGGAAACGGAACAGCCCGGGCTCCCCACAAGGAGGAGCCCGGGCCGTCATGCCGCGCCCGCTCAGGTCAGCCCGAGCGCCGGCATCAGGTAGTAGAAGCCGAACACGGCGGCCACCGCGTACATCGCGACCGGCACCTCGCGCCCGCGGCCCGCGGCCAGGCGCAGGACGCAGAAGCTGATGAAGCCGATGCCGATGCCGTTGGTGATCGAGTAGGTGAACGGCATCATCAGCATCGTCAGGAACGCCGGGATGGCGATCGTGTAGTCCTTCCAGTCGATCGCGGTGATCGAACCGGACAGGATCAGGAAGCCCACCGCGAGCAGCGCGGGCGTGGCCGCCTGGGACGGGACCATCAGGGCCAGCGGCGTCAGGAACAGCGAGGCGGTGAAGAGGCCGCCGGTGACGATGTTCGCCAGACCCGTGCGCGCGCCTTCGCCGACCCCGGCCGTCGACTCCACGAAGCAGGTGGTGGCCGAGGAGGAGCTGGCGCCGCCCGCGGCGACCGCGAGGCCGTCGACGAGCAGGACCTTGTTGATGTTCGGCATCTGGCCGTCCGCGTCCACCAGCTTCGCCTCGTCGGCGACGCCCATGATCGTGCCCATCGCGTCGAAGAAGCACGAGAGCAGCACGGTGAAGACGAAGAGGATGCCTGTGAGCAGGCCGACCTTCTCGAAGCCGCCGAACAGGCTGACCTGACCGACCAGACCGAAGTCCGGCGAGGCCACCGGGTTGCCCGGCCACTCGGGCGTGGTCAGACCCCAGCTGGGGATGTCGGCGACCGCGTTGATGATCATCGCGACGACGGTCATCACGACGATCGAGATCAGGATCGCGCCGGGCACCTTGCGCACGATCAGCGACAGCGTGAGCAGCGCGCCGATCACGAAGACGAGGACGGGCCAGCCGTTGAGGTGACCGTCGGCGCCGAGCTGCAGCGGGACCGTGGTGTGGGCGGCGTCCGGGATACGGGAGACGAAGCCCGCGTCGACCAGTCCGATCAGCATGATGAAGAGGCCGATACCGATCGCGATGCCCTTGCGCAGGCCCAGCGGCACGGCGTTCATCACGCGCTCACGCAGTCCGGTCGCCACGAGCAGCATCACGACGAAACCGGCGAGCACGACCATGCCCATCGCGTCCGGCCAGCTCATGCGGGGCGCGAGCTGCAGCGCGACGACGGTGTTCACGCCGAGGCCCGCGGCGAGCGCGATCGGCACATTGCCGATGACGCCCATGAGCAGGGTGGTGAACGCGGCGGTGAGCGCGGTCGCGGTGACCAGCTGGGCGTTGTCCAGCTGGTTGCCGTACATGTCCTTCGCGCTGCCCAGGATGATCGGGTTCAGCACGATGATGTACGCCATCGCGAAGAAGGTCGCGAAGCCTCCGCGGACCTCACGGGCGACGGTCGAGCCACGCTCGGAGATCTTGAAGAAGCGGTCGAGCGCGCCGTCCGCGGGGGGCGGCGGGAGCTTGGGATCGACCGGGGCCGGGGCCGAGGTGGACATGCGTGACCTTCGACGGAGGGAAACGGAGGGGGTGACGCCGTGCTCGATTTGTGGCAACAGACGAAAGAATCAAGCCATACCAGAGCTGTTTCAGTATGAATAAACAGGCCCTAAAAAGCTATCTACGCGCGTCGCACCCGATCAGGGGCGGCCACCGACGCTCCGCGGGCGAGCGCCTAAGCTGACTGCATGGCGAAGTGGGAAGCGAAGCACGAGGCACCGGAGCCCCTGGAGGGCCCCGTAGTCGCCACCATCACCGGCGGCACGATCCTGTGGTTCGTCCTCTTCCTGGTGCAGGTCCCCTTCTACGGCTGGTTCGACGACCGCGATCTGACCTGGTGGGTGTGGACCTGCCTGGCCGGCGGCGGGCTCGGGATCATCGGCATCTGGTACGTGCGCAAGCGGGACGCGGCGATCAAGCGGCACGCGGCCGAGCGGGAAGCCGCCGGGCACGAAGGCGCGCGTAATACCGAGGTCTGATCTTTTGGCCCCGTAACCCTGAAACCCTGCCTCTCGACGGGTAACAGCAACACTCGCCCCGTACCGTCTGAGGCATGACGCAGGAGCAACGAGGCACCATCGACGCCGGGGCCGAACTCGACCCCGTACACCCGGTAGCGCCTCCCGAGTCCGCCGACCGGGCCCGCGGCCTCACCACCGCCGAGGTGGCCGAGCGGGTGGCGCGCGGCGAGATCAACGACGTGCCGGTGCGCAGCAGCCGCTCCATGGCCGACATCGTGCGCGCCAACGTCTTCACGCGCTTCAACGCGATCATCGGCGTGCTCTGGTTCGTCATGCTGTTCGTCGCACCGATCCAGGACAGCCTCTTCGGCTTCGTGATCATCGCGAACACCGGCATCGGCATCATCCAGGAGTGGCGCGCCAAGAAGACCCTGGACAGCCTGGCCGTCATCGGCGAGGCGAAGCCGACCGTACGGCGTGACGGGGTCGCCGCCGAGGTGTCGACCGCCGAGATCGTGCTCGGGGACCTGATCGAGATCGGGCCCGGCGACAAGATCGTGGTCGACGGCGAATGCGTCGAGGCCGACGGCCTGGAGATCGACGAGTCGCTGCTCACCGGTGAGGCCGACCCGGTCCTGAAGAAGCCGGGCGACCAGGTGATGTCCGGCTCGTTCGTGGTCGCCGGCGGCGGTGCGCACACCGCAACGAAGGTGGGGCGCGAGGCGTACGCGGCGCAGCTCGCCGAGGAGGCCAGCCGCTTCACACTCGTCCACTCCGAGCTGCGCTCCGGTATCTCCACGATCCTCAAGTACGTGACGTGGCTGATGGTCCCGACCTCGATCGGTCTGGTCATCTCGCAGCTCGTCGTCAAGGACGACGACCTCAAGCAGTCCATCGCGTACACCGTGGGCGGCATTGTCCCGATGATCCCGGAGGGCCTGGTCCTCCTCACGTCCGTGGCCTTCGCGATCGGCGTGATCCGCCTGGGCCGCAAGCAGTGCCTGGTGCAGGAGCTGCCCGCGATCGAGGGCCTGGCGCGCGTGGACACGGTGTGCCTGGACAAGACGGGCACGCTGACCGAGGGCGGCATGGACGTCACGGATCTGCGGATGCTCAACGGCTCCGACGAGACGTACGTCCGCAAGGTCCTCGGCGCGCTCGGCGAATCCGACCCGCGGCCGAACGCCTCGCTGCAGGCGATCATCGACGCCTACCCGGACGCCGAGGACTGGCGCTGCACCGAGTCGCTGCCGTTCTCCTCGGCCCGCAAGTACAGCGGGGCGAGCTTCAGCGAGGGCAACGGCGAGAACTCGACGTGGCTGCTCGGCGCCCCCGACGTGCTGCTGCCCGCCGACGACCCGTCGCTCGCCGAGATCGAGGACCTCAACAAGCAGGGTCTGCGCGTCCTGCTCCTGGCGCGCAGCGACGCCCGCGAGGTCGACGACCCCTCGGTCGCCGAAGGCGCCCGCGCCACGGCCCTCGTCGTCCTCGAACAGCGCCTTCGCCCCGACGCGGCCGACACCCTGCGCTACTTCAAGGACCAGGACGTCGCCGCGAAGGTCATCTCCGGTGACAACGCCGTCTCGGTCGGCGCGGTGGCCGGCAAGCTCGACCTGCCGGGCGCGGAGAACACCGTCGACGCCCGTACGCTCCCGACCGACCAGGGCGAGATGGCCCAGGTCCTCGACGACAACGCGGTGTTCGGGCGGGTCACCCCGCAGCAGAAGCGGGACATGGTCGGCGCGCTGCAGTCCAAGGGGCACACGGTCGCAATGACCGGCGACGGCGTCAACGACGTGCTCGCGCTCAAGGACGCGGACATCGGCGTCTCGATGGGCTCGGGCTCCGAGGCCACCCGCGCGGTCGCCCAGATCGTCCTGCTCAACAACAGCTTCGCGACGCTGCCTTCGGTGGTCGCGGAGGGCCGCCGCGTCATCGGCAACATCACCCGCGTCGCGACCCTCTTCCTCGTGAAGACGGTCTACTCCGTCCTCATCGCCCTCCTGGTGGTCTGCACGCAGGTCGAGTACCTCTTCCTGCCCCGCCACCTCACGCTGCTCTCCACCCTCACCATCGGCGTCCCGGCCTTCTTCCTCGCGCTCGCCCCCAACAAGGAGCGCGCCAAGCCGCACTTCGTGAAGCGCGTCATGCGGTACGCGATCCCGGGCGGCGTGATCGCGGGCACCGCCACCTTCGTCACGTACATCCTGGCCCGCAGCCACTACTCGGGCCCGGGCGCCCGCGAGGCGGAGACCAGCGCGGCGACGCTCTGCCTGTTCCTCGTCGCCATCTGGGTCCTGGCGATCATCGCCCGCCCCTACACGTGGTGGCGCCTGCTCCTGATCGGCACGATGGGCTTCGGCTTCATGCTGGTCATGGTCGTCCCCTGGCTCCAGGACTTCTTCCAGCTGAAGCTCGCGGGCACGACGATGCCGTGGTCGGCGGTCGCCATCGCCGCGGTGGCGGCGGCGGGGATCGAGTTCGCGTTCCGGTGGGTGGACCGGAAGTTCCCGGCGTAGTCCGGATACAGGAAGTTCCCGGCGTAGTCCGGACGCACGAGAGCCCGTCCCTCTTTGCGAGGGACGGGCTCTGTGCGTCCTCAGTCGAACCAGCGGTCCCGCGCCAGTTCCTCCGTGCGGGACGGGTCCTCCAGGAGGGCCGCGACCTCGAAGCGGCGGGGCCACTGGGCCGCCGCCCAGGCCAGGCCCGCTGCCACGCCCTCCAGGGTTGCGGCGTGGACGGTGCCGTCCGGTGCGCGGTGCCAGTCGACCTCCAGGCCGTCGACCAGGAGTTCCTCGTATTCGCGGTACGAGGCGGGGGTCGAGGGGCCGAGCAGAGTGCGTACCGAGGCCGGGACCTCGTGCTCGGCGGACTCCCCTGTGACCGTGCCCGTGACCACGTTGCTGAGGCGGCGGACCTGGAAGAGGTCCGCCAGGTCCGCGGCGCGCGACGGGGCGACCGGGAGCAGCGGGCGGCCCTCCGCGAACGGAAGCAGGTCCGGGGCGTCCGCGACCAGAGCCTCCGACGCGTCCACGACCACCACCGCACCGTCCACCACGGCCCGCAGCTCGTCGGGCAGCGTGACCTGTTCGGGGTCGAGACCGGCCAACGCACCGTACAGGCCGTGGAGTTGAGCGGAGGAAACCGGCAGGGACGGGTCCGCGAGACGGTCGAGGAGTTCCGCCGCGCCGCCCGGCTCGTCGAGCAGCGCGGCGACGGACGTACGGACGCCGAGGGCGCGGAGCACCTGCTCGTCATCGAAGCCGCTCGCGTCCGCCTCCTCGTAGAGGCCGGCCAGGAGCGGATCGCCGCCCGCCGCGCGCAGGCCCGCGGGACGGCGCCCGTCGAGGACGGGGTGCCCGCGCAGCCACCACGCGGTGTACGGGCGGACCGACTCCGTGGTGCCGTCGGGCAGCAGGATGCGGACGCGCTGGGTGAGCGCGTCACGCAGCGGCGGCTGCGCGAGCAGGGCCAGGGCCTCGGGCCAGCGCTCGTCGTCGACGAGGTCGAGGTCCCGTACGGCGACGAGTTCGGTCGCGACCGGCGGCACCGGGGTGTCGGGGAGCGCGTCGAGGAGGTCCTCGCACCACACGTCCACGGCGTCGAGCAGGCCCGCGTCGTCGGGCTCCGCGAAGTCGCCCTCGCGGGGCTCCAGTTCATCGGGGTCGAGGACGACATCCGTGGCCCGTACGAGCGCGAAGTTCGCGAGGACGCCGCAGGCGGCGAGCGGCTGCTCGCCCCAGCGCGCGGCGAGTTCCGCGTCGGCCTCGCCCAGTTCGCCGGGCCGGATCACGGCGGCGAACGGGCTGCCGGGCAGGGCCAGTTCGCCCGCGGGCGCGAGCTCGCCCTCGTCGTCGGGGAGCGCGAGCGCGCCCAGCCACGGCTCGTCGCCGGGCGCCAGCGCGGCGTCGCGGGCGAGGCCGAGGACGACCTCCGCCAGCTCCTCGGCGTCCAGGGCGTCCTCGTCCCACACGTCCCCGAGCCCGCCGTCGAGTGAGGCCGCGACCGCGGCCCTGACCTGCGGCGTACGGAGCACGGCGCGCGGCGTCGCGGGCAGCGCGCCCAGCTTCTCCAGGAGCGCGTGGGCGGCGTCGGGGTGGGTGACCTTGAGACCGAGGCGCGCCAGCTGCTGTGCGTCGGACGGGGTGTCCGCGGCCGGGAGCAGCACCTGCCGCGGCCCGATCGTGGTCCGCCCGTCGGCGAGCGGCACCGGGAGCCCGGTCAGCCGGTCGGGGTCGACCCCCGCCAGGGACTCGTACAGCCGGAACCACCACCCGGCGTCGCGCTCCAGACCCGCGAGCCGGTCGATGGCGTCCTGCAGCGGAAGCCGCGCGACACCGAGCGTGCGCAGCTCGGCCCGGCGTTCCAGGCCCGCGGGCAGCAGCGTCGGCAGCACCTCGGCGAGGACCCGTACGGTGTCGGCGCCCGCGCCTTCGACGACCTCGGCCTCGAAGGGGCGCAGGGCGAGCGGGAGTTCGTCGTCGGCGAGGCCGCCGCGGGCGTCGGGGTCGCCGCCGTCCGGACGGCCCGTCCCGTGCTCAGCCGTCCCGGCGTCCTCCGGCCCGCGCCTGCCGGGCCCGGATCCGGCGCCCGCGACCGCGGGCGGCAGGAACGCGGTGCGCGGCAGCAGCTCCAGGACCGCGGCCCGCAGCGCGCCGTCCAGCTCGCCCTTGCCGAGCGGGCCCGGCACCAGGTCGATCAGGCCGGTGGTCACCGGCCGCCAGTCGCCGAGCAGTTCGGCGTACGCGGCGGCGGCGCGGGCCACCAGGAAGTCGGTGAGCGGGCCGGGGGCGACGTGCCGGCGGGTGGTGTCCAGCGGGAACGAGGCGATGAGCAGGGCGGGCACGCCGAGCGGTTCGTCGCTCGGCGTCGGGGCGTGCACGACCGGGGCCGTGCGGGGACGCTCGGGCGCGCCCTCGGCGTCCACGGGGACGGCCCAGGTGACGGTCCAGTGCGGCCGCAGCCGCTCCTCGACCGGCCGGTCCCGGAGCAGCTTCGCGTCGGTGGGCCCCTGCCGCGTGGTGGTCCGCCAGCGGCTGACGCCGTCGCGGCTGTCCTCGATCCGGACGAGCCCGCCGGTCTCATGGTGTCGGGTGAGCGTCCGTACGCCGTCGTCCGTCTCGACCACGACCTCGGCGAGACCGGGCAGCGTGAGCAGCAGCGAGGCGTCGACGCCGGCGAGCAGCCGCTCGGCGAGCGCGGTCGCGGCGGCGTCGCGCAGCGGCAGCACCACGACGGTGTCGTACGGGGCCGGGGCCTCGCCCTCGGCGGGCAACGGCAGCCGCAGCAGCGGCACATGGCCCTCGCGGCGCCGCAGCTCGTCCGCGAGACCCGGCTGCCGTTCGGCCGCGTCCTGTACGAGGGTCCGCGCCTCGGCCAGCGACCAGCGGACACCGCCGCCGCGGCCGAGGACGGCGGGTTCGTCGGACACGGCGAGCACGGACGCGAAGCCGACCCCGAACCGGCCCACGGTCCCGTCGCCCTCCTCGCGCTTGGCGCTGGCCCGCAGGGTGCTGAGGGACTCCACGCCCTGTGCGTCCAGGGGGGCGCCGGTGTTGGCGGCGGCGAGCACGCCGTCGCGGAGGGTGAGCCGGAGCCGGCCCTCGGCGCCCTTGCGGGCGGCCGCGTCGGCGGCGTTCTGCGCGAGTTCGACGATGACGCGGTCGCGGTAGCCGCCGAGCGCGAGGTCCTCCTCGGCGTTGGCGTCCTCGCGGAAGCGGGCCGGGGATGCTGCCCACGCGTCGAGTACGCCGCGGCGCAGCCGTGCGGTTCCGAAGGGGTCGGTCGTCACGGGGCGGGGGCCTTTCGGTCAGGGGCGGTGCGGGTGCAGTGACGTTACCGCCTGGGCGGACGGGTCATGTTCCCCGTCCACCCGGCCGCACCACGCCGGTCCCCGGCCTACGAATGCCCGAGGTCCTCCGCGCCGGAGACCGCACCCACCGACACCGACCCGGAATCCGCGTCGGGCCGCAGCGGCATCGCATCGACCAGGAACTCGTCGATGACCGGCTTGGACGGCACCGGAGGCTTCGGCATCACGGCCGCCTCGGAGTGGCCGCCGCAGCCGTACGAAAGGGAGACGACCCGGCCGTCGGCCGGACCGAACTCGTTGGCGCAGAGGCCGAACGCCTGCCCGAGGGAGCCGCCGAGCGGGACCAGGAAACCGCAGGACATGCAGGAGGCCGGAGCCGCCTGCGCCATCGGCGTCTTCGCGCCGAAGGACTCGTCCCAGCGGTCGGCCGCACCGTGCAGCCCGTAACGCGACAGCACCCGCGCACGCCGCATGCCGAGCTCCTCGGCGACCGAGGCGATCGAGCCGCGGGCCGGAACGAGCGGCAGGGAGGCGGGCGGACCCGCGGTGACCTCGGCGTCCTCGGCCTCGACCAGGGAGGCCATCTCCTCGGAGACCGCGGAGTTCGGCGGCGGCGCGTCCTCGCCGGAGAAGCCGGGCTCCAGGCGGAGGTCGTCGGCCTCGGTGGGGAGCAGATCGCCGGGGCCCATGTCGCCGGGGCGCAGCCGCTCGCTCCACGGCACCCACTCGGGGGCGAGAAGGGCGTCGGTGCCGGGCAGCAGCACCGTCTCGCTGAGGGTGACGTACTTCGCACGGGACGCGCGGGCGACCGTCACCGCCCAGCGCCAGCCCCGGTAGCCCGGTTCCTTGCACTCGAAGTAGTGGGTGACCACCCGGTCCCCCTCGGCGACCGCCGAGACATGCTCTCCGACGACGCCGGGGAACGCGGCCTCCTCGGCCGCCTCCCTCGCGAGGTCCACCGCCTCGGCGCACAGGCGGTCAGGGGTGCGGCTTCGCGTTGTCGCTGCGCTCACAGGTATCGCTTCTCTCCTACGCCGTGTCACGGGTGCGCCGGTCCCGGCGACGGGGCGGACGGAGCGGACCGAAGGGCCGCGTCGACGTCCGCGCCCGGTCACTCTCGGGCGCACCTATACGAACCATTCTGCGGGATCGCGAAGAGGCGCGCGGCCAAGACCAACCGCCGCAGGCGCGCTACGCACGCTACCCCCTCCGAGGGCGAAGGCCCACATGGCATCGTCCGCGAACCCGTACGAACCCCGCAGGAACGGGGTGAGGGCCGGGCGCGTTGGGGCACTATGTCGGGGTGACCATCTCGCCCGGAGGTGCCGGGGGTGTCCCCCGGAAAAGCACAGCACGTGCGTCGGGGGATGCGGTGCGCAGGGCGGGCCGTGCCGCGGGCCGTGTCCTGGGTGCGCCCTTCGCGAAGGCGGGGCGCGGGGTCCGGCGGGTGACCAGCGCGCATGGCGCGGGCGAGTCGGGGCTCGGGAAGCTGATCGAGCTGCACGCGGTGAACAGCGCGGGCGACATGCTCGTCACCGTCGCCCTCGCCTCCACCGTCTTCTTCTCGGTACCGACCGACGAGGCCCGCGGCCGCGTCGCGCTCTACCTCGCGATCACGATGGCCCCGTTCGCGCTGCTCGCCCCGGTGATCGGCCCGCTCCTGGACCGCATACCCCACGGCCGCCGCGCCGCGATGGCCGCCGCGATGCTGACGCGGGCGCTGCTCGCGCTGACGCTGGCCGGCGCGGTGGTCTCCGGGAGCCTCGAGCTGTATCCGGCGGCGCTCGGGGTGCTCGTCGCGTCGAAGGCGTACGGGGTGGTGCGCAGCGCTGTCGTGCCGCGGCTGCTGCCGCCGACGTTCTCGCTGGTCAAGGCGAACTCGCGGGTGACACTCGGCGGTCTGCTCGCGACCGGGCTCGCGGCTCCGCTGGGCGCGGGACTGCACCAGATCGGGCCGCGCTGGCCGCTGTACGGGGCGTTCGCGCTGTTCGTCGTCGGCACGTTCCTGTCGTTCACGCTGCCGCACAAGGTGGACTCGGCGAAGGGCGAGGACAAGGCGCTGCTCGCCGCCGACGAGGAGCATCTGCGCCGTGCGCACGGAAAGCGGCCGGGGCTGCGGACCGTCGGCCCCTCGGTCACGCACGCGCTCGCCGCGAACGCGGGGCTGCGCTGTCTGTCCGGGTTCCTGATCTTCTTCCTGGCGTTCCTGCTGCGCGAGCATCCCTTCGCCGGGCAGAGCGCCGCCGTCTCGCTCGGCATGGTCGCGGTCGCCGCGGGGCTCGGGAACGCGCTCGGCACGGCGGCCGGTGCGGCGCTGCGCGGCCGCGCGCCGGAGCTGATCGTGGTGACGGTGCTCGCCGCCGCCACCGGCGTCGCGGTCACCGCGGCGGTGCTCTTCGGCACGGTCCTGGTGGCGGCGCTCGGCGCGGTCGCGGGCGCCGCCCAGGCCCTCGCCAAGCTGGCGCTCGACGCCCTGATCCAGCGCGACGTCCCCGAACAGGTCCGCAACTCCGCGTTCGCCCGCTCCGAGACGCTGCTCCAGATGGCGTGGGTGGTGGGCGGCGCGATCGGCATCGTGCTCCCGCTGCACGGCGTCGTCGGCTTCGCGGTGGCCGCGGTGATCGTCGGAACGGCCTGGATCCTGACGCTGCGGGGCCTGGTCACCGCGTCCCGCCACGGCCCCGCGCACCCTCGGGTCGCATAAGGGGCGTGCGCACCGCCACGCCGTACCCACCTGGCCGTACGCGCCACACCTCCCGATAGCCTTCGGCCATGACCTCCCTGCGCTTCTCCGCCAAGGGCCGCCGCGTCGCGGCCACGCTTGGCGCCGTTTCGGCCGGCCTGCTCGTGCTCTCCGCGTGCGAGAAGCCGAGCCCTGTCGCGACCGTCACCTTCGGCAGCGACTCGGTGTCGACCGATGCGACCTGCTACGAGCACGACAAGAACCTGCCCATGAAGGAAGCCGCCGCCTGCGCGCTCAAGAAGTCCGCGAAGACCATCAAGGTCAAGCAGGGCGAGACGCTGCGCGTCGGGGTCGACCCCGAGGTCGCCGAGACCGGCTGGTCGCTCTGGATCAACGGCCAGCAGGCCACGAACCCGTACAAGAAGACGTACTACTCCTTCGACGGCATCGACCTGTTCGCCCCGCAGCAGGGCCAGCCCGCCCCGAAGACCCTCTACGTGAGCGTCGTCGAACAGAACGAGCGCGGCGACAAGGTCAAGGGCGTGTGGAACTTCAAGCTCGAGAACGCCGACGCGTAAGAAGGCCGCGATGCGTGTCCTGGTCGTGACCGCGGTGCCGGCGGAGGCGGAAGCCGTCGCCGCCGGCGCTCCCGGCCTGGAGGTGACCGCGGCCGGTGTCGGCCCCGCGGCCGCCGCTGCCGCCACCGCCCGTGAGCTGACCGCCGCCGCACTCGGCGGCCGGCCCTACGGGCTCGTCGTCTCCGCCGGGATCGGCGGCGGGTTCCTGCCCGCCGCCCCGGTCGGCTCGCTCGCCGTCTCCGACGCGATCGTCGCCGCCGACCTGGGCGCCGAGACGGCCGACGGCTTCGTGCGCGTCACGGACCTCGGCTTCGGCACCGTCCGCCACGAGCCGCCCGCCGCGCTCGTACGGGACCTCGCCGCCGCCACCGGCGCCCGCACCGGCGCCGTGCTCACCGTCTCCACGGTCACCGGGTCCGCGGCCCGCGCGACCGAGCTGGCCGCCCGCCATCCCGGTGCGCTGATCGAGGCGATGGAGGGCTTCGGGGTCGCCGAGGCCGCCGCCGCCCAGGGTGTCGCGGCCGTCGAGATACGTGCCGTCTCCAACCCCGTGGGACCCCGCGACCGTTCTGCCTGGCGGATCGGCGACGCGCTGGCAGCGCTCACGGACGGGTTCGGGAAGGCCGCACCCGTACTGGAGAGTTGGAACCCGTATGACCACTGAGCCGATGACCACTGAGCAGCCGGCCTCCGGGCAGCCGCTGAAGATCGCCTACTCGCCCTGCCCCAACGACACCTTCGTCTTCCACGCCTGGGCCCACGGCCTGGTCCCCGGGGCACCCGAGCTCGATGTCACGTTCGCGGACATCGACATCACCAACGGGATGGCCGAGCGCGGCGAGTTCGACGTCCTCAAGGTCTCGTACGCCGTGCTGCCGTACGTCCTCGACGAGTACGCGCTGCTGCCGTGCGGCGGTGCGCTCGGGCGGGGCTGCGGGCCGCTGGTGCTCACGCGGGAGCCGGGCGTCGACCTGACCGGCAGGACCGTCGCCGTGCCGAGCGAGAAGTCGACCGCGTATCTGCTCTTCCGGCTGTGGGCCGCCGACACGCTCGCCGGCGACGTCGGCGAGATCGTGGTCCTGCCGTTCCACGAGATCATGCCCGCGGTGCGCGACGGCCGGGTCGACGCCGGTCTCGTCATCCACGAGGCGCGCTTCACGTACCAGGACTACGGGCTGCACTGCCTCGCCGACATGGGCGTGCACTGGGAGCGGATGACCGGTCTGCCGATCCCGCTCGGCGCGATCATCGCCAAGCGCTCGCTGGGCGAGGAGACGCTGAAGTCCCTCGCGGACGCGGCCCGTTCCTCGGTCCGGATGGCCTGGGACGACCCACAGGCCTCGCGCGCGTACGTCCTGGAGCATGCCCAGGAGATGGACCCGGCGGTCGCCGACCAGCACATCGGCCTGTACGTCAACGAGTTCACCGCCGACCTCGGCGAGGACGGCCACGCGGCGATCCGCGGCTTGCTCACACGCGCCGCGGCCGAGGGGCTCGTCCCGCCCCTCGGCCGCGATGCGCTCAACCTCGTATAGCTAGACGTCCAGCTGGTCCGCGACCGCCCGCAGCATGCCGGCGATCTTCGAGCCGTGCGCCTTGTCGGGGTAGCGGCCGCGCTCCAGCTGCTGGGTGACGTTCTCCAGGAGCGTGGTCAGGTCCTGCACGATCGACGCCAGTTCGTCGGGCTTGCGGCGCTGGGCCGCGGCGACCGACGGTGCCGGGTCGAGCAGGGTCACGGAGAGCGCCTGGTCGCCGCGCTGCCCGGCGACCACACCGAACTCCACCCGCTGGCCGGGCTTGAGCGAGTCGACGCCGGCGGGCAGCACGGAAGAGTGGACGAAGACGTCGCCGCCGTCATCGCGGGAGAGAAAGCCGAAGCCCTTCTCGGAGTTGAACCACTTGACCTTGCCCGTCGGCATGTCCGTCCTCGTCCTCGTACTGGTCGCCCGTTCACAAAACGGCTCTGGATAGCACTGCAGCGGGCCGTGTGGACCCGCCGACACCAAGACTATTGGTCCAGGCGCCCCTGACAAGCCTGCTTTCCGCTGCTCCCGGCGGCGCCCGTCGCCCCCTGTCCGCAGGGAACTACCCTGGCCACGTGAGCAACACACCTTCCGGGCCCGGCGACCGGCTCGTACGCATCGGCGCGATCGTCTTCCTCATCGGGACGGTGGCCACTATGGCCACCGTTGCCCCTTTGTTCCTGGGAACGGAGCCGTTCCCGTCCATCGCGTATGCCGTGTGCATGCTGATGGGCCTCGGCTTCGCCATCGCCGGGGCCGGGGTGCTGAAGTCGATCGCGGTGCAGCGCCGTCAGGCGCGCGCCTCGCAGTAGCCGGCCAGCCACTGCGGGAACGCGGTGAGGTCCGTGAGGACCACGTCCGCGCCCGCCGCGCGCAGCTCGTCCGCGGAGCAGGGTCCGGTCGGCACCGCAACCGAGAGGGCGTCCGCCGCGCGGGCGCCCCGGACGTCGCCGAGGTGGTCGCCGACGTAGACCTGGGCGCCGTACTCGCGCAGCGCCTGCGCCTTGCCCTCCGCCCAGAGGCGGCCTATCACCGCGTCCGGGTCGATGCCGAGGTGGTCGAGGTGGCGCTTGGCATCGGGGTCGTTCTTGGCGGTGACCACGATCGCCCGCCCGCCGGCCGCGCGGACGGCGGCGATCGCCTCGCGGGCGCCGGGCATCGCGGGGGACGGGGCGATGGCGTACGAGGCGTACATCCCGCGGTAGTGCGCGGCCGTGGCGGTGATCTCCGATTCCGGGAACCAGTGCGCGAGTTCCTGCTCCAGGGGCGGGCCGAGCCGCGAGACCACAAGGTCGGTGTCGATGTGCACGCCCGTCTCGGCACGCAGCGCCTCGAAGCAGGCCTTGATCCCGGGCCGGGAGTCGATCAGGGTCATGTCGAGGTCGAAGCCGACGGTCAGGAGCTCGGGGCACGCGGTGGAGGTCATGCGGCCATTGTCGCGGGCGGTCCGGGGCGCGGGCCGACGGGGGCGGCGTCCTGGTCCGGCCTAGACTTAGGGCACCCTGAGCCTGAACGATCACGGGGCCATGAGCCCGTGGACCCGAAGAACCAGAAATGGCCCCGATGCCGACCGCCGCTGCCCCCTCCCCCACGGCGCACCGCCCGTTCGCGGTGAGGCGTCTCGTGCTGACCGGGGCGGCCGTGCTCGCCCTGCTGCTCGCCGTGCTCCTCTCGCTGGCCGTCGGTGCGCGCGCCATCGCCCCGTCCGCGGTGATCGACGCGCTGCTGCACGGCGGTGAGAGCGACGCGGCGCAGGTCGTACGGGAGCTGCGGGTGCCGCGGACGATGATCGGTCTGATGGTGGGCGCGGCCCTCGCGCTCGCCGGGACCGCGCTGCAGGGCATCACGCGCAATCCGATCGCCGACCCGGGGATTCTCGGGATCAGCCAGGGCGCCTCGGTCGCGGTGGTGCTCGCCATCGCGTACGCGGGGATCCACACGCTCACCGGCTATGTCTGGTTCGCGTTCGCGGGCGCCGGGCTCGCCTCCGTCGCCGTCTACGCCATCGCGTCGAGCGGGCGCGGGGGTGCGACGCCGGTGAAGCTGGCGCTCGGCGGCGCGGCCATCAACGCGCTGCTCGTGTCGGTGACGATGGCGGTCCTGACGACGAAGGCCTCGGCGCTCGACGAGTTCCGGTTCTGGCAGGTCGGGTCGATCGCGGGGCGCGGCTCCGATGTGGTCGGCCAGGTGTGGCCGTTCCTCCTGGTCGGGGTGGTCCTGGTGTTCTCGGTGGCGCGCGGGCTCGATGCGCTGGCGCTCGGCGAGGACGTCGCGAAGGGGCTCGGGCAGCGGGTGGCGACGGTACGGATCGTGGGCGGGCTCGGGGCGACCGTGCTCACCGGCGTGGGGGTCGCGGCGGCCGGACCGATCGCGTTCATCGGGCTCGCGGTGCCGCACATCGCGCGGGCGGTCGTCGGCTCGGACCACCGCTGGGTGCTGCCGATGGCCGCGCTGATCGGGCCCGTGATGCTGCTGGTCTCGGATGTGATCGGGCGGGTGGTCTTCCCGCCGTCGGAGGTGCCCGCGGGTGTGATGACCGCGCTGATCGGGGTGCCGTTCCTGGTGACGCTGGTGCGGCGGAAGGCGGTGGCGGCGTGAGTGCGGACGTGAAGGACCGGCCGGCGGTGCGGCCCGCGGGGTACGCCGTCGTGCGGACGGGACCGGCGGCGTTCCTGGTGCACCGGCGGGCCGTCGCCGTGGCCTCGGGGCTCGTGCTGCTGCTCGCCGTGTCCTGCGTCGCGTATCTCTGCGTCGGCGAGGCCTTCGTCGCGCCCGGCAACGTCCTGAAGGTGCTGCTCGGCGGGACCTCGCCGGACGAGCTGGTCGTCGAGGAGCTGCGGCTGCCGCGGCTGGTCGTCGCCCTCCTGGTCGGTTCGGCCTTCGGTGTGGCGGGGGCGCTGATCCAGACCGTGGCGCGCAATCCGCTCGCGAGCCCGGATGTCATCGGGATCAGCCAGGGCGCGAGCGCGCTGACCGTCGCCTCGATGACGCTGGGCGTCACCTCGTACAGCGTGCTGCCGTATCTGTCGGTGGCGGGCGGTGTGCTGGCCGCCGCGCTGGTCTATCTCTTCGCGTGGCGCGGCGGGCTGCACGCGACACGGTTCGTGCTGATCGGCATCGGCTTCGCCATCGCGCTGCGGTCGGTCACCACGCTGTTCATGACCAAGGGCGACTATCTCGTCGCGCAGCAGGCGCAGATCTGGATGACGGGGTCGCTCAACGGCCGCGGCTGGCCGGAGGCGTCGGTGCTCGCGCCGATCCTGCTCGTCCTGGTGCCCGCGGTCGCGTGGGCGGCGCGGGCGCAGCGCACGGTCTCGCTCGACGACGACACGGCGACCGCGCTCGGGGTGCGGCTCGGGCGGGTACGCCTCGGTCTTGTCGCGCTCGGTGTGGTGCTGGCCTCCGTGGCGACGGGCGCGGCGGGTCCGGTGGACTTCGTGGCGCTGCTCGCGCCGCAGATCGCCCGGCGGCTGACGCGGACGGCGCAGATCCCGCTGGTGAGCAGCGCCCTGATGGGTGCGGTGATCGTGGTGCTCGCCGATCTCCTCGCGCGCCGGCTGTTCTCGCCGACGGAGCTGCCGGTCGGTGTGCTGACCGCGGCCGTCGGGGCCCCGTATCTCATCTGGCTGATCATCCGCAGCCGTAGCGTCGGAGGAAGCAAGTGACCGCCCCTGTCTCCGTGAGCCGGCTCGGCACCCGGTCCCTGACCCTCGCGTACGACGACCGCACGGTCGTCGAGGAGCTCGACCTCGACGTGCCCGACGGGCAGGTCACGGTGATCGTCGGCCCGAACGCCTGCGGCAAGTCGACGACGCTGCGCGCCCTCGGACGGCTGCTCAGGCCGAAGTCGGGTGCGGTCCTCCTGGACGGCACCGAACTTGCGAAGCTCCCCACGAAGCGCATCGCCCAGCAGATCGGCCTGCTCCCGCAGACGCCGGTGGCCCCCGAGGCGATCACGGTCGCGGACCTTGTCGCGCGCGGCCGTCAGCCGCATCAGAGCTGGTGGCAGCAGTGGTCGGCCGAGGACGAACGCGCCGTGGCGGAGGCGATGCGCCGCACCGACGTCTCCGACCTCGCGGAGCGGTCCGTCGATGAGCTGTCGGGCGGTCAGCGCCAGCGGGTCTGGATCGCGATGGCGCTCGCGCAGGAGACGGATCTGCTGCTGCTCGACGAGCCGACCACGTACCTCGACATCTCCCACCAGGTCGAGGTCCTGGACCTGGTGCGCCAGTTGAACCACGACAAGGGCCGCACGGTCGTGGTCGTCCTCCACGACCTCAACCAGGCCGCCCGCTACGCCGACCACCTGGTGGCGATGAAGTCGGGCCGCGTGGTGGCGTCGGGTCCGCCGTCGGAGGTCGTCACGGCCTCGCTGGTACGTGAGGTGTTCGGCCTGGAGTGCGTGGTGGTGCCGGATCCGGTGACGGGGTCGCCGCTGGTGGTGCCCGGGGCGCCGTGGAAGGCCTGACGGCCGCGCCTACTCCTCCGCTAGCTCCGCC
Organism: Streptomyces sp. NPDC050418; assembly: GCF_044458745.1. Classification (NCBI taxonomy): domain Bacteria; kingdom Bacillati; phylum Actinomycetota; class Actinomycetes; order Kitasatosporales; family Streptomycetaceae; genus Streptomyces; species Streptomyces sp. NPDC050418. The sequence goes on from NZ_JBITIG010000005.1 coordinate 479,455, forward strand.
ACCCCCGTGACCCGGTGCAACGGATACGTACGGACCTCATCGGCCGTGTGGTCATACCCGGTGACGAACCCACCCTCGACCCGGACGGGCGCGAGCACCCGCTGACTCGCAGCCCCCTCCGCGTTGACGTACCCGATCCACACCGCCTCCCCGGTAAGCACCGCCGCCTGCATCGTGGCCAACGTCTCCGCCGGAGTAGTCCGGGGAAGCCGCCCATCCGGAGCAGCCGGAGCGGCCTTACGCGGAGTGGTCGCGGCAAGGTCACCGGCCCGGATCGCCCGGACCGCCGCATCGAGTAGCGCGCCGTCCGGGGCGGGCGGCCCATCCGGCACCGGCTCGGGAGCCGTACGCGGCGGGGTGCGGTGGGACAAAGCGCGGGTGATGAGCACATCCCCCTCGGCAGACTCCGCCGCGGGTGCGAACCCCATCGACCGCAGCCCGTCGAGCAGCGTCCCCGGATCGGCCTGCGCCGCGAGAACCGTAGGGGCGAGACGGCGCAGGCGCAGGCCCTGGGAGCGCTTGTCGGCCATGATCTCGCCGAGCACCGACTCGTCGTCGCAGCGGACGTACGCGGAGGCCGCGCCGATCCTCAGGTGGCCGTGCTTGCGGGCCACGTCGTCGATCAGATACGAGAGCGGCTGCGGGACGGGCGTACGGCTGTGGGCCGTGAGGAAGGACTGCAGGTCGGAGGCGGACTTGCCCGCGTCGAGCGCGCGGCGGACCGATCCGGCCGTGAAGCGGTAGACCGTCGCGCCGCCCTTCGACTCCACGTCGGCGAGGACGCCGAGCATGTCGGCGAGCGGACGTTCCAGCGGGCCCGGGGCCACGGCGGTGAGGTCGGCCTGGAGCAGGACGTGGTCGAGCGGGTCCGGCAGGAGCGGCGCGAGGGAGGCCTCGACGAGTGCGGGGTCGGCGGCGAGCAGGGCGCGGCCGTGCGTGGACAGCGCGCCGCGTCCGGTCACACCGAGCAACTCGGCCTCGGTGAGCGCCCATTGGGCGAGCCGGGCGCGCAGATCGTCCTGCCCGGCCTGGGCACCGCCGCCGCGCAGGGGCCGCTCCCAGCGCAGCCGTTCCAGGACGGCCGCCGCGGTGGGCGCGCCGCCCTCGGGCACGGCCGCGAGGAGGTGCAGGACGCGGCGGCGGATCTCCGGGGCCGCCGAGCGGTCCAGATGCGGGCCGAGCACGGACAGGACCCGGTCCTTGGAGTCCCGGGAGCCGGCCACGCCCGGCGCCCGCGTGGCCGCGAGCCACGCCGTGGCCAGGACCCGCCAGCGCTCCGCGGACGGCAGCTCCAGCCAGTCGTCGTAGGCGGGCGTCGCCGCGTACCGTTCGTCGGCCTCGCCGTCGGAGGCCACCAGGCCCGCCGCATGGGCGAGTTCGACCCAGAAGGCCGCGACCGGCTCCGGCACGTCCAGCGCGACCGCGGTCCGCTTCAGGTCGCGCACGCTCAGTCCGCCGGCCCGCAGCACGGCGGGACCGCCCTCGTCCCAGTCCTTGAGCAGCTCCTCGACGGTGGCGAGCGCGGTGTACGCCTGCCCGGCCGCCGTCGCGTCCACCACCCGCCCGCTGTGCTCGGACGCGGCGCCGACCGTCGGCGGCAGCGGCTTCGGCTCGCGGTGCGCGCGCCCGCCGCGCAGATGCAGCGCCACCTCGCGCGGCAGTACGACGGTGCCGGGCGCGGTGGGCAGCAGCAGGCCGCGGTCGAGGAGCCAGCGCACATGCGGGGCGGGCTGCGCGGTGACCTGCCCGTACGGCGGCCCCCACGTGAGCCGCCCGAGCACCTCGAGCGCCTCGACGGGCGCCTCGTCGAGCAGGGCGCTCATCCTCGTACGGTCGCGGAACAGGTCGGTCAGGGCGGTGACGGCCGAGACCGCGTCGTGCGTGGGCGTGAGCCCGGCGCCCGCGAGCAGCTGCTGCACGCGGCCCGGTGACATGCCCGCGGTGGACTCGGCGACGGTCGGGCCGAGGCCCGTCGGCGAGGGGTGGCCCGGGCTCGGGGCGAGCAGTTCGCGGGCGGTGCGCACCAGCCGCAGCCGGTCGTCGCCGCCCCAGACGACGGCCTGTTCGCGCAGCGTGGCCAGCGCGGTGGGCAGCGCGCTCTCGATGTCCGGGTCGTGCTCGCCCTCGCCGGTGAGCAGGGCGCTCAGCTCGTCGTACGCCGCCGGGTCGGGCGCGACCGCGAGGGCCTCCGCGGTCTGCAGCGCGAACGTGTCGAGCCGCTCCAGGGCACGCACGACCGAGGCGCGGGTGCCGGCGCGGGTCGCCAGCTGCGTGAGGTCACCCGGCACCGGATTGAGCAGATCGGCACGCGCCCGCAGCAGATCGGCAAGCGACGCGTCGTCCCGCTGCCGCAGCTCTTCCGCCAGGGTCCGCGGGGTACCTGCGGCCGTGCTCTCGGTCCTCATCCGGCCCACGGTAGTACCTAGGGCCTGTACGGCGGCGGCGGGCGCGGTACCGTCGGGGCGCCGGGGTGGCGCAAGAAGGCGTGCCCGGAAGGGACTTGGCGTTCGTCCACGTGGCCGGTTCCGCGAGTGGCGGCACGTGTGCAGGGGGTCTCCGGTGGCCATCGAGAGCGATCAGCTCGTCTTCGACTATCTGAGCCGGGTCGGTGATCTGGCCCAGCAGCGGCAGCTGTCCTCCTCCGTACGGATGCGCCTTGTCACGGAGTTGCGCCGGGAGATCGAGGCGCGGCGGTCGCGGGCGGTGGGCGGCGAGAGCCCCGCGTCGGTGCGGCGGCTGCTGGCCCGTATCGGTACGCCTGAGGAGTTGGTGACGCAGGCGGAGTCCGGGCAGGACCTCGACCTGCCGCCCGAGTCGGACCTGCCGACGCAGCGCAGTGGGGGGCGCCGGTTCGGGCGCGGCGCGGGGTCGGGTGGAGCGGACCGCGCCCCGGGCTCCGGCGCCGGTTCGGACTCGGCCACGGGGCGTCGGAGCGGTCTGCGGCGTACGTTGCCGCGGCCGCGGCGGCCCGAGGAGGTCACGCCCCCGCCGTCCACCGCCGCCTCGCCGCCGCATCTCGCCGGCGAGGACGAGCTCGGGCGCGGCGGGGTCGAGCCTGACTGGTGGCGTGTCGACGCGACGGGCAGCGGGCCGGGGGACGGCGTGCCCGGGTTCGTGGGCGGGATCGAGATCCCCGAGATACTGCGGCCGCCGCAGCAGGAGGAGGACGCGCGCGAGGTTCGTGCCAGGCGGGTCGCCAAGGAGGCGGACGACGAGGACGAGGACGCGTACGAGGAGGAAGCAGAGGAGGAGGAGGACGAGGAGCGTCCGCGCCGCCGTCTCCTGCGCCGGCGCCGCGCCCCCGCCGAACGCTCGCTGAGCTTCACCAACCCGCTGCTCCTGATCGCGGCGGCGCTGCTGGTGGCCGGTGCGGTCATGGGTCACCCCGTACCTCTGATCTGCGGTTGGGGCATCGCCTACGCCTCGCGCCGCCTCACCCGCAACGAGGCGAAGCTCGCGGTGATGTGGGTGCCCGGTCTGGCCGTCGCCTCGGGCCTTGTGTGGCTGTGGGGGCGGGTCGAAGGGCGCTGGGGGCAGCCGATCGGGGACGAGGCGATGGGCGCGGCCGTCCAGGAGACGATTCCGTGGGTCGTACGAGGGGCGGCGGCCGCGTCGGCGTTGTTCCTGGTGTGGCGGTCGCAGCGGGCCTCCGGGGAGTGAAGGCGCACGGGGCGGGCGGGGGCGCCGCAGGGTTTCGCCCCCACCCCGGCCGAACTGCCGCCTAGGCCGCCAGCCCTGAGGGCACGGGTGCCCCGTGCACCACGATCAGCCCCGACACCGCTCGCGTCAGCGCCACGTACAGCCTGCGCAGGCCCGTCCGCTCGTCCGGCTCGCCGTCGACGACCGCCGCGGGCTCGTCGAGGACCACGTAGTCGTACTCCAGGCCCTTGGCCAGGGAGGCCGGGACCAGGGTCAGACGGGTTTCCCGGGTGGTCTCCTCGCCCGGGTCGAGGTAGGTGAGACCCGCCGCGTCGAGGGCCTGGGCCAGCGCGGGGATACGGGCGTCCGCCGCGATCAGGCCGATCGAGCCCTCCCGCTGCAGGGACTCCACGCACGCGGCCACCACGTCCGTGTCGAGCGCGGACGACTCCCGTACGGACAGGGAGCCCGGGGCCTCACGGACCGAGGAGACCTCCGCGAGGCCCGGCGCGATCGACGGCAGGAGGCGCGAGGCGTAGGCGATCACCTCGCGCGGCACGCGGAAGCCCGCGGTGAGCTCCTCGATGATCGCCTCCGGCTTGCCCAGATGCGTGAGCGCCTCGTCCCAACTGCGCGTCGCCCAGGGCGTCGTGCCCTGCGCGAGGTCACCGAGTACGGTCGCCGAGCCGGTGGTGCAGCGGCGGCCGACCGCGCGGTACTGCATCGGCGAGAGGTCCTGCGCCTCGTCGAGGACGACATGGCCGAGCGAGTGCGTACGGGCCACCAGGTCCGAGGCCTCGTCGATCAGGACCGCGTCCGCGGCGGACCACTTGGCCGACTTCACCGAGCGCGCGGGCTTCGCCCACAGCAGCACCTTCTGCTCGTCGGCGTTCAGAAGCCCCTCCGCGTGGGCCGCGAGGAACTCCGGGTCGGACAGCAGCCGCAGCACCAGCTTCGCGGGATCGACCGGCGGCCAGATCGCCTTGACGGCGGCCTTCACGGCCGCGTTGCGCGCGACGGAGTCCTGCACACGGTCGTCGGGCGCCTCACCGGACTGTTCCATCCGGACGAGCACGGCGTGCGCGATCCGCTGCGGCAGCGCCTCGCGCGCGGCCCCGTAGCGGATGTCGCGGGCCAGCAACTCCTCCACGATCTCGGTGAGTTCGTGGGACGGGATGCGCCAGCGGCGTGAGCCGCGTACGACCATCAGCGCCTCGGTCGGCAGCGTGACGTGCGAGCGGACGGCTCGGCGCAGCACCTCGGCCATCCGGGCGTCACCCTTGACCAGGGCGGTCTCCGCGGCGTCCGTGCCGCGCACCTCGACATGCGCGACAAGGTCGTCGACGGTCGCCTGCTGCACCTCCAGCTCGCCGAGCGCGGGAAGGACCTGCTCGATGTAGTGGAGGAAGGACTTGTTCGGGCCGATGACGAGGGTGCCGGTGCGGGCGAGCCGCTCGCGGTGCGCGTAGAGGAGGTACGCGACACGGTGCAGGCCGACGGCCGTCTTGCCGGTGCCGGGACCTCCCTGGACGCAGACGGTCCCGCCGAGGCCGCTGCGGACGATTTCGTCCTGCTCCGGCTGGATCGTCGCCACGATGTCGCGCATCGGGCCGACGCGCGGGCGCTCGATCTCCTGCTGGAGCAGTTTGCTTGTCTGCGTCCCCCCGGCGGAGCCGGAAATTGTCACAGCGGCGGGGTCGGAGAGGTGTTCGTCCTCGTACGCGGTGATCTCGCCGCCCGTGTAACCGAACCGGCGGCGCAGCGCGACGTCCATCGGCTTCTGCTTGGAGGCCTGGTAGAAGGGCTGCGAGACGGGGGCGCGCCAGTCGATGACCATCGGGTCGCCGTCGGCGTCGTGGACGTGCCGGCGGCCGATGTAGAACTGGTCGCCCGCGGCACCCTCCGCGTCCTCGGCGCCGACCGTGTGCAGGTAGCTGAGGCGGCCGAAGAAGAGCGGGGTGTGGGCGAGGTCGGCGAGGGCCTTGATGCGCTCGTCGATCTGGTGCTGCAGGACGGCCGCGTTCACCCAGTTCGCCGTGACGTCGCGGATGTCGAGCCCCTCGGCGTCCTCGCGCATCGCCCGCAGGGCGGCGCGGGACGCGGTGAGGTGGGACCGCTCGCGGGTCAGGGGGTTGTCGTCGTGCACGGGCACAGCAGAGCCTCCACAGGAGTTGGACCTTGTTCCAGGGTGGCCCCCGGTATCAGCCGGGCGGCGGCGCTCCGCGGGTGCGTCGGAGGCGGGAAACCGTGCAGTCTAGATCACGGATCGGTGGCCGGGCCAACCGTTTTTTCCTCGTGGCCTTCCCTTCGGCCTCCCCCTCTGCCCAAAGTCGGAGACCGTCCCCTATGGGGATGAGGGTCGGGTTCAGCCCGCAGGTCGATGTCCGATATGGGGCGCTCGGCCATCCTTGAGTACATGAGCAGCGCAACCTTCACCCAGGCCCCTGTCCGCCCCGGAAAGCCGAGCGGAGCCACCGCGACCGGCGCCACCCGGCACACCCACCACGTCGGCAACGCCCTGCGCGCCGTCAAGGTCTTCGCCGCCGCGGCGATGGACGTGATCATCCTCGGCGAGTACGCACGCGACGCGGGCGTGGTCCGCCGGCGCACATAGCCCGAGCAGCGCAAGTCACCATCCGTATGCGGATGGTGACCCTGCGCTAGGGTCACGCGCGTGATCCGCAGGACTGCCCCCCTCCGCCCACCCGCCGCACTCGCGGTGTCCGCCCTGGCGCTCGCCGTGCTCTGCGTCGTACGGCGCGTTCCGATGGCCGACACGCTCGTGTACCGGGCCGAGGGCGCCGCCGTGATGCACGGCACCGATCTGTACGGCTTCACCGTCACCGAGTGGGCCCTGCCCGCGACCTATCCGCCGTTCGCCGCGATCCTCTTCGTCCCGACGACCTGGCTGCCCCTTCCGGCCCTCAAACTCGCGTTCATGGCGGGCAACGCCCTGCTCCTCGCGCTCCTGATCCACCACTCGGCCCGCTTCGCCCGCCTCCCGCTCCCCCGCCCCTTTCTGTACGTGACCGTGGCGGTGGGTCTCTGGCTCGAACCCGTCTTCCAGACGCTCCTGTTCGGCCAGATCAACCTGGTCCTGATCTGCATGATCCTGTGGGACCTGAACCGGCCGGATTCCGCACTCGGCAAGGGCTTCGCGCTGGGGGTCGCCGCCGGTGTGAAGCTGACACCCGCCGTCTTCATCGTGCACCTGCTCCTGACGCGCCAACTGCGCGCCGCGGCCACGGCCTCGGCCTCCTTCGCGGGCACGGTCCTGCTGGGCGCGCTGGTCCTGCCGTCCGCGAGCCTCGACTTCTGGACCCGTCACCTCTTCGCGACCGGCCGCGTCGGCAAGGCCTGGATCGTCGACAACCAATCGCTGCAGGGCCTGATCGCCCGCGTCCTCGGCGATCCGGCGCCCGGCGTGCTGTGGCTGGTCCCGGCGGCCCTGACAGCGGCGTACGGACTGTGGCTCGCGGCCCGCGTCCACCGGCGCTCCCCCGCGTGGGCCCTCCTGACCACCGCGTTCACGGCCCTGCTCGTCTCCCCCATCAGCTGGTCCCACCACTGGGTGTGGTGCGTACCGCTGCTCGCGCTCCTGCTCGCGGAGGGCCGCACGCGGATCGCGCTCGCGGTGGTGGCGGTGTTCACGGCCCGCAGCTTCTGGATCCTGCCGCACCAGGGCGACCTGGACCTGCATCTGCCGTGGTGGCAGCAGCCGTTGGCCTCCCCGTACGCGCTGCTCGCGGTGGCGCTCCTGGTGTGCGTGGCGCTGCGGTTCGGACGCCGTGAGTACCCGTCCTCACGGCTGATCGAGCAACGGGCCGGATCCTGCTCGACGGCAACCCCTGACCGATCGGGCGCCCAGTGAACCCGTAGACGCTGGGACATCTTTCCGAGTCCTTAGGATATTCAGACGCTCAACGGATCTTCCTAGAGTTACGGACATCGAAGGCGCACCGCCCACTCGGTGGGGCCCAATCCGTAGCCGTCTCAAGGGAGTTCACCATGCGCGCAGTCCTGCAGCAGTCGTTCGGCGGACCCGAGGTCCTCCAGGTCACCGAGACCGACAAGCCCGCCCCGCTCGGCGGCGAGGTCCTGGTCCGGGTGCACGCGGCCGGGGTGAATCCCGTGGACGTGGCGGTGCGGGCCGGTGCGCTCCCGCTGCTCGGCGAGCCGCCGTTCGGGGTCGGCTGGGACATCTCCGGGGTGGTCGAGGAGGCCGGGCCCGGGGCCCGGTTCAAGCCGGGGGACGAGGTGTTCGGGATGCCGTTCTTCCCGCGGGCGGCGACCGCGTACGCCGACTACGTCGCCGTACCGTCGCGCCAAGTCGCCCGTAAGCCCGCATCGTTGAGCCACGCCGAGGCCGCCGCCGTACCGCTGGCGGCGCTCACCGCCTGGCACGGTCTCGTCGACGCGGCCGGGATACGCGAGGGGCAGCGGGTGCTCGTGCACCGCGCCGCCGGCGGGGTCGGGCACTTCGCGGTGCAGATCGCCAAGGCGCGCGGCGCGCACGTGACGGCCCTGACGAGCGAGGCGAACCACGCCTTCGTACGGGAGTTGGGCGCCGACGAGGTCATCGACTACCGGAGCACCGACTACACCGAGGCCGTACGCGACCTCGACGTGGTCTTCGACTCCAGCTCGCAGGGCGAGCGTTCGCTGGAGGTCCTGAAGCCCGGCGGCACGCTCATCAGCATCATGGAGCACTGGAACACGGAGCTCGCCGCCCGGGTCGAGGCCGCGGGCCGGCGCTTCGCCGGGGTGTCCGTCGAGCCCGACTACGCCTCGCTCGAAGCGATCGCCGCCCTGATCGACGAGGGCCGCGTCCGCCCGCATGTCGCGCAGACGCTGCCGCTCGACGAGGCCGCGAAGGCGCATGAGCTGGTGGGTTCCGGGCGCACCCGCGGCAAGGTCGTCCTGCGGGTCGCCGCGTAAGGTGCGGGCACGGCGCAACGGGCGGACGGCGGAAGGGGCCGGCGGTGGACATCCTCAGTGAGGCGCTGGCCTCGATGCGCACCGGCCGGCCCGTCTCCGTACGCACCACGGGCCATGCCCCCTGGGCGGTCGGTCTGCCGCCGGTCTCCGGCTCCGGGTTCCATGTGGTGCTGTCGGGCTCGTCCTGGCTGACTCCTCTGGAGAGTCCGGCGGAGGGGGAGGCGGCGCGGCCCGTGCGGCTGCTCGAAGGCGATGTGGTGTTCCTGCGGGACGGCTGCGGCGCCGTACTCGGCGACCGTCCGGACACGGCACCGCAGGAGCCGCGGGAGGCCGAGTTCGCCCCGGGGGCGCCCATCGGCACGGTGGTCGTCGGCGAGGAGGGCGGCGAGCGCGCGGATCTGCTCTGCGGCTACTACCACCTCGACCAGGCCCGCCCGCACCCGCTGGTGAGCCGCCTGCCGCGCATCGTCCACCTGCCGGCCGCCGGCACCCGCTCGCCCGAACTGGCCGCCGCGATCGGCCTGTTGAGATCCGAGCTGGACCGGCCGCGGATGGGCTCGGCCGGCATCGTGCCCGCGCTGATCGACTCGCTGCTCCTGTACGTCCTGCGCGCCTGGTACGAGGAGCAGCCGACGGAGCGTGCGCGGGGCTGGGCCGCGGCCCTCTCCGACCAGGCCGTCGCGCCCGCGCTCACCGCGCTGCACGGCGATCCGGCCCGGTCCTGGACCGTCCAGGAACTGGCCGCGCGGGCGGGCCTGTCGCGCGCGGCCTTCGCGCGCCGCTTCACCGACCTCGTGGGCGAGCCGCCGATGGCGTATCTGACCCGCTGGCGGATGACCACGGCGGCGCGGCTGCTGCGCGAGTCCGAGGAGACGCTCGCGGCCGTGGCGGCGCGGACCGGATACGGCTCGGAGTACGCGTTCGCCAAGGCCTTCAAGCGCGAGTACGGGCAGGCGCCCGGCGGCTACCGGCGTGAACTGCGGGCAGCCGCCTGAGCGTTGCCTTGTGCGGGGTTTCCGGCACTCGCCCTAGGCGTCCTTGAGCAGATCGTCCGCGTCCACGATCCGGTACGCGTACCCCTGCTCCGCCAGGAACCGCTGCCGGTGGGCCGCGAAGTCCTGGTCGATGGTGTCGCGGGCGACGACCGAGTAGAAGTGGGCCTGGTGGCCGTCCGACTTGGGGCGCAGGACGCGGCCCAGGCGCTGGGCCTCCTCCTGGCGGGAGCCGAACGTGCCGGAGACCTGGATCGCGACCGTGGCCTCGGGCAGGTCGATGGAGAAGTTCGCGACCTTCGAGACGACGAGCACGCTGATCTCGCCCTCACGGAACGCGTTGAAGAGCTTCTCGCGCTGGGCGTTGCTGGTCTCGCCCTTGATGACGGGCGCGTTCAGGTGCTCGCCCAGTTCGTCGAGCTGGTCGATGTACTGGCCGATGACGAGGATCTGCTGGCCGGCGAACTTCTTGACGATCGCCTCCGTCACCTTGCGCTTGGTGGCGGTCGTCGCGCAGAAGCGGTACTTCTCCTCGGTCTCCGCCGTCGCGTACGCGAGCCGCTCGGAGTCGGTGAGGTTGACGCGGACCTCCACACAGTCGGCGGGCGCGATGTAGCCCTGCGCCTCGATCTCCTTCCAGGGCGCGTCGAAGCGCTTGGGGCCGATGAGCGAGAACACGTCGGACTCGCGGCCGTCCTCGCGTACGAGCGTGGCCGTGAGACCGAGGCGGCGGCGCGCCTGCAGATCGGCGGTGAACTTGAAGACGGGCGCGGGCAGCAGGTGCACCTCGTCGTAGAGGATCAGGCCCCAGTCGCGGGAGTCGAAGAGCTCCAGGTGCGGATAAACGCCCTTCCGCCGCGTCGTCAGGACCTGGTACGTGGCGATGGTGACGGGGCGGATCTCCTTCTTCGTCCCGCTGTACTCGCCGATCTCGTCCTCGGTCAGGCTCGTGCGCTTGACCAGCTCGTGCTTCCACTGGCGGGCCGAGACGGTGTTGGTGACGAGGATCAGCGTGGTCGCCTTCGCCTCGGCCATCGCGCCCGCGCCGACCAGCGTCTTGCCCGCGCCGCAGGGCAGGACGACGACGCCGGAGCCGCCGTGCCAGAAGTTCTCGACGGCCTGCTTCTGGTACGGACGCAGCGCCCAGCCCGACTCGTCGAGCTCGATGGCGTGCGCCTCGCCGTCCACGTACCCGGCGAGGTCCTCGGCGGGCCAGCCGAGCTTGAGCAGGGTCTGCTTGATCTGGCCGCGCTCGGAGGGGTGCACGGCGACGGTGTCCGCGTCGATCCGGGCGCCCACGAGCGGGGTGATCCGCTTGGAGCGCAGGATCTCCTCCAGGACCGGCCGGTCCGTCGTGGTCAGGACGAGGCCGTGGGCCGGGTGCTTGGAGAGCGTGAGGCGCCCGTAGCGGTCCATCGTCTCGGCGATGTCGACGAGGAGGGCGTGCGGGACGGGGTAGCGGCTGTACGCGACGAGCGCGTCGACGACCTGCTCGGCGTCATGCCCCGCGGCCCGCGCGTTCCACAGGCCGAGCGGGGTCACGCGATAGGTGTGGATGTGCTCCGGTGCGCGCTCCAGTTCGGCGAACGGAGCGATGGCACGACGGCAGGCGTCGGCCTGCTCGTGGTCGACCTCGAGGAGCAAGGTCTTGTCGGACTGGACGATGAGCGGGCCGTTCACACGCACACCCCTTCTGCTGGCCAAACCTCCAGTGTGCCATTTCCCGGCCCTGCGGCGGGGCGGGGAGCGAAGCCCGCCGCAGGCACCTCGCCCACCGCCGGACGTCAGGCGTCGACCACCGCCCGGACGTCAGGCGTCGACCGCCGCCCGCCACTCGGCCACCGCGTCCGCCGAGACCGGCTCGTTCCAGCCGCCCGGCCGCGAGGCCGAGCCGATGTGGAAGGCGTCGAGGCCGGCGGCCTTCAGGTGCGGCACGTGGTGGAGGGCGAGGCCGCCGCCGACCAGGATCTGCGGCTCGTAGCCCGGTTCGCCCGAGGCGGCGCGGCCCGCCTCCGCCACCAGGGTCGCCATGCCCTCGTCGACGCCGCCCGCCGCACCCGCCGTGAGGTAGGTGTCGAGGCCGGGCAGCTCCGCGAGCTGCTTGCGCAGGGCGTCGCGGTCGGCCGCGCGGTCGATGGCGCGGTGGAAGGTCCAGCGCGCGCCGTCGAGGGCCGCGACCAGCGCCTCGACGGCCGGCAGGTCCGGCGCGCCCGTCTCGTCGAGGAAGCCGAGCACGAACTCCTCGGCGCCCGCCTCGCGCAGCTCGCGCGCCGAGCGCACGAGGGCCTGCACGTCTCCGGCCGCGAAGCCGTCCGCGGCCCGCAGCATCACCCGCAGGGAGATGTCCACCGAGGAGCGGATCGACTTGAACGTGGCCACGCTCGGAGTGAGCCCGTCGGCCGCCATGTCGGTGACCATTTCGAGCCGGTCCGCGCCGCCCGTCTGTGCGGCGACCGCGTCCTCGGGCCCGAGGGCGATCACCTCAAGGACTGCACGCTTCGTCATGGGCCCACTCCTCACGGATCACCGTTGATCGCGACAATCTGCACTCTGCTGGTCTAGTCCAATATCAGAGTACGCGGTGATCGGGCCGCTGGGGAGTCGATCAGTGACCGTGCCCCTCTTCTTCCTCGGCCCCGGGCGCCTCGGAGGTCTCCGGCGCCGCGGACACGGTCCCGTCCGTGAACACCGTGAAGGCGGCCGTACGGACCTTGCCCTCGTGCTGGAAGTCCAGGAAGAGGCGGTACGCGCCCTTGCCGGTGGTCTCCGCGGTGAAGGAGATGTCCGGTCCGGCCGGGCCGTCGTTCGGGTGGACGTGCAGATACTCCAGGTCCCCGGCCTTCAGCGCGACCAAGTGGCCGTACGCGCCGAGATAGGGCTGCAGGTTCTTCACCGGGCGGCCGTCCTTGCTCACGCTCAGGACCAGCTCGCTCGCCTTGCCGGGCTTCAGCTTCCCGTTGAGCCGCACCTCGTAGCCGTCGACCTTCGCGACGGGCGAGGCCTTCGGCAGCTCCTTCGGCTTGTACGGGCCGGCCACCGCGACCTCGGCCGCCTGCACATCGCCCTCGGCGGCCCCCTTCGCCTTGAAGTCGGCGAAGATCCGGTAGCTGCCGGCCTCCGGCAGCTTCACGGGCGTGGACCAGGTGCCGTCCGCGTCCCGCTCGGGGTGCAGATGCCGGTACACGGTCAGATCGCGCGAGGCGACGATCAGATGCAGCTCCTTGCCGTGCTCGCGCGTATAGGACTTGAGCGGCCTGCCCTGCTCGTCCTCGATCGCGAACCGCAGCTCACCGGCCCGGTCGGCGGTCAGCCGCGGGGTCTTGAGCCCGAGGGTGTACGCGGTCTTCGCCGCCTTCTCCTTGCCGGCACCCGCTTCCTCCCCTCCACCGTCGTGACCGCCTTCGTCGTGCGCGGCCGCGCCGCTCTCCTTCTTGTCGATCACCGGGTCGAACCCGGTCCCGACCGCGTACGCGGTGCCGAAGGTCGCGCCGAGCGCGGCGACGAAGGCGGTGATCCGGAGTGCTGTCTTCATGGCGTGCTCCCTGTGCGGCCTGGGTCCGATACCTGCGACCATACCCCTAGGGGGTATAAAGTCAAGCGAGAGGAGCCGCTTGCATTCGATAGGGGTGGGGGGTATACATGAACTCGCACTCAGCAATACCCCCCTGGGGTACCTGCCGAACGGACGCGAGGAGACCGCAGCCATGACCACCGAGATCGATACCGGGGCCGTACAGGCGCAGGCACAGGTCGAGCTGGAAATCGGCGGGATGACCTGCGCGTCCTGCGCGGCCCGTATCGAGAAGAAGCTCAACCGGATGGACGGGGTCGAGGCCACGGTCAATTACGCGACCGAGAAGGCCAAGGTCCACTTCCGTGACGACATCTCCGTCGGGGACCTCATCGCCACGGTCGAGGCCACCGGCTACACCGCCCAGGAGCCCGAGCCGCCGCGCACCGCGGACACGGCGGGCGACGAGGCGGGCAAGGCGCCCGCGTCCGACGAGCTGCGCACACTGCGCGAGCGTCTGACGACCGCGGTCGTGCTCTCCGTTCCCGTGATCGCGATGGCGATGATCCCGGCGCTGCAGTTCGAGTACTGGCAGTGGCTGTCCCTGACGCTGGCCGCGCCCGTGGTCACGTACGCCGCCTGGCCCTTCCACAAGGCCGCGTGGACCAACGCCCGCCACGGCGCGGCGACGATGGACACCCTGATCTCGGTCGGTACGTCGGCGGCGTTCCTGTGGTCGCTGTGGGCGCTGTTCTTCGGGACGGCCGGCACCCCCGGCATGACGCACCCCTTCGAGCTGACCATCGCGCGCACCGACGGCGCCGGGAACATCTATCTGGAGGCCGCCGCGGGCGTCACGGCCTTCATCCTGGCCGGCCGCTACTTCGAGGCGCGCTCCAAGCGCAAGGCGGGCGCCGCGCTCAAGGCGCTGCTCGAACTCGGCGCGAAGGACGTCACGGTCCTGCGCGACGGCACCACCGAAGTCCGGATCCCCACCTCCGAGCTGAAGACCGGTGACCGCTTCCTCGTGCGGCCCGGCGAGAAGATCGCCACCGACGGCACCGTGGTCGAGGGCTCCTCGGCCGTGGACGCCTCGATGCTGACCGGCGAGTCCGTGCCCGTCGAGGTCGGCGTGGGCGACGCGGTCACCGGTGCGACCCTCAACGCGGGCGGCCGGCTGGTCGTCGAGGCCACCCGGATCGGCGCCGACACCCAGCTCGCCCGGATGGCGCGCCTGGTGGAGGACGCGCAGAACGGCAAGGCGGCCGCGCAGCGCCTCGCGGACCGCATCTCCGCGGTCTTCGTCCCGGTCGTGATCGCGCTCGCCTTCGCCACCCTCGCGTTCTGGCTGGGCAACGGGGCCGGCTGGAGCGCCGCCTTCACCGCGGCCGTCGCGGTCCTGATCATCGCCTGCCCCTGCGCCCTGGGTCTCGCGACGCCGACCGCGCTGATGGTCGGTACGGGGCGGGGCGCGCAGCTCGGCATCCTGATCAAGGGCCCCGAGGTCCTGGAGACGACCCGCAAGGTCGACACGATCGTGCTCGACAAGACCGGCACGGTCACCACGGGCCGGATGACGCTCCTCGCCACGCAGACGGCCGACGGAGTCTCCGCGGACGAGCTGCTGCGCCTGGCCGGTGCGCTGGAGAACGCCTCCGAGCACCCGATCGCCCAGGCGGTCGCCGCGGGCGCCCCGCAGCCCCTGCCCGTCCCCGAGGACTTCGCGAACGTTCCCGGGCTCGGTGTCCAGGGCATCGTCGAGGGCCACGCGGTCCTGGTGGGCCGTACCCAGCTGCTCGCCGAGTGGGAGATCCACCTGCCGGTGGAGCTGGAGCGGGCCCTGTCGGCCGCTGAGGCCGCGGGCCGTACGGCCATCGCGGTCGCGTGGGACGGCGAGGCACGCGGTGTCCTCGAAGTCGCGGACGCGGTCAAGGACACCAGCGCCGAGGCGATCAGCAGGCTGCGCGCACTGGGTCTGACGCCGATCCTGCTGACCGGTGACAACAAGGCGGTGGCCGAGGCCGTGGCCGCCGAGGTGGGCATCGCACCCGAGCACGTCATCGCCGAGGTCCTCCCCCAGGACAAGGTCGACGTGGTCAAGAAGCTCCAGGCGGAGGGCCGTTCGGTCGCGATGGTCGGCGACGGCGTCAACGACGCGGCCGCCCTGGCCCAGGCCGACCTCGGCCTCGCGATGGGCACGGGCACGGACGCGGCGATCGAGGCGGGCGACCTCACGCTGGTCCGCGGCGACCTGCGCGCGGCGGCCGACGCGATCCGCCTGGCCCGCCGCACGCTCGGCACGATCCGCGTGAACCTGTTCTGGGCCTTCGCCTACAACGTGGCCGCGCTGCCGCTGGCGGCCTCCGGGCTGCTCAACCCGATGCTCGCGGGAGCGGCGATGGCGTTCTCGTCGGTGTTCGTGGTGGCGAACTCGCTGCGGCTGCGGGGGTTCAAGGCGGCTTCGTGACGGAGGTCCCGTGCACCCCGTGCCGGGAGGGCAGGCTCAGCCGCCCTCCCGGCACGGTCCGTTGTGCGGGCGGGCCATTACGCTCACCCCATGTCCCGCCCCATGACCGAGCGACTCGACGCGCTGCGCACCCGCTTCTCGGACACCCTGCACGCGGTGCGCGGTACCGCGGGGACGGAGCCGGGGCATCCGGCGCCGGATCCGGCCCCGTACGCGGAGAACCTGCTGAAGCGCTGGGCCGAACCGCAGCGGCGCTATCACACGGTCGCGCACCTCACCGCGGTCCTCGACCACATCGACGTACTGGCCTCGCACGCGGACGATCCGGACCTCGTGCGGCTGGGTGCGTGGTTCCACGACGCCGTGTACCTGCCCGACCGTTCGGAGAACGAGGAGCGGTCGGCGCGGCTGGCCGAACGGGCGCTGGCGGAGGCCGGGTTGAGCGCGTCCGCCGTCGCCGAGGTGGCGCGTCTCGTCCGGCTGACCGTCACGCACGATCCCGCCCCCGACGACCGCAACGGGCAGGTCCTGTGCGACGCTGACCTGGCGATCCTGGCGTCGGACCCCGCCGCCTACGCCGCGTACACGGCGGCGGTACGTGACGAGTACGGCTTCGTGCCCGACGACGCCTTCCGTACGGGCCGCGCCCGGATCCTCGCCCAACTCCTCGCGCTCCCACGGCTGTTCCACACGCCGTACGCGGCCACCGAGTGGGAGGCCCGGGCCCGCGCCAACCTGGAGAAAGAGCTCGCGCAACTCACCCGGGGCCTCGCATAATCGCGCGGTGACAGATGCGATGAACGACTCCGGCCACGGCTCCCTCGACGCCCCCTTCGCCCTCCGCACCCCCGACCTGCGCCTCGTCGCGCTCGCCCCCGCGGCGGCGCTCGACCTGTCCTCGGGCGGCACGGGCGGCTTCACCTGGATCGAGGGCGGGCCCGAGGAGGGCACGCGGATCGGTGCCGGCCTGATGGCGAAGGCGGCGGCAGAAGGTGCGTACGTCCCGGGCTGGGGCACCTACATCCTGGTCAGGGAGTCGGACGGCCTCGCGGTCGGCGCGATGGGCTTCCACGGCGCCCCCGCCGAGGGCCGCGCGGAGATCGGCTACGACGTCGTCACCACGGCCCGCCGCAACGGCTACGCCACCCAGGCCCTCCGCGCCCTCACCACCTGGGCCCTCTCGACCCCGCAGGCCGACACGATCACGGCCCGCACGGACCCCACGAACGAGCCGTCCCAACGGGCCCTGGAGCGGGTCGGGTTCAGGCGGGTGGCTTCGGAGGATCCGGCTTGGCTGGCGTACGAACTCAGCCCGTTCGGCACACCCAGCCCCTGCGGCGCTTGAGCAGATCCGAACGAAGTCCGGATGCCGGGGCCCGGGGGCCTCACCCCACAGCCCGCCCCTTCGGCCGCCGGAGCCCGGAGGCAACCAACAACCGCACAACCTCCCGCGAGGAGACCTCCACGGCCCCCGCACCCACCGCATCCGCATACCGCCCGGCCGGCAGGTCATAGTGATCCCGCTCGAACGCCCGCGCAGGACACCCGATCGAAGCCGCGAACGCATGCAACTCCTCATACGAGGAATCGCTGATGAGATGCGACCACATCCGCCCGTGCCCGGGCCACGTCGGCGGATCGATGTAGACCGTCACCGGGCCACCCCACCGAGCGCCCCGACCCGCGCCACCACCACCGCGGCCTTCGCGCACACCCAGTGCGGGTCGGCCCCCAGCTCGGGCTCGACCTCCAGGGCGTGCGGGTCGCCCGAGCCGCACACGGGGCACAGAGGCCACCGCCCGTAGCGTTCGAGGAGCGCGTCCTGGACGTCCTGCGCCACGAGCCCGGACAGGAACTCCGCGCCGTCCGGCCACTGCTCCACCCACCACCGCCGGTGCGCCACCGCGTCCTCGACCAGCGAGACGACATCGGCCTCGGCCACATCACCGGCCACGAGGTCGGCGAGCACGAGGGCGCGTGCCGTGTGGAGGGCCTGTTCCAGGCGAGGTCTGTGTTCCGCGGCGTCCATAACGCCATTGTGCGCCCCACCCGCCGTACTGCGGCAGGCGTGATCGCCACCGCACGCGCGGGGAGCAGCGGACGTGCCGGACCCGCCTCCTCACAGCGCGGCCCGGTCCCCTCACAGCGCGGCCCGGTCCCCTCACAGCGCGGCCCGGTCCCCTTACAGCGCGGCCCGGTCCACCGCCGGCTCGGACGACCCGGCCACGTGCCCGGCCACCCGCACCGACGCCGCACCACGGCTGCGCTGCACCCGCAGCGCCGCGTACGCGACCCCGAGCGCCGTCACCGTCATCGCCGCCCCGGCCCACGCGGGCGAGCGGTAGCCGAAGTCCGCGTCGATCACCGCGCCGCCGAGCCAGGGCCCGCCGGTGTTGCCGAGGTTGAACGCCGCGGTCGTGGTGGCCCCGGCGAGCGTGGGCGCGGCGCCGGCCACGTTGAACATCCGGGCGTTGAGCGCCGGAGCCGTGTAGAACGCCGAGAAGCCGAGCAGGAACGCGAGGCCGACGACGGCCACCGCGCTGCTCGCGAAGAGCGCGAACGCGCACAGGAAGAGCGTGGAGGCGGCGATGCCGCTGAACATCACGCCGAAGAGGTGCGCGTCCGCGATCCGTCCGCCGACGGTCGTACCGATGAGCGCACCCACACCGAAGAGCCCGAGCACCCACGGCACCCAGCCCGAGTCGAGCCCGGCCACGTCGGTGAGCAGCGGCGCGAGGTAGCTGAACGCGCAGAAGACGCCGCCCGCGGCGAGCGCGATCAGCGCGATCTGCAGCCAGACGGCGCGGTCCTTGTAGATCGCCAGTTCGCGGCGCAGCTCCGGCTTGCGCTCGGGCAGGGGGATGCGCGGAATGAGCGTGACGACGCCGACGAGCGCGACCGCGGAGGAGAGGGCCACGGCCCAGAACGCGGAGCGCCAGCCGAGGTGCTCGCCGAGGAAGGCGCCCGCGGGCACGCCGAGCACGTTGGCCACGGAGAGTCCGCCGATCATCACGGCCATCGCACGGGCCCGCTGCCCGAGTTCCACCGTCGCGATGGCGACCGCCGCGCCGACCGCCCAGAAGCCCGCACAGGCGAGGGCGCTGATCACGCGCGAGGCGAAGAGGATCTCGTACGTCGGGGCGAGCGCGCCCGCGATCTGCCCGAGGCCGAAGACCGAGATCAGGGTGATGAGGGTGGTGCGGCGGGGCAGCCGCAGTGTGGCCACCGCGAGCAGTGGCGCGCCCACGACCATGCCGATGGCGAAGGCCGAGATGAGCAGTCCGGCCTGCGGGATGGTGACGTCCATGTCGCGGGCGATCTCCGGGAGCAGTCCGGAGAGCATGAACTCGCTGGTGCCGAGTGCGAAGACAGCTGTGCCGAGCGTGTAGACGGCTATGGGCATACGGGAGCTGCTGGCGGGTGCGGGCATGTCAGGTGCGAACAAGCAGGTGGCGGCTTTCATTCCGTATGCCCCCCGTGATGAACGCGGGACCAAGGGCCTCTTGACGATGTAAGAACGCGGAAAATATCTTTCAAGGGTGAGCAATGACTTGAAGGAAAGTTTCACGGGCGGCGCCCCGGGCGGCACCGGCCTCAGCACCGGCACGCTGCCGAGCACCCCGCCGGCGCCTGCCGCACTCGCGGCCAAGGTGCGCACGCTCGCACCCTCCATGACCCGCTCGATGCAGCGCGTCGCCGAAGCCGTCGCCGGTGACCCGGCCGGCTGTGCCGCGCTCACCGTCACCGGCCTCGCCGAACGCACCGGCACCAGCGAAGCCACCGTCGTACGCACCGCGCGCCTGCTCGGCTACCCCGGCTACCGCGATCTGCGCCTGGCGCTCGCGGGCCTCGCCGCCCAGCAGCAGTCGGGCCGCGCCCCGGCCGTCACCGCCGACATCGCGGTCGACGACCCGCTGCCCGACGTGGTCGCCAAGCTCGCCTACGACGAGCAGCAGACGCTCGCCGACACCGCCGCCGGGCTCGACATGGCCCAGCTCGGCGCCGCCGTCTCCGCCCTCGCGGCCGCCCGCCGCGTCGAGGTCTACGGGGTCGCCGCCTCCGGGCTCGTCGCCCAGGACCTCGCGCAGAAGCTGCTCCGCATAGGCCACATCGCGCACGCCCACTCGGACCCGCACCTGGCCGTCACCAACGCGGTGACCCTGCGCTCCGGCGACGTGGCCATCGCGATCACCCACTCCGGCTCCACCGGCGACATCATCGAGCCGCTGCGCGTCGCCTTCGAGCACGGCGCCACGACCATCGCGATCACCGGCCGCCCGGACAGCCCGGTCACGCAGTACGCGGACCACATTCTGACCACCTCCACCGCGCGCGAGAGCGAGCTGCGCCCCGCCGCGATGTCCTCCCGTACGTCCCAACTGCTCGTCGTGGACTGCCTGTTCGTCGGCGTCGCGCAGCGGACCTACGAGACCGCGGCGCCCGCGCTCGCCGCGTCCTACGAGGCGCTCGCCCACCGGCACAGTCCACGGACGACCCGCTGAAGCCACCCGCAATTCCTGCCGCCACCCCTTTCACCCGCACATGGAAGAGCACTCCGTCATGACCTCGACCACGCCCGAAACCACCGGCACCTCGATCGCCCGGGACGACGCCGGTGCCGACAGCACCTACGGTGAGCTCCGCGCCGAGCTCGCGACGCTGACGACCGAGGCGTTCCGGCCCGAACTCGCCGAGATCGACCGGCTCTCCACCCAGGAGATCGCGGCCACGATGAACGGCGAGGACGCCACCGTCCCGGCCGCCGTCGCCGCGCGCCTGCCGCAGATCGCCGCCGCGATCGACGGCACGGCCGAGCGGATGGCACGCGGCGGACGGCTGATCTACGCGGGCGCGGGCACCGCGGGCCGGCTCGGTGTGCTCGACGCCTCCGAGTGCCCGCCCACCTTCAACACCGACCCGTCCGAGGTCATCGGCCTGATCGCCGGCGGCCCGTCCGCGATGGTCACCGCCGTCGAAGGCGCGGAGGACTCCAAGGAGCTGGCCCGCGAGGACCTCGACGCCCTGCGGCTGACCGCCGGCGACACGGTGGTCGGCATCTCGGCCTCGGGCCGCACCCCGTACGCCATCGGCGCGGTCGAGCACGCCCGTACGGTCGGCGCGCTGACCATCGGCCTGTCCTGCAACGCGGACTCGGCCCTCGCGGCCGCCGCCGAGCACGGCATCGAGGTCGTCGTCGGCCCCGAACTTCTCACCGGCTCCACCCGTCTGAAGGCGGGCACGGCCCAGAAGCTCGTCCTGAACATGCTCTCCACCATCACGATGATCCGGCTCGGCAAGACGTACGGGAATCTGATGGTGGACGTCCGCGCCTCCAACGAGAAGCTGCGGGCCCGCTCACGGCGCATCGTCGCCCTCGCCACCGACGCCTCCGACGAGGCGATCGAGGCGGCCCTGACCGGGGCGGACGGGGAGGTGAAGACCGCCATCCTGATGATCCTCGCGGACCTCGACGCCACCACCGCGAACCGTCTCCTCGGCGACTCGCAGGGCCACCTGCGCGCCGCCCTCCAGTCCGCCTCGGGCTGACGCACCCCCGTACCCCCCTCGTAGCAAGGCACCACCGCACATGAGCACCGAAGACAAGAACCGCGCCACTGCCGCCGCGATCCTGCCCCTCGTCGGCGGCGCGGCCAACGTGACCTCCATCGCCCACTGCATGACCCGGCTCCGGCTGGGTCTGCGCGACCGCTCGCTCGTCCAGGACGAGGCGCTCAAGGCCGTACCGGCCGTCATGGGCGTCGTCGAGGACGACACGTACCAGATCGTGCTCGGCCCGGGCACGGTCGCCCGGGTCACGCCGGAGTTCGAGGCGCTGGTCGCCGAGGAGCGGGCGGCCGCCCCCTCCTCGTCCGTATCGGCGGATGAACTGGCGTCCCAGGGCGCGGAGATGAAGGCCGCCCAGAAGGCCAAGAACCAGACCCCGTTCAAGCTCTTCCTGCGCCGGATCGCGAACATCTTCGTCCCGCTGATCCCCGCCCTCATCGGCTGCGGCATCATCGCGGGTCTGAACGGCCTGCTCATCAACCTCGGCTGGCTGCCGTCCGTCACCCCGGCACTCGCCGCGATGGCCTCCGGCTTCATGGCCCTGATCGCCGTCTTCGTCGGCTTCAACACGGCCAAGGAGTTCGGCGGTACGCCGATCCTGGGCGGTGCGGTCGCCGCGATCATCGTCTTCCCGGGCGTCGCCAACATCTCGGCCTTCGGCCAGCAGCTCTCCCCCGGCCAGGGCGGTGTGCTCGGCGCACTCGGCGCGGCGGTGCTCGCCACGTACGTCGAGAAGTGGTGCCGCAAGTGGGTCCCCGAGGCGGTCGACGTCCTCGTCACCCCGACCCTGACGGTCCTCATCTCCGGCCTCGTCACGATCTTCGGCCTGATGTTCCTCGCCGGTGAGATCTCCACGGGCATCGGCACGGCGGCCAACTGGCTCCTCGAGAACACCGGCGCGTTCGCGGGCCTGGTCCTCGGCGGCCTGTTCCTCCCGCTCGTGATGCTCGGCCTGCACCAGGCCCTGATCCCCATCCACACCACCCTGATCGAGCAGCAGGGCTTCACCGTCCTGCTCCCCATCCTGGCGATGGCGGGCGCGGGCCAGGTCGGCTGCGCGATCGCGGTCTACAAGCGCCTGCGCAACAACACCTCCATCCGCACCACCATCAAGTCCGCCCTCCCCGCAGGCTTCCTGGGCGTCGGCGAACCCCTCATCTACGGTGTCTCGCTCCCCCTGGGCCGCCCCTTCATCACCGCGTGCGTCGGCGGCGCGGCGGGCGGCGCGTTCATCGGTACGTTCTCGATGCTCGGCGACAAGGTCGGCTCCACCGCCATCGGCCCCTCGGGCTGGGCCCTGTTCCCGCTCCTCGACGGCAACCACGGCCTGGGCACCACGATCGCGATCTACGCGGGCGGCCTCCTGGTCGGTTACCTGGTCGGCTTCTTCGCCACGTACTTCTTCGGCTTCTCGAAGCAGATGCTGGTGGACCTGAACGCTCCGCAGGAGGTGACGGTGGCGTCGGGCACGCCTGCTACGTCGGCCACGTCGGCGGAGCCGGCTCCGGCGGCGGCGAAGGTCTGATCGCCTCGCATCAATAAGGGCGGCGCCCCCGATCACCGGGGCGCCGCCCTTCTGCTGCTCCGACCTGCGTCAGCGCGGGAACCGCCCCGTATCGATATCGGTGCTCAGAGGCTCCCCCAGGGACAGCGTCTCCCCAAAGGGGACGCGCTCCGCATGCTTGTACGCCCCGTTGAGCGGTTCGGTGAACACCGTCGTCGTGGGCCCGTGCTCATCGAAACGATCGATCAGGACATACACCGGAACGGGCGCGTGGGCGTAGGCGCACAGCTTCTTCGTACGGTCGTCCTTGGCGTTGCTCTTGGACGTGATCTCTACGACGAGGAGGGCCTCGGCGGCATCAACCGGGTCGTTACTGTCCGGGTCGGCGGTCGCGGTCAGCTCCGACGGGACGACCACCAAGTCCGGTACGTACAGCTTGTCGAGTGGTGCGATATGCAGCCCAAGGGTCTGGTAAATGTCCAGCTCCTCGGGGAGATTCCGGTAGAGCGCGCGCTGCACCACACCCGCAATGTGGTGATGCCGCGCATGGGGCGGTGGTACCAGGACAATCTGGCCTTCGTCGATCTCGGCGCGCCAGCCCTCGGGCGCGTCCACCTCGCGCCACGACTGGAGCAAGTAGTCCCACGGGCGCCCCTGAGGCGTCTGGTCGGGCTCGACCATCGCAGCGGTCATCGCGAGTCCCTCCTTCACTGGCCTGACGTGGCCGAGCGCAGATCGACGGGCAGCGGCAGCCCGAAGCCGCTCCCCTCAGCGTCCCACGATCGTGTGAGCGATGCACCGGTGCCCACTTGCGTGCCAGGCCGCGCTTGCGCCGGTGCCGTGGACTTTCCCGCATGAACGCCACAGGATCGATCCATGAAGCCGGTCTTCGTTCTCGTGCACAGCCCGGTGGTCGGCCCTTCGACCTGGCGTCCCGTCGCCGGACAGCTGGCAGAAGCCGGGCGGCAGGTCCTCGTCCCTTCATTGCTGAACGCCTGCGCCGGCACTCCGCCCTTCTGGCCCCGCATCGCCGAAGCGGTACGTCACGAGCTCCGGCAGGTGGGGCTCGGTCTTCGTGGACGCCGCACTACCGTCGCGGACCGGGACGACTCCCTCCGCCCCTCCCGAACTGCTGAGATTCCTCCGCCCGTTGGCACAGAACGGCAAGCTGCCGCGATGGACCGACTGGTGGGACGAGACCGACCTCGCCCCGCTGTTCCCTGATCCGGCAGTCCGCCAGGCCATCACCGACGAACAACCGAGACTCCCGCTGTCCTACTACGAGCAGCACATTCCGGTGCCCCCGGGCTGGGACGACCCTCCCACCTGCTCGTACCTCTTGTTCAGCCCTCCCTACGAGCCCCTCGCCACCGAGGCCCACCTGCACCAGACCGTCGACCCCGCCGCCACCGCGGCCCAGATCGTCGACCTCACGGCCACAGGCTGATCCGGCCTTCGCTGCACGTCTGGCGCAGGATTGCGTTCCGGGCATCGGACTGGACGGCCTTCGTCGCGGGTCTCAGCAGCACCGGCGATACCCCCGCTCGGGGCTCAAGCGGCAAGCCCCGAGCAGTGCTTGTTTTGAACGGGAGTGGACCTCAACCCACCCTCCCTCCCTGCGAGTTGAGCAGGTCGAGCGCATTCAGCGACCGGGTTGCAACGCAGCGTGACGGTGGTCTGCGGTGCCCGATTAACGAACAAAACAGCCCCCGCCAGGTGCGGACAACACCTGCGGGGGCTTCACCGACGAGATCGAAAGCAGTCGATCCCATGGCTGACGCCAACTTTAGTGCTGCCGCGCACCCCGCGCATCCCACCTCCCCGCACCCGATGTCCACCCCGGGCTACGGAAAGCGCTCCGCGCCGGGCCAACACCCCCGCCGACGCCACGACTTCACCCATCTCCTGCCCCGTGATGGCGCGATCGCCGCGTACATCGACCGGCTGCCCGACGGCTCGGACATCTCCGTGAAGACGCTGGCCAAGCAGCTCCCGTACGGCCAGTGCGCCCTCCGCACCTCCCTCAACCGCCTGCAAGAGGCAGGCCACTTGAGGCGCGGCCGCGAACACGTGCGCGGAGCGGACAGCGCCCGCTGGATCACCCGAACGTGGTGGACCCGCACCGCACGCGACGACACCTGGTGGGCAAGCTTCACCCGTGGTGACGTACCGCAGGAGTACGTAGCGGACGAGACCGGCGACGAAGAGGAGCCGGAGGGTGACTCACCCACCCCACCCCGTCGCCCACCCACCCGCAGCCGCGCCCACATCCTCCTCGCAGCCCTGGGCCGCACTGCCCCGGCGCTCTCCCTCTCCGCCGCCGACTGCGCGGCGCTCGCGCCCCTCACCGTCCGCTGGTTCGAGCGCGGTGCCACGGAAGCGGACATCGTGCGCGCCCTCACCGCGGGCCTGCCACCCCTCGTTCACAGCCCGGCCGGCCTCGTACGCAACCGCCTGACCACCAAGCTCCCGCCGGAGCCCGTCCCCCGCTCCGTACTGCGCGTCCTGGAGTGCGCGATGTGCGGCTCCCCGGGGCGGGCGGAGGCTCTGCCAGGCGGGATGTGCGCCGGGTGCCGTGGCGAAGCCCCGCCCGGGACGGCGCCTCCCACGCCACTGACGCCTGAGGACGTCCGCGCGCGTGCGGCGCAGATCCGCGCCACGGCCGTCAGGACCCCGGCGAGGAGCCACACATGAACCTTCTGCACATCCGTCGCCGGTGCGGGGCACGATGGAAGGGAGGAGGCGATCCGATGACCCCCAGCGCCACCAACCGCCCTGACATGTCGGTCGAGGAATTCGAGGAGCTCGCTCGCCGGGCCCGGTGGCCCTCACCCTCGAAACCGAGAAGCTCAAGGACTACGCGGACTGACGCGGACTGAAGCGGAGGGGCGGGCCCGAAGCCCGCCCCGCCCGGTGTCAGCTCAGCGAGCCGAGCGACGCCGCGTCGTACGCAGAAAGCTCGGCCGTCCGCCCGGACAGCACCTTCGCCGCCCACTCCGGATCCTGCAGCAGCGCCCGCCCGACCGCGACCATGTCGAACTCGTCGCGCTCCAGGCGGTCGAGGAGGTCGTCGATGCCGCGCAGTTCGGAGCCCTTGCCCGCGAACGCGTTGATGAACTCGCCGTCCAGGCCGACCGAGCCGACCGTGATGGTGGGCTTGCCCGTGAGCTTCTTCGTCCAGCCCGCCAGGTTGAGGTCGGAGCCCTCGAACTCGGGGAGCCAGTAGCGGCGGGTCGAGGCGTGGAAGGCGTCGACGCCGGCCGCGGCGAGCGGGGTCAGGATCGACTCCAGGTCCTCGGGGGTCTCGGCGAGGCGGGCCGTGTAGTCCTGCTGCTTCCACTGCGAGTAGCGGAAGAGGATGGGGAAGGCGGGGGACACGGCCGCGCGGACCGCCGCGACGATCTCTGCGGAGAACTTCGTACGGGCCACGGCCGAGCCGCCGTACGCGTCCGTGCGCCGGTTGGTGCCGTCCCACAGGAACTGGTCGAGCAGGTAGCCGTGCGCGCCGTGCAGCTCGACGCCGTCGAAGCCGAGACGTTCGGCGTCGGCGGCGGCGCGGGCGAAGGCCGCGATCACGTCGTCGAGGTCCTGCTGCGTCATGGCCTTGCCGGTCGGCTCGGCGCCCTCCTTGTACAGCCCGGACGGCCCCATCGGCTCGGCATCGGCGAACGGCGGCTGCCCCGCCCTGCGCACCATCCCGATGTGCCACAGCTGCGGCACGATCTTGCCGCCCGCGGCGTGCACCGCGTCCGCGACGTTCTTCCAGCCCGCGAGCTGCTCCTCGCCGTGGAAGCGCGGGATGTCGTCGCTCTGGCCCGCCGAGTCGTGCCCGACGTACGTGCCCTCGGTGACGATCAGGCCGACGCCCGCGGCAGCGCGGCGCGCGTAGTAGCCCGCGACGTTCTCGCCCGGGATGCCGCCCGGCGAGAACTGCCGGGTCATCGGCGCCATCGCGATGCGGTTCGGCACGGTCAGTCCGTTGAGCGTGACCGGCCGGGACAGTATTTCCGCGGTACGGGAGGTGGCGTCGCTGAGCGTCACAGGGGCTCCTGGGGGGAGGGGGTGGCGGGCTTCCTGGGGAGGTCAACTCCCCGGGCCGGTCCGGCATTCCGTGGCCCCACTGTGATCCCGTACACGCGACAGGGCGGCACCTCCCGTGAGGGAAGTGCCGCCCTGCGTACAGCTGCGTACGAGACGTACGGCTACGAACGTACGAGACGTCCGACCACGAACAACCGATCCGCGAGGATCAGAAGTCCATGTCACCGCCCGGCATGCCGCCCGGAGCGCCGGCCGCGGCCTTCTCCGGCTTGTCGGCGATGACGGCCTCGGTGGTGAGGAAGAGCGCGGCGATGGACGCGGCGTTCTGCAGAGCGGAACGCGTGACCTTCGCCGGGTCGATGATGCCCTGGGCGATCATGTCGACGTACTCACCGGTCGCGGCGTTGAGGCCGTGGCCGACGGGCAGGTTGCGCACCTTCTCCACGACGACGCCACCCTCGAGACCACCGTTGACGGCGATCTGCTTGAGCGGGGCCTCGAGCGCGAGCTTCACGGCGTTGGCGCCGGTCGCCTCGTCACCGTCGAGCTCGAGCTTCTCGAAGACCGAGGAGGCCTGGAGGAGAGCGACGCCACCACCGGCGACGATGCCCTCTTCGACGGCCGCCTTCGCGTTGCGAACGGCGTCCTCGATGCGGTGCTTGCGCTCCTTGAGCTCGACCTCGGTCGCGGCACCGGCCTTGATGACCGCCACGCCGCCGGCGAGCTTCGCGAGGCGCTCCTGGAGCTTCTCGCGGTCGTAGTCGGAGTCCGACTGCTCGATCTCGGCGCGGATCTGGTTCACGCGGCCGCCGACGGCCTCGCTGTCACCGGCACCGTCGACGATCGTGGTCTCGTCCTTGGTGATGACGACCTTGCGGGCGCGGCCAAGGAGGTCCACGGTCGCGTTCTCGAGCTTGAGACCGACCTCCTCGGAGATGACCTCGCCGCCCGTGAGGATCGCGATGTCGTTCAGCATCGCCTTGCGGCGGTCGCCGAAGCCCGGGGCCTTGACGGCCACGGAGCGGAAGGTGCCCTTGATCTTGTTGACGACCAGGGTGGAGAGCGCCTCGCCCTCGACGTCCTCGGCGATGATCAGCAGCGGCTTGCCGGACTGCATGACCTTCTCGAGGAGCGGCAGCAGGTCCTTGACCGAGCCGATCTTGGAGTTGGCGATGAGGATGTAGGGGTCCTCGAGGACGGCCTCCATGCGCTCCATGTCGGTCGCGAAGTACGCCGAGATGTAGCCCTTGTCGAAGCGCATGCCCTCGGTGAGCTCCAGCTCCAGACCGAAGGTCTGGGCCTCCTCGACCGTGATGACGCCTTCCTTGCCGACCTTGTCCATGGCCTCGGCGATGAGCTCGCCGATCTGGGTGTCGGCGGCGGAGATGGAGGCGGTCGAAGCGATCTGCTCCTTGGTCTCGACCTCCTTGGCCTGGTCGAGCAGCGCGCCGGAGACGGCCTCGACGGCCTTCTCGATGCCGCGCTTGAGGGCCATCGGGTTGGCACCCGCGGCCACGTTGCGCAGGCCCTCGCGGACGAGCGCCTGGGCGAGAACGGTGGCGGTGGTCGTACCGTCGCCGGCGACGTCGTCCGTCTTCTTGGCGACTTCCTTGACCAGCTCGGCGCCGATCTTCTCGTACGGGTCCTCGAGCTCGATCTCCTTGGCGATGGAGACACCATCGTTGGTGATCGTGGGGGCGCCCCACTTCTTCTCGAGGACGACGTTACGGCCCTTGGGGCCGAGGGTGACCTTGACGGCGTCGGCGAGCTGGTTCATCCCGCGCTCGAGACCGCGCCGTGCCTCCTCGTCGAACGCGATGATCTTGGCCATGTGAAGTGGTCCTCCCGGACAGGGGTGGATTGCTCCGGATCGAGCGCGATGCCCGCGACGGACGGCCCTCGGCCCCGGCGGTTCCTTGCCCCGCCCGGCCCGTGGACCTCACCGGTCCGATCCAAGTTCTTGTCACTCTCACTGGGAGAGTGCTAACGCCAATGATTAGCACTCGCCCCTGTCGAGTGCAAGCGGCTCAGGAGAGTCCGCGCGGGACTCCGCGCAGGGCGAAAGGCCCACCCCGTCGCCCCGCGCGGACCGGCGTCCGAGGTCAGCGCAGGCTGTACGCGCTGTACGAGGCGGCGGACCAGTCCGGCGCCCCGTCCACGGGTGTCAGGGTCACGGTGACCGAGGCCTTGCCCGCGGTGATCCCGGCCGGGATCGGGTACGCGTCCTCCAGCCAGCGCCGGTCGCCGTTGCCGAGCGGCTGGAGCCAGTCGGGCAGCGCCCGGCCGTTCACGGAGACCTTCACGTGCTGGTACGCGTGCTGCTGGTCGGAGAGCCGGCGCAGTTCGACGCCCCGGTTGCCGCGGTCGGTCGCGAGCTTGAAGGAGACCTCGGCGCCGGTGGCCCGGGTGTCGGCGGTCAGACCCGGCGCGTTGCGCAGATCGCCTTCGAAGCGGGAGGTGAGGCGCCGCACCTCACCGGGGGCGGTCGAGGTGTACGCGTGCGCCCGCTCGCTGTCCGTGTCCCCGAGCGTGAGGGAGTCGGTGCGGGTGCTCGCCGCGGCGGAGCGTCCGTACCAGTACGCGGTGGACGAGTAGTCCGCCGCCACGTCGTTGGTCGGGCCGTGCTCGATGCCGTAGTCGATCGAGGACGAGAACGGCACCGCGTCGTGCAGCATCAGCCGGAACGCGCCCGTGCAGTCCTTGCCGGTCCCGCAGCCCGTGCCGCCTCCCAGGTGGGTCGGGTTGCCGTGCCAGGGAGCGGAGAACGTCTCGCGGTTGAAGTACCAGCCGGCCTGGTAGAAGTCCTCGGATCCGGTGCCGTGGATCTGCGGGCTGCGCGAGCCGTCCACGTGCACCCGCTCGTCGCCTTCGAGGAAGAACCGGGTGGCCGGCCCCTCCATGGTGTGGGTGACGCCCGCGAACTTGCCCTGCCCGGACGCCTTGAGGAACGTCCAGCTCTTCCCGTCCTGGGTGGGGCCCGCGTGCGAGGCGGCACCGAAGTGCCCCTGCGCCCCGGAGCGCACGGCGCGCGCGTGTGCCGGGGAGGGGGCGGCGGTGACCTCGGCCTCGCCCGCGGTGACGGCGGTGCGCGAGCCGTTGAAGAGGGAGACGGTGGCCCGGTCGGCGAACGGCATGGGCCACCACGAGGAGAGCGTGGCCGTCTTCGCGTCGATGCCGTACATCAGCGAGCGGACGTCGTTGAGCGCCTGGCCCGAGCCGAAGAACTCGCCGAGCGGGGCGTCGACGGTGCGTTCGCCGTCGAAGGAGACGCGGATCCTGAGGTCTTCGAGGAGGGCGCGGGTGGCGCGCACCTTGGCGAGTTCCTCGTCATTGAACGGGAACGCGAAGGTCCGGTCGCCCTGCCAGGTCTGCGCGGTGATCTGGTAGGCGTGCGCCGCCTCGTCCGCCGTGTCGCCGACGTCCACGGTGTCGGTGCGGCGGGCCTCGCCGCCGACGAGGCTGTCGGCCCAGTACGTGAACTCGTTGTAGTCCAGGGACGAGGAGACGAAGGCGTTCCTGACGGTGATCCGCGCCTTGCCCGCGGTCGCCGACGCCGGCAGGTCGACGGTCTGCTCGGCCCACACCCCGCCGCCGGAGGCCTCGTTGGCGGGCCAGGCGGCCACCTTCACCCCGTCCACGTACACGTCCGCGACCTGCTGGGCGATGGACGGGTCGAGCCGGCGCGTCAGCCGTACGCCCTGGTTCGCGGGGTCGACGGCCACGGTGAACTCGCTGGCGCCGCCCGCACCGAAGGCCCGCCCCTCGTCCGCGGCGGTACGCGGTGTGACGTGCTCGGCCTGCGGGAGGCGCACCTTCAGCGCGGAGAGCAGGCCCGCCTTGCCGGTGCGGGCCAGGGTCTGGGTCCCGCCGGGCGCGATGCTCAGCGGCGCCTTCGTCGTGGTGGCGCCGGGCAGTTGCGGCTTCGGGTCGGCGGTTCCGGCCTTGCGCAGGACGCTCAGGACGTCCTCGGCCTTGTCGCGCGGGTCGAAGGTGGTGACGCCCGCGGCGTCGTCGAAGGTCCGGTACGAGACATGGTGGAAGAGCGGGTTGTTCTCGGTGGTGATCCGCATCGACTGGCGGTACGGCATGGGGACTTCGACGTAGACGCCGCCGGAGCTGTCGTCCGCGTTGCCGACGAGCGGCTCGGCGAACGGCGCTCCGAGCTTGCCGTCGACGAGGTCCTGCAGCGGGGCGTCCACGACCTTGCGGCCGTCGAGCTCGATCGTGATCCTCCCGGTGCGGCTGACGTCGCCGCCGTCCCGTGTGAACCAGAGGGCGCCGATCTCGCCCGCCCCCTCGGCCTCGGCGATGACGCAGCCCGCGGCCGACTCCCGCAGACAGGAGTAGCGGCCGTCGAACCCGTCGTGGTTGTTGCCGCCGGTCCGGTCGAAGCTGGAGAACTGCTTGGTCTGCACGCCGTCCGGGAGGCCGGCGAACCGGTCGAGCTGCCGGTAGGTGTCCCAGCCGACGGGGCCTTTTGCGTCCGCGGCCGGCGCCGCCGCGGGGGCGGGTTCTTCCGCCGCTCCGGCCGCCGAGGGCGGCACCACCGCCGCGGCGAGCGCGAGGGCCGCGGCCGCGGAGCCGCGTATCCACCTGCGAGGTCTCACGTGTGCCTCCTGCTGTCGATCCGCCAGGTCTCTGTGCAATCGATTTCAGAGCTACGGGCGGGAAGCTAGGGGCAGTTGGAGGGGTGGTCAAGGGGATACGGCGGTATCGATTTCACGATGCCGGGGCAAACAAGAGGGTCCGCACCCCGTTCCCGGGATGCGGACCCTCCATCACGTCGTTGCAGACTGCTCCGGCGCGATCAGCCAGCCACACGGACCATGTCCGCCTGCGGCCCCTTCTGACCCTGCGAGATCTCGAACTCGACCCGCTGGCCCTCTTCAAGGGTGCGGTAGCCGTCCATCTGAATCGCGCTGTAGTGGACGAATACATCCGCACCACCGTCGACCGCGATGAAGCCGTAGCCCTTCTCCGCGTTGAACCACTTGACGGTGCCCTGAGCCATGCCTAACTCCCCTATTACTGGCCCTTGCACAGATCCGCACTTCGCAGGATCCGGGTCAGACTCACCCCCCGACAGGTGGAGGTGATGCGCCGGAACGCGTCGACCGCCGCTGAATGTATCTGTCCAACTGCCGTCTGCAACAGGTCAATCGGACGAGAATTCTGGGCACGACCGATCGGGAATTTGCGGAGAATTCCGTGAACTTCAGGGCAAGTCGGGCCCGACATAGGGGCCGAAACGTGCAAATGGCGCGAGCATCATTGCGAGTTATTGGCGGTGCGCGCGCGAGTTCTCATATGACCCCGGCACACTCTTCTTCGCGCCTGCCTCGAAAGGCGAAACAGCATTCCCAACTGTACCGCGCTCAACCATGCAGAATTGCCCCCTCCGCTTCCCGTACGGAAGCGAAGAGGGCAATCCGGAGCAGCGGGGATCAGCCGCCGGCGACGGCGGGGATGATCGAGACGCCGGCCCCGTCCGGGGTGGCCGTCTCCAGGCCCTGCTCGAAGCGCACGTCGTCGTCGTTCACGTACACGTTCACGAAGCGGCGGAGCTTGCCCTGGTCGTCGAGCACGCGGGCGGCGATCCCGGTGTGGTTCTTCTCCAGGTCCGCGATGACCTCGCCGAGGTTCGCGCCCTCGGCCGGGACCTCGGCCTGACCGCCGGTGTAGGTGCGCAGGATGGTGGGGATTCGGACGTTCACGCTCATGGGATCGAAGCCTTTCAGGAGGAGCAGGGGGTACGGCGGCGTACGGCGGCGTCAGCTCGCGAGACCGGTCGCGCGGAACGCGTCGAGGTTCGGACGGATGGTCGCGGTCGCACCGGCACCGGCGACCGCGTCGAGGGTCTTGAGGCCGTCGCCAGTGTTCAGGACCACCGTGGTCAGCGTCGGGTCGAGCACGCCTTCCTTGACGAGCTTGTGCGTCACACCGACGGTCACACCGCCCGCGGTCTCCGCGAAGATGCCCTCGGTCCGCGCGAGCAGCCTGATCGCGTCCACGACCTGCTCGTCGTTGACATCCTCCACGGCGCCGCCGGTGCGGCGCGCGATGTCGAGGACGTACGGGCCGTCGGCCGGGTTGCCGATCGCGAGCGACTTCGCGATGGTGTCCGGCTTCTGCGGCCGTACGACGTCGTGGCCGCCCTTGAACGCCACGGAGACCGGGGAGCAGCCCTCGGCCTGGGCGCCGAAGATCTTGTACGGCTTGTCCTCGACCAGGCCGAGCTTGATCAGCTCCTGCAGGCCCTTGTCGATCTTCGTGAGCTGCGAGCCGGACGCGATCGGGATGACCAGCTGGTCGGGGAGCTGCCAGCCGAGCTGCTCGCAGATCTCGTACGCGAGGGTCTTGGAGCCCTCCGCGTAGTACGGGCGCAGGTTCACGTTGACGAAGCCCCAGCCCTCGCCCAGCGGGTCGCCGATGAGCTCGGAGCAGAAGCGGTTGACGTCGTCGTAGTTGCCCTCGATGGCGACGAGCTCGCCGCCGTAGACGGCGGCCATCACGACCTTGCCCTGCTCCAGGTCGTGCGGGATGAACACACAGGAGCGCAGTCCGGCCCGGGCGGCCGCGGCGCCGACGGCGCCCGCGAGGTTGCCCGTCGAGGAGCAGGAGAGCGTGGTGAAACCGAAGGCGCGGGCGGCCTCGATGGCCTGGGCGACGACACGGTCCTTGAAGGAGTGCGTGGGGTTGCCGGAGTCGTCCTTGACGAACAGCTTGCCCTCGTCGATGCCGATTTCCCGCGCAAGGTTGTCGGCCTTGACGAGCTTGGTCCAGCCCGGGTTCAGGTTCGGCTTCTCGGCGACGTCGGCCGGTACGGGCAGCAGCGGGGCGTAGCGCCAGATGTTCGCGGGGCCCGCCTCGATGCGGCGGCGGAGCTCCTCGGTGTCGTGCGCGGAGAAGTCGTAGGCGATCTCGAGGGGGCCGAAACACTCCTCGCAGGCGAAGAGCGGGCCGAGCGGGACGCGGTGGCCGCATTCGCGGCAGCTCAGGGCCGTGGCGGGTCCGAGGTCCACGGAAGTGGTGGTGTTTTCAACCGTCTGTGCAGACATGAGAGGGAGGCCCTTTCTCCTCATCTTCCTCAGGGCGCACTTCGCCGTGAGACGGATTTGGCACCTTCCCTAGTCAGGGACCTCGCGTCGCGCGGTGCGAGAACTGACTGGAGGGTTGCCGGGGCTTCAACGGGCCGTATCCCTCTGCCCCTCTGGATGAGCGGTATGACCTGGCATCCGCCAGGTGTTTGTGTGGACGGTGACCCCCGACATGCGACGGTCATCCGCGTTGTTCAAGACTGTAACCGAACGCCCCGACCGTTGAGATAGTCGTCCGAACGGCGAGATGGATCACACCAAGGAGTGGCAGACGTGCTCGATGAGGTGGAGCGCTGGCTGGAGCGGCGCTCCTGGTCGGTGAAGGACCGGCCGCTCGACCTGCTGCTGGCGGAGAAGGCCCGGCAGGGGACGACGGTCAGCGTCGTGCTGCCCGCCCTCGACGAGGAGGCCACGGTCGGACAGATCGTCACCGTGATCCGGCGCGAGCTGATGAGCCCCGCGGCCCCGCTCGTCGACGAGCTCCTGGTGATCGACTCGGGCTCGACGGACCGTACGGCCGAGGTGGCCGCCGCGGCCGGCGCCCGCGTGGTGCACCGGGACGCGATCCTGCCGCGGATCCCCGCCGTCCCCGGCAAGGGCGAGGTCCTGTGGCGCTCGCTGCTCGTGACGAGCGGCGAGATCGTGTGCTTCGTGGACGCGGACCTGCGCGAGTTCTCGCCGGACTTCGTGAGCGGCATCGTCGGACCGCTGCTCACCGAACCCGAGGTCCAGTTCGTGAAGGCGATGTACGACCGCCCCCTCGGGGACGAGGCCGGGCAGGGCGGCCGGGTCACAGAGCTCGTCGCCCGTCCGCTCCTGAACCTGCACTGGCCCCAACTGGCCGGATTCGTCCAGCCGTTGGGCGGCGAGTACGCGGCCCGGCGCTCGCTGCTCGAACAGCTGCCCTTCCCCGTCGGATACGGCGTCGAGCTCGGCCTCCTCGTCGATGCCCTGCACACCGTGGGCCTGGACGCGCTCGCCCAGGTCGACGTCGGGGTGCGCAAGCACCGCCACCAGGACGGGCGGGCGCTCGGCCGGATGGCGGCGGCGATCTACCGCACGGCCCAGCTGCGCCTGGCCCGCGGCCATCTCGTACGGCCCCGGCTCACGCAGTTCGAGCGGGGCGCGGAGGGGTTCGAGCCGCGGACGCACGCGGTGGACACGGAGGAGCGGCCGCCGATGACGGAGATCGCGGAGTACCGGGCGCGGCGGGTGGCCTAGCGGGCAGGGCGCGACGGGTGGCGTCATCGCGGGAGTGCGTGGCGTGCCCGTTTCCGGTCATGCCTATTGCCTAAATTTCCCATTTATGTGGGTTAGACAAGCAATGGGAAGGGTCAGGCGCCGCACGGTGGGCGCGCTGGTCGCCACCGCCGCCGCCGCGACCTCGCTGACCGGGCTCACGCCCGCCGCCGCGATCGTCGTCGAACCGTTCGCCAAGCGCTACGACGAGGCGCTGTACGGAGACTTCATCACGCTCGGCAACGCGGTACTCGACTGCCCGAGTGCACCGCCGGACCTGGTGGCACGCTGCCGCGCCGCGCAGGCCGGCACGACGCCCGAGAACAACAACCAGTTCCCGATGCAGTACACGGACACGGCCGGTCTCACCACGGACGTGTTCAACTCCAGCACCGGCAGGCTGACGATCCCGCCGGGCGCCGAAGTCGCGTACGCGCGGCTGTTCTGGGGCGGCAACGACGGTACGTACAAGCTGGGCCGCAACCAGATCCAGCGCTGTGACACCTCAGGTCTCGCGACCCCCGCGCCCGGCGACCCGCTGACCACGCGGCCCGTCCTCAAGGTGGGCGGCGGTACGGAAACGCGCGTGACCGTGCAGAACGCGGTGAAGACCCCGGCAGAGACCGGCGGTCCGCACTACTACACCGCCGAGGCGGACGTGACCGCGCAGTTCGCCGCGGCGCCCACCGGCTCCCCGCTCCCGATCGCCGTCGGCGACGTCTGGGCGCCGACCGGGAACGGCTGCGTCGGCGGCTGGTCGCTGACCGTCGTCTACAAGTACGACGCCCCGAACGAAACGTACGCGCCGGACCGCAAGAACGTGTACGTCTACGGCGGCCACGTGGTGCAGCGGTCCACCGACCCGGACACCACGATCAAGGTCGACGGGTTCTACCGCACCGGCAACGACCCGCTGCGCACCAGCGTCACCGCGTACGAGGGCGACGCGAACGTCAACGGCGACCGGTTCCTGGTGAACGCGACCAACATCCCCAACGAGAACGGGGACACCAACAACTTCTTCAACAGCCACGCCCAGGGCTGCGCGGACCCCTGCGACCCGAACAACTTCAGCATCGACGCGAAGACCGTCGAGATCCCCGGGTCCACCATCAAGCAGGGCGCCACCTCGGCGGACCTGACGTTCCGCACCCGCGGCGACACGTATGTGCCGCAGGCGCTGGCGTTCTCCGTGCCCGTACCGGACGTGGAGATCACCAAGACCGCGTCGCCGAAGACGGTCCGGCCCGGCGACACCCTGACGTACACGGTCACGGCGAAGAACATCAGCCGACTGCCGTACCCGAACGCGAAGTTCACCGACGACCTGAGCGACAACCTCGACGACGCGACGTACAACGACGACGCGAAGGTGACGCCGGCGGCGGCCGGGACCGCGACCTACGACGAGCCGAAGATCTCGTTCCTCGGCGACATCCCGGCGGGCGAGACCGTGACGGTCACGTACTCGGTGAAGGTCAACGACCCGCTCACCGGTGACGGCCGGATGCGCAACAACATCGACGTCGAGTCGCCGCGCTCCAACTGCGACGAGGGATCCACCGACCCGGCCTGCGGCACCACCCCCGTGATCGAGGAGGAGCCCCCGCCGGTCGTCCCGATCGAGATCGAGTCCAAGCCGCAGCCGCCGGTCGTACCGCCGTGCGCCGACACGACCAACACGATCACGCTCACCAACAAGTCGGCCACCGCGCGCACGGGCGCGAAGATCCACTGGCCGGTGAAGAAGGGCGGCACGCCGAAGGCGAGCGGTGGCAAGGTCACCAAGTCCGGCTCGAACTGGGTGTGGACGGGCGATGTGCCCGCCAAGGGCAAGGTCGTCATCAAGCAGACGGTCAAGGCCTCCTGCACCCCGGGCGGCGTCGTGGTCATCCCCGTGACGGGCGATGTCCCGAAGACCACCTGCACGCCGGCGAAGACCCGCGCGGGCGGCACCGACCCGTGCGTCTCGGTCGTCGTCAGCAAGCGGACGCAGGCCCGCCCGGCCCCGCCGGAGCTGGCCGAGACCGGTGGCTCGAGCTCGATGCTGTTCGGCGGTCTCGCGGTCGTGCTGTGCGGTCTGGGCGCCCTGGCGCTCGCGGCCTCCCGCTCCCGCCGTGACTGATCGCTGACGGTCCTCTCCGGTACACGACGGCCGGGCTCCCCTCGGGGGAGTCCGGCCGTCTCACGTGCGGCGCCCCGCGCCCGTACGTTTGAGCGTTTACGGCACGGGCTAGGTTCGCGTCATGGTCTCCGAGCACGGTGCAGCGGTACTCGTCGCGTCCAATCGCGGTCCGGTCTCGTATGTCGTACGGGATGACGGGGCGCTCGACTCCCGGCGCGGCGGGGGCGGGCTCGTCTCCGGCCTGTCGGCGATCGGGCCCGACGCGGACGCGCTGTGGGTGTGCTCGGCCCTGAGCGACGGGGACCGCGAGGCGGTACGGCGCGGGGTCGGCGAGCCCGGCGTGCGGATGCTCGCCATCGACGCGGACGTGCACGCCGACGCGTACAACGGGATCGCCAACTCGGTGCTGTGGTTCCTGCACCACCTGCTCTACCAGACGCCTCTGGAGCCGTCC
Organism: Streptomyces sp. NPDC050418; assembly: GCF_044458745.1. Classification (NCBI taxonomy): domain Bacteria; kingdom Bacillati; phylum Actinomycetota; class Actinomycetes; order Kitasatosporales; family Streptomycetaceae; genus Streptomyces; species Streptomyces sp. NPDC050418. Next base: position 517,027 of record NZ_JBITIG010000005.1, read on the forward strand.
TTCGGGCCGGAGTTCCGGCGGCAGTGGGAGGCGTACCGCGCGTACAACCGGGCGTTCGCGGAGGCGCTGGCCGAGGAGGCACGGCAGGGTGCGGTGGTGCTCGTGCAGGACTACCACCTGACGCTCGTGCCGGGGATGCTGCGCGCCCTCCGTCCCGACCTGCGGATCGGGCACTTCTCGCATACGCCGTGGGCGCCCGACCACTACTTCGCGATGCTGCCCGCGGACATCCGCGAGGAGATCATCCGGGGCATGCTCGGCGCCGACCGGCTCGGGTTCCTGGACTGGCGGTGGGCGCACGCGTTCATGAGCTGCGCCAACCAGATCGACGAGCGGATCACCGCGTACTCCCCCGTACCGAGCAAGCCGAAGTGCATCGAGCACACGGTCACCGGGCGGCCGCCCGTGACCACCACCTGGATCGACGTCCACGCGCTCGGGGCCGACGGCGACTTCCTGCGCTCGCGCGCGCACCAGCCGGACGTGGTGTCGCGGATGGCGGACCTGCGGGCGCAGATCGGGGATCCGGACCGCAAGGTGATCGTGCGCGTGGACCGCACCGAGCTCTCCAAGAACATCGTGCGCGGCCTCGAGGCGTACCGGGTGCTGCTCGACACGCGTCCGGAGTGGCGTGAGCGGGTCGTGCACGTGGCGTTCGCGTACCCCTCGCGCCAGGACCTGGCGGTGTACCGCGCGTACACGGCGGAGGTCTCGCGGCTGGCCGAGGAGATCAACTCCGCGTACGGAACGCCGACTTGGACCCCGGTGATCCTGCACGTCAAGGATGACTTCGCGCGCTCGCTCGCGGCGTACCGGATCGCGGACGTGGCGCTCGTGAACCCCATCCGGGACGGGATGAACCTCGTCGCGAAGGAAGTGCCGGTCGTGTCGGACGACGGGTGCGTCCTGGTGCTCTCGCGGGAGGCGGGGGCGTGGTCCGATCTGCACGAGGACGCGCTGGTCGTCAATCCGTACGACATCTGCGAGACGGCGGAGGCGTTGCACGCGGCGCTCTCGATGCAGCCGGAGGAGCGCGCCGAACGCACGAAGCGCCTCGCGGCGGCGGCCACTGCGCTGCCGCCCGCGCAGTGGTTCCTGGGGCAGGTGGAGGCGTTGCGGGGGTAGGGGTGCTCGCCGTTGCGCCTGCGGCGGGGTGGGGAAAATCAACCGCCGAGCTCAGCCGCCACGGACCGCAGCAGGCCCACCACCCCCGCCGGCCCCTCCACCACAACATCCGCGCGCTCCGACAACTCCGAGACCTCAGAGCTCCCGCTGCAGACCAGCACCCCCTGCAACCCCTCCGACCGAAGCTTCTCCACGGCGGAGAACGCGGGGAGGTCTCCCAGGTCGTCGCCCGCGTACAGGACGCAGGACGCCCCGACCTCGCGGACGTACGAGGCGAGCGCGACGCCCTTGTCCATGCCCGGGGGGCGCAGCTCCAGGACGAGGCGGCCGGGCTCGACGATCAGCCCGTGGCGCGCGGCGAGTTCGCCGAGCGGGCCGCGGAGGGACTCGAACGCGGCCGAGGGGTCCGCGGCCCGGCGCGTGTGGACCGCGACCGCCCGCCCCTTCTCCTCGATCCAGGTCCCTCGCCAGACTCCCAACGCGTCGAGGAACCCGGGGAGTTCGGCCCGCACCGCGGCCACCCCGGGGTGCGGCTCGGGTGCCTGGACCGTGCCGGAGACGGCGTCCCAGCGCTCGGCACCGTAGTGGCCGAGGACCACGAGGTGCTCGAGTCCGGGGACGCCCGCGAAGCCCCCGTAGCGGACCGCGACCCCGGCCGGCCGCCCGGTGACCACCGCGACCGAGGCCACCCGCGGCGCGAGGGCGGCGAGCGCGGGGACAGCGTCCGGGTGGGCCCGGGCCCGCTCGGGATCGGGGACGATCTCCGCGAGCGTGCCGTCGAAGTCGAGGGCGATCACGGCCCGCTCGGGATGCGCGAGAAGCGCGGCGAGGCCGCCTTGTCCGGCGGGCGTGGACGGCGTCGGCAGATCAGGCGTGCGATCAGGTGTGTGATCAGGCGTGCGGTGCGGATGGCTGCCCATACGGCGACCCTATCCACGCGAGGGCGCCCCACCCATGCCGTATCGCGTCATCCGTCGGCCGGGCTCGCGCGGACCCTGTTGTCAGAGGCGGCGATTACGGTGGCGGCATGGCGGAAGAGACGGATCGCGGCGGGCTCGGCGCGCGGGAGCGTGCGGTGCTCGCCCTGGAGCAGCGGAACTGGGCCTCGCCCGGCGCCAAGGAGCGCGCCGTGCGCGAGGAGCTCGACATGTCCCCCGCGCGCTACCACCAGCTGCTCAACGCCCTGCTCGACGACGAGCGCGCCCTCGCCCACGACCCCGTGACGGTCAACCGCCTGCGCCGGATACGCGAGGAGCGCCGCAGCCGGCGCTGAGCCGGTGCGGCGCTCCCGGGGGCGCACAGCGGGGCGTCACTCGGCCGCTTCGGCCGCCTTCGCCTTGTTCTGGATGTCGGTGAGGATGCCCTCCGGGCTGCTGCCCGGCGCGACTGCCTTGCCGATCTCGTCCTTGATGGTGCGGCTGACCTCGGCCCAGGAGGTGTTGCCGACCGGGTAGAGCTGCGAGGTGGGCAGCTCTTCGAGGAACTTGCTGAGTTCGCTGTACCTCTTGTCCGCGAGCATCTCGTCGACCGCCGAGTTGGTCACCGGCAGGATGTTGTAGCGGTCGGAGAAGGCGAGGACGTTCTCCTTGCTGTACACGAAGTCGAGGAAGGCGCCGATCTCGTCGCGGTGGCCGTTCTGCTTGAACGCCATCATCCAGTCGGCCACGCCCATCGTGGACTTCGCGGCCCCGTTGCGGCCCGGCAGCGGCACCATGCCGAAGTCCACGTCCTTCTTCTTCGCCTGGGCGATCAGCGTCGGGTGCCCGTTGAGCATGCCGACGTTGCCCGCGGTGAAGGCGTCGAAGGCCTTCTGGCGGTCGAGCTTGCCCGGCGCGACGGGGCCGACGAGGCCCTTGTCGACGAGGTGGGACTTCAGCCAGCCGAAGGTGCGCTTGTTGGCGTCCGAGTCGATGTTGTACGTGCCGACCTGGTCGGTGTAGCCGTCGCCGCCGGCCAGGAGCCACATCAGGGTCTCGGCCTGGGCCTCCTCCTTGCCGAGGGGCAGCGCGAACGGGTACGTGACACCGTTGTCCTTCAACAGCTCCGCATCGGCAGCGAGTTCGTCCCAGGTCCGCGGGGGCTTGGTGATGCCGGCGTCGGCGAAGAGCGTCTTGTTGTAGAACATCAGGCGCGTCGAGGACGCGAACGGCATGCCGTACTGGATCCGGTTGACCTCACCGGCGGAGGTCAGCGAGGCGAGGAAATCGCCCTGGGTGGGGACGGAGAGCAGCTCGTCCGCGGCGTAGAGCTTGTCCTGGGCCGCGTATTCCGAGTACGCCCCGATCTGCGCCATGTCGGGCGCTTCGTCCGCCTTGACCATCTTGGCGACCTCGGCGTCGACCTTGCTCCAGGACATCACGGTCACCTCGACCTTGATGTCGGGGTTCGCGGCCTCGAACTTGTCGACCACGTCCGCCCAGTACCGCTCGGAGCTGTTCTCCGAGGTCGCGCCGTAGTCGGCGGCGACCAGCCGGAGCGTCACCTCGCCGGAGCCGGTGCCGATGCCGACTCCGCAGCCCGCCAGGGTCGCCGTGAGGCCCAGCGCGGCACCTGCCGCGATCAGTATGTGTGTGCGACGCTGCACAGCCGATTCCCACCCTTGTTGTGATCCAGTCGGTCCCCCGTGACGTCCTGTGTCTTCACCAGGTCTACACCACTCAGATATCGCTTGTGCAACAGACGGTCACCGTTGTCGCATCCGTTGCCCAAGAAGGGTCGCCCCGGTGGCCGGGCACCCCCTGGCCGAAATCGACATGACGGCGGACGGGGTCCGCCCGCAGAATGGGAGCCATGCCTGGTCCCTACGTCATCCGCGGCTCCGTCTCCCTTCCCGAGGCCGAGCTCCAGTGGCGATTCTCGCGCTCCTCGGGGCCCGGCGGACAGCACGTCAACACCTCGGACTCCCAGGTCGAGCTGCGCTTCGATCTCGCCAACACCAAGGCGCTGCCCGAGGTCTGGAAGGAGCGCGCGCTCGAACGGCTCGCGTCCCGGCTCGTCGGCGGAGTGCTCTCCGTACGGGCCTCGGAGCACCGCTCGCAGTGGCGCAACCGCGAGATGGCGGCCACCCGCCTGGCCGCGCTGCTCGCCGAGGCCACCGCCCCGCCGCCGAGGCCGCGGCGCCCCACGCGTATCCCGCGGGGCATCAACGAGCGGCGGCTGCGCCAGAAGAAGGCACGCTCGGACACCAAGAAGGGCCGCTCCGGGCGGGATTGGTCGTAGGCGAGGGAAGCCCTCGCGTCCGGGGATCCGTCGCGCCGGGATTCAGCCCAACTGGCGGTAGCGGCCCCGGAAGTACATGAGCGGTCCGCCCTCCGCGCTCGGCAGCGACGCCGACAGGACCCGCCCGACCACGAGCGTGTGATCGCCCGCCGCCACCCGCGACTCCGTCTCGCATTCGAGGGTCGCCAGCGCGCCGCCGACGAGCGGCGCACCCGACAACTCGCCCCGTACATAAGGGATGTCCTCGAAGAGCAGCCGGTCGCTGATGCGGCCCTTCATCGCGAAGCGGCCCGCGATATGGCGCTGGGATTCGGCGAGGACGGAGACGGCCCAGCGGGGCTGCTCCGCGAGCAGGTCGTCCATCCGGGAGCCCTCGCGCAGCGAGACGAGCACCAGCGGCGGATCGAGGGACACGGACAGGAACGCCGTGGCCGTCATGCCGACGTCCTCACCGACCGGACCGCCCTCGCCCAGGGGCTCCTCCTGGGCCGTCACCAGGACGACGCCGGCGGCCAGGCGCGACATCGCGGCACGGAACTCGTCATTGCTCACCCCCACAGGATGCACGGCGGGCGGGGGCACTGCGGCGAGGGACTTCACGGCTTGCGACACGTCAGGACCGTAATCCCGCGCCACGGGTCCGCGCATCGGGCGACGGAACTAGGTCCCCGGACCGATCCCGACCGCGATTTGCGTTCAGGAAACATACGCACCGCGCGCCCGCTCACCCCTCAACCCTTAAGCCCCTGTTGTGACTTGAGTCACAGGCTCCAAATTTTGTTGACCCTGTGTACCGGGTGAGCTGCTCACTGTGATTCAGTGGCTGAGGAGAACGGCCGATACGCCGAAGAACATCGAGAAGCAGGGGAAGCCGCAGGTCCTGTCGTCGAGGTCTCGGGGAGAGCGAGCATGGAGACCGAGTCGGAGCCCTACGTCCGTCTTGCGACCCTGCGGCAGCTGCATCAGGTCGTCGCCGAGCTGAACACGGCGCGCAGCCTCGCCGACACCCTCCAGGCCGTGGCCGACGGCGTCGTGACCGGGCTCGGCTACGAACTCGGCTGTGTGAATCTCGTACGCGCCGACGGAGACCTGGTCGTGGCCGCCTTCGCCGGGAATCCCGCCGCCGAGGCCCTGATGGCCGGCCGGGTGGGCCCGCGCGGCGACTGGGAGCGCCGGCTCTCCATGGGCGAGGGCTGGGGCGCGCTCCGCTTCATCCCGCACACCGAGGGCTGGGTCCTCGTCGACGACGACGTCCCGCAGTGGCACACGGACGGTCCTGAGCCCCGTTTCGAGGACGAGTGGCACCCCGCCGACCGCCTCTACGCCCCGATGTACGCGACGGGGTCCGCCGGGGGCGAACTGATCGGCGTCATATCCGTCGACCGCCCGCGCAACGGCCGCAAGCCCGGCCCCTGGGGCCAGGAAGCGCTCCAGATGTACGCATTCCAGGCCGCCATTGCAATCAGTAACGCTCGGCTTCGAGCAAACATGCAGCGCGCCCTGGTCAGACTCGAACGGGAGCAGCAGGCGCTACGGGCCTCCGAGGAGTCCTTCCGGCAGGCCTTCGAATACGCGCCGAGCGGTATGGCCATCGCCGAGATGGGCGGTGACCAGCACGGACGCATTCTGCGGACGAACGACGCGCTCTGCCGGCTGCTCGGCCGCCCGGCCGCCGCGATGCGCCGCTACTCCTTCTCCGACCTGGTCCACCCCGAGGACGTCGGCACGCTCCTGCGCACCTCCGCCGAGGGCGGCCGGGCCGAGCTGCGGCTCGGGCGCCGCGACGGCACGTATCTCTGGGTCTCGCTGCGCAACTCCGTCGTCGCCGACGCCACCGACGGCCCCCGTTTTCTGCTCACGCACGTCGAGGACATCGAGGAGCGCAAGCGGCGCGAGCTGCATCTGGCCCACCGCGCCTCGCACGACGCGCTGACCGGGCTCCCCAACAGCGCCGAGCTGCGCTCGCGGCTCGGCGCCCGGCTGTGCGGGCGTCCGCAGTCCGTGCCGCAGAGCGCGATCGAGTCGCTCGACGCGGCGTACGGCGGCGCGGCACCGTACGACGGTTCGCTGGCCTACGACGCCAACGCCTCTCCTCTGTACGAAGGCGCCCCGGCCTACGACTCCAACGGCCATGGCTTCGACTTCGCGCGTGCGGCCGCCGACTCCGCATCGCCCGCAGCCGCCGGCTATGGCATCCACGACCACCACGTCCACGTCGTCGCACCACAGGGCGAGCACGACGACGGGACGAAGGGGCTCGCGGTGCTCTTCTGCGATCTCGACGGCTTCAAGTCGATCAACGACCGCTTCGGCCACCACACCGGTGACGCGGTCCTGATCGAGGTGGCCCGCCGGCTCACCAGCGGTGTACGGGACGGGGACACCGTCGCGCGCCTCGGCGGCGACGAGTTCGTGGTGCTCGCCGACGGGCTCGGCCGCGCGGACGCGGCGGACCTCGCGGTACGGCTGCGCAACGCGATCATTCCGCCGATCCGGGTGGACGGGCGCGCGGTGCGGGTCGGCGCGAGCTTCGGCATCGGCTGGGCGCACTGCGGCATGTCGGCGGACGAAGTCCTGCAGTCGGCCGACCAGCGGATGTACATCGAGAAAAGGTCACGTGCCAAACAGCACAGGCGGGCGGGATAACCCCAGGTCAGCCGGTTTCCTTGGCAAACGGCCCCCGTTGGGGTCACTCGAACCGGGTACGCTCGGCCGGATACGTACTGTGTCCTGCCCGATGCACCACCCGCTCGATCTGCCTGAGGAGTGACCTGGGGATGACCACGCCCGGCGACAACGGCGCGCGCACGCCCGAGGAGGACCCGTTCGGCTATCTCTACGCCGACGGTCAGGCCGCGGGCGCGACCCCGCCGCCCGGCGGCGGTGGCTACGGCTACCCCGGCCGCACGTCCTCGTACCACCAGGTCCGCACGGTCGGTGAGCGGCAGTACGGGCAGCAGGCACCGCAGCAGACTCCGCAGGCGGGCTACGACCAGTCCCACTACTCGGCCCCCGAGACCCTCCCGGCCGACGCGACCCGCCAGATCCCGCCGCAGCAGGGGTACGGCAGCGGCGGCAACGGCGCGGGCCACGGCGGGCACGGCGGCGGCCGCGGGCGCGGGCCGAACACGAAGGGGCTGCTGATCGGCGCGATCGCCGTGGTCGCGGCCGTCGTGGTCGGTATCTCCATCGCGATGCTCGGCGGCGACGACGGCGAGAAGGACCCGAACGCCGGCTCGGACAGCGCCGGTACGAGCGCGGGCGCGGACGGCGGCGACAAGGTCAAGCCCTCGGAGCCGTCCGAGGAGAAGCAGGACAAGCCGCTCAAGCTCCCGAAGACCGACGCGAAGGTGCTTCCGCTGGCCGGCGGCGCGGTGACGGCCTCGGACGTCCCGGGCTCGAAGGCCGGCACGTACGTGGCGGGCTTCAGCCAGGTCGGCGCGTCCGTGACCTGGCAGATCGACGGGTTCGAGAAGCCGGGCGCGTACCGCCTGTACGTCAGCTACGGCGTCCCCGGCGAGGACACCACCGGCACCCTGGCGGTGAACGGCGACAAGCAGACCCGTCCCCTGAACATGAAGAACTTCGCCAACGCCAAGCAAGGCGAGTGGGACAAGGGCTGGACGCACACGTACGCCGACATCCAGCTCAAGGAAGGCACGAACACGATCGTGCTGTCGTGCGAACAGAGCGACAAGTGCAACGCGAACATCGACCAGATGTGGCTGACGAAGGAGGGCTAGTCCTCCTTCGTCGCCTGACGCGGACGCCCTACGCGGCGTCCGCTTTCCGTTCGACGGCGACGCCGTCCACGAACGACTCATAGGCCGAGGCGTCGAACTCCCCCGCCGCCGGGGCGAGTACGGTCGCCGCCGACAGCGCGACCGCCGAGGCGAGGCGCTCCGGCCAGGGATCTCCCGCGACAAGGCCCGCCAGCAGCGCCGCCACCGCCGAATCACCCGCCCCCGTGGGATTCCCCGCGACCCGTGCCGGGGGCGTGGCCTGCCAGGCGCCGTCGGGTGTCGCGGCGAGCAGACCCTCCGGGCCCAGTGACGCCACCACCGCATGCGCCCCGCGCCGGCGGGCCGCGCGCGCCGCGGGCAACGGCTCCCAGGAGCCGGTGAGTTCGGCCAGTTCCGCCGCGTTCGGCTTGGCGATGTCGGGGCGTGCCGCGATCCCGCGCCGCAGCGGCTCACCGCTCGTGTCGAGCAGCACCGGGACGCCCGCGGCCCGCGCTCCCCGTATGAGATGCGCGTACGCGCCGACCGGCACCCCGGGCGGCAGGCTCCCGCAGAGCGCCACCGCCGACGCGGCGGACAACAGGTGCTCGTACGAGGCCAGGAAGGACGTCCACTCGGGCGGGCTGATCAGCGGCCCGGGCTCGTTGAGCTGGGTCGTGTCGCCGGATGCCGTGTCCACGACGGCGACCGTGCGCCGCGTCGCCCCGGAGACGGGGAAGAGCGCGTCCCGTACGCCCGTGAGGCCCTCACGGACCGCCTCGCCCGTCGCGCCGCCCACGAAGCCCGTGACGGTGACGTCGTGGCCGAGCGCGGTCAGCACACGGGCCACGTTGAGGCCCTTGCCGCCGGGGCGTTCGGTGACGGTGGTGACCCGGTGCGAGGCGTGCGGCACGAGCCGCTCCACGCGATATGTCAGGTCCAGGGCCGTGTTGAGTGTGACCGTGAGGATCACGGATGCCACCCCCGGAGTGCGTTCTTGTGCGTGTACGAGCGCCCTGATCATGCCAAAGAGGAGGCGGTCGGCCCAGACCTGCGGGCCAACCGCCTCCTCAGAGGTCGGAGCTAAGGGGGCGCCAAATCAGCCCAGTTGGGGATCGACCACCCATTCGCCGCGGCGCATCACGCCGACGACCGCGTACCCGCCGTCGAGCACCACGAGGTCCGCCCACTTGCCGGGCTCCAGCGAGCCCACCTCGTCGTACGCGCCGATCAGCTTCGCGGGGTTGGCCGAGATGGCCCGTACGACGTCCTCGATGGGAAGACGGTCGATGGTGACCGCGCGCTTGAAGGCGCGGTCGAGGGTGAGCGTCGAGCCGGCGATGGAGCCCTCGGAGCCGTCCTCGGTGACCAGGCGCGCGACGGAGTCCTTCACCTCGACGGCGAGCGGGCCGAGCATGTACCGGCCGTCGCCGAACCCGGCCGCGTCCATCGCGTCCGTGATGAAGGCGACGCGCGCGGCGCCCGCGTGGTGGAAGGCCATCTCCAGGGACGCGGGGTGCAGATGCGTGCCGTCGTTGATCAGCTCGACGGTGACCCGCTCGTCCTCCAGGAGCGCCACGATCGGACCCGGCAGGCGGTGGCCGATCGCGGGCATCGCGTTGTAGAGGTGTGTGGCGACGGTGGCGCCCGCGTCGATGGCTTCCTTCGTCTGCTCGTACGTGGCGTCGGTGTGGCCGACCGCCGCGATCACACCGTGCTCGGCGAGCAGCCGTACGGAGTCGATGCCGCCGGGGAGTTCGGTGGCGAGCGTGACCATGCGGGCCTGGCCGCGCGCGGCGTCGAGCAGCTTGCGCACGTCCGCCGGGTCGGGGTCGCGAAGCAGCGACTCGTCGTGGGCGCCCTTGCGGCACGGCGAGATGAACGGGCCCTCGAAGTGGATGCCCGCGATCTCGCCCTGCTCGGCCAGCTCGGAGAGCAGTCCGGCGCGCTGCGCGAGGAAGTCCATGTCGCCGGTGACGGTGGAGGCCACCAGGGTCGTGGTGCCGTGCTCGCGGTGGGTGCGCACGCCCTTGAGCACGTCGTCCACGGTGCCGGACGTGAAGGACGCGCCGCCGCCGCCGTGGTTGTGGATGTCCACGAAACCGGGGACCACCCAGTGACCGGACAGGTCGGCGGCCGGGGCGTCCTGCTCGGCGGAGCCGGCGATCCGGCCCGCGTCGTCGATGATGACCCGGCCGTCGGTGACGGTTCCGGTGGGCAGCACCACCCGGGCGCCGGTGAGTACCTTGCGTGCGGCCATCAGGTGGTTACCTCCGGGGTGGACTGCGTCGTGGGCTTCGTCGTGTCGCGTACGGGGGTGTCGGTGGCGGGTGGGCCGGCGGCGGGTCCGTCGCCGGTGGTCGCCTCGGCCGCCAGGAGGTCCCAGGCGAGGAGTCCCGCGCCCAGGCAGCCCGCGGTGTCGCCGAGGGCCGCGGGGACGATCGTCGGCATCGACTCGAACATGAGCCGCCGCTCGATGGCCGCCCGCAGCGGTGTGAACAAGGTTTCCCCGGCTTCGGCCAGTCCGCCACCGATGATCAGTGTGCGGGGGTCGAGCAGGGTGATCGCGGTGACGAGGCCGTCGGCGAGGCCGTCGATGGCGTTCTGCCAGACCTCGGCCGCCCGCGGGTCGCCGGATTCCACGGCCTTCGCGCAGTCGGCGGCGTCCGCGTCGGGGTCGCCGCTCGCCTCGGCCCACGCCTTCGTCACGGCCGAGGCGCTGGCGAGCCGCTCCAGACAGCCACGGCGGCCGCAGCCGCAGGGGGGTCCGTCCGGGCGTACGACGATGTGGCCGATCTCGCCCGCGCTGCCGTGCGCGCCGGGCTCGATGACGCCGTCGATGCCGATGGCGCCGGCGATCCCGGTGCCGAGCGGCAGGAAGAGGAACCGGTCGGCGCCCCGGCCCGCCCCGATCCGGCCCTCGGCGAGCCCGCCCGTACGGACATCGTGGCCGAGCGCGACGGGGAGGGAGAGGCGGTCCTGGAGGAGGTCCCTGAGCGGGACGTTCTCCCAGCCGAGGTTCGCGGCGAAGACCGCGACGCCGCGTTCGGCGTCCACGATCCCGGGGATTGCCACGCCCGCGGCCTCGGCGGTCCTTCCGTACTGCTGCTCGCCGTGCGCGCGCAGATCGGCGGCGAAGTCGAGGATCGACGCGATCACCGCGTCGGCGCCTCGCTCGCGTCCGGTGCGGCGACGCGCCTCGTGCAGCAGGCTGCCGTCCGCCCCGACCAGGGCGGCTTTCATTCCGGTGCCGCCCACGTCCAGGGCGATGACATGTCTCACGGGGACAGTGTGGCGCGTCCCCCCAGGAAAGGTCTAGTCCACTTCGGACCCAGTTACGGGGACCTTGTCCCCATAACGTAAAGAAAGTAAAGGGGAGTGGAACCCCCGGGCGCCCGACTGCGTTAGGTCCAGTGACGGTAGCTTCGTGACAGCACGGAGCACCGCACATCCAATGGGAAAGGGACCTCCATGGCTGTAAGCCTGTCCAAGGGCGGCAATGTCTCGCTGACCAAGGAGGCGCCGGGACTGACCGCCGTCACCGTGGGCCTCGGCTGGGATGTCCGCACCACCACCGGCACCGACTTCGACCTCGACGCCTCGGCCATCGCGGTCAAGGCCGACGGCAAGGTCTTCTCGGACGCCCACTTCGTCTTCTTCAACAACAAGGCGACGCCGGACCAGTCCATCGTGCACACCGGCGACAACCGCTCCGGTGAGGGCGCGGGCGACGACGAGGCGATCAACGTCAACCTGGCGGCCCTGCCGGCCGAGGTCGACAAGATCGTCTTCCCGGTCTCGATCTACGACGCGGAGTCCCGCTCGCAGAACTTCGGCCAGGTCCGCAACGCGTACATCCGCATCGTGAACCAGGCCGGCGGCACCGAGATCGCGCGCTACGACCTCTCCGAGGACGCGGCCACCGAGACCGCCATGGTCTTCGGCGAGCTCTACCGCAATGGCGCGGAGTGGAAGTTCCGCGCCGTGGGCCAGGGCTACGCCTCGGGTCTCGCGGGCATCGCGCAGGACTTCGGCGTCAACCTCTGACGCGGCTTCCGCCGACGGACATGACGCGGCCCCCGGCTTCCCGCCGGGGGCCGCGTCGCGTCACGCGTCAGGAGGCCGCCGACACCGAGGGCCCGGGGTCCACGACGTCGAGGTCCTCGCGGCGGATCCGGTCACGGCCCCACTCGCCGAGCGGCAGCAGCGCCTCGTTGAGCGTCTCGCCCGCCTCGGTCATCGAGTACTCCACCCGCGGCGGCACCTCCGCGTAGACCGTGCGGTGCACGAGGCCGTCCTCTTCCATCTGGCGCAGATGCTGTGCCAGCATCTTCTCGCTCACGCCCGGGATGGCGCGGCGCAGTTCGGCGAAGCGCCGTACGCCGTGGACGTGCAGCTCCCAGAGCACGAGCCCCTTCCACTTGCCGCTGATGACATCGAGCGCGGCATCGATGCCGCAGATGTACGGGCCTACGCGCGGCGCCTTCGCCATGGATTCCCCTCACTCACCAAAAGGTAAGTACCGCAGTAATTAGTGCGTACTTCCGTCTGCTTCGCACGTTGACCAGCATGGTCGTCATGCCAGAGACAACGTCTGCGTCAACGTCCGCATCCTCCCCCGAAATTTCCGGTGTCACCCTGCTCGGCCTCGGCGCCATGGGCAGCGCACTCGCCGCCGCGCTGCTCGACGCCGGCCGCAGCGTCACCGTGTGGAACCGTACCGCGGGACGCGCCGCCGACCTGGTCGCCGGGGGCGCCACCGCCGCGGCCACGGTCCGCGAGGCCGTGACCGCCCACCCGGTGGTCGTCGTCTGCCTCCTCGACGACGCCTCGGTCCGTGAGACCCTCGGCCCCGTCCTCGCCGAGCTGCGCGGCCGCACGGTCCTCAACGTCACCACCACGACGCCCAACGAGTCCCGCGCGCTGGCCCGTTGGGCCACCGAGCACGGCATCGACTACCTCGACGGCGCGATCATGGCCGTCCCCGCGATGATCGGCGCCCGCACGGGCCAGATCTTCTACAGCGGCTCGCGGACCGCGTACGACCGCCTGCTGCCGACGCTCGACCTCTGGGCGACCAGCGAGTTCCACGGCACCGACGCCGGTCTGGCCGCGCTGGTCGACCTGGCGATGCTGTCGGGGATGTACCAGATGTTCGCGGGCTTCTTCCACGGCGCGGCGATGGCCGCCAAGTCCGGGATGAGCGCCACCGAGTTCGCCGCGCGGCAGTCCCCGTTCCTCGCCGCGATGGCCCATGAGCTCGGCGGTTTCGCCAAGGTCGTCGACGGCGGCGACTACTCCGTGCCCGGTCAGCAGAGCCTCGACTTCTCCGACCTGTCGCACATCGTGCGGGCCAGCCAGGAGGAGGGCGTGAACCCCGCGCCGATCGCCGCCGTCCAGGCGCTGATCGTCCGTCAGACCGCCGCGGGCCACGGAGCCGAGGGCTTCGCCCGCATCTACGAGAGCGTCCGCGCGACGCCCGCCACCACCACTGTCACCAGCACCACCACCGAAGGAGCCTGAACATGAGCGCCGCCGCCAAGTCCCCGCTGCCGTCCGTCACGTTGATCGGTCTGGGCCCGATGGGCCAGGCCATGGTCAGCACGCTGCTCGCCGCCGGTCACCCGGTCACCGTCTGGAACCGCACGCCGAGCCGCGCGGCCGCCGTCGTGGCCGAGGGCGCCACCCTGGCCGCCACGCCCGCCGAGGCCCTCGCCGCGAGCGAGCTGGTGATCCTCAGCCTCACCGACTACCAGGCGATGTACGACATCCTCGACGACGCCACCGCCGGTCTGTCCGGCCGCACCCTCGTCAACCTCAGCTCGGACACCCCCGACCGCGCCCGCGAGGCCGCGGAGTGGGCCGCCCTGCACGGGGCGCGCTTCGTGACCGGCGGTGTGATGACGCCCGCGCCGATGGTCGGCACCGAGGCCGCGTACGTCTACTACAGCGGTCCGGCCGACGCCTTCGAGCCGCACCGCGCGGCCCTCGCCCTCCTCGGCGGCCCTCGCTTCCTCGGCGAGGACCCGGGCCTGGCCCAGCTGATGTACCAGGCCCAGCTGGACGTCTTCCTGACGACCCTGTCCTCCCTGCTGCACGCCACGGCGCTGCTCGGCGAGGGCGGCATCAGCGCGACGGAGGCGTTCCCGGAGCTGCTGCCGATGGTGTCGAGCATCCCGGCGATGCTCTCCGCGGGCAGCGGCAATGTCGGCGCGCAGCTCGACGCGGGCGAGCACCCGGGCGAGCTCAGCACGGTGACGATGATGGGCGCGACCGCCGACCACATCGTCGCCACGAGCACGACGCTCGGTGTGGACACCACCCTGCCGAAGGCGGTCCAGGGGCACTACGCCCGCGCCATCGCGGACGGGTACGGCAAGGACAACTGGACCCGCATCATCGACGGGATCCGGGCTCCCCGGACGACCGCGTAGGTCATCCCGCCCGGCCGCGCGGGCCGTCTCGCACGGCCGCGCGGCCCGTTGGACGACCACGGGGGTCTTGTCGTACAGCCGCACAAAACCCTCCGGCTCGTACGCTGGCCGCATGATCCTGGACCAGTTGACCCCCGTGGAAGGCGCGCTCCCCGGTGCTCTGCTCACCGAGATCACCGGGTTGTACGCCGCCAACCAGTACTTCTTCTCCCTCAGCGGCGACTTTCCCGACCCCGACGACATCCGGGTCGAGCAGGTCGCCGTCGAGCTGGCGCGGGAGCTGAAGAACCCCGGGAGCGAGGTGCTGCTCGCGCGCAGCCAGGGGCAGTTGGTCGGGATCGCGGTGACGCTCGCGCACCACCCCGATCCGGCCGATCCCGACCCGTGGATCGGCCTCCTGATGGTGGCGCCCCAACGGCAGGGATACGGACGGCAGTTGGCGTCGCTCGTCGAGGAGCGGTTCCGGGCGGCGGGGCACGCGGGGGTCAAGCTGGCCGTGCTGGAGAACAATCCGCGGGCGATGGCGTTCTGGTCGGCGCTCGGCTATCTGGTGATCGGCCGGCGCGTCGACCGTGCGCAGGGGCGTCCTTGCGCGGTGCTGCGCAAGGAGCTGTAGGCGGCCGGTCAGGGCTGCTCGGGGATCGTCGGACCTCAGGGGTTCTCCGGCTTTCCGTCCCCGTACAGCCACGGCTCCCACACCGCGTCCAGGTTCTTCCCGGCGCGCTTCTCCGCGTACGCCGTGAAGTCCGCCGTGTCCGCGTTGCCGTGGCGGTGCTCGGCGGCCCAGCCCTTGACCAGGGCGAAGAAGTCCTCGTCGCCGAGGGTCTCGCGGAGCTTGTGGAGGACCATCGCGCCGCGGACGTAGACCGGCGCGTCCGAGATGACGGAGGCGTCGGTGGGCTTCGCGGGCGGGTAGGACCAGATCTCGTCGTCGGCATCCGTGGCGTAGGCGGCGTCGAAGGACTCCTGGGCGGTGTCGCCGCCCTCGTCCTCCTCCCAGAGCCACTCCGCGTACGTGGCGAAGCCCTCGTTGAGCCACATGTCCTGCCAGGACTTGGGTGTGACGGAGTTGCCGTACCACTGGTGGGCGAGTTCGTGGACGACGAGTTCGGTCTCCGGGGTGCCCGGGTAGACGGGCTTGGTCTGGGTCTCCAGGGCGTAGCCCGCGGCGCCGTCGGGGGCGACGATCGCGCCGACGGAGGAGAACGGGTAGGGGCCGAAGTACCGCTCGGACCACGTGATGATCCCGGGGATCCGGGCGAGGACCTCCTCGCTCGCCTCGGCCTCGGCGGGGTCCACGGCCGTGAGGACGGGCAGGCCCTCCCGCGTCTTCGAGGACTCGGTCTCGTACGGGCCGATCGCGACCGTCGCCAGATAGCTCGCCATGGGTTCGCCGCTGTGCCAGGCGAAGGCGGTGCGGCCGTCGGCGGTCTTCCGCGACCTCAGCTCACCGTTCGAGACCGCCTCGAGCCCCTCGGGCACGGTGACCGTGATGTCGTACGCGGCCTTGTCGCTCGGGTGGTGGTTGCCGGGGAACCAGGCCTTGGAGCCGGCCGGTTCGCCGAGGGCGAGCGCGCCGTCGTCGGTGCGCAGCCAGCCCTCCTCGGAGCCGTCGTCGTCGGTGATCGTCTTCGGGGCGCCGGAGTAGCGGACCGTCGTGACGAAGGCGGACCCCTCGGGGAGCTCGTCGACGGGGCGGACGGTGAGCTCGTCGGCGGCGCGGTTGAAGCGGGCCGCCCGGCCCTCCACGGAGACGGACTCGACGCGGAGGCCCGCGAGGTCGAGGTTGAAGGCGCTCAGGTCCTTGGTGGCCTCGGCCGTGATCACGGTCTCGCCCGTGAGGCGGTGCTTCCCGGGGTCGTACGAGAGAGAGATCCGGTAGTGCGAGACGTCGTAGCCGCCGTTGCCGAGAAGCCGGAAGTACGGATCGCGCAGACCGGGTGCTCCCGGGGTGCCCTGCACACCTGAGCCGGCGCAGGCCGCGAGCAGCAGCCCGGACACAACGGCGCCCACGGCCTGACGGGCCGCGGGAGCGGGTGCTGCCGGACGGTGGGGGCGGGGGCCGCGAGAGCGGGGGCCGTGGGGCATCCAGCGATCATATGAGGGGGTTTGGGTCCTGCGGGGGTGGGCGAGGGGTGCCGCGTCAAGTGCGGCACCCCTCCACACCCCAACCTGCGTTCGTGCGCGCTTACTTGTTGAGCGCGGCCACGCCGGCCTGGGCGATCTTCTCGTCGATGTCGCCGGACGGGGCGCCGGCCACACCGATGCCCGCGATCGGGCCGCCCTTGGCGGCGACAGGGGCGCCGCCGCCGAGGAACAGGGTGCCCGGGATGTCCTTCAGGGTCGGGGCGTTCTCAAGACGCTTGACCAGCTCGGAGGTCGGGGCGTTCCAGGAGACGGCCGTGAAGGCCTTCTTCTCGGCGGCCTCGTACGACTGCGGGCCCGCACCGTCGCCACGCATGGTGAGGATGGTGTTGCCGTTGCGGTCGACGACCGCGACGGAGACGCGCTGGTTCTGCTTCTTCGCCTCGTCCAGCGCGGCGTCCGCGGCCTTGGCGGCGGCCTCGATGGTGAGGTGGTTCGTCTGCATGACGTTCTTGTTGGCGGCGTTGCCCGGCTTGGCGGCCGGGGTCGCGGCGGTCGCGGAGACGGCGCCGAAGGTGCCGGCGGCGATCGTGGCGGCGACGGCGGTGCCGGTCAGAACACGGGTGCGCAGCGAAAGCTTCTTCATGGTGAGCTCCTGGGAGTCGGGGTGTGTGACCCGGTGAGAGTCGGTGTCGGACTCGGTGGCCCGCTCTGGTATCCATCGTGCGGCCGCAACCCGGTCCGGTTCGTCGACGTACCGGCTGCCGTCGGCGCGCGGTACGGCGTACGCCTCCGTCAACCGATCGGTTGATGCGGGACCGGGACTTTCGGGCCACCATGGGACCGTCAGAAAAGGAGTCGACGTGCGAAACGAGCAGGTCAGGGGCGATGATCCGGACGCCGGCTGGCTCGCGCGGATCATGCACATCACGTTCTTCGCGCTGCTCGGCGCCTCCCTCGCGCGGTATCTGATCCGTCATCCGGGAGACCCGCAGACGCCCTGGGTCATCGCCTGCAGCGTCGTGCTCGCCCTGCTGTACGTCCTCGGGCCCACGCTCTCCGCCCGCCCCACGCCGCGCTGGCTGCTCTGGCTGGGCGCGGTCGTCGGCAGCTGGGTCGTCCTGGTGCTCCTCGCCCCGAGCTTCACGTGGTGCGCGGTGCCGCTGCTCTACACCGGCCTTCGCGCCCTTCCCGTACGGCATGCGCTGGCCCTCGTCGGTGTCCTGACCGCGTTCGTGGTGGTCGCGCAGCTCAGACTGTCCAGCGGCTTCGACCCGAACCTGCTGGTCGCCCCGCCCGCCGTCGCGGCCCTCGCGGTCGCCGTCTTCGTGCACATGCGGCGCCAGAGCGAACGGATCGCCGCGATCGAACGCCGCGAGGGCACGCTCGCCGAACGGCAGCGGCTCGCCATGGAGATCCACGACTCCCTCGCGCAGGGCCTGTCCTCGCAGCGGATGCTGCTGCAGGCCGCGGACCGCGTCTGGGAGACGGATCCGGCCAAGGCCCGTACCCATGTGCATACGGCGGCCTCGTTCGCCGAGCGCAATCTCGCCGAGGCCCGGCGCTTCGTGCACGACCTCGCCCCGGCCGACCTCGCCGAGGGCGGCGGGCTCGCGGCCGCGCTGCAGGGCGTCGCCGAACGGTCGAGCACCGAGACGCTCTCCGTGCGCTGCCGGGTCGACGGGCCGCCGCGGCCGCTGCCCGACCGGGTGGAGTCCGCCCTCCTGCGGATCGCGCAGGGCGCGCTGGCCAACATCACCGAGCACTCCGGCGCCTCGGCGGCCGCGCTCACCCTGACCTTCCTCGATGACCAGGTGGTCCTCGACATCGCGGACAACGGCCGCGGTTTCGACCCGGCCGCCGTCACCCCCACCGGGGTGCGCGGCCATGGACTTCCCGCGATCCGCGCGCGCGCCGGCCAGCTCGGCGGCATCCTTACCGTCGAGTCCGCGCCCGGCGAGGGCACCGTCCTGTCCGCCGCCATCCCCCTGGAGCACCGCCCATGACACCTCCCGCCGCCGGTACGCCCTCCGCCGAGGGCACGCCCGTCCGCGTCCTGCTCTGCGACGACCACGTGGTGGTCCGCGCCGGGCTGCTCGCGCTGCTCGACAGCGCGCCCCGTATCGAGGTCGTCGGCGAGGCCGGCAGCGGCGAGGAGGCCGTGGCGCTCGCCGAGAAGCTGCGGCCCGACGTGGTCCTCATGGACCTGCAGCTCGGCGCGGGCATCGACGGCGTCGAGGCGACCCGGCGGATCGCGCCGACCGGGGTCCACGTGCTGGTCCTGACCACGTACGACACGGACGCCGACATCACGCGGGCGATCGGGGCGGGGGCGACGGGCTATCTCCTGAAGGCGGAGCGGCCCGAGGAGCTGTTCGCCGCGATCCACGCCGCGGCTCAGGGCCGTACGACGCTGTCGCCGCCGGTGGCGAGCCGGGTGATGGCCCGGATGCGCAGCCCCCAGCCGACGCTAACGGACCGCGAACTGGAGATCCTGGAGCAGCTGGCCCAGGGCCTCGGCAACCGCGACATCGCCCGCGCGCTGTTCATCAGCGAGGCCACGGTCAAGACCCACCTGGGCCGCATCTACGACAAGCTCGGCGTGGACACGCGGGCCGGCGCGGTGGCGGTGGCGAAGGAGCAGCGGCTTCTGGGGTAGTCCCTCGGTCCGGGGCCGGACGGGGCTGAGCTCCCGGGCGGGTGGCCACCTCAGGGCGGGCACGGCAGGAGCGAGGCCCGGGCCGCTTCTCCGGCGGGGGCCCGGGGGCGTCAGCCCCCGGAACCACTCACCGCCGCGGAGCGGCGGAGCAGGGTGCGGGGACGGCCCCGTACAGCCCGGCCATGACACCATCACCTGGTGCTCGACATCGGCTACGCCCTCTCCACCCGCTTCCCCGACCCCCCGCAGACCGACTACCGGCGCGCGGACGTGCGGACGCTGCGGCATGACCTGTTCTGCGGGGACGTCTATCTCGCGGACACGGACAAGGACGAGGAGTTGTCCACAGCCTGGGGATGGGTGCCCGTGCTGGACTTCGCCTGGGCGCTCTGCGACATCGTCGAGCGGCTCGACGAGGACCCGCTGGGCGGCCGCGCCGCCCGCCCCCAGTACGCGGAGCTGGACTTCACCGAGTCCAGCGACCGCATGCTCTTCGAGCGCCGCTTCGGCTGGGTGGACATCGAGGCGGAGTGGCTGCCGGGCGGCACCCCGCCGCTGAACTTCTCGTACACCGTCCTGCGCCGCGAGGCCCGCGACTTCCTGCAGGACGTGGTGGCCGACCTGGTGGACCTGCACGAGGACCTCGGCGAGAACCCGGCGATCTGGGACCTGCTGTCCCGCTTTCCCCGGGTCTAGGCCGTGTCCGTCAGGGGCTAATGCCCCCAAGCCCCCTCAAGACTCCACCCGGACCCCGATCGCCGCCGCGAAGACCGGTGCCAGGTCCAGGAGTTGGGACGGCGAGATCGTCGCCCCCGCGAGGCGCTCGACACCGCGGGCGATCTCCAGCTCGCCGCAGCGGCGCAGATCGACGTCCTTCATGGTCACGCCCGTGAAGTCGGCGGCCTTCAGCGTGCAGTCGACGAACTCGACCCGCTCCAGGACCGCCCCGCCGAAATCCGGCTCGGCGAGCACGACGCCCTCGAAGACGACGTCCCGCAGCCGGGCCTTGCGCAGATTCAGGTAGTCGATCTTCCCGCCCCGGATCACAACCCGTTCGAGCACGGCCCCGTGCAGCTGGACCCCGCCCATGCGCGCGTCGAGCACCTCCACGTCCCGCAGCGAGGCCTCGGCGAGGTCGGTGCCCACGCCCCGTACGCCCGAGAGGCGGGTGTCGATCAGGCGCGCGTGCTGGAGTGCGGCCTCGTCCAGGGCGCACTCCTCGACGAGGCAGTCCATGAACCGCGCACCCCGCGCGTCCTGCCCCGCGAAGTCCAGGCCGCGCAGCCGCAGCCCGTCGTAATCCCCGTCCGGTTCGAGACCCCCGTACTCGAACTCGGCCAGGGCGGGCAGCCGGAGCGCGGGCCGCCGGGCCCCGGTCGTCGCCTTGCGTGCCGTCGTCGCTTTACGTGCCATGCCGCCATGGTGTCCCACGGCACTGACAACGCCCGCGAACCAACGAGCTACTGCCCCACACGCCCGTCCACGCACTCCCGCAGCAGATCCGCGTGGCCGCAGTGGCGGGCGTACTCCTCGATGCGGTGGACCATGAGCTCGCGGACCGCGATCCGGTCCTTGCCGACGCGCTGCCCGAGGTCGGGGAAGGCGGCCAGGGCCTGGTCCATGGCGGCCTGTTCGCGCTCCAGGTCCGCGTACGAGGCGTCGATGACCGCCTGGTCCGCGACCGCACCGTCGAAGTCCGCGTCCCGCACCCCGTACAGCTTCGGCAGCGGCTCCCCCTCACCGACCCAGTTCCGCCAGTCCCGCTCGACCTCGGCGAGATGGCGTACGAGGCCGAGCAGGGACATCGTCGACGGCGGCACGGAGCGGCGGGCCAGTTGTTCCGGGGTGAGGCCCTCGCACTTCAGGCGCAGGGTGAGGCGGTAGTCCTCGAGGAAATCGAGCAGCGTGGGCAGCTCGCCGTCGGGGCTCTCGCCGTCGCGGTTGCGGGGGTCGTCGTCCGGGTCGACCCACATGTCCGGGTAGACGGTGGACCCGGTCCAACGCTCAGGCCGGTCGCCGGAGTTGCTCGACGTGCCGGAATTGCGCGACTCGCCGGATACGGGCGCCGCGGACGCTTCGGAGGTGTCACTCATGCGCGCCATCGTGCGCGACGCGCCCGCCGCGGCGCCATGCCTTTACGGCTCGAGCACGACCTTCCCGACCGTCCCCCGCTCCTGCAGCGCCCGGTGCGCCGCGGCCGCCTGCGCGAGGGGGAAGCGGGTCACCGCCGGGCGCAGGACGCCCTCGGCGGCGAGGGCCAGGGCGCGGGTCTCCAGGGTGCGGACGGGGTTGTCGCCGCCCGCCCGCTGCATCATCGCGGGGCCGAGCGCGACGACCGACTCCACGCCCCGTGCTGCCAGTTCCCCGTCCGCGAACTCGATCGGCCCGCCGTCGAGCCCGGATTCGGTCCAGCCGAAGACGACGTGCAGCCCGCCTTCGCCGAGCAGTCCGACCGCGGCGCGCCCCGTCCCGCCGCCCACGCCGTCGAAGACGACGGTCGCGGGCCGGTCCGCGCCGCAGAACTCCCGTACGGCATCCGGCCATCGGGGATCGCTGTAGTCGACGGCGAGGTCGGCCCCGTTCGCCTTCACTAGATCGGTCTTACGGGACCCTCCGGCCAGCCCGATGACGGTCGCGCCGCGGTCCTTCGCGTACTGCACGAGGAACGTGCCGAGTCCGCCCGCGGCGGCGGGGATCAGGACCACGGAGCCCTCGCCCAGGTCGGCGAACTGGACGATGCCCATCGCGGTGCGTCCCGTACCGATGAGGGCGACGGCCTCGGCGGCGTCGAGACCGTCCGGGATGTCCTGCAGCCGTGCAACGTCCACGACCGCCGACTCGGCGTAGCCGCCGGGCGCGAAGCCGAGGTGCGCGACGACGCGCCGGCCCACCAGCTCCGCCGGGGCCCCGGCCCCGACGGCGTCCACGACCCCCGCGACCTCGCGGCCCGGGATCGTCGGCAGCTCGACCGGGGCGGGGGCGGGCCCCTGGATCCCCTCGCGCAGGGCGGTGTCGAGGAGGTGCACCCCGGCGGCCGCCACCTCGATCCGCACCTGGCCTTCGCCGGGCTCCGGGGCGTCGATCTCCTCGTACGTGAGGTTCTCGGCGGGGCCGAAGGTGTGGAGGCGGATGGCGTGCATGGGTTCCCCCTGGGATCGGGACTGGAGCGGGACTGAGAACGGGACTGGGTTCGGCTGGTGCTGCACCCCACCTTTCAACCTCAACCATGATTGAGGTCAAGCCTTCCGTGAACCCGCTCTCCGCTCACGCCACCCGCAACCCCCGCACCCCCACCCACCGCAGCGCCAGCGTCGCCGCCTCCAGGCCGCTCGTGAAGGAGACCTCCGAGAGGACGCCGGGGGCCGCGACCTGGTCGCCGGCCAGGTAGACGCCGTCGCCGCGGTCGACCGCCGGGCGGTCGCGCCAGGTGGTGCCGGGGGCGTCGACCGCTCCCGTGCGGCCCGCGGCCAGGGCCTCGCGGCGCCAGGTGACGCGCTCGCGCCAGGCCGGGAAGCCCAGGTCGAGCAGGTGCTCCGCGCGGCCGATCGCGGCGGCGCGGGGCTCGTCGGGGGCGAGCGGCACCTGCGCCTGGATGAGCTGCTCGCCGCGCGGGGCCAGCGAACGGTCCTGGGCCGTGAAGCGCTCGACCCAGCCCGGCGCGTCGAGGTCCGAGACGATGAACGCGTCGCCGCGCCGCGTGCGCAGCCCCAGGTCGAGCAGGGCCGTACGGCCGCTGTCCCAGCACAGGGAGTCGTCGTCGAGGATGCGGCGGGCCGCGTCGAGCGAGGTGGCGACGATGACCGGTCCGTCCTCGGGGAGTTCGGCCACGCGCGAGCCCGTCTCGACGCGGACGCCCAGGTCCCAGGCGTGCGCGGCCATCCGGTCGATCACCGAGGACCAGCCGCCGCGCGGGTAGTGCGCCTCCGGGGGCAGCTTGGTCGAACGGCGCAGCCGCTCGTGCACGAAGCGCGCCGAGAGCCCGCCCGGGTCGTGGTGGAACAGCGCCACCGCCGCGTAGTGGGCCGCGGCCCTCGCCCCTTCCTCGCCGACCTCGCCGGTCGCCCAGCCGAGGAAGTCCATGTCCACCGGGGCCTGTTCGGGGGCGCGGCGCAGCAGCTTGAGCATCGCGAGAGGCGGGATGCGGCGCAGGGCGTCGCCATGCCGGAAGCGGAAGCGCGCGCCTTCGAGGGGCGGCACCGCGGCCATCGGCCCGAGCAGCCGGCGCTGCTTGAGCCACGCCCAGTGCGGGCCGCCGTTGTACAGCGCGTGCGGCCCCTCGTTCGTACGGAACTGGCCGGTGACGGTCGTACGGGCCCGGCCGCCGAGGGTGTGGTGCGCCTCGTGCACGACGACCTGCGCACCCGCCTCGGCGGCCGTGATCGCGGCGGTCAGTCCGGCGAAGCCGCCGCCGATGATGGTGATGCGGTTCCCCATGGCCTGCTCTCCCTGCGGTTCGGTTGCCTTCTTCCGTACCGACGGATGAGGGGGGCGGGAATGTGACATCGACACCGGACGGCACGTGCCGCGCTCCCCTCGCGGCCCTCCCGTACAAGATCCCAGGACAGGCACGATTAGCCCATTCGTGCTGTTCTGGAGGATATGACCGAGACCGAACGGACCACCGGACGCGGCCTTCAGTCCCCCGATCCCACCCGCTGGTGGGGCCTCGTCGTCATCGCGCTGGCGCAGCTGATGGTCGTGCTCGACGCGACGATCGTGAACATCGCGCTGCCCTCCGCGCAGGCCGACCTCGGCATGACCAACGGCAACCGCCAGTGGGTGATCACCGCGTACACGCTGGCCTTCGGCGGTCTGCTGCTGCTCGGCGGCCGGATCGCCGACCTGGTCGGCCGCAAACGGACCTTCATCATCGGCCTCGTCGGCTTCGCCGCCGCCTCCGCGCTCGGCGGTGCGGCGGGCAGCCCCGGGATGCTGTTCGGGGCCCGCGCGCTGCAGGGCGTCTTCGCCGCGGTGCTCTCACCGTCCGCCCTCTCGCTGCTCACGACGACGTTCACCGACCCCAGGGAACGCGGCAAGGCCTTCGGGATCTACGGCGCGATGGCGGGCGGCGGCTCCGCGATCGGGCTGCTCGCGGGCGGAGTCCTCACCGAGTACCTGAGCTGGCGCTGGTGCCTGTACGTGAACGTGCCGATCGCCGTGATCGCCGTCATCGGCGCGATGACCTTCCTGCACGACCGCGAGGGCCACCACGAGTCCAGGCTCGACGTGCCCGGCGTCCTGCTCGGCTGCGGCGGACTCGTCGCGCTCGTCTACGGCTTCAGCGAGGCCGAACCCAAGGGCTGGACCGACCCGTTGGTGCTCGGCCTGTTCGCCGCGGCCGTCGTCCTCCTGTCCACCTTCGTGTGGTGGCAGACGCGCGCCCCGAAACCCCTGCTCCCCCTGCACATCATCAAGGACCGCAACCGCGCGGGCTGCTTCCTCACGATGGGTCTCGCGACCATCGGCATGTTCGCGCTGTTCCTCTTCCTGACCTACTACATGCAGGGAATCCTGCACTACTCCCCCGTCAAGACGGGCCTGGCCTTCCTCCCGATGACCGCCGCGATCATCATCGGCTCGACCCAGATCTCGGCCCGGCTCCTGCACCACGTGGCACCCCGCACCCTGATGGTCCCGGGCATGCTCCTCGCCTCACTCGGCCTGCTGCTGCTCACCGGCCTGAACGTCGAGGGCGAGTACGCCACCCACGTCCTGCCCGGCATGCTCCTCACGGGCCTGGGCATGGGCCTCACGTTCATGCCGGTCTTCGCGACGGCGACCGCCGGCGTGGCCCCTCAGGACTCGGGCGTCACCTCGGCCACGGTCAACACGGCCCAGCAGGTGGGCGGCTCCATCGGCACAGCCCTCCTCAACACGATCGCCACCACGGCCACGACGACCTACGTCGCCTCCCACCTCCGCGACCCCGCCCAGAAGGCCCAAGTCACCGCGGAGGGCGTGGTGCACGGCTACACGGTCGCGATCTGGTGGGCGGTCGGCATCATGCTCCTGGCGGGCGTGGTCGCGGGCCTGATGGTGACGGCGAAGGCCCCGAAGCACCATGTGCCACAGGAGACGGAGACGGATCTCGGGGTGATGCCGCACTGACCCGCGGACCACCCCGCCCCGCACTCAGCCGCCCAGCGCCTTGAGCGCCTCGTCCGTCAGCCGGTACACCGTCCACTCGTCCTGCGGCCGCGCGCCCAGTGACTCGTAGAACGCGATCGACGGCGCGTTCCAGTCGAGGACCGACCACTCCAGGCGGGCGTAGCCGCGTTCCACGCAGATGCGGGCCAGTTCCGTGAGCAGGGCCTTGCCGTGGCCGCCGCCCCTCGCCTCGGGGCGGACGTAGAGGTCCTCCAGGTAGATGCCGTGGACTCCGCGCCACGTCGAGAAGTTGAGGAAATAGACGCAGAAGCCGGCGGGGCGGCCGTCGGTGTCCTCGGCGATGAGGGCGTACGCGGCGGGGTGGTCGCCGAAGAGGGCGGTGTGGAGTTGTTCCTCGGTGGCGTTGGCCTCGTCGAGGGCCTTCTCGTACTCGGCCAGTTCGCGGACCATCGCGTGGATGACCGGGATGTCGGCAGGGGTCGCGGTGCGGATCATGGGCGCACCGTAACCCGGCGGTCCAGGAGCAGCCGTCCGATGTCCAACTGCCGGGACTGGAAGTCGTTGTCGTGGAATTCGTCGTCCTCCAAGGACCACAGCGAGTTCTGCAGGACGCGCCCGAGCGTCCACGCCGCCGCGCGTTGGCGGTCGAGGCCGAGGCGGTCGGTCAGGAGGTCGAAGCGCCACAGGATGTCGGACGCGTCGTAGAGGTTGTCGAGCGCGGGCATCAGGTCGAAGCCCGGGTCGCCCGCGAGCGGTTTGGGGTCGATGGCGAGCCACGGCTCGCGGTCGGCGGCGAGGATGTTGTCGAAGTGCAGGTCCCAGTGCAGGAGCCGGTCGCCGGGTTCGTCCACCACGTCGCGCACCTGGGAGGCGCAGGCGAGGAGCAACCGGCGGTCGTCGTCAGGGAGTTCGCGTACGGCGTCGGGGGTCGCGGCGAGCATCCTCCGCGCGATCGAGTCCAGGGTGCGCAGGCCGGGCGGTGCGGGAAGCGCGGTGAGGCGGGCGAGGAGGTCCGCGAGGATGCGGGTGGCCTCGCGCGGGTCGTCGAGGGACGACAGGTGGCGGGTCTCGTCGAGCCGTTCGAGCAGCATGGTGTTGGTGGCGGCGTCGTGGTCGAGGAGATGGACGGCCCCGTCCCCGCCCCAGGCGCGCAGTCCGACGGGCTCGCCCTCGCTCTCCTCGTCGAGCAGCTGCAGCTTGAGCGCGGCCCGCGTGCCGTCGGCGCGCTCGACGGGCAGCACGAGCGAGGCCATCCCGTACATCGACGGGCCGGTGGGCCGCAGGTCCCAGCGCTCCAGGAACTCCGCCGCACGCCCCGGCAGCGCGTCGATGAACGCGCGGCCCGCCTCGCCGTTGTACTTGATCTGGGTGGTGGCCAGTTCCTCGGGGACCTCGATGTCGATCACTCTCCGAGCGTACGGAGGGAGGCCGCGTCCGTCGCGCCGATTACGTCCACCGGCGCCTCGCGGCTCACGACCCCGGCGCCTCGCGGATCACGCCCCCAGCGCCTCCAGGAACCCGTCCGCCGTGAACAGCCCCTCGCGCGTCTCCAGCTTCTTGCCGTCGATCAGGACCGCCGGCGTCCCGCGCTCACCGCTCGCCTCGAAGGCCTTCTCGGACTTCCGCACCCACTCCTTGTACGTCATGTCCTTCACCGCCTTGTCGAAGGCGGCCCCGCGCAGCCCCTTCACCTGGTCGGCGATCTTCAGAAGGTGCTCCGTGCCGTACGCGCCCGCCGAGCCCTCCTCGGGCTGGCTCGCGTACAGGGCCGCGTGGTACTCGGCGAACTTTCCCGCGTCCAGCGCGGCCCGCAGGGCGTTGGCAGCGCGGGTCGAGGCGCCTTCGCGGCCCTGGTCGAGGAAGGAGGCGACGGTGTACTCCGCCTTCGCCTTCCCGTCCCGTACGGCCTTCGCGAGACCTTCGCCGCCGCCCGTCTCGAACTTCGCGCAGTACGGGCACTGCGGGTCCAGGTACACGCGCACCGTGTGCGGTGCGTCCGCCTTGCCGACGACCACCGTGGTGCCGTCGGCCGCGAGCTTCGCGGGCAGGCCGGCGAAGAGGGCGGCATCGGCGGCCGGCCGGACGGCCGGAGCCGCGCCATCACCACCGCCGTCCGAGGAGCAGGCCACCGCGGACGCGCCGAGGAGCACGGCGGCGAAGACGGCGGCGCTTGCGCGGGCGTACCTGGGTACGGGCATGGTGCGGGCCTTCCGGGAGAGGGGCGTTCCCCGGGTAAGACCCCCCGCGGGCCCGCCCCGTTCGAAGGCCAAGGTCCCCTCTCCGGCGGCAAAGGTCCCCCGCCCTGCCGCCGTCCGTCCCTGATCGGCTACCTTCCCGGCCATGGACGCCTCAGCGAGCACCCGGGCCACCAGCGGCACCGTCAACGGCGGTATCTCCTTCTGGTACGCCGACCAGCCCCTGCCCGCCCCGCGCGAGCCCCTCGCCGGCGACACGAGCGCCGATGTCTGCATCGTGGGCGGCGGATACACAGGGCTGTGGACGGCGTACTACCTGAAGAAGGCCGCGCCCTTCCTGCGCATCACCGTCCTGGAGCAGAAGTTCTGCGGCTACGGCGCCTCGGGCCGCAACGGCGGCTGGCTCTACAACGGCATCGCGGGCCGCGACCGCTACGCGAAGCTGCACGGCAAGGAGGCCGCGGTCCGCCTCCAGGAGGCGATGAACACCACGGTCTCGGAGGTGGTGGAGGTGGCGGCCGCGGAGGGCATCGACGCGGACATCCATCGGGGCGGCGTGCTCGAAGTGGCGTACACACCCGCCCAGTTGACCCGCCTCAAGGCCTTCCACGAGGCCGAGCTCGCGTACGGCGAGAAGGACCGGCTGCTGCTCGGCGCGCGCGAGACCGCCGAGCGGATCCGGATCGCCGGGGCCGTCGGCTCCTCCTGGACCCCGCACGGCGCGCGCATCCACCCCGTCAAGCTGGTCACCGGGCTCGCCCGCGCCGTCGAGGAACTGGGCGTCACGATCCACGAGTCGACCCCGGTGACGGAGATCCGCCCCAAGCACGCCGTCACCCCGTACGGCACCGTCCGCGCCCCGTACGTCCTGCGCTGCACGGAAGGGTTCACGGCCGCCCTGAAGGGCGAGAAGCGTTCATGGCTCCCCATGAACTCCTCGATGATCGCGACCGAACCGCTCACCGACGAGCAGTGGGCGCAGGTCGGCTGGGAGGGCCGCGAGACGCTCGGCGACATGGCGCACGCGTACATGTACGCCCAGCGCACGGCGGACGGGCGGATCGCGCTCGGCGGGCGCGGGGTGCCGTACCGCTTCGGCTCGAAGACCGACAACGACGGCCGGACACAGGCAGCCACGGTCGAGGCCCTGCGCGAGATCCTGATCCGCTTCTTCCCGTCGCTGTCCGGCCTCCGCATCGACCACGCGTGGTCCGGCGTCCTCGGCGTCCCGCGCGACTGGTGCGCCACCGCCACCCTGGACCGTTCCACGGGCCTCGGCTGGGCGGGCGGCTACGTCGGCTCGGGCGTCGCGACGGCCAACCTCGCCGGCCGTACGTTGCGCGACCTGGTCCAGCAGGACTCGGGCCAGGCGGGCCCGACCGACCTCACCACGCTCCCCTGGGTCAACCACAAGGTCCGCAAGTGGGAGCCGGAGCCCGCGCGTTGGGTGGGCGTGCACGGCCTGTACGCGGTGTACCGGGCGGCGGACCGCCGCGAGGCATCATCCAACGCCGCCACGACGGACCGCCTCGCCCGGTGGGCGGACCGGCTGAGCGGACGGTAACCACTCAGCCCCTGCGGCGCTTGAGCAGATCCGAACGAAGTTCGGATGCTGGGTGGGGGGGGGGGGGGGGGGCCCCCCCCCCCCCCCCCCCCCCCCCCCCCCCCCCCCCCCCCCCCCCCCCCCCCCCCCCCCCCCCCCCCCCCCCCCCCCCCCCCCCCCCCCGCCCCCCCCCCCCCCCCCCCCCCCCCCCCCCCCCCCCCCCCCCCCCCCCCCCCCCCCCCCCCCCCCCCCCCCCCCCCCCCCCCCCCCCCCCCCCCC